>JAZKDK010000015.1:0-214508 GCA_040387615.1 Pseudomonadota bacterium | reverse complement strand
AAAAGCAGGGCGGCCAGGAGAGATCGATATGGGCACCATTGTTGAATTTCCGGTCACCGCATCGGCGCGTCGCGCTGGACCGGATGTGAACATGGCCCCGCGCGAGGGAACGGCGACTATCCTGATTCTCCCCGCCATCCGGATCGAGCGCTACGCTGACGAAGCCAGCGACGGAATCGGACCGGAGGAGGGAACGGCTCCAGGCCGCCGCCGCAAGCGCCGGGCCCGTTCCTGACCAGCGTTCAGAGTCTCTGCCGGCGAGAGTCTCGCCGGATCGGCAACGCTGTAGCACCGGGCCGCGATGTGTAATCCGCTCTATCTTTTGCCATTCGTTGCCAGCCTGGCTTGCGCGAGCGATGATTTCGGCCGCACACGCTCGACATTTTATCACGAGGACATGCACAAGTGGGTTGGCGTCGAGGCCACCACGGCCCTCGGCGGTCAACCTTCGCAATTCCAGCTGACGGATCTGGAGCGGTCGCTGCGCGATCTTGCCTATTACTTCATTGAGCCGCCGCACTCGCGCCCAGCCTGGAAAGCGGTGTTCGGCGATTACCAAACGATACCGGCACCCTGGCGGCAGTCGGTCGTCTTCGACCGGACTCTGTATGGACGGCGCATGATCGATGAACCACATCGGTCGCAGGCCGCTGCCTACGGCGGATTGATGGAGGATGTGCGCAACGACGGCGTCATGCTCGATCAATTCATTCCTGTCGCCGTGCGTGTCAACGATCTCGACATCAAGCGCAACAAGGCGCTTGGAATTGTCGGGGAACTGTCCCCGCGCGAATACGCCGACGCACAGGCGCGCATGCGTGAGAATGTTCTGGTCGTGCAGTGGGTGCAGCAGTGCCTGCAACAGCGAGTTGCATCCTACAGGTGGGCGCTGGACCGGCTGGTCATCCATGCCCCCGATCCGATGGCCGCGGATGCCGATCGGCTGATCGTCCAATTGTCGCAGCGCGCGTCGGATGTGTGGATCAAGGCGACGCCCGTCGTCGGCCGGGCCTTGCGCGTCGGCGGCTGATCCTTTCTGGTTCCATCGATACTTGCTGCGACGTTCGGACACGCGGCGGAACGTCGCGTTGTATCCGTCTGCAATCGGCTGTTTTCTTTCCGAAATATCGAGCCACTGATTTGCTGTGAGAAGAGAATGGGGGATGGAATGACAGGTTCCCCGATGGCGAGGCTGTTTCTGTTCGGCAGGAACTTTGGAACTCTGATTGCGCTGAGTTTCGCCGTTGCATTACCTGCATTTTTTATCGCCTATTCGCTCGAACAGCGTCTGGTGTTGCCTGCATTGAGCGTGCTGTTTTTTGGAACAGCGGCGCTTGCTGCAATCATGGCATTCTCGATCAGGACCGAAAAAAATACGGAGAACCTGAATCTCTGGGATGTTGCCGGTGGCCTTGTCATCACCGGTTGCGCAGCGTCAGTGATGGGTGAACCGGAACAAGTCGTACAATTGTTCGAGCATCTGTTCGAACGCCGAACTCAGGATCAATAGGAGACACCTAGTACGTAGACGACCAGGCCGGGCCCCTCTGGCAGCCGCGAGGCTGCGATGTCGGACTGGAATTCAATTGGAGTGGCCCCTTAGATACGCGGCAACGTCCGGCCCGTGTGATGCACTGACTCGATCGAGTTGGTGGATGGCATGTATTGTGATGCGTCCGTAATCGCCTGTGACAGGAGGCCGCTCTTCCGTAACAAAAAGGGAAGCCCGGCTTATGTTTGAATTCCTCACCCCAGAAATCTTGACTGCACTCTTTCAGGTCATCCTCATCGACCTTGTTCTTGCCGGCGACAACGCCATTGTCATTGGCCTCGCTGCTGCCGGCCTGCCAAAGGAGCAGCGCAACAAGGCCATCCTGATCGGAATCATCGCTGCCACGGTGCTTCGCATCGTGTTCGCGGGCCTTACAACCCAGCTACTGGCCATTGTCGGTCTGCTGCTTGCAGGTGGCATTCTGCTGCTCTGGGTCTGCTGGAAGATGTGGCGCGAATTGCGCGCTGGGCACGGACAGGAAGAAAGTGCCGTCACGTCTGATGGGGCGGCGGTCGAAGGCGCACCGACCAAGACGCTGGCTCAGGCAACGTGGCAAATCATCGTCGCCGACGTCTCGATGTCGCTGGACAACGTTCTCGCTGTCGCAGGCGCCGCCCGCGAGCATCCATGGGTTTTGGTGTTCGGTCTTGCGCTGTCGATTGCGATGATGGGTATTGCCGCGTCGTTCATTGCGAAATTGCTGCAGAAGCACCGCTGGATCGCCTATGTCGGCCTCGCGGTCATCCTCTACGTTGCCGGCGAGATGATCTATCGCGGCGCGCTGGAGATCTGGCCGCATCTGGGCAAGTGATGACTGAGTAAATGATACCGAGAACGCCGCCCGCAGTTTTGATTGCGGGCGGCGTTCTCGCGTTCAGGCGACCTTGACCAGATTGTGCACCGGCAGCGGCCCGCCGGGAAACTGGACAAGCTTTCCACCTACAGCGAGCGACCCAAGATCGACGCCGAAGAAGCCGAGCTGGTCGATCAGCGCTGCGACTTCCGCTTTCGCGGCGTTGTCATCACCGGAATAGAACAGTATGCGCTTGCCGCCGTCGGCTTGCGGGTCACTCGCGAGCACGTGCGCTTGCAGATGGTTGAACGCCTTGACCACGTGTGCGCCCGGTACAAGTCCGGCGAAGACTTCGCTCGATATCCGGCCATTCAGTTCGGCAGGCTTGAACAGCGGCGCTTCAATCGGGTTGTTGGCGTCGATCACGATGCGGCCGTTCCAGGCGGGGAGGCCGGCAAGCGCGGCCGGGAGTTTCGACCAGTTGACGGCGACGAGAACGATGTCCTTGCTCGCGGCTTCGGTCACGGTGCCGGCCGTGATGGTGGGGCCAATCTCGCGAGCGATATCCTTGAGCGAAGCAGGGCCGCGGCTGTTGGCGATGGTTGCTTCGATTCCGGCGCTGGCAAGTCTGCGTGCGAAGGCCGAACCGATCGAGCCCGATCCGATAATTCCGATGGTCTTGGTCATGACGTGTCCTTTCAGGTTTTGGATGTGTGAATTGATCTCGAAGCCGGGTCAGCGCGCGCTGATCTGGCGCATCAGCGTGCCGATGTCGGTGACACCCCAGTGATCGGTGACCTGGCCGTCGCGGACGCGCATGATGTCGATGACCTCAAAGGTGATGTCGCGGCCGGTGGGGGCGACGCCGTTGAATTCTCCGAGATGCTTGCCGTGGTAGGTCTTGTGCGATGTCACGAGATCGCCCTCGGCGATCTGGCGATGGATGACGGCGCGGAAGCCGGGGAAGGCCTTGCGAAGCGTGAGGTAGATATTGCGGGTGCCCTCGCGGTCGCTGGCGAATCCCGGAAACGCGGTCCGATCGACGTAGCTCGCTGCAAACAGCTTTTCGAAATTCGCGAAGTTGCCGTCGCGCTGCACTTCTTCGATGACTGTACGCACCACTGCCTTGTTGGCTTCGAGGTGAGCGTCCGTGTTCTGGGCGAGGGCCTGGGTGACGCTGCCAGCAAGGGCGAGGGCGATCAGAAAACCGCGGAGGGTGGATGAGACTGGCTGGGACATTGTCTGGCTCCGTTTGGCTGGTGACAGACCCGATATCGCCTGTTTATTGGCAGCAGATTAGTAGGTAATTGCTGTACTTATTTTCAAATAATCATATAAAATAGCGACATGGAAACGCTGGCCAATCTCGAGTCCTTCGTTCAAAGCGCTGAAAATGGCGGGTTTTCTGCCGCAGCCCGCCGTCTGGCGCTGACACCGGCCGCAGTCAGCCGGAACGTCGCGATGCTGGAGCGGAATCTCGGGATTCGCTTGTTTCAGCGCAGCACGCGAAAGCTCACGCTGACTGAAGCTGGCGAGCGTTTTCTGCTTGAGATCCGGGGCAATCTCGAAGGTCTCCAGGCCGCCATCGCTGGAGTGGCAACGGACCATGGCGAACCTGCGGGCGTGCTCAAGGTCAGTCTCAGTCCGACATTCGGTGCGGACTATATTCTGCCGCTGCTGCCCGCGTTTCTCGCGCGCTATCCGCGCGTCCGTGTCGACTGGCAATTCGATAACCGGCAGGTGGACCTGATCGCCGAGAACTTCGACGCGGGTATTGGCGGCGGCATCGAACTCGCGCCGGGTGTCATCTCAAAACCGCTTGCGCCTCTGCACATTATCGCGGTCGCGTCGCCGGCCTATTTGAAAGGCCGCACATTGCCGATTGATCCTTCCGGACTTGCCGCGTTCGATGGCATCGTGATGCGCGCCGCACGCACCGGGCGCGTGCGCCACTGGACCATGCGCAATGCCGCAGGTTCGGAAGTTGAAGTGCAGTTGCCGGGCACGATCGTGTTCAACGATCCTTCCGCGATGTGCCGCGCCACGCTGCTTGGTCTTGGCGTGACGTTGATTGCCGTGCCGGATGCGTTGCATCACCTCGGAAGCGGGGCGCTCGTGCGGGTGGTACCGCAGTGGTACGCCGATGCAGGCTCGATCTCGGTCTATTACGCCAGCCGCGCGTTGTTGCCTGCTAAGACGCGCGCGTTTGTCGACTTTGTCGGCGAAGCCTTCCGCCGCGAGCGCCTTGCCGAAAGATTTGCGGGCAGCATCGGCTAACCGGCTTATCGCTTGGCTTGCGGCGTATCGGTTTGCACGCGGCAGTTTGCAGCGGCCAGCGACGCCTGCGCCTGCGGCATCAGGCCGGGTTCTGCGGCCAGTGCCTTGAGCAGGATCAGACCGGTTGTGGTCGGCGAGTCGATGATCAGCCGGTCAGCGGCGGTGATTTCCTCGTCCTCCGGAAGTTCGGCGTGTTGTGCCGCCGTCATCAGATCGAGTTCGATCACGCGCCGACCGGCGGAACGGTCGTTGATCGCGTAATACGCGACATCGTTGCGCGTATAGAACGACACCGAGGTGTAGGCCTGGCTCACCGGCACGGTGAGTTTGAGCGGCCCGTTCGAAAGATCATAGCGGCAGGCCGCGCTTGCGAAAGCGGGATCCATAAACGGCATCGGCGCGCTGCTGGGCTCTGCCGCGGGCAACGCCGTGACGGCGTTGAGCCTGGTGATTGGCGCGAGTCGCGAATAGGCATCGAGCGTGGCGACGCGCGGCAGCACGAGCACGCTGACGAGATGCACAACACCGCCAAGCAGTGCGCCGCCGATGATTGCGAACAGCCAGCGGATCATGGGCACCCCACAGTTACGATGGAGGGCATCGGCGCATCCTTCTGCGTGCGCGTCCCGACGCCGACTGGCGTATCGTAGAGTCGCAGCGCCAGCATGTAGCGATCGAGACCGCCCGTCGGCAGCCAGTTTCCGGCGCGCGACCGCGATGTAATCCGAACCTCGAAGCCGCCGTCCGATCCGCGGACGATTTCCTGACTGGTGAAGCCGTAACGTTGCAGCGAATTGGCGACGAGCCGTCCCTTGGGATCGTAAAACGTCAGGGTCCAGAACCGCGCGGCGGGCGTAACACCTTTCACGACGACATCGCATCGTCCATCAAGCACACGGCCGGTGTCATCCGTCGTCGCCGTGAACATGACGCCATCGCCAGTGCCAACCGGAAGTTCGCCGCTGCGCGCCACTGAGGCGCGCGAGTAGGGGTCGATGTCGCTCGTGCCGGTTCTTGGACGCGCGGTCCATGCTCCAATCTTGATGGTGCCGACGTTGACGCCACGCGTCGCCGTCATCCATGTCGTGCCGAGGCCGACAATGGTCGCAATCATCAGCGTAACGAGAGTGATAAGGATCAGCCGCACGATGGAAGCGCTATCATGACGCGGTTAGTTCTTGCGCGGTGGCACAGGCGCCGCCGGATCGGAAGTTGCCGACGCGAAACTGCCGGGGAAGGCCACGCTGGAAGGAGGGACCGGCTTGCCGGTGTCATTCGAGGATGTCTTTCCGGGCGCGGCCGTCTTAGCGGCGTCGTCGAGCAGTTTTTCGACGCGTACGAGGATGGTTGCGCCGCGCCGGGTCAGGATCGGCGGAGGGCCAGGATTCACTTCGGGAGCCTTGGCGTTTGCATTGGCCGCCGCGGCAGCATCCGGCGGCAGTTTCTTGCCGGCGCCGACGCCGGGAAGATCGCGGATTTCGACGCCCTGATGCGCAACGACCATGATGTCATGCCACGTTTGCGCAGGGAGCGAGCCGCCGGTCATGCGATTGGTCGACGAGTAGTCGTCATTGCCGTACCAGACCGCCATGGTGAAGTTTCCGGTATAGCCGACGAACCAGGCATCTCGGAACGCGTTGGTGGTGCCGGTTTTTCCCGCCGCCGGAATGCCGTCAAGCCGTGCGCGCCGAGCGGTGCCTTCATCGACCACGTGGCTCATCATTTCCGCCATGTCTGCGGCGACCGTGGCAGGGATTGCCTGTGTCGGCTTCTTGCCGTCGCGATCCCAGCGCCAGACCAGGTCGCCGTTGCCGGTGCGGACTTCCAGTACGGAATGCGGCTTCACGGCGCGTCCCTTGTTGGGGAAGGTCGCATAAGCCACGGCATGTTCGACGACGCTGACTTCCGTGGAGCCGATCGGCAGCGACGGCGTGTCGATCAGGGGAGCCGTGATGCCGAACTTGCGCGCGGTTTCGACGATTTTGGTACGGCCTTTCTTCGCGGCTTCCCACTGGTTGCGCGGATTGTTGCCGATGGCGATTGAAAGCTTCACGGGGATAACGTTGACGGAGCGGGTGATCGCTGTCGTCAGCGTCATCGAGCCCGAATATGAGCGGCCATAGTTCTGCGGGCACCAGTTGCCGAGGCAGACCGGGCCATCGACCACGATCGACTTCGGCGTGAATCCGTTCATCAGCGCGGTGGCATACACATAGGGTTTGAACGACGAGCCCGGCTGGCGCATTGCATCGACGGCGCGGTTGAACTGGCTGGCGCCGTAATCGCGGCCGCCGACCATCGCGCGGACACCGCCGTCGAGATCAGCCAGAACCACCGCGGCCTGCGTCGCGTGATAGTCACGGCCGAACTGGCGTAACTGGTTTTCGACGGTTGCTTCTGCGGCGTGCTGTACGTTCATATCGATTGCAGTGCGAACGACGAACACACGCTCAGTATAGGATTTCGGGAACGTCATGACGAGCTTGCGCATCTCGTCGAAGGCATAGTCGAGATAGTAGTTCGGCGAATTCTCGTCGCGCCGATCGACCGCGTTGGCGGGGTTGCGGCGAGCACCGAACACCTGACCCTCGGTCATGAAGCCGGCATCCACCAGATTGTCGAGCACGACGTTGGCGCGGGCACGGGCTGCTGGCAGGTTGATATGCGGCGCGTATTTGGTCGGCGCCTTGAACAGTCCCGCGAGCATCGCGGATTCCGCGAGATTCACATCGCGCGCTGACTTGTTGAAATAGAAATGAGCCGCGCCGTCGACGCCGAAGGTACCGCCGCCCATATAGGCGCGGTCGAGATAAAGCTTCAGAATTTCGTTCTTGCTCAGGCGTGTTTCCAGCCAGATCGCGAGGAACGCTTCCTTCACCTTGCGCTCGATGGTTCGCTCGTTGTTGAGGAACAGGTTCTTGGCGAGCTGCTGCGTGATCGACGAGCCCCCTTGCCGCACGCCGCCGGCCTGCGCGTTGGTAACCAGCGCACGCGCCGTGCCGGCAATGTCGATACCAAAGTGATCGTAGAAGCGGCGGTCTTCGGTGGCCAGCGTCGCCTTAATCAGGTTGTCGGGAAAATCTTCCAGCGGGATCGAGTCGTTGTGTTTGATGCCACGGTTGCCGATCGGGTTGCCGTAGCGATCCAGGAACGAGACCGCGAGATCGGATTTCTTCAGCCAGTCGTCGTCGGAGGTTTCGCGGAAGGCGGGAACCGCCAGCGCGAGCATCAGCACCAGGCCAGCAAGGCCGATGGTTGCGCCTTCCGAAATCGGTTCGATGAAAACCCAGCGCTTCCAGCGGCCGACATAGAAACGATCCATGAAGGTCGAATAGCGCTCCCAGAGTTCGCGCAGTCCCGCGCCCGACGAGAACAGCGTGGAGTCGATACGCGCGTCGAGGTCCAGCAGAAAATGCCGGAACCGCTTTTTCCACTCGCTGGGTACGATCTGGCGCACCGGAACCCTTAATCCAAATGACGCGACGTCCCGTACGGATCACGAGTCGCCGGATGAAAAGCGCTGGTTAGACGATGCTGATCAGTTTACGGCATCCCCAAGGCGATCAAAGAGATGATTTTGCCACCGGGAATCCGCAACCTTCTAGCCGACCATGAACCATAAACCAATGGCCGCGTTGGTTTTTTGATGGTGAGGGTGAACGCTGCCCACCCTTTTCGGTGCCGGAAAAGCCAACCTCCATCTTGCCGCTTGCACCGCCGCTGCCAAGGTTCATAAAGCGTGCATCTCGCATAAGTACGTTTCGCGACCCCGACAGGTTCAAAGCCATGACAGTCCGGCCTCGACCGCCTTCGCCCCAGAGCGAATCCTTCTGGAAAACCAAGACGTTGGAGGAGATGTCCGACAGCGAATGGGAGAGCCTGTGCGATGGCTGCGCGCGCTGCTGCCTGGAAAAGCTGGAAGACGAGGACACCGGCAAGATCTACTTCACCCACATTTCCTGCACGCTGCTCGATGCTGGGTTGTGCGCCTGCAAGGACTATCCGAACCGGTCTGCCAAAGTATCCGATTGCGTGCGTCTGACGCCGGAGAACGTCCGGACGTTGAACTGGCTGCCGCCGAGCTGCGGCTACAAGCTCGTGGCCGAGGGCCGCGACCTGTACTGGTGGCACCCGCTGATTTCTGGCGATCCCAACACGGTCCATGAAGCCGGCGTGTCGGTGCAGGGCAGGGTGTGGGGCAGCGAGGACGAGGTCGAAGAAGCCGACCTCGAGGATCACATCGTGCAGTGGCCCGGCGTAATTCCAAAACGCGCGCGGCTGAAGAAGCGTCCGGCGTCCAAGTAGCTCGCGCTGTTCCATCGACGGACCGGCAACCAGCAGATAACGCGCAGGTGATGATCCATCCGCGCGATGCACCCATGCGCCTGCGCTGCTTATGAAGCCGCGCGAAACAGGATAAACCTAGCATTATCCCGTGCATTTCAAGGTCAGGCCGGTCGAGGCTGGACCATTCGCCATAACGTCCTTTCCCGGACCACACTTTCAGGCTCATGACCGAGACACATCGACAGCGCGGCGACGCGGACGAAACGCAGGCGCTGGACCCGGACGACGTTTCCAACATCGCCACCGAAGTCATCGACCTCACCGAAGCGCCGCCGATCGTGCCGGCGCCGCCGCTGTCGAAGAGCGAAGTGCGGACCATCCTGCTGAGCCTGATGCTCACGATGTTCCTGACCGCGCTCGACCAGACCATCGTCGCAACCGCATTGCCGACCATCGGCCGCCAGTTTCACGACGTCAGCAATCTGTCCTGGGTGATCACCGCGTATCTGTTGTCGGCGACGGCGGTCGCGCCGGTCTACGGCACGCTGAGCGACATCTACGGTCGCCGCGCGATGATCATCGTCTCGATGTCGCTGTTCCTGCTCGGCTCGGTGCTGTGCGCGATCGCGCCGAACATTCTCACGCTGATTCTGGCGCGCGCGCTGCAGGGCATCGGCGGCGGCGGCATCCTGCCGCTGGTGCAGATCGTGATCTCCGACGTGGTATCGCCGCGCGAGCGCGGCCAGTACCAAGCCTATTTCTCATCGGTGTGGGTTGCGGCCGGGATCGGCGGGCCCGTGCTCGGCGGCCTGTTCGCCGAACATCTGCACTGGTCGGTGATCTTCTGGATCAATCTTCCGCTCGGCGCGCTGTCGCTGGCGCTGCTGCTGCCGCGGATGAAAAAGATTCCGGTCTTCCATCGCAGGCGCAAGGTCGACTGGCTCGGCGGCGTCCTGCTGATGGCGTCCGCCGTGATCGTGATGCTGGTGCTGACATGGGGCGGCAATCGCTTTGCGTGGGCCTCGCCCGCGATCCTTGCGATGATCGGATCGGCGCTATTCCTCGGCGTGGCTTTCGTCTGGCACGTGCGCCGCGCGCAGGAGCCGTTCCTGCCGATCCCGTTGCTGTCGGGAACGGTGGTGCCGTATGCAATGGCCGCGGGCGGCTGCGCCATCGGCACCATGATCGGTCTGACCGTGCACATGCCGCTGTACTATGAAGTCGTGTATGGCCTCACCGCGAGCGAAGCGGGGCTCGCGTTGATTCCGCTGGTCGCGGTGTCGGTGCTTGGCGCATGGGCCGCGGGCCGCGCGATGATGTACACCAAGCACTACAAGCGCGCGGCGATCGGCGGCGTGAGCCTCGCCGCCTGCGCTGCGTTTGCGCTCGCGCTGGCGACGCCATTGCCGCTGTGGCAACTGCTCGCGGCGCTGTCGCTGATGGCGGTCGGCCTCGGCACCGTGTTTCCCGTCAGCGTCGTCTCGATCCAGAATGCCGTGCCGCGCGCGCAGGTCGGCACGGCGACCGGCGCGATGAATTTCTTCCGCTCATTGCTGGCGTCGTTCACCGTCGCGATCTTCACCGCGATCCTGCTGATGATGCTCGGCGGCAATCTCACCATCGGCGCCGAGCATCAGATCGGTTCGAAGCATGCGATCGCTGCGAGCGATATGATCGTCGCGTTCCGTTACGTGTTCGGCGCTGCTGCCGCGTTGCTTGCCACCGCGGCGACGCTGGTGATGCTGATGGAAGAGCGCCCGCTGGCCGGGCCGCCGCAGGCTGCCGCCGCAGAGATGGCGGAGTAGGGCGATCCCGAACGCCGTTTCGCGCGAAAAGGCGAAACGGTGACGAACTCCGGCGCATAAGGCGAACTGGCGACGGGGTTCATCGCCGGGGTGTTGCGGACTTCTCCGGCGCGGCGCGGAGGGCGAGGGGATACCTCGTTCGCGATTGTCCAGCTAGCCAGACGGGCAGTTGCGGGCGAAGCGAAACGCCGCTGAACTTCCAGAATACTCCGAGGAGATTTGCAGGGAGGGATTCATGCTTCGCATTGTGTCGGGTTGTTTTCTGGCGGCATTCATCTTGAGCGCAAATCCCGCCAATGCTCAGAAACCCAGAGGGCAAGCCTGCACTTACGAGGCGTGCGTCGCGGGCTGCCAGAAGATGGGCGGTGGCGGCCGGCAGGGTGGATGCTCAACCTACTGCGACAGGACCATCCGCGAGCGCAAGGCGAGCGGCGTCTGCAAATAGTTAGCTTGTCGCTGACCTGCAGTTGAGAGAAACCCTCGGCGTTGCGCGGGACATCACGCCGTGCTGCACTCTCCGAAACGGAGCAGGTGTCATGCTGAATACCGCGTGGCTGATCGTCCATCTGATCGCAAGCACAATGCCGGGGACGGCCGCTGCCGCCGGACCTTCGGACGTAACCTGCACCTATCAGGCGTGCATGGCGAAGTGCTCCCGGCTCAATGGACCCATCTGCAACAGCTATTGCGACGCGAAGATTCCGCAGCGGGTTAGCGTCGGCATCTGCGCCGCGCAGGATGTGGGTCTTGTCGGTGATGATATAGGAAATTAATCCTTGACAGCGTCACACTGCCGGGTTAGGGTTCCGGCATGCTCCAGAATTGCGTTTCCAACCGCCCGACAGGGATCAGGTAAGCCATTGACGCCCGCAGGCGAGGTTCCTATCTTATGCAAGATTGCAGAGGATGGGCTGATGCCTGCAAAACCGCAGATAAATACAGATATTATTCCTTCCGACCGCCACGGCCTGGCGCTGGAAGGTTTCTTCCGGATCATGGTCCGGTGGGGCGTCGGCAACGGCGACGCGCGGCGCATTCTCGGCAACCCGGCCGAGCGCACGTTCTTTCAATGGAAAAGCGGCAAGGCCGCGCGGGTGCCGGACGATACGCTGCGCCGGATCGGCTATATCGCGGGCATCTGGAAGGCGTTGCAGATCGTTTATTCCGACGCCGCGCTGGCTGACGGCTGGGTGCTTCGCCCGAACCGCTCCTTCGCGGGACAGACTCCTCTCGCAAGAATGACCGCCGGCGACGTCACGGATCTCGCGGCGGTGCGCGCCTATGTCGATGCCGCCCGCGCGCCGTGGTCGTGACCGGCGTGTTTGATACATCCCGTCATTGCGAGCGGAGCGAAGCAATCCAGCCTTGGGTTCGCGAGGACTGGATTGCTTCGTCGCAAGCGCTCCTCGCAATGACGAAGTGGGAGCCTTTGTTGGTTGGCTGTATATTCAGCCAAGTTCTCAGATGACGACCACAACACGGGTGCGCTGGCGCGAGGCGTGGCGCATCATCGCTTCGCGTTATCCGCCGATCGCGCTGTTCGAACGTGTCTCGGATGATCCCGCCGTGTGGGACGTGCTGACCGACCTTGAACAGGCGACCAATCCGCGCCTGCGCGATGAGACCGGCGAGATTGCGCTGGTGCCGCCGGAGCGGCGCGTGACCGGGCCGAACGCATCGTGGGTGATGGCGCCGTTCACCCATGTAAACCGCAACGGCTCGCGGTTTTCGGACGGCAGCTTTGGGGTCTATTACGCGGCGCGCACATTGCAGACTGCGATCAAGGAAACCGGCTATCACTTCGCGCGCTTCGCGGCGGATTCGAACGACCCGCCGCGCCGCGAGGACATGCGCGTGCTGCTGGGCCACATCAACGCAACGCTGCACGATGTGTTGAAGCTCGACGACAAGAGAAAGCGGCTGATCCTGGATCGCGAGAGCTATGCATACAGCCGGCCGTTCGCTTTAAAGCTCCGCGACGACGGCAGCGACGGCATCGTTTATCCAAGCGTGCGGGATGAAGGCGGCGCATGCATCGCGGCGTTCTGGCCTGATGTCGTGGGCGTGCCCGTGCAGGAGCGGCACCTGCAATACGAATGGGACGGAAAGCGTTTCAGCCGGTGGTTTGACTATAAGGATGAGCGGTGGGTGAGCGTTTAGCCGCCTCCGCCTCGGTCATCGCCGCGCCAGCCGTCTCCAGATTCAGGAGATTGATGGCGGTGGCCAGTCTGTCGTCGTCGAAGATCACGAACAACCGGCTGAGCGTTTGCGCGCAATCATGCGGGCCGGGCTCGATGTACTGGGCCAGAATGCCGCGTGCCCGCAGAACCGCGTCGAGAACACACTCTTGAGATGACTCCTGGAGCGTCATGACGGATCTCCACACTGTCAGATGGAAACCGTGTCGCAGCCGTTGCGGTTCCGCATCGAGTTCCACTCGCTCACGAAAAAGCCCGCCGTGGTAAGGCGGGCTGTCACAACTTCCGTTCAATCAGACTCAAATCTGCGGCTCTGTTTCTCGCGATCGGGTGTCGCCGAACTTCGTGAGCTGCGCGGCGCGCTTTTCAAGAAGTTCAGCAATAAAATCAGAGACCTCGTCGCGCACTTTGCGTTCCTGTTCCGGCGTCATCTGCTGGTGCTTTTGCGCAAACGCCTTCATCACACGCTCCACGGCTTCTTTCATGACGCACCTCGTTTTCGGTCAAACGTGCTGCTGCGGACTTTGTTCCTTCTCCCTTTTCACGAACTTATGCAGCTCCCGCGCATTGCCCCTGTTCATGGAATGGGAGGCCCCGATGGGACGCGCCTTTAAGCACACTGTTCTCGTGGTGGAAGACGATCAGTTGCAGCAGGAACTCGTCAGCTTGATTTTCGAAGAATGCGACATGAACGTCATTCAGTGCATGAGCGCGGAAGCCGCCGCTGTCGTGCTTGAGAAAGCAGGAGCCGACCTGACGCTGATGTTCGCCGACATCGACCTCGATGGTGACATGTCAGGACTCGAGCTCGCATCGATCGCAAGGCAACGCTTCCCGCACATCGATGTCATCGTGACGTCTGGGCAGAGCGTCGAGGACATTCCAGACGATGTCCTGTTCATGCAGAAGCCTTGGCTGCCGCTCGAGTTGCTGCGGCAGGCCGAAATGTCGCGTCAGCGGCATACGGTGCATTGAAATCAGATATAGGAAAATAATCCTTGACAGCGTGACGCTCCCGCAGTAGGGTTCAGGCATGCTCCAGAGTTGTGCGCTGAAGGCACATTGAAAGAGATGGCTGCGAGGCGGCGCACCAATCAGGAACCACCTCTGTCATAAGGCGTTGCCCTTCATACACTGCGCGGGCTGTTTCGCGCATTCGAATCAATGAGGACGCAATGGCAAAAGTCGAACACGTCGAGGGCGAGCGGCGCATTGTTGAGACGCCCACCGAAGCACGTGGAGCGGAGCCGGGGCCGTCCATCCTGGCGCTGCTGACCATCAGCACCATCGCGGCGATTTTCGTGCTGGCGATCGTCTGGTTCGTTTTCTTCCGGACGTGACGTCCGCACATTATTGAGACGCTTCAAGATCTGAGCCGTCACCTTGCGATGCGCACATGCGCCCTGCAGGGCGGCGGCTTTTCGCTGACCGAAAGTCAACGCGACCATGCCGATTATTCGTTCGCCGAAACCGGTTCGTAAACCGGCGAAGGCGAAAGGTGTGAAGCGCGCGAAGACCGTTCCGAAGAAAGCCGCCAGGAAATCAGCCGAGAAAGTCGCGGTCAAAAAGACCACATCGAAAAAGCCCGTTGCGGCGAAGCCTGACGGCAAAAAGCGCCCGCGCGCAAAAGTCCTCAACGAACATCCGGACAACACCAAGACCGATCCCCGCGACCATGAGGCGGTCGAGGCGCTGGATCGTGCGAGAACGAAAGCCGCGCGTAAGCCGCGCAAGCAGCGGCGAACGGCGGTGGATATCGCCGCCGATCCACCGCAGGATCAGCCTCCTGCGACGTCGCTGGTTGCGCGCGTCTCTGAGGCCATCGAGCGTGAACTGTCGAAGATCGAACGCATCATCGGCAATCCGACGCGTGTCGCTCCCGCACAGCGCATCGAGACCGAAAGCCGCGCCCGCGTGCTGGCGTCGCTCGCGCGCACGCTGAAAGAAGTGATGCGGCTGCGCGAGCAGGAGCGCGGAGACGATAACGCGAAAGCCGCCGATGACGACGCCGTTCCCCGAGATCTCGACGAATTCCGCCGCGAACTTTCGCGACGCCTGGAAGGGCTGGTCGCTGGCGCAGCGCCGCTTCCTGCTGGAGGGAATGACCCGGGCTGAAATGGAGCTGGTGTTTTCGCGCTGGGATGTGTTTGCGCACGATCATCAAGTGCCTCCGGTTATCGCGCCAAACGGTCAGCCATGGCTGACGTGGCTGATGATCGGCGGACGCGGCGCCGGCAAGACGCGCGCGGGGGCGGAATGGGTGAGGGCGCAGGCGCTCGGCGTCGCACCTCTGGCCGATGCGGCGGTGACGAACATCGCGCTGGTGGGCGAATTAACTCTGGAGTGCGCCGCGCTCTGGGCCGTTCTGGTCCACGAATTCTGGACCGGCGACATGACGGCGATCAACGCCCTGATCGGCGCGACCGGCCTGCTGGTCAGCTATTGGGGCTTCCGATTCGGCGTGTTAGGCGTCTACATGAGCGGCCGGACCCGCGAAAAGGTCTGCGTCGCCACCGGCCAAAATACGCCCGGCGTGCTCGACAGGCTGGTCAAGGCGGTGGTGATCAAGAAGTGAGTATGGAGAAAAAGTAATCTCCGGCGCGGCTTTGTTCATGAGGCATTCACCGCCGTGCCGTTCATGTTAGCCTATCGCAGGCTTACCATCCGGAGACGACATTGCGCCTTCTTGTTGTCGAAGACGATCCCGATCTCAACCGCCAGCTGACGACGGCCTTGTCCGATGCGGGCTATGTCGTTGACCGCGCATTCGACGGCGAGGAGGGGCATTTTCTCGGCGACTCTGAGCCTTACGACGCCGTGGTGCTCGACATCGGCTTGCCCAAGATGGACGGCATTTCGGTGCTGGAAGCCTGGCGGCGCAACAAGCGCACCATGCCGGTGCTGATCCTGACGGCGCGCGACCGCTGGAGCGACAAGGTGCAGGGCTTCGATGCCGGCGCCGACGACTATGTCGCCAAACCTTTTCATCTCGAGGAAGTGCTGGCGCGTATCCGCGCGCTGCTGCGGCGAAGCGCGGGCCATGCCCAGTCCGAACTGACCTGCGGGCCGGTGATGCTGGATACCCGCACCAACCGCGTCAGCGTCAACGGCAATCCCATCAAGATGACGTCGCACGAATACCGGCTGCTGGCCTATCTCATGCATCATTCCGGCCGCGTGGTATCGCGCACCGAACTGGTCGAGCATCTGTACGATCAGGACTTCGATCGCGACAGCAACACCATTGAGGTGTTCGTCGGGCGCATCCGCAAGAAGCTCGACGTCGACATCATCCAGACCGTGCGAGGCCTCGGCTATCTGCTGACGCCGCCGCCCGTGACCAATGCGCACTAAGTCCTTAGCGACACGCCTGTTCCTGTCCGCGACGGCCTGGGTGGTGCTGATCCTCGTCATCACCGGTGTTGTGCTGTCGACGGTCTACAAGCGCTCGACCGAGCGCGCCTTCGACCGCCGGCTCAATTTCTATCTCCGCACCTTGATCGCCGAAGCGGCGCAGCCTGACGATCCGAACGACAAGAGCGACAAGTCCGAAAGGTCCGTACAGTCGCTCGGCGAGCCGCTGTTCGAGTTACCGCTGTCCGGCTGGTACTGGCGGATGGCGCGTACCGATGGCGACAAACCCGAGGTGCGCGCGTCGCGCTCGCTGTGGGATGCCTCGCTGCCGAGGCTTGAAGATCAGGGCATCGAACTCGATCAGTCCGGCGTGCGGCTGGGTTATGTCACCGGTCCCGAAAACCAGCACCTGCGTATGGTGGAGCGGCCGGTCGATCTCGGCATCGAGGGAAAATATCTCGCCACCGTCGCGGGCGACGCCACTGAAATCTCCGAAGAAACCTGGGCCTTCAATACCTATCTCGCGCTGACGTTCGCGGCGCTGACCGTCGGCCTGTTGCTGACCACGATCTTTCAGGTGCGGTTCGGCCTCGCGCCGCTGAAGCGGATTTCCAGTTCGCTCGCCGCCATCCGCTCGGGGCAGGCCGAGCGGCTGGAGGGCGAGTTTCCGGAGGAGATCGCGCCGCTCGCGCGCGAGACCAACGCGCTGCTCGATGCGAACCGGGCCATCGTCGAGCGGTCGCGCACCCATGTCGGCAATCTCGCGCACGCGATCAAGACGCCGCTCTCCGTCATCGTCAATGAAGCCGGAACCAATCGCGGCGATCCGTTCGCGGCCAAGGTTCTGGAACAGACCGACATCATGCGCGATCAGGTCGCGCATCATCTGGAACGCGCGCGCATCGCCGCGCGTGTGACCACCATCGGCACCGTCACCGAAGTTGCGCCGGTGATCGAGGCGCTGGCGCGGACGATGGAGAAGATCCACCGCGACCGGGATATCCTCATCGACGCGGAAATCAACGAGGGCGCGAAGTTTCGCGGCGAGCGGCAGGACCTTGAAGAGATGGCCGGCAATCTCGTCGATAACGCCTGCAAGTGGGCGCATCAGCGGGTGTTCATCGAAGTGCTGATGGAGCGTTCCACTGTGAATGGGCTCGATCCCATCCTGCGTATCATCGTCGATGACGATGGTCCGGGTCTGTCACCCACCGAGCGAACCCAGGTGGCCCGCCGTGGTCAGCGTCTGGACGAAACCAAGCCGGGCTCCGGCCTCGGTCTCTCTATCGTGACCGATCTGGCCCAGCTTTACGGCGGCAGCTTCAAGCTCGGCGCGGCTCCGATCGGCGGCCTGAGGGCGGAACTGGTGCTGCCGGGGGTGTAGGGCCGCCGCTCTCTCGCCCCATTCGTCCATTCCAAAGCGCTCGCCGGACGATCTTCGTTCGCCACGAATTTGGGGACGACTATATGTACTATCCAAAGACAGCCATTCTGCTCGCGGCCACGCTTGCGCTCGGCGGTTGTGCCGCTGACGGCGGTCCGAAGGAAAATTCCGGCACGGTGCTCGGTGCGGTCAGTGGCGCGTTGATCGGCTCGGCCATTGGCGGCGGCACGGGCGAGCGCGTTGGGGCCGCGATGGCGGGTGCGGCGATTGGCGGTTTGATCGGGAACCGGATCGGCGCGTCGATGGACGATCAGGATCGGCAGTACGCCTATGAGGCCGAGATGAATGCCCTCGATCGGGGTGCGCCCGGTGTACCCATGGACTGGCGAAATCCGGATTCCGGCCGTTACGGCAACATTGTTGCTGGCCCGGTCCAGGTAAAGCGTGGCAACCGCTGCCGGGCCTTCACCCATACCGTCTACATCAATGGCCAGCCAACCATCGAGCGCGGAACGGCGTGCCGCAACCCCGACGGCACCTGGACGGCAGTGGGCTGATCGCGCCGCCGATTCATTTCAGATGCGTTCTTCATCGCCGCCCCGTCCGTCATCTGACGGGCGGGGCGGCTTTTTGATTCATACGCTTACGCAGCCGCATGGCTCATGAGTCGATCGATGGCGACGGCAATTTCCCGGGCATGAGTCTCCAGCGCGAAATGCCCGGTGTCGAGCATCTGCACAACGGCATCGGGATTGTCGCGGCGATAGGCTTCCGCACCGGGAGGAATGAAGAACGGATCGTTCTTGCCCCAGATCGCCAGCGTGGGCGGTTTGGCGGAGCGGAAGTAAGCCTGAAATGCTGGATAGAGTTTGACGTTCGAGGCGTAGTCCAGAAATAGATCGAGCTGGATGTCGGCAATGCCGGGGCGATCGAGCAACGCCTGATCGAGCATGTAGGATTCCGGCGCGATGGTTTCGGGATGACTGACGCCGGTCACATACTGTCCGCGTGTGCCCTCAAGGGTGAGAAAGCCGCGAAGCGCATCGCGGTTCTCGGATGTAGGATCTTTCCAGTAACGCTGGATCGGATTCCACGCGTCGCTCAGACCTTCTTCATAAGCGTTGCCGTTCTGCGAGACGATAGCCGAGACACGCTCGGGATGGGCGAGGGCAAGCCGGAAGCCGACCGGAGCGCCGTAATCGAACACATAGATCGCGTAGTGCTTCAGACCGATCGCATCAACGAACGCAAGCATTGTCTTTGCCAGCGAGTCGAACGTGTAGTGATAGTTGCGGGCCGCGGGAACGGTGGTGAAGCCGAAGCCGGGAAGGTCGGGCGCGATGACGCGATATTTGCCGGCAAGCTGCGGGATGAGATCCCTGAACATGTGAGACGAAGTGGGAAAACCGTGCAGCAGCAGGATGACGGGCGAATCCGGCTGGCCTGCCTCACGGTAGAACACATTGACGCCATCGGCTTCGAGGGTCCGGACGGTGACGCGAGGGACGGAGGCGAAAGTCGTGGCGGACATGGTCTTGATCCTCTGTAACCGATGAAATGTATATTAGCAGTTACTGGCGATGCCTGTAACTTGTCAAATGATATTTTAACGGTTACGTTGGTTCGTTATGGAGAGGCCAATGACAACCCATGTCCTGGATCGGAGCGAGGCCGCCTGGCCGGTCGTCGCGGCCGATCATCCGGCGCTAGACCTTTTGAACACGATTGCGCAAATCGACGGAAAGCCCGTCGATTCATGGAGTTCCGATGCGGACGTCGTGCCGTGGCTGGTAAGAGCTGGCTGGTACGAGCAAGGCGCGATAACGGAGGCGCGAGGCTTGCTGAAATTCGGGCGGTTGCTGCGCGAGACGGTCCGCGTGCTGGTCGGCGAACGCAAGAACGGCGGCAGGATTGATCCCAAGCCGCTCAATGACTTCCTGGCAAAAGCTCCCAGCCATTCTGAGCTGGTCTGCGAGGAGGTGGGCCTGCGCCTTGAGCGTCGCCGCGCCACCAAAACGCCGGAACAACTGCTTGCTCCGGTCGCGGAGTCCGCCGCGGAACTTCTGGCCACAGGAGACTTCAACCTTATCCGCAAATGCGAGGACGGGACCTGTACCATGTGGTTTTATGACCGGACCAAGTCACACCGGCGCAGGTGGTGCAGCATGGCCCTGTGTGGCAACCGCAACAAAGTGGCGGCCTTTCGCCAGCGCCGACAGGGCTGAATCCGATCGGGCAATGCTCGCAAACCCCTCTTCCTCAACGCCAAATTAACGACGTCCCGGCTAAGACACCCGGTGGGGCCCTGTCGGCTTCCAGTCAAGGTGAGCGTTTGGGCGCATGAGCCAATCGTCGATCGAGCGATTGAGAGAGTATCTCGGGCAGCTTCCGCCGAAGGCGCAGGCGCTGCTGATGCGCGAGTTCGAGCGTGCGATCGAGCGCGGCGAGGACGTGGCTGTCGCGAGTTTCGTGCTCGAACAATTGCGTATGATCGTCCGCTCATCGAGCGAGGACATGACCCCGCGCACCGACGATCCGATGCGGCGGGTGTTCCGTCCGCTCGAGCCGTTTCTGGTCGAGAATGTTGCCCATATCCGGCCCGGCCAGATCAGGCGGTCGTCGCTGGCTCCGATCTGGATGTGGCTCGGCCGCGAGGGCAGCCCCGAGGCGGTTCACGCCTTTGAGGCCGCCATGGCTCAGGGCTCGACACCGGACATCAACGCAGCGGTCCGCACCATGCAGATCGCCGCTTCCGACGCCATTGCCAATGTGACCGGCGCTCTCTCCAGCGGAGAGCGCCAGCGGACGCTTGGCCGCCTCGGCGCGCCGAGCGTGGTTGAGGATATTGCGCCGATAGGCGCTGTCCTCAACGCCAGCGATGTGCTCGATAAGCTCAGCGCCAAGCTGCCCGGGCAGATCCGGGTGTTTGCAGACTCCCACGTCGCCTCGGCGATGGCCGCGCTGAACCAGCCCGCGCTGCAAACCCCGCAGGTGCTGCCGTTCGCGGTGTCTCTGGTGATGCAGCGGCTGGCGGCACCCTGGCAGATCGTTCGCCTCGGGATTATGGTCGCGGCCTCCGACGATGAAATCCGCGTCGCCAGCACGCCGTTCGGCGCGACCGTGACGATGGCAATCCACGATCTGTCGCGGATCGCCTCTGAATTGCGCAGCGACATCAAGCGCGGCCAGTTCGCCGACACCTCCAATCACCTTAAGACGCTGCACGACGGCGTTCGCGGTCTGCGGACCGAACTCGACATCCGCTCGGACTCGGCGTGGGGCAGGCAACTCGCCGCGATCCGCGCCGAAATTTCCAATTCGCTGCAATCGGAAATCGACGGCGTGCCCGGCCGCGTGCGCCGGTTGCTGCGGCAGGGGCCGGACAAGGACGTGACCACTGCGAACCGGATCGATCCGGTGGACGTCGAGGAGACTGCGGCGCTGATCGACTTCGTCGCGCTGTGCCGCAACTACGCCAGCGAACTTGCAATCAACGAAGTGTCGCTGCGCGCCCACACCGAGTTGCAGCACTATGTCGAGAAGGCCACCGAGACCCTGGTGGAATCGCTGCGCACCCACGACCAGAAAGTCCGCGCCTTCCGCCTGATGCAGATGAAGGCCGCGATCCGGTTCTGCGAGGTGATGTTCGGCCCGGATTACGCGACGCTGATGAGCAAGGCCGCCGAGATGGCGCGGCCGGTCGAGCGCAAGGCGGCCGAGACCGCAAAGCCCGTCAAGCAGCCGCGCGCAGGTTGATCCAGCGCAACGCCGCCCGGCGGTTGTGCAGTACGGGACAACCCACTTCTTGCATTATCTTCTAACTGGACATGCGGCAGGCATGCCAAAATCGGCGCGAATGACCCAAAGCAGACATCAGAGCGCACGGGGAGTAACGCCAGTGCCAATTTTCCTCGACCGACACGATCTCTCAGGCCTGACAGCTTCCGATATCGCTGAGGCCCATCGAAAAGACCTGGAAGTGCAAGATCAGTACGGAGTTCGTTTCCTGACGTATTGGTTTGATGAAACGCGCGGTACGGGCTTCTGTCTCATCGACGCACCGGATATCCAAACTGCGATGCGGGTTCATGACGAAGCTCACGGCGAAGTGGCGAAGGACGTGATCGAAGTGGACCTCTCAGCCGTCCAGGCGTTTCTGGGGAGAGTGTCTGATCCGGAACCGAGCGGCGAGGAAAACAAGACCATAATCGACTCGGCCTTGCGGGCCATTATGTTCACCGACATCGTCGGCTCTACCAGCATGACTGAGCGTCTTGGGGACGCCCGATCCGTGGAGATGGTTCGGGCACATGACGCGCTGGTTCGCCGCGCGTTGAAGGACAAGGGTGGGCATGTGGTCAAGCATACTGGCGACGGGATCATGGCGTCCTTCGCCGACGCGGCTGCCTCCGTGCAATGCGCCCGCGCCATCCAGCAAGCGTTCGAAGCCTTCAACCTGGCAAGCAAGGAGAAGCTTCAAGTGCGAATTGGTATTGACGTCGGGGAACCGGTTGCGGACAGCAACGATCTTTTTGGCGCGACCGTTCAACTGGCTGCTCGTTTGTGTCAGTTGGCCGAGCCCGATGCCATTCTTGTATCAAGTGCCGTCCAAGGTCGCATCCAGGATCGCTTGCATGTCACGAACATTGGTCCCTGCCATCTCAAAGGCTTCCAGCAGCCTGTTGATGTATTCGGAATCGAATGGCGTTAAGGCCCCCTCGGGTGGCGGCCTCATTATCATGTCGGCTATTGGCACTTTTCGGAAGTGCCGCAATGTCTGACTTGAGTTCGGATTACGCACCAAAGCGGGCATCCGTCGACGGTTCCGAACTATGGGTTCACGCCCTAGTCCCCCAACACCGTTTCCTGCTGAAATGGCCGAACTTTGGCCCCAAAACGCATTGAATCCGTGACAGAAATGTCAATTGCGCCCTCCCGCCAGCCATGGTGTAACCCGGCCGGAATGACTGCTTGTAACGGTTCTGGTTTCGCCGGGAACTTCGTGGAATGACGCTCTGGTTCGTTTTGGCGCTGATGACGGCCGCCGCGGTATTTGCCGTGCTGTGGCCGCTGGGCCGTGGCAACGGCTCGGCGCGCGAGGGCAGCGAAACGGTGGTCTACAAGGACCAGCTCGCCGAAGTTCAGCGCGATGTGGCGGCGGGCATGATCGGCGCGAACGAGGCCCAAGCCGCGCGCGTTGAGATCAGCCGCCGGCTGCTCGCAGCGTCGGACGCCGAGGCGGGTGCATCCTTGCCGTCGAGTCTCTGGTCTCGCCGCGTCGTCGCCCTGATCGCGCTTGCCGGTCTGCCGCTGGTTGCGGTCGGGCTCTACGCGTCGTTTGGCTCGCCATCGCTCGGCGACTTTCCGCTGGCGGAGCGCAGCCGCGCCGCGGTCGCGACCTCGTCGATGGACAAGCTGGTGGCGCAGGTCGAAACCCATCTCGAGAAAAATCCGACCGACGGGCGCGGCTGGGAAGTGCTCGCGCCGGTGCTGGCGCGGATCGGCCGCTACGACGATGCGGCGCGCGCCTGGCGCAATGCCATCAATTACAACGGCGAGAGCGCATCGCGCCGCGCCGATCTCGGCGAGGCCATCGCAGCGGCGAGCGGCGGCGTGGTGACCGCCGACGCCAAAGCCGAATTCGACCGCGCCATCGCGCTCGATCCCACCGAAGTGAAGGCGCGTTATTTCGCCGGCGTCGCCGCCGAGCAGGACGGCCGCAAGGATGACGCCGCGAACATCTGGCGCGCGATGCTGGCGTCGGCGCCGCAGGATGCGCCGTGGCGTCCGCTGATACAGGAAGCGCTGATGCGCGTCGGCGTCGTCGCGCCGAAGCTGTCCGATGACACCATTGCGGCCGCCAAGGATATGACCGAAGACGACCGCAACACGATGATCCGCGGCATGGTGGATCGCCTCGCCACGCGGCTGAAGGACAATGGCAACGATGTCGAGGGGTGGCTGCGGCTGGTGCGGGCCTATATGGTTCTCGGCGAACGCGACAAGGCGCAGGCTGCGCTCGGCGATGCGCGGCAGGCGGTCGGCAACGATGCGACGCGGCTCCAACTTCTGAACGACGGTCTGAGAAGCCTTGGACTGGATGGATAATGAGCATGACGCCGAAAAGTGTGAAGCGGTTTTCGGATAACGTCATGCTCCCAAAGGAAAGAGCATGACACGCAAGCAACGGCGATTGACGTTGATCGGAGGTTCGCTCGCGGTGCTGGCGCTTGCAGCTGCGCTCGTCCTCAATGCACTGCGCGACTCCATCCTTTTCTTTTCCACGCCGACCATGGCCGCCGAAAAGCACATCCAGCCCGGTCAGCGCTTCCGCCTCGGCGGCATGGTGCGCGAGGGATCGCTGGTGCGCGGCGAGCAGCTTAAAGTGAAGTTTGAGGTCACCGACGGAAACTCAATCTTGCCGGTGACTTATCAGGGCATTCTTCCGGATCTGTTCCGCGAGGGGCAGGGCATCATTTCCGAAGGCGCGCTCGATGCGCAGGGCGTGTTCAAGGCCGACACGGTGCTTGCCAAGCACGACGAGAACTACATGCCCAAGGCCGTCGCCGAGGAACTGAAGAAGACCGGCCACTGGAAGGACGACTACGACAAGAAGCCGCAAAAGGCACCGGGCGTGCAGGGAGCCGCAAAGTGATCGCCGAGGCGGGACATTACGCTCTGGTGCTGGCGCTGGTTCTGGCGCTGATTCAGTCGGTGGTGCCGGTGATCGGCGCGCGCCTGCGCGATCCGGCGCTGATGAATGTCGCACGCTCCACCGCGCTGACGCAGTTCGCGTTTACCGCGGCGTCGTTCGCCGCGCTGACCTGGCTGCATGTGACATCTGATTTCTCGGTCGCGAACGTCTTCGAGAATTCCCATTCTCTGAAGCCGATGATCTACAAGCTCACGGGCGTGTGGGGGAACCACGAAGGCTCGATGCTGCTGTGGGTGCTGATCCTGGCGCTGTTCGGCGCGCTGGTGGCGGCGTTCGGCAATAACCTGCCGCGCTCGCTGCGCGCCCATGTGCTGGCGGTGCAGGCCTGGATCGGCGCGGCGTTCTATCTCTTTATTTTGGCCACATCGAACCCGTTCGCGCGGATCGCCAATCCGCCGATGGAAGGGCGCGATCTCAATCCGATTCTTCAGGACATCGGCCTCGCGATCCATCCGCCGATGCTCTATCTCGGCTATGTCGGTTTCTCGATCTCGTTTTCGTTCGCCGTTGCCGCGCTGATCGAAGGCCGCATCGATGCCGCTTGGGCACGATGGGTGCGGCCGTGGACACTGATGGCGTGGATATTCCTGACGCTCGGCATCGCGATGGGCTCGTACTGGGCCTATTACGAACTCGGCTGGGGCGGCTGGTGGTTTTGGGACCCGGTGGAGAACGCCTCGCTGATGCCCTGGCTCGCGGGTACCGCGCTGTTGCATTCTGCCGTGGTCATGGAGAAGCGCGAGGCGCTGAAGGTCTGGACGGTTCTGCTTGCGATCCTGACATTCTCGCTCTCGCTGCTCGGCACCTTCCTGGTGCGGTCGGGCGTGCTGACATCGGTGCATACCTTCGCCAGCGATCCGTCGCGGGGCGTGTTCATTCTGATGATCCTGTGTCTGTTCATTGGCGGCAGCCTCAGCCTCTATGCGTGGCGGGCGACGACGCTGAAGCAGGGCGGGTTGTTCGCGCCGATCTCGCGCGAGGGCGCGCTGGTGCTGAACAACCTGTTGCTGACCACAGCCTGCGCGACGGTCTTTGTCGGCACGTTATACCCATTGGCGCTGGAGGTTCTCACGGGCGACAAGATTTCGGTCGGCGCGCCGTTCTTCAATCTGACGTTTGCGCCGTTGTTCCTGCCGCTGATGATCGCTGTTCCGTTCGGACCGCTGCTGGCGTGGAAACGCGGCGACATCGTCGGCGCATCGCAACGCCTGACGGCGGCGGGCATCGTTGCGCTGGTGACAATGGCTGTGCTGTGGGCATGGATCAAGGGCGGCGGCGCGTTCGCACCGCTGATGATCGGCATTGCGGTGTTCGTGGTGATCGGTGCGATGACCGACATCGTGGAGCGCACGCAATTGTTCCGTGCGCCGCTGACGACATCGCTGCATCGTGCGCGCGGTCTGCCGCGTTCGACGTGGGGCTCGGCGTTTGCTCATGCCGGACTCGGCATCGCGCTGATCGGGATCGTCTGCGAGACGACCTGGAATTCAGAGAGCATCGCGTCGATGCAGCCGAAGGATGTCGTGACTGTCGGCGGCTATCAGGTGCGGCTCGACGACGTGACGCAACAGCAGGGCCCGAATTACCGCGAGGCGATTTCGCATTTCACGGTGTTGCTGGACGGCAAGACCATTGGCATGCTGTCGCCGTCGAAGCGCAACTTCGCGACGCGCAACATGTCGACCACGGAAGCCGCGCTGCTGACGCGGGGCGCGAGCCAGATCTACATTTCTCTCGGTGACGCTCATGCCGATGGATCGATCGCGGTGCGCATCTATCACAAGCCGATGGTGCTGCTGATCTGGTTCGGACCGGTGCTGATGGCGTTCGGCGGATTGCTGTCGCTGACCGACCGGCGACTGCGCGTCGGTGCGCCGAAACCGGCAAAGGCCGGCAAGAAAGCCGGCGCGTTGCAGGCGGCGGAGTAGCCGCGATGAAACGCATCCTGCCGGCCTTGTTCGCAATCACGCTGATGCTGATGCCGTCGGCGCTTTACGCCGTGCAGCCCGACGAGATTATGGCCGATCCTGCGCAGGAGGCGCGGGCGCGCAACCTGTCGCGCGAGCTGCGCTGTATGGTTTGCCAGAACCAGTCCATCGACGATTCCGATGCGCCGCTGGCGCGCGATCTGCGCCTGCTGGTGCGCGAGCGGATCGCGGCGGGCAGTACCGACCAGCAGGTGATGGACTTCCTCGTCGCGCGTTACGGCGAGTTTGTTCTGCTCAAGCCGCGCGTTGAGAGCCGCACGCTGCTGTTGTGGCTGATTCCCCCGCTGGTTCTGGCCGGGGGCGGGCTGACGCTATGGTTCGGCAACCGCCGCCGCAATCGCGCGGCCGCAAGCGAGGAGGGTGCGTCATTCCAACTCACCCCCGAGGAAGAGGCGAGGCTGGAGAAGCTGATCGCTGCTCAGGAATCGCCGGAAAAGCCCCGCTGAACAGCCGTTTTTTGGCCGTTCCGGGGTGTCGTTTCGCGTGGCCTCAAAAGCCCGCGCGCGACCTGATTTTATTACAAAACATTAATTCCCCCGTCAGAGCGCGGTAAGGCCGCGTGCCCCATCTTCCAGAGCACAGGTGCACACATGCACCGCGAGATTCGCACCCCGTTTCCGCCGTCCTCCTGGAGATTGTTCATGACCGACCGCCCCACCGATCTTTCCAAGCTTCCATCCTACGTCGCTCCCCGCCGCTCCATTTTCTCCGCGCGCAAGTTCGCGCTGATGGCGTCGGTGGTCGCCGGTCTGGGTGTTGCCGCCTATGGCCTCAGCCCGTCGAACAACTTCGACCTGCTCACCACGACCGCGCATGCGCAGGTCAACAAGGAAGTTCGTCAGGTTCAGCAGCCGATCGGCTTTGCCGACATCGTTGAGCGCGTGAAGCCGTCGGTGGTTTCGGTGCGCGTGAAGTTGGCCGAGAAGGCAGCAACCACTGGCGAAAGCGCGAACCCGGAAGACAATCCGTTCCCGCCGAACTCGCCGATGGAGCGCTTCTTCCGCCGCTTCGGTGGTCCGGATGGTTCCCCGGGGGGACGTGGTCCGCGTGGCCGTGGCGGTGGTCAGATGACCGGCCAGGGTTCGGGCTTCTTCATCTCGGCAGACGGTTTTGCCGTGACCAACAATCACGTCGTTGACGGCGCCGACAAGGTCGAAGTGACGACCGACGACGGCAAGGTCCACACCGCGAAGGTGATCGGCACCGATCCGCGCACCGACCTCGCCTTGATCAAGGTCGATGGCGTCAGCAACCTCCCGTTCGCCAAGCTCTCCGACAGTCAGCCGCGCATCGGCGACTGGGTGCTTGCGGTCGGCAATCCTTTCGGCCTCGGCGGCACGGTCACCGCGGGCATCGTCTCGGCGCGTGGCCGCGACATCGGCAACGGACCTTATGACGATTTCATCCAGATCGACGCGCCGGTGAACAAGGGCAACTCCGGTGGCCCGACCTTTGACACCACAGGCGACGTGATGGGCGTCAACACGGCGATCTACTCGCCGTCGGGCGGCAGCGTCGGCATTGCTTTCGCGATCCCGGCATCGACTGTGAAGAGCGTCGTCCAGCAGTTGAAGGACAAGGGTACGGTCAGCCGCGGCTGGATCGGCGTCCAGATCCAGCAGGTGACGCCAGAGATCGCCGACAGCCTCGGCCTGAAGAAGCCGGAAGGTGCGCTGGTGGCGGAGCCTCAGGTCAATGGTCCGGCCGCCAAGGCCGGCGTTGAATCCGGTGACGTCATCACGCGGGTCAATGACCAGCCGGTGAAGGATGCGCGCGAACTCGCCCGCACCATCGGCGCCATGGCGCCCGGCCAGACCGTCAAGCTCGTCGTGGTTCACAAGGGCCAGGACAAGATCCTCAACATGACGCTCGGCGAGTTGCCGAACGCCAAGGCCGCGAAGGCCGATACCGATCAGAAGGACAGCAGCAAGGCTGGACGCGGCAACGTAACGGTGCCGAACCTCGGTCTGACACTGGCTCCGGCGAACAGCGTTGCCGGCGCGGGCAAGGACGGCGTGGTCGTGACCGAAGTCGATCCGAACAGCCCGTCGGCCGAACGCGGCTTCAAGGAAGGCGATATCATCCTCGAAGTCGGCGGCAAGCTGGTGAGCAATCCGGCTGAAGTTCGCGAGGCGATCAACACCGCGCGCAGCGAGAACAAGAACAGCGTTCTGGTTCGCGTGAAGTCTGGAGACTCGTCGCGCTTCGTCGCGATGCCGGTCGCCAAGGGCTGATCAAAGTTAATCCTCGCCGCGAGGCGAGGACGAGATGGGGAGTTGTCGCCGGCATAGTAGCCCCCGCCGACGGCTCCTTCCCGGGGGCGGGCCAAAAGCCCGTCCCTTAAATCCGGGCGTGATGCTGCTTTTGCATCATGCAGAGATGCTTTCGATGGAAAACGCCCCCCTCCGTCGAAAGCGGCGCGATCGCACTCCAGTCGGTCGTGCAGTGCGGGCGGCGAAGTCCCCCAGCTTCGCCGCCCGTTTTTATGTAAGGGGCTGACGGCCGCGGGCACGTCATTCGCTGCCTTGCATGAGGACGATCATCGCGCCATGGTGACACAAAGCTCCGCTGCTCAGATCCAGACCGAATCACAGATGCGACTGCTCATCGTTGAAGACGACCGCGAGTCGGCGGACTATCTCGTGAAAGCGTTTCGCGAGGTCGGTCATATTGCCGACCATGCAAGCGACGGCGAGGAAGGTCTCGCGCTCGCCGAGTCGGGCGAGTACGACGTACTCGTGATTGACCGTATGCTGCCCAAGCGCGACGGGCTGTCGATCATCGGCACCCTGCGCGCCAAAGGCAACCATACGCCCGCACTGATCCTGTCCGCACTGGGCCAGGTCGATGACCGCATCAAGGGTCTGCGCGCAGGCGGCGACGATTATCTGCCGAAACCCTATTCATTCGCGGAATTGCTGGCGCGGGTCGAGGTGCTGTCGCGCCGTCACGGCGGGCCCTCCGAGGAAACGACGTATCGCGTCGGCGATCTCGAACTCGATCGACTTTCACATCAGGTCAAGCGCGGCACGACCGAGATCACGCTGCAGCCGCGCGAATTCCGGCTGCTGGAATATTTGATGAAACATGCGGGGCAGGTCGTGACCCGCACCATGCTGCTCGAAAACGTCTGGGACTATCACTTCGATCCGCAGACCAACGTGATCGACGTGCACATCTCGCGGCTGCGCTCCAAGATCGACAAGGGGCAGGACAAGCCGCTGCTGCACACCATTCGTGGTGCCGGGTACATGGTTCGTGACGGCATTCGGTAAACTGATACGAACGACAGCGTTCCGGCTGACGCTGGTCTATCTGCTGCTGTTTGCGCTGTTTGCGGCGTCGCTGCTGGGCTACTTCGCCTGGAACACGCGGCGCATGATCACCGAACAGATCACCGACACCGTCAATTCCGAACTGAGCGAGTTGACCGAGCAATATACAAAGGGCGGCCTGCGCGGGCTTGTCGCCGCGGTCGAGGGCCGCGCGCTGCGTCCAGGCGCCAACCTTTATCTCGTCACCACACCGCAAGGGCAGGGTGTCGCCGGCAACGTGGCCTCACTCGAACCGGGCGTGATGGATCATCCCGGCTGGGCCGAAACCTTTTACAAGCGACTCGAAGAAACCGACACCAAGAGCCACTACGCGCTGGTGAAAGTATCGCAGCTGTCCGGCGGTTTCCGCATTCTCGTTGGCCGTGACCTCGAGGAGCGGCGGCGATTGTTCGCCATTGTTGCCAAGGCCGCGCAATGGTCGGTCCTGATCGTGGTCGTGCTCGGTCTCGGCGGCGGCGTGTTCGTCGCACGGCGCGTGTTGCGCCGGATTGACGCGATGACCGGCACCACCCAGCGGATCATGGCGGGCGATCTGTCCGAGCGGTTGCCGGTGGGGCGGAGCGGCGACGAGATCGACCGGCTCGCGGAAAATCTCAACGCCATGCTGGAGCGCATCGAGGCGCTGATGGTCGGCCTCAAGGAAGTCTCCGACAACATTGCCCACGATCTCAAGACGCCGCTGACGCGGCTTCGCAACCGCGCCGAGGAAGCGTTGGCGAAGGCGGGCAATGAGAGCGAATACCGCGCAGCTCTGGAGCGTACCATCGACGAGTCCGACGGCCTGATCCGCACCTTCAATGCGTTGTTGATGATCGCGCGCGCCGAATCCGGCCAGGCCCGCGACAACATGATCGACTTTGACGCGGCCGAAGTCGCCCACGGCATCCATGAGCTCTATGAGCCGCTCGCCGAGGACAAGGGCCTGACCCTTGAAGTGGCGGCTGACGCTGCGACAATTCACGGGAACCGCGAGCTGATCAGCCAGGCGCTGGCCAATCTGGTCGAGAACGCCATTAAATATGGCCAGCCGGTGACGCCGCCTCCGGACAGCGGTGCTGCAAAATCGCCCGACATTCTGATCGAGGCGCACCGGGAAGGGGACAATGTTCTTCTCAGTGTCACAGACCACGGGCCCGGTATCCCGGAGGCGGACCGCCAGCGGGCGGTCGAGCGGTTTGTCCGGCTGGAGGCCAGCCGCACCCAGCCCGGCTCCGGGCTCGGTTTGAGTCTGGCATCGGCTGTCGCGACGTTGCATGGTGGCGGCCTGCGACTCGCGGACAGCCAGCCGGGGCTGCGCGTGACGCTTGTGATCCCGAGCCGGGGCGTGGAACAGAAGACAGTATGAGTTCACCTGAGATGGGCGGTACGGACCGACCCACCCTGGCGGCCCGTTTCGTGGCCGGACCGAAATTGTTCGCGCCTGAAGATGCCGAACGGCGGCTCGCGGACTGGCTGGGCGATATTTCGCCCGAGGCCGCGACCGCGCTCAAGGCCATATCCGGCTCCCTCCCGCAGGCAAAGGCGATTCTTGAGGGCATCGCGGAAGCGTCGCCCTATCTGTTCGACCTGATGCGCGCGGACGCGGGCCGCGTCGTGCGCCTGCTGCAATCCAATCCCGACGATCATCTCGCGGCGCTGATCGGCAGGGCGGTGGACGACGTCACCGCCGCGCCGGGCGAAGCCGAGGTTATGACGGCGCTGCGCCGGATGAAATCCGGAGCTGCGCTGCTGATTGCGCTGTGCGACATTGGCGGCGTCTGGCCGGTGATGCGGGTGACCCGGGCGTTGACCGACATCGCGGTGACCTCCGTTCAATGCGCCATTCGCTTCCTGCTCAAGCAGGAGGCCGCGCGCGGACGGCTGCTGCCGCCCGATGCGGAGCATCCGGAAGTCGGCAGCGGCCTCGTGGTGCTGGCGATGGGCAAGATGGGCGCGGGCGAGCTGAATTACTCCAGCGACATCGATCTGATCGTGTTCTACGAGCTTGAGGCGCCTTCGCTGGCCGAAGGCATCGAGCCGTCGCCTTTTTTCGTCAAGGTTGCGCAGGGCCTGTCGCGCCTGCTGCAATCGCGCACCGCTGACGGATACGTGTTCCGCGTCGATCTGCGGTTGCGGCCCGATCCGGCGTCGACGCCGGTGGCGATTTCCACCGCGGCGGCGCTGCACTATTACGAGCGCGAGGGCCGCACCTGGGAACGCGCCGCGATGATCAAGGCGTTTCCCTGCGCCGGCGACCAGAAGGCTGGCGACGCTCTGCTGGCGGAGATCGCGCCGTTCGTCTGGCGCAAGCATCTGGATTTCGCCGCACTCGCCGACGTCCACGACATGAAGCGGCAGATGCAGACGTTCCGCGGCCAGAATGAAATTTCCGTCGAAGGCCATAACGTCAAGGTCGGCCGCGGCGGCATTCGCGAGATCGAATTCTTCGCCCAGACCCAGCAACTGATCGCGGGCGGACGGCATCCCGAGCTGCGCGTGCGCCCGACGCTGGAAGCGCTGAACATTCTCGCAGCCAGCAACTGGATTACGATCGAGGCGCGTGATGAGCTGACCTCGGCCTATGACTTCCTGCGGCGGGTCGAGCATCGCCTGCAGATGGTCGCCGATGAGCAGACGCACAGCCTGCCGACTGAGGCAGAGGCGGTCGATCGCTTCGCGCGGTTCTTCGGATATAACGACCGCGCCGCGTTCGCCGGGGATCTGCTGGCGCATCTCAACTGCGTGCAGAACCACTACAGCCGGTTGTTCGAAGGCGATCCGGCCGGCACCGAAAAATTGCCGGACGTGGATTACGGCGCGGGGCCGGATGACAAGCGGCTGCTCGAATATCTGCTCACGCTCGGATTCAAAAAGCCGAAGATGGTGGCGGAAACCGTTCAGCGCTGGCTGAGCGGCGAGTATCGCGTATTCCGGGTGGATGCGACGCGGCAGGCTTTCAACGAATTCGTACCCGACCTGATGCGCGGCCTGTCGCGTGCCGAAGAGCCGGACGATGCCGTGATGGCGTTCGACCGTTTTCTTCAGGCGCTGCAGCGGGGCGGGCGGCTAATTTCGCTGCTGAGCCAGAACAAGGATCTGGTCGCGCTGGTCGCGCTCGTACTCGGCGCGGCGCCGCGCCTGAGCGACATGCTGGCGCGGCAGCCGCAGATCATGGACGGCCTGATCGATCCGCGCTTCTTCGGCGCGATGCCGGATCAGGACGAACTGTCGGCGCGGCTTGCGGCGACTTTGTCCGACGCAAATTCCTACGAGGAGTTTCTGGATCGGCTGCGGCTGTTCGGACAGGAGAGCCTGTTCCTGATCGGCACGCGCATTCTCTCCGGCACGGTGTCGGCGCAGCACGCAAGCGTTGCCTTTGCCGATGTGGCGGAGGGCATCGCACACACCGTGAATGGTCTGGTGATGGGCCAGTTTGCGGAGCAACACGGCCGGATCAAGGATCAGGAAACCGCCATTGTGGCGATGGGCAAGCTCGGCAGCCGTGAGATGACGGCGTCCTCCGATCTCGACCTGATCCTGATTTATGACTTCGACCATGACTCGCCGGACTCGGATGGCACGCGGCCGCTGCAAGGTTCGCAATATTTCGCGCGGCTCACCCAGCGCCTGATCAGCGCTTTCACAACGCGGACCAACTACGGCGTGCTGTACGAGGTCGATATGCGGCTGCGGCCATCGGGGCGGGCCGGGCCGCTGGCGTCGCGGATCGATTCTTTTTCCGAGTATCAGGAACACGAAGCCTGGACCTGGGAGCACATGGCGCTGACGCGCGCCCGCGTTATTTCAGCGTCGCCCGCTTTTCAGGCCAAGATCGAAGCCGTCATCCGCGATGTGCTGACGCGCAAGCGCGAGACCGGCATCATCGCCAATGACGTTCTGGAAATGCGCCGCGCCATTGCCGAGGAAAAGGGCGAGAGCGACATCTGGGACCTGAAGAATGCCGCCGGCGGCGTGGTCGATATCGAGTTCATCGCGCAGCATCTGCAGCTGATCCACGCCGCGGACAAGCCGGGTATCCTCGATGTCAGCACGGTGCAGGTGCTGGACAATGCCGCGCGGCTTGGAGTTCTGTCGCAGTCCGATGCCGATATCCTGCGTGCGGCATCACGGCTCTATCATGATCTGACCCAGATCATCCGTCTGTGTGTGACCGAGAAGTTCAAGCCGGAAACAGCTGGGGAGGATCTCCTGCGGGTGCTGACGCGGGCTGGCGACGCGCCGGATTTTTCGTCGCTTGAGGCCCGCGTGCGTGAGACGCAGATCGACGTGCGCGAGGTTTTCCTGAAATTGCTTGAAGGGACGTCTCGGCAATAATGCCGGGCGCGGTCTGCTCGCCGTGTCCGCACGGCAGCATCACGCAGACGATGGTGCCGACGCCAAGCCTTGAGCGCAGCTTCATCGAGCCGCCGTGAAGGTTGGCGAGTGACTTGGCGATCGCAAGCCCGAGGCCCGAGCCGTGGTAGCTCTTGGTCAACTGGCTTTCGACCTGCTCGAACGGCCGTCCGAGCTTCGCCAGTGACTGCGGGGCAATGCCGATGCCGCTGTCTGCGATGGTCAGCATGATCGATCCGTTACGAATCCGGCTGCGCACCGTGACCTTGCCGCCGTCGGGCGTGAACTTCACTGCATTCGATAGCAGGTTCACCGCGATCTGCTTCATGGCGCGGCGGTCCGCGACAATCGGGATCGCGCCGCGGATGTCCGCATTCACCGTCAGGTTCTTGTTCTCGGCGCGGCCCGAGACGACGCGCAGGGATTCGGTGAGGGTCTGGGCGAGGTCGAGCGGTTCGTAATCGAGCTTCATGCGCCCGGCTTCGATCTTCGACATGTCGAGGATGTCGTTGATGACGTCCAGCAGGTAATTTCCGCTGGTCATGATGTCGTGGCAGTACTCCTGATATTTCTCGGAGCCGAGCGCGCCGAACATGCCGCTGCCCATCACCTCCGAGAAGCCGATGATGGCGTTGAGCGGGGTGCGCAGTTCGTGGCTCATGTTGGCGAGGAATTTCGACTTGGTCTGGTTGGCTTCCTCGGCGCGGGTCTTCTCGTCGGCATATTTCTGCGCCAGTTCGGCGAGCAACTGCGCCTGACGTTCGAGTTCGGCCTGCGAGCGCTTGAGGTCGATAACGTTGGCGGTGAGGCGCATGTCGTTGTCGATCAGCTTCTGCTCGTGCAGCTTGATCTGGGTGATGTCGGTGCCGACGGAGACGTAACCGCCGTCCTTGGTGCGGCGTTCGCTGATATTAAGCCAGCTTCCATCTTCCAGTTGGGCTTCGAAGGTGCGGGCGCCGGGGGCCACTGAATTTGGCAGCCGGGTGCGGATTTCCGGCATGCTGCCAACTTCGATCACGGTCTCGTAGGAGGTGCCTTGCTTGACGGCGGAGTCGGGGAGCTTGTGCAGGCGCTTGAAGTGCGAGTTGCAGAGCACCAGCCGGTTGTCGGCGTCCCACAGCACGAAGGCTTCCGGGATGGTTTCGATGGCGTCGCGCAGCCGCAGGTCGGCTTCGACGGTTCGCTCGGCAAGGCTCTTCTGTTCGGTGATGTCCACTGCGATGCCGATCAGGTGGCTGCCCCCGCCGTTCTGGCCCTGGCTGAGTTCGCAGCGGACCCGCAGCCAGATCCAATGCCCATTGGCGTGGCGCATCCGGAACGTCTGATCGATATGATCGAGGTTTCCGGAGACGAGCTGGTCGGCGATGTGGAACAGGTCAATGTCGTCGGATTTCACCAGCGCGTTGACCTCGCCGAACGTCAGCAGGTCGCTGCGGCTTTCAAGCCCGAGCAGTTCGAACATCGACTGCGACCAGAAGATCCGGCCGCGCGACAGGTCCCAGTCCCACAGTCCGCAGCGGCCGCGGTTGAGCGCCGTGTCGATCCGCGAGCGAACCGCGTCATTGATGAGATCGCCCTCGCGAGCGCGGGTCGATTGCCAGTGAAACGCGAAGCCGAGGATCAGCACCACGAAGCCGGTGGTCGCCGAAAGCGTGATCTGCAGCGCGGCGTCGGAGCGCCAGGGCGATTCAACCTGTTCCTGAACGATGATAACCTGGCCGGGCAGTGATTTCACGATGCGCTGGGTAGCAAGGGCGCGGGGGCCGCCCGGAAGTTCGACCTCGATCACACTGGTCTGGCCGAGAGCGCTGAGTTTCGCCGTGGCGCTCAACACGTCGAGAATGCGTCCTGCATTCTCGGCGGGGGTGTCGATGGGAATGCGCGCGATGATGCGCTGTTCGGGGCTGGTCACGATGATATGGCGGCCGGCGGCGGTGCCCCATGAGGGGACCAAGCCGGGCAACAGGCTCTGAAGCCGCTCGGCCGACGCCGCGCGATCCTGACGAACAGGGCCCGCGCGGTCGAGACGTTCCGCCAGCAGGTCAGCCAGCGCGGAGAGGTCGCGTTTGATGGACGCACGCTTTTGCCGGGTCTGGTCGACGACCTGGACGAATGCACCGATGCAGATCGTGATGAGGAAGGCGATGATCAGGGTGGGAACGGCGCGTCGCAACGCAGGCTCCGCAATCAGCAGCCGGTGATATGCCGGCTTCGCGATCGACTGTGCCAATCCCTTGATAGAATCGGATTGGACACACGTTGTCGCTGCGTGCGAACGCGCCATTCCTTGCCCCTCGAATTTTCTTGTCTGCACCCCGTTCGGGAGGTTTTCCCCAACCCTCCGAATCGAATGTGATTTGAATCCACTTTTCCCACGCTGTCGAGAGTCAACGAATCGTTAATGCGAAATAAATGTTGTCCCAAGGAAATTCAGACTCGTTTTTGCGTGTGATGCTGAGTCCGAAACGAGAACGGCGCGCGCAAATCGTCATTGCACGCGTCGCGAAGCAATCCAGAGAGCAGTCGGCAGACAAAAGCTGGATTGCTTCGTCGCTTGGCTCCTTGGCTCCTCGCGATGACGACGAGGTGAGCGAAGAGGGTTAACGCGCTGGCTCGGCGTGGCTGATGACTCGCTTCACGGATGGAAACGCGCGGCGCAGGGCGCGTTCGATCTCATCGACCTTCTCATGAACCGCGATAACGCTCATCGACGGCACCGCGCGGCAGTGGAAATTGACGATCTCGCCGGCATCGGTGTCGCGCACCCGCACATTGTGGACGTCATGGATCGCGCCGCTCTCGGTGGCGAATCGCGTCAGGGCCTGCTGGATGGTCTCGACACGGCTTATGGCAGCGTCGGTGCCGTGCGGCAGTTCGGGCTCGAGCGGCTCGATGTGGGTATCGACCTCGACGTCGGCGCCGAATTCATCGCGGATGGCGTGTTCGAGTCCATGCGCGATGTCGTGGGCCTCGTTCAGCGGCATGTCGCCGTCGACCTCGAGGTCGATGCTGACGGTCAGCTTCTCGCCGAGGTCGTGCACGGTCACATGATGGATCGCCAGACCCGAATTGCGGGCGATCACCATGATTCGCTCGCGCACGCTTTCGTTGTTGCGTGCCACCGGCACGGCGGTAAACGTCAGATCGGCGTCGTGAAGCACGCCGGTCACCGCGTCCTGCGCCTTGCGCTTGATGGCATCGATGCGGTCGATCGGGTAGGTGCGGGGCACCTGCACCGTCGCATCGACGAAGTGCCGGGCGCCAACCATGCGCACGCGCAGCCGCTCCACATCAACGACGCCGGGAATGGCGCGGATTGCCTCTTCGGCTTTCTCGGATGCGCCTTCGGGCGCGCGATCCAGCAGCGTCTCGATGGTCGATTTGCCGAGCCGCAGTCCCAGAATTGAAATCAGCACGGCGACCGCGATGGCTGCGCCGGCATCACCCCAGGCATAGCCGAAGGCGGACAGGCCAAGGCCGATGATGACGGCGAACGAGCCGAGCACATCCGAGGCAAAGTGCAGCGCGTCGGCCTCCAGCGCCTGGCTCTTGGTTTCCATCGCCGTACGATGGAGCGCCCGCGCGCGCCAGAAGTTCACCACGATGTCCACCACCAGCACGACGAAGGGCAAAGCGGTCAATGTCGGCGGCGCTGCGCCTTCGCGCAGGCGGCTGTAGGATTCGACCACGATGCCGCCGGCCAGAATGTAGAGCAGGGCGATGACGCCGAGTGCCGAGAGGCTTTCGAGCTTGCCGTGGCCGTAATGATGTTCGGCGTCGGCGGGCTTGTCGGACACCCGCACCACGATCCATGTCACGACGGTGGCGATCAGATCGACCGACGAGTGCAGGGCTTCGGAGATCAGCGCGATACTGCCGATGGCGACGCCCACGGCGAATTTGACCGCGGCCATGCTGGCGCTGGCGGCGATCGAAATGACGGCGACGCGTTGTTTGACTGCGCTCATCGGTTCCTCAATGCGCGGGTCTTGTCACGGCCGCGCAGTGAACGTCAATGCGGGAGTTCGCGATTCAAAATGCGTATCATTCGCAGAAAGTGAAGCAGATCAGAGCTTAAGGACAATCTTGCCGAAGTGCCTGTTCGCCGACATGTAGTCCACAGCCTGCGCGATGTCGCCGAACGCGAACACGCGGTCGATCGACAGCTTCAGCTTGCCGGATTCCACCGCGGGCCAGATGTCCTGTTTGACCTTCGCGAAGATGTCGCGGATTTCCTCCATCGACCGGGTGCGGAAGGTTACGCCGATATACTGGATACGGCGCGCCGCATGCAGATCGAAATCGATATCGCCGTGGGTGCCGCCGAGCCGTCCGACATTGACGATGCGGCCGAGCACTTTGGTCGCCGCCAGGTTCTGGTTGACGAGTTTGCCTGAGACCTGATCGATGATGACATCGACGCCCGCGCCGTCTGTGGCCTTCAGGACCTGATCGACCCATGCCGGATCGTTCGAGTCGATCGCCATGTCCGCACCGTGGGCGGTGAGCTGCGCGCGGCGCGCGGCGTCCGTGGACGATCCGATCACCAGCTTGGCGCCCTTGAGCTTGGCGATCTGCTGCGCCATCAACCCCACGCCTGAACTGGCGCCCTGTACGAACAGGCTCTGGCCCGGCTGAAGCGCGCCGTTGGTGACGACCGCGTTGTGCATGGTGGTCAGCGCCAGCGTCAGCGATGCGGCCTGCTCGAAACTCATGGACGCGGGAATTGGGAAGAGGCGGCCGTGATCGGTCACCGCATATTCCGCGTAGCCGCCGGGGCCGGAGCCCATCACACGGTCGCCGACTTTCACATCCTTTGCATCTGGGCCGAGTTCAACGATTTCGCCGGCCCATTCCATGCCAAGCACGGTGCCGACACCGCCCGCTGCGCCGTGAACATGACCCCTGATCATCCCCAGATCAGCGCGGTTCATGCCGCAGGCGTGGACCTTCACCAGAACCTGCGTGCCCTTCGGTGAGGGCTTCGGCACATCGGTGATTGCGGCGCCGTTCGCGCCGTAAACGTAAGCCTTCATGGGATTGCTCTCTGGGTCATACGTGCTGAGGGTGGCGTCAGGTATAGCAGTACTTCTGCGGCCGCGTAAAACGGGCGGCTCCGGCGGCTTTTCGAGACCGCACAAATGGCCGACGCTGCGAAATAGCGGCATTTTCGTAAGGCGCCGCTCATCAAATTCTGTCACAGCTTTGTTATCGGATTCGCAGCGTGCCTGCGGATAGCGTCCATGCGCGGAGAAATGATGGTCCTGCGGATAGCCTGTCTGGTGATCATGTTGTTCTCGGCCCTGTCGTTCGCGCAGGCAGAGGACACGACATCAGCAATTCCGCAGCGCGAACTCCTGGTCGGCGTAAAGGATGCGCCGCCGTTCGCAGTGAAGGGCGCCGATGGCGCGTGGTCAGGCCTCAGCGTCGAGCTTTGGCGTCAGGTCGCGCATGCGGCGAAGCTGCAGTATCGGTTCACCGAACTGAAAAACATGCCGGAGCTGATCCGGGAAACGGCGGCCGGAAATCTCGACGTTGCGGTCGGCGCGATCACCGTCACCGGAGAACGTGAGAAGATTCTCGATTTCACGCAGACCTATTATTCGACAGGTACGGGCATCGCCGTTCCGATCGTGAGCGTAATGAACTGGGGCACGTTGCGCCGGGCGATGACGTCGTTCAATTTTCTGCAGGCGATTGTCGCGCTGATCGGGCTGACGCTGGGCGCCGGCATTCTCGTGTGGCTGCTGGAGCGGCGGCAGAACGAGTATTTCGGCGGAAGCGTCACCAAGGGCATCAGCTCCAGCGTGTGGTGGTCGACACTCGCGATGACGCAGAGATCGTCGGCGGAGAAGGGGCCGCAAACCATTCTGGGACGGTTCGTCGCGACAATCTGGCTGGTGGTCTCGGTGATCACGATTGCGGTGTTCACGGCCGGCGTCACATCGGTGCTGACCACATCGCAAATTCAGGGAACGATCACCGGCGTCTCCGATCTGGCATCCGTTCGCGTCGGCACCGTCAAGGGAACGTCGTCCGAGGGTGATCTGATCAGGCGCAAGCTCAAGTTTCAGCCTTATGATACGGCCCGCGATGGCCTGAAGGCGCTGCGTGCCGGCCGTCTCGACGCCTTCGTTTACGACAAGCCGCTGCTGACCTGGGCCATCCGTCAGGGTTATGCGTCGCGGCTGAAGGTGCTCGATATCTCCATCGAAGCGCAGAACTACGCGTTCGCGGTGCCGCCCGACAGCCCGCTCCGCAAACCCCTGTCGATTGCGATCCTCGATACGATCCAGAACGAACAATGGACCGAGGCGCGCATCCGCTACCTCGGAGAGGACTCGCTGAGTTCGCCTTGAGCGCTTGTGCAGGCGAACGCTCACGGGATCGTGTAGCTGTTATTGCGGCGCGCATATGCCGCATGCAGCGCCGCCAGTGCCGACCGGAGCCTATTCCGGCTACATACACACATCACGCCACGCGCACCCCGCTTTCAGGACACTTCGCGGAATGGATGCAATTTCAGCGAAGCTGCCTCCGGTGACTGATGGTCTGCCGCCCGAACGCAGGCGGTGGGCTATCTTTGCAATCTTCACTGCGCTGGCGATGGCTGCGCTCGATACCGCGATCGCCAACATCGCGCTTCCGGCGATTGCGGCTGATCTGAACACGACACCCGCTGACGTCATCTGGGTCGTGAACGTCTACCAGATCGCGATGGTGGCGACGTTGCTGCCGCTGGCGGCGCTCGGCGAAATCGTCGGCCATCAGCGCATCTATCTTTGGGGCTTGCTGCTGTTCACGATTGCCTCGCTGGCCTGCGCGCTGGCGTGGTCATTGCCCACGCTGCTGATCGCACGTGTACTGCAGGGATTGGGTGCGGCCGGGGTGATGAGCGTCAACACGGCACTCGTGCGGTTCGTCTATCCGTCGCGTCTTCACGGGCGCGGCTTCGGCAACAACGCGCTGGTGGTGGCAACAGCCTTTACGCTCGGTCCGGCACTCGCGTCCGGCATTCTGTCGGTGGCATCGTGGCCGTGGCTGTTTGCGATCAACATTCCGTTCGGCGTGGCCGCGATGCTGATCGGCATCAAGACGCTGCCGCAGATGCCGCGCGCGGCCCATTCCTTCGATATCCCCGGCGCATTGCTGACGTCGATCAGCCTATGTCTTTTCATCGTGGGAATCGGCAGCGCCGCGCACGGGACGTCTGCTGCCGTTGTCGCCGTCGAGCTTGTAGGGGCGGTCATCTTCGGCGCGTTACTGATCCGCAGACAGGCGGGTCATCCGGCCCCGATGTTGCCCGTCGACCTGTTTCGCAGGCCGATGTTCTCGCTGTCGGTCGCCACGGCGGTGTGTTCGTTCGCGGTGCAGGGCCTCGCGTTCGTGTCATTGCCGTTCTACTTCGAGGACGTGCTGCACCGGACCCAGGTTGAGACCGGATTCTTCATGACGCCATGGTCGGTCGTTGTCGCGATCATGGCGCCGATCGCGGGGAGGCTGTCGGATCGTCATTCCGCCGGGACGCTGGGTGGGCTGGGGCTGCTCATGCTCTGTATCGGAATGGCGCTGCTGGCGACGTTGCCGCCGTCGCCAAGCGTCCTCGATATCGTCTGGCGCATGGCGATCTGCGGCTGCGGCTTCGGCTTCTTTCAGGCCCCGAACATGAAGGCCATCATGAGCAGCGCACCGGCCGGGCGCAGCGGCGGGGCAAGCGGGATCGTCGCCACCGCGCGCCTGATTGGACAGACCACGGGCGCGGCGCTGGCCGCGCTGTGCTTCGGCCTCGCCGGGCACGACGGCGCGACCTGGGCGCTTGCACTGGGGGCGGTGTTCGGAGCGGTCGGCTGCGTGATGAGCTTTCTACGTCTGACTGTGCGTTGACGCTCCGGATTTTCCGGCCTACCGATTGTTAAAGAACAATCGTCAGGGAGATATCAGTGTCCGATGAACAGCCGGTAATTCTGAAGGTCGATGGGCCGATTGCCCGCATCGTTTTCAACCGTCCCAAAGTCCTGAATGCGCTGAGCGTTGCCGCAGCAGAGGCGTTTCTTAGCGCCTGCAAAAGCGTGGCTGCGGATTCCGGAAACCGCGTTGTCATCATCGCCGGGGAAGGCCGCGCATTCATGGCGGGCGGCGACATCTCCGCGTTCCAGGGACCGGCAGACGAAGTACGAAAGCATGTCCCGACGATCATGGAGCCGCTGCACGAAGGCCTCGAAATTCTGGCGGGGCTGCCGCAACCTGTGATCGCAAGCCTGCATGGGCCTGTGGCAGGGGCGGGCATGAGCATCGCGCTTTCGACGGATCTCGCGATTGCCGCGGACACCGCGATTTTCACGCTGGCCTATTCCAAGCTCGGCACCAGCCCGGACGGTTCGTCATCGTGGTCGCTGCCGCGGCTCGTCGGCCTGCGCAAGGCGATGGAAATCGCGTTGCTGTCGGATGTCTATGACGCACCCGAGGCACTCCGGCTCGGTCTGGTCAATCGCGTGGTGCCGGCGGACGATCTGGCAAGTGAGACCGACAAGCTTGCACGCCGGCTCGCCGAGGGACCGACATTTGCTTACGGACAGGCCAAGGCGCTGCTGCGCGGCTCGCTCGACAATTCCCTGCACGATCAAATGGAGGCCGAAGCGAAGGCGTTCGGCGCGTGCATCGGGACCGCGGACTTCGCGGAAGGTGTCGGCGCATTTCTTGCCAAGCGGCAGCCGACGTTCAAGGGTTCGTGAATATACTCGTGACTTCAAGACACGAACACTTTGGAGATTGAATCATGAAAGCGAGACTGGCCCCTTACAAGATCGCCCCCGACCTTATGAAGGCGATGGGTGCGCTTGAAACCGCTGTCGCAGGCAGTGGACTCGAAAAGTCACTGATCGAACTGGTCAAGACACGTGCCTCGCAGATCAACGGCTGCGCGTTCTGCGTCCATATGCACACCAAGGATGCCCGTGCGCTGGGTGAAACCGAGGAGCGGCTCTATCTTCTGAGCGCCTGGCGTGAATCGCCGCTCTATACCGATCGCGAACGGGCGGCGTTGGCCTGGACCGAATCCGTGACACTGGTGTCGCAGACCAATGTTCCCGACGACGTGTACGAGCAGCTTCGCGGCAGTTTCTCGGACGAGGAAATCGTCAAGCTGACCATGCTGGTGGCGACCATCAACGCGTGGAACAGGATCGCGATCAGCTTCAGGTTTATCCATCCGGTGAAGGCAGCGGCTGTCGCTTAACCGCTACGCCGCAGGGGATGTCGCCGCCGCAGGTTTCTGCGGCGGTCCGATCAGCAGCTTCGTCAGCCATCGCCGGCTGGGATTTTCGACGGTGAGGTAAGAGATGCGCCCGATTGCAAACACCAGCAGCGAAATCGCCGCCACCAATAGAAGCTGCGGCACGAGGCCAATGGTCTTCGAGACCTGCGAGATGAGGATCATCCCAACCGCGTAGTGGTAGAGGTAGATCGAGTAGCTGCACTCGCCGATCCAGACCAGCGGGCGAACCTCAAGGATGCCGACCGAGGCGGGTTTCGTCGCCAGCAGCCAGAACAGGCCCAAGAACGACAATGCAGCGATGCTGGCGATGACTGGGTCGCGCCCGATCATCGCGTAATTTGTACTGACCCGCGCGATCAGCACATACATGACGGCGAGCATGATGAGGGCTGCGCCTTTCGTGAGGCGCTCCTTGTACAGTTCATAGAACACCGCGCCGGCCGCGAACCACGGCATGTAATCCGGAATGAACAGCGCGTCGTACACGCCGTTATATCCTGGCATCGCGCGCCGCAGCAGCGCGCGAGCGATGTAGATGATGAGCGTGAAGATGACGAGGTTGCGCGCCAGCTTCTGTCGCGAGAACAGCCAGAACAGCAACACCGCGATCATGTAGAACCTGATTTCGACCACCAGCGACCAGTAGACGCCGGTGACGAATTCAACTTTCGGAAACAATCCCGACCACAATGATGTCGGCGTTAGCGTCAGGGACGGCAGGAAGTTCGGCCAGAACTGGCGGCGGGTGAGAGCGAACGGCGAGTCCGACCAGTTCAGCAAGAAGAAAGTGATGACCGCGGAGACGATCAGCGCCGGCCAGATGCGGACGAAGCGCCGCACCACGAAATCGAGCGCAGATGCCGATGACTCCAGCGTCATTGCGATGACGAAGCCGGAGATGATGAAGAACAGCTCGACGCCCATGTAGCCGTATTTGAAGACCAGGACGTTGCTGAACGTCTCGCCGTAGGGATACAGCGTCGATTTGTAGTAAAATGACTCGAGATGGTAGAAATAGTGGAAGCCCATCACCAGCAGGATGGCAACACCGCGCAAGCCGTCCAGGGCACGGAGTCGATGGCTTGCCATGGCGTATCCGCATTTTGATCGGTCGCGGGCTGACAGCAAGTCCCGCGCTGACGATTGTCTTTATGCCGCAGAGTTTGTCAATTTGCGTAAATGCAAGGGTGATTAGCCCGCCCGCGCGATGTCCTCTGCCGTGCGCACTTCCGGCTGTGACAGTGCGCGAAGGTTCAGGGACTCTCCGCGCATTTGGGAGAGCGATTCCAGCGCCCGGTCACGATCTTCCTCCAGCAGCTTGCTGTGGCTTGCGACCGCCGCGTCCGGGTCCCGTCTCTTGATGGATTGGAGCGTCGACGTCAGTAGATCTGTCGCCAACCGCCGCAGATCGCGTGTCTGATAGTCGAGCGGCGACTTCCAGATCGTCGTCCAGACCGTTTGATTGGCGAGGTCGGTGAGCAGTTCGACCAGAAGTTCGTTGCCCGAGCCGCGCGCGACGGTCTTGACTGCGCGTGTTGTGACACGCGCGAATGCCATCGGATCACCGTTTTCAACCATCGCCTCGAGTTCCGCGCAACGCCGCGCCAGTGTCTCGACATAGCTTTCGATCGGGGCGGTTGCCATCGCGCGAACCGCCAGTAGCGAGAGCGCCATGCGCACGTTGAACAGGTCGGCGATTGATTTCAGCGAGAGCGGCCGCACATACGCGCCGCGCCGCGGCAGCAACTCGACGAGACGGCGTCGTTCGAGAATGCGAATGGCCTCGCGGATCGGACCCCGGCTGACACCAAAGTCCCGCGCAAGGTCGAGTTCGACCAGACGCTCACCGGCCTTGCGGCGGCCAGCGACGATCTCTGCGCCAAGTTCGTCTGCGACCTGATCCGGGATTGTTCGCGCGGCGAACTTTCTCTCGGAGTCGTCGTCGCGTGTGGCCATCGGCTTTCGCAGGACTGCCGCCATGACTTGGTTCTCTATCAATGGTTCGCCTATCGAACCCAACGCTCCCATTCTATCGTCAAAAGTCAATTGTTGACAATCGACAAATGATGATCTTTCATGCTCGAGATGTCATCCCGCGAGGCGAACTTGAGCGCATTTGCCGGGGAAGAGCCTGTCCAAGTCCGGATCTGACCGACTTGGACGCAAAAGGGCAGAGATCGATACCGGCAACAAGACCGGGCAGATCAGGGAAGGAGCAAGTAATGCAGGTGCCGCGTGCGACGTTGGTCTTTGTGTCTCCAGTGGCTGGCAAGGCTTGCCGTAACCACCGCACAGCGTGCCTGCCGGCTCTGAAATCCCGTTCCGCTCAGCATTTCGTCTGATCGCGTGATGGCTAGCGCGACTGACTTGTCCGACCCCACGGTGATGCGTTCGCAGTCCACGTCGCGACTGCTCGATGTGCGCGGCCTTTCGCTGTCCTTCGCAACGGGCGAGGGCGAATTGCCGATCACGAAGAATGTGAGTTTTTCAATCAGGCCGGGCGAGCGGGTCGGCATCGTTGGCGAGAGCGGCTGCGGCAAGACAGTGACGGGTCTTTCGTTGCTGCGCCTGCTGCCGCCGCAATCAGCGCGCGTGAAAGGCGAAATTCTGTTCGAGGGCACTGATCTCGCAGGGCTTTCGCCGCGACAGATGCGCGCCGTGCGCGGCCGCGACATCGCGATGATCTTTCAGGAGCCGATGAGCGCGCTCGATCCTGTCTTCACCGTTGGAGACCAGATCAGCGAGGCCTATCGTGCGCACTTCCCGGCCAGCCGCGCCGAAGGGCGCGAGCGGGCCATCGCTGCGCTTGCGGAAGTCGGGATTCCTGCGCCGGAGCGGCGCTGCGACGAGTATCCGCACCAATTGTCCGGCGGCATGCGCCAGCGCGTGATGATCGCGATGGCGCTGATCTGCAAGCCAAAGCTCTTGATCGCGGATGAACCGACGACGGCGCTCGACGTTACGGTGCAAGCGCAGATCACGGATCTCCTGCGCTCGCTGAGCGAGCGAACGGGGACCGCGCTTATTTTCATTACCCATGATCTCGGTGTGGTTGCTGAAGTCTGCACGCGCATGATCACCATGTATGCCGGAGAGGTTGTCGAAGACGCGCCGGTCGATGACGCGCTGCTGCGACCACGCCATCCCTATACGTCGGGACTTTTGCGTTCGTTGCCCAGCCTCAGTCAGCGCCGCGGCGTGCTGCCATCGATTCCGGGCCGCGTCCCGTCGCCGACCGGCATGCCCGCTGGCTGCCGCTTTCGTGCGCGCTGCATGCACGCGGCAGACGGCTGCGAGCGCGAACAGCCGATGATCGAGGTGGAGCCGGGCCGCCTGGCGCGTTGTTGGCGCGCGCCTGATCTCACTCTGCCGGGAGCGGTGAACTGATGGCCGAGACCAATTCCGCATTGAAAGATATTCTGGCGGTGCGCGATCTGCGCATCCTTTTCCCGACGCGCGATGGCCGCGACACGGTGAAGGCCATCGACGGGATGGACTTTGAAGTCCGTGCCGGAGAAACCTTCGGGGTGATCGGTGAATCGGGCTCGGGCAAAACCACGCTGGGCCGGGCGCTGGTGTCGCTGATTGCGCCGACGCACGGACATATCCTGCACAACGGCACCGATCCTGAATCGCTCAGCACCGGCCAGTTCAGAAAACACCGGCGCGATTATCAGATCATCTTTCAAGACCCCAATGCGGCGCTCAATCCGCGGATGACGATCATCGACAGCGTGATCGAACCGCTGGAAGTGATGCGTGAAGGGAACGACGCATCGCGCCGCAAGCGTGGGGTCGCGGCGCTGGAGCGGGTGGGGCTTTCTCCCGAAACCGCAGGACGCTATCCGCACCAGCTCTCGGGCGGGCAGAAGCAGCGCGTCAACATCGCGCGGGTTCTGACGCTGCGCCCCAAGGTTATCGTCTGCGACGAGGTCGTGGCAGCGCTCGACGTTTCGATTCGTGGCGACGTACTCAATCTTTTCACCGACCTGCAGCGCGAATTCGGGCTGACCTACGTTTTCATTACGCACGACATTTCCGTCGTCTCCCATGTCTCCGACCGCGTCGCCGTGACCTATCTCGGCAAGCTGATGGAGCTTGGCCCGACGGAAGACGTGATCGAGCAGCCACTTCATCCCTATACGCGGGCGCTTTTGTCGGCGGAGCCTGTTCCGCTGCCATCCAGCATGCGTGTCGACCGCCGGATCATCCTTCAGGGCGAAATCCCGAGCCCGGTGGCTCCGCCGTCAGGCTGCCGGTTTCGCACCCGCTGTCCCTCGGTCCAACCGCGCTGTGCGGCCGAAATACCTGCCTGGCGCGAGCTGAAGCCCGGACATTTGGTTGCTTGTCATTTCGCTACGGCGGAAGGGCCGCCGCCTAACAATCAAAATGCGCCGGTCGCGCAATAACAACGGGAGGAAAAAAGAATGAAGAAGTCCGATCACATGGTGGGCGCGTTGCACCGTCGCGAAATGCTGGCGCTGATGGGCGGCGCTGCTGTCGCAGGCAGCTTCGGGCTGCCGGCATTTGCCCAGGACCAAAAGAAGGGCGGCATCCTGAAGATTGCGGCTCCGGCCAACCCGTCCTCGCTCGATCCGGCAACGGGCGGCGCGGGCTCCGATCACAGCATTCTCTGGACCATGTACGACACGCTGGTCGAGTGGGACTACGAGACGCTCAAGCCGAAGCCCGGTCTGGCGAAATGGAATTATCCGGACCCGAAGACGTTGGTGTTCGACATCCAGAGCGGTATCAAGTTTCACGACGGCACGCCGCTCGATGCTGAAGCGGTCAAGTTCAACATCGATCGCGGCCGCCAAGACCAGCGCTCGAATGTGAAGGCGGATCTCACCAGCGTTGAATCGGTCGAAGTGACTGGGCCGTTGCAGGTCACGCTGAAGCTGAAGAACGCGGACAGCGCACTGCCGGCAATTTTCTCCGACCGCGCAGGCATGATGGTGTCTCCGACCAACATCAAGGCGCTCGGCAACGACACCGACCGCAAGCCGGTGGGCGCCGGACCGTGGAAATTCGTGCGGTGGGCTGACAACGAAATCATCGTCGTGACCCGCAACGAAAGCTATTGGCGTCCAGGACGGCCGTATCTCGACGGCATTGAGTTCAACATCATTCCGGAGCTTGCGACCGCATTGCGCTCCGTGGTTGCCGGCCAGAATGACATGTCGTTCTCGCTGCCGGCGCGCCTGAAGCCGGTCATCGATCGCGCGAAGAACCTCACGACCGTGACGTCGCCGACGCTGTACTGCATTCAGCTCTACATCAACCACGCCCGCGCGCCGCTCGACAACGTCAAGGTCCGGCAGGCGATCAATTTCGCGCTGGACCGCGATGCCTTCGTCAAGGCGACGATGAATGGCCTCGGCGAGCCGGCAAGAATGACACTGCCCAGCACGCACTGGGCCTATGACAAGTCCATCGCCAATCTCTATCCGCATGATCCCGACAAGGCGCGCAAGCTGCTTGCGGAGGCGGGCTTCAAGGATGGTCTTGAACTGACCATCGGCGGCTATATGGATCAGGACTCGGTCCGCCGCGGCGAAGTGATTCAGGATCAGCTTGGCAAGGCTGGAATTCGGCTCAAGTTCTCGCGCGGTACGATCGCGGAAATCAGTTCGCAGTTCTTCGCCACCGAGAAGAAATTCGACCTGCTGGTGTCCGCTTGGACGGGGCGGCCGGATCCGAGCATGACCTATGCGCTCGGTTTCGATAAGGGCGCTTACTACAACGCCGGCCGTCTCGCAGCTCCCGAACTGACGGCGCTGATTCAGGAAAGCCGCGAAAGCGAAGACCTGACCAAGCGCGCCGCTGTGTTTGCGAAGATCCAGCGCTTCACGATGGAGAACGCGCTGTCTGCTCCGCTCGCGTTCCAGTTCGAGATCGACGCGCTGTCCGAGAATGTGAAGGGCTTCAAGCCAAACCTGCTCGGCAAGCCGAAGTTCGAGAACATCTCGCTGGGATAACACCCACACCGGCGCCGCAGTGATAAGCGCGGCGCCGGTCATTCGACCATCGAAGGTCTCGTTCCGTCATGATCACCGCCGCCAAACTCAGCATCATCGGCCGCCGTCTGCTTCAGACACTGCCGGTGATCGTGTTGTCGACTTTCATCGTCTTCGGCTTGCTCAAGCTGGTGCCGGGCGATGTAGCCGTGACGCTGGCTGGCGACAATGCGTCGGAGCAGCGGATCACGGAAATCCGTGAAATCTACGGTCTCGACCGTCCGTTCTTGGTTCAATACGGGACCTGGCTCTGGAAAGCCGCGCACGGCGATCTTTCGAACTCGCTGGTTTCGAGCGAAGCGGTTCTCACCTCGATCAAGCGGTGCCTTCCACACACGCTATTGATCGTGGCCATGGCGTTGCTGCTGGCGCTGCTTGTTGGAATCCCGCTCGGTATCGCAGCGGCAAGCAGGCCGGGCTCGTGGGTCGACAGCTTTGTCATGGCCATTGCTTCGCTCGGCGTGGCGGTGCCGAATTTTTGGCTCGGCATGCTGCTGGTGGCCTTTTTCGCGCTTGAGATGAACTGGCTGCCGGCCACCGGGGCAGTAGCATTCGCGCAAGATCCATGGGGCGCGTTGCGGCACGCACTTCTGCCTGCGGTGGCGCTGGCTTCGGGCGGAATCGCCGAGGTCGCCCGGCAGTTGCGATCCTCGCTGGTCGAAATCCTGTCATCGCAGCAGGTGCGGACGCTGCACGCGAAGGGCCTGCCGCCGTCCTCGATCCTGTGGCGGCATGGACTGAAGAACGTCAGCGTCAATCTTCTGACCGTGGTGAGCCTGCTCGCCAACCGCATGCTGGCGGCGACGGTCGTCGTAGAAGCCGTGTTTGCCATTCCCGGCATGGGCAGCCTGATCGTCAACGCCGCCATGAACCGAGATTTTCCGGTGGTGCAGGGCGTGGTGTTTGCGATGGTGCTGATTGTGGTCAGCCTCAACCTGCTGACCGACATTCTCTACAGCGTTCTCGATCCGAGGATTTCCTGAGATGGCGGACACGGTTGTTATCGCAGAACGCAAACCGAGCTTGTTCGCTGGTTTCGGCCGCTGGTTCCGGTCCGATCTGCGCGGCGCGCTGAGCCTTTCGTTCCTCCTCATCCTCATTGTGATTTCGACTCTGGGGCCGTGGATTTCACCTTTCTCACCGACGATGCAGGATCTCGATGCGGCGCTGTCGCCGATGACGGCGAAGCACTGGCTCGGGGCTGACGATCTCGGACGCGATACGCTGAGCCGTCTGATCTACGGTGGCATGGCGTCACTCTATGCGAGCTTCCTGGCGGTCGCCATCGCGGTTGCGATCGGCGTTCCGGTCGGCGTGCTGGCCGGTTATCTCGGGGGCTGGGTCGATGAGGCGATCAGCCGTGTCGTCGACAGCTTCCTGTCGTTTCCGGCCATCGTTCTGGCAATCGCCGTCACAGGTGCGCTCGGGATCGGCCTGACCAACGGCATGATTTCGGTCGGCATCGTATTCGCACCCCAACTCGCGCGGCTGGTTCGCGCGCGGACGCTGGTGGTGCGCAACGAGCTTTATGTCGACGCGGCGCGATGTTTCGGTGTGTCCACCGGCCGCATTTTGTGGCGTCACGTTCTGCCGAATGCGATCCAGCCGGTGATCGTGCAGGTGACGCTGCTGCTGGCTGCTGCATTGCTTGCGGAAGCGAGTCTCAGTTTCCTCGGTCTCGGCATCCAGCCGCCGGACCCGAGCTGGGGCGCGATGCTGGCGCGCGCTTACCAGAACATGGAGATCGCGCCTGAGCAGATGTACCCGCCGGGACTCGCGATTTTGTTCACGGCGCTTGCTTTCAACACACTGGGCGAGTCGATGCGCGTTGCGCTCGATCCGACCATGAAACATCGCTGATACCTGATTTCTGAAAATAAGAAGGAAGACGGGAATGACCGCGCGCCTCAATGAAAAGGAATACCTGGAGCAGTTGCATGCCTTGTGGAACAGGGCATGGCCGAAGGGTGTCTCGCGGACTCCGCATTACCCGCACGGCGAGGTGGCGCTGACCGAATACCTGCGCGCCTGGGCGAAGGACCGGCCGCAGCGGCCTGCGGTGATTTTCTACGGCCACGTGACAACCTATGCTGAACTGGATCATCAGAGCGATCGTTTCGCAGCCCTGTTGCAGGCCAAGGGCGTGCGCAAGGGCGACCGCGTCGCGGTGTTCCTGCCGAACTGTCCGCAGTTTCACATCGTGTTCTTCGGTATCCTCAAGCTCGGTGCCATCCATGTGCCGGTCAGCCCGCTGTCGCGCGCGTTCGAGCTCGCCTATGAACTGAACGATACCGATGCCGAGGTGATCGTCGCGCTCGACCAGCTTGCGGCAACGGTCGATCAGGTGCGGGGCGAAACCAAATTGCGCGAAGTCATCGTGACCAGCTTCGCCGATGTGCTTCCTGCAAAACCCTCGATCCCGGTGCCGGATTCGATCACGGGGCCACGCCTCGCAGTTCCGGGCGCGACGGATCTTCTACCGGCGCTGGCCGCGATGCCCGCTCCGGTGCCTTTGCCGCCCGCCGGCCTCGACGATGTGGCGGCGCTTAACTACACCGGCGGCACCACGGGCATGCCGAAGGGTTGCGTCCATACGCAGCGCGACATGGTCTACACGGCCGCGGCCAATCAGGGCATCTCGGTGACGTCGAACGAAGACAGCATCTTCCTGTCCTTCTTCCCGGAGTTCTGGATCGCGGGCGAAAATTTCGGCCTGATCTTCCCGCTGTTCACCGGCGCGACGCTTGTGTTGCTGGCGCGCTGGGATGCGGTCAGCACGCTTGCGGCCATCGACAAGTACAAGGTGAACATCACGGCGATGCCGGTGGATGGCGCTGTCGAACTGATGGATCATCCGCGCTTCAAGGAGTTCGACCTGTCGTCGCTGATGCAGGTGCGCGTGGTTTCCTTCGTCAAGAAGCTCAATCCGGATTACCGCAAGCGCTGGAAGGATCTCACCGGCACGATCCTGACCGAGGCGTCGTATGGCATGACCGAAACCCATACGTCCAACACCTTCACCGCCGGTTTCCAGGACGGTGATTTCGATCTGATCTCGCAGCCGATCTTTGTGGGGCTTCCAGTGCCGGGTGCGGAATTCAAGATCACCGATTTCCAGACCGGCGAACTGGTTCCGTTCGGAAGCGAAGGTGAAATCCGCGTTCGCACACCGTCGCTTCTGAAAAGCTACTGGAACAAGCCGGAGGCGACTGCTGAATCTCTCATCGATGGCTGGTTGCGCACCGGCGACATCGGGTGCATCGACACCGATGGCTTCATTCACTTCCTTGGCCGCCGCAAGGAGATGCTGAAGGTCAAGGGCATGAGCGTGTTTCCGCCGGAGATCGAGGCGCTGCTCGGCCAGCATCCGGCCGTGCTTGGATCGGGCGTCGTCGGGCGCGACGATCCTGACAAGGGACAGGTGCCTGTAGCCTTTATACAGCTCAAGCCCGAAGCGATCGGAGCGACCAAGCCGGAAGACATCCGCGCGTGGTGCGCCGAACGGATGGCCGTCTACAAGGTGCCCGAAGTCAGGATCATCGAGGCCCTGCCGATGACCGCGACCGGCAAGGTCAAGAAGCAGGAACTGGATGCATCCGCGCCTGCCGCGTCCTGAGCTGATCGCTTGAATTTTCATTCGGCGCGCTTTCATAAGAATCCGCGCCGGACTGACGTTGTTTTCTGACGGAGAGTGTTATGTCCTTTCGCAAGCTGCTGATCGCCAACCGCGGCGAGATCGCCATTCGTATCGCGCGTGCCGCCGCAGACTCCGGGCTTACGACGGTTGCGATCTATCCGGCTGACGACGCATTGTCGCTTCACGTCCGCGCCGCGGACAAGGCCTGCGAAATTCCGGGAAGGGGCGCGCGCGCCTATCTCGATATTGAGGGCGTAATTTTGGCCGCGAAATCCACCGGATGCGATGCGCTGCATCCGGGTTACGGTTTTCTCAGCGAGAACGCCGTGCTGGCACGACGCTGCGCCGAGGAGGGGATTGTCTTCGTCGGTCCGTCACCGGCTGCGCTCGAACTGTTTGGGGACAAGGTTGCCGCAAAGGCGCTGGCGAAGCGCTGCAACGTCCCCGTGATCGAGGGCACCGTCGGGCCGACCACGCTGGATGAGGCGAAAGCTTTTTTCGCTTCGCTTGGCAAGGGCGGGGCGGTCATGGTCAAGGCGATGGCCGGCGGCGGCGGCCGTGGCATGCGCGCCGTCGAGAACGCATCCGATCTGGCGGAAGCCTATGCCCGCTGCCAGTCCGAGGCGAAGGCGGCGTTCGGCAGCGATGGTGTCTACGTCGAGCGGCTGATCCGCAAGGCCCGGCATATCGAAGTGCAGATCATCGGAGACCGGCACGGCGCAATCAGCCATTTGTGGGAACGCGAATGCACGATCCAGCGCCGCAACCAGAAGCTGATCGAGGTCGCACCAAGTCCCTCCCTGAGCGATGGCCTTCGCGCGCGTATCCTCGAGGCCGCGAGGCAACTGGCTGCTGCGGCCAACTATGACAGCCTCGGCACCTTCGAATTTCTGGTGGATGGCGAAGCCGGCGAGGGCGATGGCGCCTTTGCTTTCATCGAGGCCAATCCGCGGCTTCAGGTCGAGCACACTGTCACCGAAGAAGTGCTAGGGGTCGATCTCGTGAAGTCGCAGCTTGCGGTCGCTGATGGTGCGACGCTTGGGTCGCTTGGTCTGGCACAATCCGCCGTTCCCGCGCCGCGCGGCTACGCGATGCAGTTGCGCATCAATATGGAGGTGATGGACGAGAGCGGAGCGACGAAGCCGACCGGCGGCGTGCTCGCGGTGTTTGAGCCGCCGTCAGGCCCCGGGGTCCGCGTCGATACGTTCGGTTACGCTGGCTACAAGACCAGCGCGGCCTTCGACTCCCTGCTGGCCAAGGTGATTGTCCACGCACCGTCCGCACGCTGGCCGGATGTTGTAGCGAAAGCGGCGCGCACGTTGCGCGAATTCCGCATCGATGGTGTCGCCACAAACGTTCCTTTCATGCAGGCGATGCTGGCGAACGCGGATTTCATCGCCAATAAAATCAGCACGAATTTCGTCGATACCAATGTGGCCGCGCTGGTTGGCGCGGCTCGGGAAACCGCACCTCCGCTGTTCTTCACCCCCACCGGCGCGGACTCTGCCGCGGTTACGAAGAAGGATAACGCAGGCGTTGCACCTGCAGGCTCGGTGCCGGTGTCCGCGCCGTTGCAGGGAACGGTGGTTGCGATCCCCGTGGCCGAGGGTGATGTGGTTCATCCCGGACAACAGCTGGCGATCATTGAATCGATGAAGATGGAGCACCTGGTCACCGCGCAGCAGGGCGGCAAGATCACCAGGATCGTGGTGAGCGACGGCACCACGCTGATGCAGGGCGAGCCCATTCTTTACATCGAGCCGGTAGAGATGGACGAGCGCGTGGCGGCGGAGGAGGCGGAGATCGACCTCGACTACATTCGCCCCGATCTGGCCGAGATGATTGCGCGTCAGGGCAACACGCTGGACGAAAACCGCCCGCAGTCGGTGGAGCGCCGTCGCAAGACCAATCAGAGGACGGCGCGCGAGAACATCGCGCAGCTCGTCGACGAGGGATCGTTCATGGAGTACGGCTCACTGGCGATTGCCGGCCAGCGCCGTCGGCGAGCGGTCGATGATCTCATCAAGAACACGCCGGCGGACGGTCTCGTCGCTGGTGTTGCGACGGTGAATGCCGCCAAGCTTGGCGAGCAGGATGCCCGCTGCATGGTGATCTCTTACGATTACACCGTGCTGGCCGGCACCCAAGGCCACATGAATCACAAGAAGATCGACCGGATGCTGACGCTCGCCGAGCAGTGGCGCATGCCGTTGGTGTTTTATGCCGAGGGTGGCGGCGGACGGCCGGGCGATACCGACCGGCTCGGCATGACCGGTCTCGACGGGCCGTCCTTCGTGCAGTTCGCGCGTCTGTCCGGGCACGTACCTGTTGTCGGCGTTGTTTCGGGCTACTGTTTCGCGGGCAATGCCGCGATGCTTGGCTGTTGTGACGTCATCATCGCCACCGAGAATGCGTCGATCGGCATGGGCGGCCCGGCGATGATCGAAGGCGGCGGTCTTGGCGTCTATCATCCCGCCGAAGTCGGGCCGGTCTCGTTCCAGTCGCCGAATGGTGTGGTCGATATTCTGGTCAAGGACGAGGAAGAAGCGACCAGCGCCGCACAGAAGTATCTGTCATACTTTCAGGGCGCGCTTGCCGACTGGAAAGCACCTGACCAGCGCCTGCTGCGCCGCGCGATCCCGGAGAACCGGCTGCGCGTCTACGACATTCGCTCCGTGATTGACCTGATCGCGGACGAGGGGTCCGTTCTCGAAATCCGGCGCGATTTCGGCGTCGGCATGATTACGGCATTCATCCGCGTCGAGGGCAAACCGTTCGGACTGATCGCGAACAATCCAAAACATCTGGGCGGTGCGATCGACGCCGACGCGGGCGACAAGGCCGCGCGTTTCCTGCAGCTCTGCGACGCCTACGACATTCCGATCGTGTCGCTGTGCGACACGCCGGGATTCATGGTGGGGCCGGAAGCGGAGAAGACCGCGATCGTGCGTCACGTCGCCCGAATGTTTGTGACCGGAGCAAGCATCACGGTGCCGCTGTTCGGCATCGTGCTTCGCAAGGGCTACGGCCTCGGCGCGCAGTCGATGATCGGCGGCGGATTTCATGCCTCGTTCTTCACGGCGGCCTGGCCGACCGGCGAATTTGGCGGGATGGGACTGGAAGGGTATGTCCGGCTCGGTTTCCGCAAGGAGATGGAGGCGATTGCCGATCTGGCGGAGCGGGAGGCCTACTACAAGGCCAAGGTCGCCGAGCTTTATGCTAACGGCAAGGCCACCTCGATCGCCTCGGTGTTTGAGATCGACAATGTGATCGATCCTGCGGAAACGCGAAGCTGGATCATGGCAGGACTTCGTTCTGTGCCAAAGCCGGCGCCGCGGGAGCATCGCAAGCGTCCGTGTATTGATACCTGGTAAGCGACGGATGTTCAGAAGCGAGGACGGCGGATACCTAATGATGCCCGTCGTCCGCATTTAACCGCTTGTGCTCGTTTGGTCGTTCAAAGAAGTCCTTGGTCAGCACCGCGACCTCGGTTCTGTTCCTTGCCCTGAGCTTCCTCATGATATGGCGAAGATGAACCTTCACGGTATGTTCGCTCATGCCTAGCTCGTAAGCGATCTGCTTGTTCGCCATCCCCTGACACAGCGCCTCGACGACCATCATTTGCCGTTCGGTCAAGAGATCGCCCGTCTTTTCCGTCGTCTCCCGTTTGCTGCCATCCATTGCCAGGCTGCTCACAGGCACAAAGGTACCGCCAGCTTCAACCAGCCGCACGGCTTCGACGGCGACATTGAACGACAGGCTTGTCGGGATATATCCGCGCGCTCCGCCTTTTAGGGCGCGCACGACATAGTTCACGTCGTCGATATCCGACACAATGACGACAGGCGTATCTATCGCGGTTGCTTCAAGAAACTGGAGATCGGTAACGCTCGATGCGTCGTTCCCATCAACAAAGTACACGACAATTGAAGGGTTCACGGCGCTTTCCAACGGCGAGGCCCTCCATGTGTAGATATTGGCGAACGCCATGATGTCGTGGCTCTTGTAGGAAATCTCCAGGCAGCGAACAAAGCAGTCACGGAAGAACGCGCGTGGATGAATTACGACGAGCCCTGGTCTTTTTGGAGTAGCAAGCGGGTCGTCGATTTTCGCCTTCCCATTAACGCGAGTAACCTCGTTGGGTCTCGTCGGGATCTTGATGTTAACGCGATGCTGCGCTGAAGGACGGCTGTCCTGGGCATTCGTCTCGCGCCGGTGCGAGCAGTTCGACCGCGCATTGAGACTGCGTTCGTCAGCCAAGATCTGTGCGGGATGGCGAGGGCTGTTCAATTGAAGTTGCGTCGAAATATTGGATTGCGGCAATTGCTCTGAGTGTTCAGTGGGAGGATCGCTGCTACTTCTGTCAATGTGATCGGATGCAATTTCACTGTGAGACAATCGCTCTGGCAAACGATCAAAAGCTCTTTGTCCTCGGCGCAATGAAAGCGAATAACCGGTGATACTCATGACACACCTTTACTCGTAATACTCCGTACTGAAGAGATTCTTCGTGGGCTCTGCTGGCTCCGAGTAATTCGTAATTTTCCGCTCAAATATTTCATCCAACTTTAGGATACCCTGCGTTTATTGCAAGCCTGTGATGCTTTTCCTACGGGCTTGCGGCGGTGCACAACCAATGATGGTTCCGCAAATGGGAGCACTCTTTCAGAGAAAAAAGCCGAACCCGATCAGTGTCTCTGCTCATGAAAACAGAAACGGCGTTCGTCCGGGTTCCATCCCGGTGTCGCGAATGTGTAGTGAGACATGCGCGTCGAAGAATCTCTCCCAGAGAGCGGACACATCGTCTCGTTCCGACCAGATGATGGTGGCATCGTTATCGCGAAGATCGAGATTCCGTTCGTCCCATTCTGTGCGGCGGCTCGACGTCAGAATTGAATTTCCGATAAGCATGGAGCCGAGCGTCATCGCGTTCTGGCAGCCGATCTCGAAATCGCGATTGCGTGCTGCATTCAGCAGAATAACCTCTTCACCGATCAGGCTCGATTTTATTCCGGTGATGTCTTGCCATGCTCCAGCTTGCACGAGACACAGAGGCTGTCCTTCGATCTTTCCGATCTCGGTTTTGGCTGCGATCGTAATCAGCATCACCATGAAGCCGACGACATAAGGGCTCGACCACGCGGCGTCAGGTATGGCGCCCAGGCGAAGGCGGCTCTTTGCGATCAAGGGAGAGATCGCTGCGCAAGCTGCCTTGCGAGCCCTGCGAACTCTGGAGAGGTCGACAATCCAGCGCAGCATGCCGTCGCTCCGTCCGGTCGTTCCTAAAAACGAACCAAAATGCATGCGTTGCCCTTGTTTTGTCCAAGGACCTGCCCGATCATACATCCAAAGACACGTGATGCTCCAGATCAAGTTTGGGAGTGGACCAGTCTCATGGTGCTAAGCCAGCTTCCGCCAAAGCCTGATTTTGAGGCGCTCGCCGCATCTGCACCGGCAACTGCCGACCGCCGTACGCTGATCCTGGCGTTGATAGGAAATCTGGTTTCAAGCTGGTCCAACAATGAAAGCCTTTTCATTTATATTCTGATGATCTTGCTGAAAACCGACCAGGCATCGGCAGCGCTAACGTTCGCGACGCTCAACACCACCAGAGCGCGCCTCGATCTTATCCAGCGCCTCTCGAAGATCATGATCAAGGACAAGGCTCTCGACCGGTCGCTTTCGAAGATCATTGAACGGTTCAATGAAACGACTCATGTGCGAAACGAATTCAATCACTGCATGTACATAGTCGGTGCCGGTGGGCAGATAACCCACACCCAGTCGATGCGCATTGTGCAGACAAGAAGCAGTCTTCAGTTCGGCGAGATGAAGCCCATGGATGAGGCCCGGCTGAAGGGCATGCTCAAGACCATCAAGGAGATGACACGTATCAACCGCGACATCTGGGATTTTTTACCGCGGCTTGAAGCTCATCTCCAATCGAACGCCGTGCCGTCCCGAGAAGGGGCAAGTAAGCCAAGTCAGCGCGGTTCCGAGAAGTGATCTTCAGTGGATAAGCAGCCGAACAGTTCATTTCACCGCGCGCGCCGGTAGGCGATGCGTTATTCTCTAAAGAACGTCGCCGGTGTTTCGCCAACAACATCGCTCAGGTTGCAATTTCAAAAATCATCGCGCGTTTAGAGAGTCTAGCTAGCCGAAAGGATTAGCGCGGCTGTCAGATGGCTTAGGGTTTTATCCCCTTGGCATCAAACGGCTAACTGACCGTAACGCCTAAGGCTGCGGGCGGTGCTCGAATGTGCGGCTATTCCCTGACTTCCACATAAGCAACGCTGACGATGCGGAGTCTCGCAAACAATTGCGAGGGGACCGCAGTCGGAAGGTCCGACATCAACTGCATCGTAGCGCGTAGACAATCGCAGACGCAGAAGATCAGCGATTTTCGAAGCGACGACGATGCTCCTTAACGGACAGGAGTTCGTCATGACTAACAGAACCCGTAGGCGCGATCCGGACCAGGATCAAGATCAGAAGCAAGATCAGGACCAAGATCAGAAGCAAGCCAATTTGCAGGCACAGCTTCAGGGTCAGCTTCAGGGTCAGGGCCAGGCGCAAGGTCAGGCCCAGCTTGCCGTTCAGTCGCTCGACTCCAAGAGCGAGAACGACAACGAGAACGATAACGACAACAAGAACAGCAACAGCAACGACAACAAGATCGACAACGATCTCGACAACAAGGTCGAGAACAGCGTCGATAACAAGGTCGATAATGATCTCGACAACAGCGTCGAGAACAAGATCGAAAACACCATCGACAACAAGGTCAATGTCGAAGTCGATGTCAAGATCGATATCGATGCCGATAGCCTGAGCAGCCCGGTTATCGATCTGTCGTGCCTCAGCGACGTCAATGGTTCGGTGATCATGCCGGACGTGGTGAACCAGAAGCTCGACGGCGATGGTAATATCTTCAACATCGATCAGGTCAACAACCTGGTTGATAAGGATGAAGCGTACGACAACAAGGTTTCGTACGACGGCGGCGATGGCGACTTCAAGTGGGATGCGAAGGCCGAAGGTGGTGACTCCAAGATGGACTCGAAGATCGAGGATGTCATTGGTGCCAACGCAAGCGGCGCGACCTCGAGTGCCGATGCTGCGCTGTCGCAGGAAGCGTTCAACCAGACCATCACGCAGGGTGCGAACATCCAGTTCAACAGCATCACCCTGAACGTGGCCGGTAGCGACTTTGAGGACAGCCACGATCTAGGCTAACCTGAGATGAGACCCGCGCGGCATTCGCCGCGCGGGCTTTTCCTGTCAAGATAAATGACCGGTGTCGTGATTAGCCCCGGGGATCGCCGATCCTCGAGCCTGACACAGGAGGCTCCCATGGTGCCTGGCGGCGTAACAGAAGTAGTTTGGCATTTCGCGGGCTATTTTCAGATCATCAACGATATCGCGCGAGATCGTATCGACTATGATCCGACAGCGTTCAAGAATCTCAAGGATGATTACATTACACCGCGTCCCAACTATCAAAAACAGCTTGATCTCGATGAGCTCGACAGCCGCGGCATGCCGATCGCGGGAAGTGCGGCACTCGATGAGTTTCATGCTCCCCGAATACTCCCGATAAAATCTTTAAGCCCACGACCGCCGGAACCCGATTTTGATTCCGATGGCCCCGGCGGACTTTCAAGATTGATGGCGCCGCGCGCTGCGGCGGGCGGAGGCGGCGGACACGAGTTCCAGATCACGGTTCAGTATCAGGACGGTGGCCAGCAGAGCCTGGTCCAGATTCACCAGTACAATTACATGTCGGATGATGACAGCGTTCTCGTCGGCGCAAGCACCGACGACATCGCCTGTGATATCGCTCGTCTCACATCCGTTACCGAAACAATTCTTCAGGAGATGGCCGAGAATGCCAGCGAACAGATTCCCAATGAATGGCTGATTCCGCAGAGCACGGAGGGCGCGGCGGAGTTTGTCCAGGCATATGATGCGGAATTCGCGGCTCGAGAGGGCGAACCTGGCGCGCACTCAGTCCAGCCAGGTTATTATCTGAACGGTGAGCTTCAGCCTCGGCCTGAGCCGCCGGCCGAGACGCCAACTCCAGATCCTGTGCCAGCGCCCGACCTCGGTAACGGCCTTGGGCAATGGGCCGAAGTCGGTGCCAATGACAGCTGGAATGCCGGCCTGATTGTTGATCTGAGCGAGTCCGGACGCTCCATGATCGTAATGGGCGACTACTTCCAGACAAACGCGATCTTCCAGACCAATTCAATCACGGATCGCGACCATGTCGAGATGGCTGGAGGCAACGCGCTTCCCGTCGTGGAGGGTGGGAACAAGACCGACAACATTGCGGACTTCATCGAGCACCCCGGGATATATGCCGAGTTGAAGGCGACCTTCGCCGGACCGCAATGGAATGTCGATGTGGTGGACGGAAATTATTACAGTGTGCATGCGATCGTGCAGATGAATTATCTGTCCGACAACGACATCGTGGTCCAGAAAAGCGCGGACACGCACTATGAATTGTACAGCGGTGGGAACGAGCAGGGCAACCTGACCGTGCTGTTCGAGGGAACGGTGCACTACGATTTGATCATCGTCGCCGGGGCCTATCACGGCATGAACGTGATCTTCCAGAACAATATCCTGTTGAACAACGACTGGATCAAGATGTACTCGGACGGCGGCGATCCGTCGCAATCCGCCGTATCGGGTCAGAATGAATTGACCAACACAGCGACGATCGAGAGCTTCGGCGACGACAATTTCATGCCGATGGATGACGATCTGAATAGCCTCGTCACTGCGATCGAAAACGGTTCGACCAGTCTCGATCCTTCCTATGGAAAATTCATTGATGGTTCCGGCGGTGTTTTCAATGTGCTCTATATCACGGGCGATTACTACGACGTCAATGCGATCTGGCAGACCAACATTATCACCGACGTCAACATCGTCATGCAGTTTCTCGATCCGCCGTCGGCGGCGGCGCTCGCTCTCGATCCGAACGGCGCCGATACGCAGTCGGTGACAAGCGGCAAGAACCTTCTCACGAACGACGCCGCGATTGTCGATGTCGGCGCGACAAACACCTACGTCAACGGCGAGGTGTATGGCGACACGATTCTCGTGCAGGCCAACCTGCTGCCGACAGGAAATGATAACGTGCTGACCGGCGATGTGCAGTCGCTTGTCCCCGAACTCGTCGCGTTCATTAATGATAGCGAGGAGGAAGCGCAGGCGCCGCTGCCGGTGACGACTACGCCTGTCTATGAAGATCCCGTTGCAAGCGTCATGCACTAGCGGCCGATAGAGACAAAGCGCGGAACTTGAGTTGAGAGTGTCAATTAGTGGAGGTTGGGGGAATGGCTCGGGGCAGCGAAAGCGAGTTTGAGAGCGATGGTCATTCGCCGGCCCGTTTGACTGATGAAGAGTGCGCGAAACTGCGTACGGCCGAGGTCGTGCCATTTCCGCTCCGGCATGGCGATACGTCTGATACCCATCCTTCGCCGGATATCCCCCCTGAAACTGTAATGCCGGAAGGCAACCAATCCGGCACCACCGCTGCAATTCAGCAAGTTTTGCTGGCTGCGGACGGCACCGCCAGACGGTCGGATGCGTCTCCGCTACCAGAGACAGCGAAAAACCCGCCACATCCGGAGATCGAAGGCCGAGCGTCGGAGAAAAGCGGTCCAACTGACAAGAGTGCCTCGGTGCCTGTGGTTGCGACGGGCGGCGGAGGCGGTGGTCCTCCCAATGGCAGCGGTGGAGGCGGCGGCGGTGGCGGCGGCGGTTCTCAGCCGTTGCATAAACGCTCAAGCGACAAGGAATTCCGCGATGTGCTGGGCAAAGGACTTGCCAACGCACGGCGCAACCTTGTGACTGTTGGAATTTTCTCTGTTGCCGTCAACCTTCTCGTTCTAGCGATCCCGGTCTATCTCTTTAACATGTCGGATCGAGTGCTGACGAGCCGAAGCACCGATACGCTCGTCATGCTGACGATGATTGTTGTCATCGCAATTGGCGCCCATGTTCTGATGGACATGATGCGGCGTATCATTCTGATGCGTGTTGCGGTCGAGACAGAAGCCAAGCTGGGCGGCCCCGTTCTCAGTGCGGCGGCGAGAGCCGCGCAGGGAGGTTCGAGCCGGGAATTCCAGACCTTGGCCGATCTCCAGCATATGCGCGCGTTTATCACCGGGCCCGTCCTGCTGACCATGTTCGATGCGCCGGTCGCTCCTATCTACTTTGCGGTTGTGTTTCTTATTCACCCGCATCTCGGTCTGATTGTTCTGTCGGCCGGCGTGGCGTTGATGGGCGTCGCGTTACTCAATCAAAAAATCACCGCGGTCCCGTTCACCCGCGCGAATGCATTCGGGACCCGCGCCAACCTTCAAGCTGAAGCGATGGCGCGCAATGCTCAGGTCATCAACGCCATGGGAATGATCCCAGAGGGCGTTCAGATCTGGGGGCAGGAAACTGTCCAGTCGCTGAAGGCGCAGGTCGCCGGACAAGACCTCAACATCATCATGACCGGAGTATCCAAATTCCTGCGTCTATGCACCCAGATCGCGATCCTGGGTTGGGGCGCGTGGCTTGCGCTGGAAAGTCAGTTGACGAGCGGCATGATCATCGCGGCCTCAATTGTGGCGAGCAGGGCGCTGGCCCCGCTGGAAGGCACCATCGAAGGCTGGCGCGGCTTTGTGCAGGCGCGGTCGGCCTACGGACGCGTGAGGACCCTCCTGCAAAATTCACCATTGAATTTCGATAGGCTGCGTTTGCCACGTCCCCAGGGGTATCTGAGCGTGGAGCGGATTCTTTACGTTCCGCCGCCAACCAAGAAAGTCATTCTGAACGGCATCAGTTTCCAGCTCGATCCGGGAGAATCGCTGGCAATCGTGGGTGATTCCGGAACCGGAAAGACGATGCTCGCGCGGATGCTGGTGGGCTCCATCATACCAACGGCGGGCAACGTCCGCCTCGATATGATGGATCTCCGAAACTGGGATTCACGCCAGTTCGGCGAAAGCGTCGGTTACCTGCCTCAGGATGTTCAGCTTTTTCCGGCGTCGATCAAGGCGAATATCGCGCGCATGCGCGAGGATGCCATTGATGCCGACATATTCGACGCTGCCGAAACCGCAGACGTTCACGAAATGATATCGAGCTTTGCTCAGGGCTATGAAACCATCGTCGGTATGGACGGAAGCCCGTTGTCCGGCGGACAGAGACAGCGGATCGGACTTGCGCGCGCATTCTACGGCAACCCGCGCCTTATGGTGCTCGATGAACCAAATTCCAACCTTGACGCGAACGGGGAGCGCGCGCTCGCCAAAGCGCTCATCCGCGCAAAGGAAAAGCGGATCACAGTCGTGACCATCACGCAGCGTGCTGCGTTGCTGATGAGCGTCGACAAGATCATGATTCTTCATAACGGGTCGGTGAAGGCGTTTGGCACCCGCGACGAAATCATTCCAATGATCACCGGGCGGAAGCCGAATGGATCCAACGGCTCAGGCGATGGGCCGCCGATACTGAATTCCTAGCGGAGAACGCTGTTTCAAGGTTGTGGCGTACTTGAAGTGAAGAATTGACCATTGAGGTGCGGAGATGTCTGGAAAAGAGCTCGCTGTGCCAGTGCCGGTTACCACGGCGACATGGTACGACACGCTTCCGCGGTCGACGCGGTTTCCGACGATCGCAGGCGTTGTCGTGATGGCCGGTATGGTTATGGGCTTTGGCGTGTGGGGTAACACGGCGCCCATAGCCGGTGCGGTGGTTGCATCTGGCGTCTTCGTCGCGACGGGGCAGAACAAGATCATCCAACATCTGGAAGGCGGTGTCATTCGCGATATCCATGTGCGTGAAGGCGACGTGGTCGAACAAGGGCAGCTTCTTGTTGAACTGGACAGCACCGCGCCGAACACCGAACTTCGCAGACTGTTCTTGCGTCGCACGCGATTGACCGCGATCGATGCTCGGCTGCACGCTGAAATGCGTGAGCAGCCCGAGATCACGTTCCCCGAAGAGCTGACAGGTGCGGATGGCGCCGAGGTGAAGGAAATTCTCGAAAGTCAAAGACTGACTTTCACGGCTCGCCGGAACAACATGAACAGCGATATCGCCGGCATCAACGAGGGCATCAACGCGCTCAATGAGCGAATTCAGGGATCGAAGGTGCAGTTGGAAGGCGTTCGTCGCCAGATCAAGTTCATCGAGGAAGAAGTGGAGACGAAAGAATATTTGCTCAAGACGGGACTGGTTCGGAAGCCGGAACTTCTGATCCTGCAGCGTACGCAGGCGAACCTCGAAGGAGAGGTTGGCCGGATCATGGGCGATATCGGGGATGCAAAGGAGCGCATCGCAAGGTCGCGAGAACAGATCAACGGCGTCAAGAAGACTGCAATCAAGACTGCGGTCGAACAGATGCACGAGGTTCGCGGAGAGCTGGTCGATGTGCGCGAACGAATGCTCAGCGCCAAGGGCGTCCTCGATCGCATTCGCATCACGGCCCCCGTCAGGGGAGTCGTCGTCAAGCTCAGGTATCACACGCAGGGAGGAGTGATCGAGGCGGGAAAGAGCATCATGGAGATTCTTCCACTCAAGGATGAACTCATCGTTGAGGCGCGCGTGCGTCCGCAGGATATCGACAGCGTGAAGCACGGGCAGCATGCGACGCTTCGATTGACCGCAATGAACCAGCGCATCACGCCAATGATCTCGGGAGAAGTCATCTATCTCTCGGCCGATACGCTGGCGGATGAGCGGAAATCGCAGCAGATGGGGCCGACAGACATCTACATTGTGCGCGTCAAGCTTAACACCGAGGAGGCGGCGGCCATTCCGGGCTTTAGCCCCACGCCAGGCATGCCGGCGGAGGTCTACATCAAGACATCCGAACGGACGTTCTTTCAATACATCGTCAAACCGATACACGACAGCATGTTGCGCGCCTTCCGTGAGCGATGAGAGGCCGCGGGATTGGGAAGAGGATTTTGCAAGGAGCGATTCTGAGCCAAGACATTGAACATACAGTCGAGGTCATACGATGCGCGTCGAAGTCATAGATAAATTGGCGGATTTCGCCAGGCTCGAGGACAACTGGAACGCGATCTATGACGCGGATCCGGATGCACAGCTCTTCATGTCGTGGAAATGGCTCTCGGGCTGGCTCCGGCAGATTTCCAGTCCATGGTTCGTTCTAGCGGCAAGAGCGGACAGCAAGGCGGATGCGCCATATATTGCTTTTCTTCCGATGCGGATTCAGACCAAGACCGAAAATGGCCGGATCCACAATGAACTGAATATGGCCGGCAACTTCTCGGCGGATTATACAGGTCTCCTGTGCGCGCCGGGCGCGGAACATCTGGCGATTCCCGCGTTCGCCAGATATGTGAAGCAGTTGAACTGGTCGCGCCTGAACTTCGAGAATTTCCGTGTTTCGGAGCCGCGGATGCGTCTTCTGCTGGCGCATTTTCCAAAGGCGAATTTTCAGACCAGCGAGACAAATCGCGTCGGAAAAGTCGATGGGATTGACAACAGCCTCTGTCCGTTCGCGGTGCTGCCATCAAGCTGGGACTCCTATCTTGAGGCGTTGAGCACGAACACCCGGCAGAAGATCAGGCGCTTGCTCAGGATGGTTGATGCGACTGGAGAATACCGCATCACCGTCGCCACCCCTGAGACATTCGAACGGGATCTCGCCACGCTCCTTCAATTCTGGGAGACGAAATGGAAGCCACGAAAAGGCGATGTCACCCAGACGCTGGTTCGTTCGAATCGGGCGATGCTGACGCGCAGCTATCAGGCGGGCCTGCTGTACTTGCCGACGCTCTGGAAAGAGGACCGTCCGCTGGTTGCCCTCGCGACCTTGATGGATACGCGAAAGCGCGCGTTCCTGTTCTACATGACCGGGCGTGATGAGACCTTTGAGGGGCCGCCGCCCGGAGTCATCCTGCACGCACATAGTATCCGGCACGCGATCGCGAATGGATTTACAGAGTACGACTTTCTCCGAGGCAACGAACCATACAAATATTCCTTCGGTGTAAAGGAACGCCACATTCGTTGCACGGTGGTGGGAACTAAGAACGGTTTGAATCTCGGCGGGAAAATTGATGCGCGGACTGTTCCTGATGTTCTGCAGCAAGCGACCGATCTTCATCAGGCCGGAAAGCTTGTGGAAGCTGAGCGCGGATATCGAGAAATCCTTAATGTCGAACCGAAGAATGCTGATGCCATTCATCGCCTTGGACAGCTTTTCGCCAAAAAGGGCGATCACATTTCAGCAAAACGGCTCTTCAAGAGTCTGACCGCGATCAGGCCGGATGCCTACAAGTCGTGGCTTTGTCTCGCGCAGTCGTGCGAGGCGCTGGGACAGAATCTGGATGCGGCAAACGCATATCGGGAGATCATCCGGCTGAAGCCGGATATGCCGGAAACCTTCAAAAGCCTTGCAGAGGCTTTGGTCAAACTTGGCCGGATTGCGGAGGTCAATGCCGCATTGGTCGCCGCTCTTGGGCGACCGGCAACCGTTACCAGGAAAAACGTCAGTGACCTGAAAACAAAGCGTATCGTTGATCGCGCAGTGGCACAGGGTGAAGCAGCGTCATTATAGCTACGGTTGGCGTGGAGCGGAGGCACCAGAACCCGCATGAGCAATGTCAGTATGCAGAACCTGGCCGGGTCCACATTTTCGGATGGCTTTGTGTTTACGGTCGACGGCGCGGAAAGCCCTGCGGCATCCAGCGGAGCAGCATTGATCGACGCGGAGTTGCTGTTCTCGGGAAATTATGACCGGGTTGGCGTCGATCTGGTTATTTCCAGCGAAACGGGAAGCGTCACTGTTCCGGAATACTTCAAGGGCGAGTATCGCGCGGCGTTGATGTCGGCGGAGGGAGCAAGCCTTTCGGGACGGGTCGTCGAAGCGATGACGGCGAGAGTTCAGTACGCGCAGGCAGACCAGATTGCGAGTGCGGTTGCGGCGGTTGGCAATGCTGCCAAGGTGAGCGGCACCGCGGTGGTCACCCGAAACGGTGTCCCCGTTGAGTTGAAACAGGGTGACAGGCTTCTCAAGGGAGACGTCGTCCAGACAGGCGCTGATTCCACGATTGGGATTAGTTTCGTTGACGGCACGGCTCTGGGCCTTGCCTCGAACGCGCGCATTGTTCTGGATGAGATGACGTATGATCCAAACGGATCGTCCAACTCGTCGCTTTTGAGTCTGGTGCAGGGAGCCATCACCCTCGTTGCCGGGCACACTGCCAAATACGGTAACATGCGCGTCGAAACGCCTGTCGCTACGATGGGTATTCGAGGTACCGCCATTATGGTGGAGATCGCAGCGGACGATGGACCGAGCAAGTTCTCCGTGCTCAAGGAGCCGGACGGCAAAATCGGATCGTTTCATCTTTATGACAAGGTAACCGGAGATCTCATCCGGGTGGTGTCGCAAGCAGGGCTCGTGACGGTTGTTTCGCCGCTTGGCGCGGGCCAGCCGGTCTCCGCCGTTGATCAGCTTAAAACGCTCGCCGATATTCAAAGCGAGAAGAGCCTCATCCAGCAGGTCTTCCAGATTTACTATCCCAATTACAATCCGGACGGCCCCGGAAACGACCGGACTGGTTCCAGTGTGAACCCGCTTGCAAATTCCAGCAGAGGCTTTGCCGCGCTGGGGAGCGACTCCGGTGTGCCGGCCCTGATGGCTCTGGCAAACGGGGCCATCCTGGTACCGACCATCGCGACGGCACAGGATCTCCTGATTTTTCCGGAGGCTCCCGAACCTCCAGAGGTGCGCGCGATCGCAGTGGCAAACGTCGTTGATGTCCAGGCGTCGCAGGGGCCTGTCGAACGAAATTTTGCCATCAGCGATCAGGTCACGGTCACAGTCGATGGTCAGGTTATCGGAGAACCTACCGGTCGTTATGTATCGGGCACGGGCACTGTTACCGGCGTTGAGAGCACGGTGCCGCCACCTCAAGGGGTCAGTCTCGAGGAGTTGGTGCGGATCGATCCGGCAACCGGCGTCGTGACGTATGACGCGAGCCGATTTGCATTTCTGGGCGTCGGGGAATCAGCGATCTATACGATCGCCTTCGATAGCCAACCCGGAACATCTGTTGTTCCGGAAACCCTGACTCTTACCATCAACGGGCTGAACGATGCTCCGACTGTCGAGCATGCGATTCCGGACCAGCGCATAAGGGAAGGTTGCAGGTTTGAGTATGTGATCGCGGCCTGTGTATTTTCCGATCTCGATGCGAACGACACTCTGACTTACCGCGCGACTTTGGCGAACGGCGATCCGCTTCCATGCTGGCTTAACTTCGATCCGGTGACGATGACGTTTTCCGGAACGCCGCCCAAGGGCGAAGAATGCGTGCTTCGTATCAAGGTTATCGCGAGCGATGAGCACAATGCGACGGCCGTCGATCAGTTCGACCTCGTCATTGCGGACAATCATCACCACCACCACCACCATCACTGGTTCGACGACGATTCAGGAAGCCAAGCAATCGCTTCACAGGATCACGATCTCGTTGCGGCGAACGACGGCCCGGATGATGCAACGGCGGACACGAGCGATATCGCTTCCAATGATCTGGGACAGAACAATCACAGATCCGAGGCGAGGGAGGTCGATGTCGCCAGTTGTGGTGAAAAATGTTCCCGCGACGCCACTCTGGCGAGAGAAGAAGATTCGACATCGTCATCAAGAGAAGCGACGTCGTCGTCTTCTCGCGAACACGTTTCATATGAAGTGTCGTCGAACAGGGCCCATCAGGACGGAGCAAGTGATACGCGCGGGCATGGATCAGCCAATATGCCTGATCCGACCGATTTTGATTCCGGTCGCTCGGGCTTCATAGACCTGCACACAGACTGGTCGCGCGCCGTGGCGGATTATTCGAGCCAGACGAACTCATCACATCATAGCCATAGTTCTTTCTCGAATAGCTACAGCGTGGGATTCAGTTGGAGCAGTAACCACGGAAATCAGCGCGATAATTCGAATACGGACAGCTTCGTTTTCAGGTCGGATTTTGGCCGCGACACGGACCACGCCGCCCGCTCAGCCCCTGATCTGATACCGGCCGGAAGATCGTGGTCCGGAGACGGGCCTGATGTGGCCGCTCTTGTCCATGCGATGACGAGCTTTGATCTCTTCACCACCCACGACGAACATGGGACCACCCGGGTCAGTTCATCGGTGGAACTCCATACCCATCAGAGCGATTTTCACCTGTCCTAGACCGGTTTTCTGAGACGCAGGCCGGCTCGGAACACTCTTCCGTTGATGCGCCACATGGCTTAAAGCACGGCCGAAACTTCTTGTTCCGGGTCCTGTGCGCATATGATTCGTCTCGACAATATCAGCAAGCAAAATGGCCATCAGATTCTCTTTATTGAGGCGTCCGCGGCTCTCCAGAGAGGAGAGAAGGTTGGATTGGTGGGCCCCAACGGCGCAGGAAAAACGACGCTGTTCCGGATGATCACGGGCCGGGAATTACCCGATGAAGGGCAGGTCGCCGTCGATCGGGGGGTGACCATCGGCTATTTCAGTCAGGATGTCGGCGAGATGTCCGGCCGCAGCGCTGTGTCCGAGGTGATGGACGGTGCCGGCCCGGTGAGCGCTGTCGCCAGCGAACTGAAAGAGCTGGAAGCCGCCATGGCGGATCCGGACCGTGCAGATGAGATGGACAGCATCATTGAGCGTTATGGCGAGGTGCAGCACCGTTTTGAGGAACTCGACGGCTATGCGCTTGAGGGCCGGGCGCGCGAAGTTCTCTCAGGCCTGAGTTTCAGCCAGGAGATGATGGACGGCGACGTCGGCGCATTGTCGGGCGGCTGGAAGATGCGTGTGGCGCTGGCCCGCATTCTCCTGATGCGTCCCGATGCGATGCTGCTCGACGAGCCGAGCAACCATCTGGATCTGGAAAGCCTGATCTGGCTGGAGGAATTCCTGAAGGGCTACGAGGGCGTGCTGCTGATGACGTCGCACGACCGCGAGTTCATGAACCGCATCGTCACCAAGGTGGTGGAAATCGACGGCGGCGGCTTGACGTCATACTCCGGCAACTACGAATTCTACGAACAGCAGCGTGCGCTGAGCGAAAAGCAGCAGCAGGCGCAGTTCGAGCGCCAGCAGGCGATGCTTTCCAAGGAAATCAAATTTATCGAGCGGTTCAAGGCCCGCGCGTCGCACGCTGCCCAGGTCCAGAGCCGGGTGAAGAAGCTGGACAAGATCGAGCGGGTGGAGCCGCCCAAGCGCCGCCAGACGGTTGCTTTTGACTTTCTGCCGGCGCCGCGGTCGGGGGAAGATGTCGTCAGCCTGAAGAACGTGCACAAGGGCTACGGCAGCCGGAGCATCTACGAGGGACTCGACTTCCAGATCCGCCGCAGGGAGCGCTGGTGCGTGATGGGAATCAATGGCGCTGGAAAATCCACGCTGCTGAAGCTTGTGACTGGCTCGGCCGAGCCGGACAATGGAACGGTGGCAGTGGGAGGTAGCGTGAAGCTGGGCTACTTCGCTCAGCACGCGATGGATTTGCTCGACGGCGAACGCACGGTGTTTGAAGAGCTGGAGTATTCGTTTCCGCAGGCGGGGCAGGGTTCGCTACGCGCGCTGGCCGGCTGCTTCGGATTCTCCGGCGACGATGTCGAAAAGAGATGCCGTGTGCTTTCCGGTGGCGAGAAGGCGCGGCTTGTGATGGCGAAGATGCTGTTCGACCCGCCGAACTTTCTGGTGCTGGACGAACCCACCAACCATCTCGACATGGCGACGAAAGAAATGCTGATCACGGCGCTGTCGCAGTATGAGGGCACCATGCTGTTCGTTTCGCATGACCGGCATTTCCTGGCCGCGCTGTCGAACAGGGTGCTGGAATTGACGCCCGAGGGCATTCACCAGTATGGCGGCGGCTATACCGAGTATGTCGCGCGCACGGGCCACGAGGCTCCCGGCCTGCGGAGCTAAGCAGGCTCGGGCTCTCGCAATCGTCAACTTTACTGCGGTCTATGTCGTCCGCAGAGCCAGTGGTGGCTCGGACGGGCGTATTAGCGCAAACGCAATCTGGATGATGCCAGCCGTCAGACCTATGGCGACGCCGACCTGCCATGCCAGGGTGTAGGAGCCGAGCGAGTCATAGATCAGACCGCCGCCCAAGGCACCCAGGAAACTGCCGAGTTGATGGCTCATAAAGGCAAGGCCGCTGATCATCGCCTGCCACTTCAATCCGAACATCTCGACAATTGCGCCAGCAACCAGCGGACCAACGCCGAGCCACAGGAATCCCATTAACGCCGCGAAGATCAGGGTCGTCGTGGTCGTAGGCGTCTGCATGAAGTACCACGCCAGAATGAGAGACCGCGAAAAATAGATTCCGCCGAGCAGCGCGAGCTTATTCCATCTGCCGCCTGCCCAGCCGAAGAACAGACTGCCGAGCACGTTGAATCCGCCGATCACACCGAGCGTCTGGGCGCTCAACATCGGGTCCATGCCACAGATTGCGAGATAGGTTGGAAGGTGTGTCGTGAGAAACACGAGCTGCATTCCGCAGACGAAATACGCCGCCGTCATCACGATGAAGGAGGCGTTTCCGAATGCGCGGCCGGCCGCGGCTTTCGCGGAGATATTATCCATATCCGCTGATGTCGTCGCGGGAAGCGGAACTTTGTCCACTTTTCCGGCAAACCACGCTGCGGGAAGCAGCGCGAGCGACAGGATTACGAAACCGGCAACGCCAAAACGCCAGCCATATTCCTGACTCAGTATCTGACCAAGCGGCGCCGCGATCAGTGCACCCAGCGATCCGGCGGCCGATACGATGCCGAGGACCAGACTGCGCGATGGCGCCGGCACGGCGCGTGCCGCCACCGCCATGCTCACCGACGAAGCGATACAGGATAGCGATGTGCCGATCAGGACGCCGGCGCCGATCATGATGCTGAGAAAACCCTGAGCGCTCACCATGAGGATGAGGCCGGCAATGTACAGCCCCGCACCGATCAGCATGATGGGCCGAAATCCGAAACGCGCCGCATAGGCACCTGCGATCGGCTGCGTGAAGCCCCACGCCAGGTTCTGAATTGCGATGGCCAGCGTGAACTCGGAGATCGAGATGCCAATATCGCGTGTCAGCGGTTGCATGAAAATGCCAAGGCTCTGTCTGATGCCCATGCTGAGGGTGAGCATCAACGATGCGCCGAGCAGAATTGGGAGAGCCGGGCGAAGTGCGCGCAGCGCAGTCATGGCGTGGCGTTTCCCTTATTGTTATGTTTTTTGCTGCACCCGTTTGACGGCTTGCGTAACTGGATTGAGGCCGGAATATGATACTGTCAAGAAGCGCCGGAGCAGAGCAGGAAGTCGCAAGTCGATTGCATGTGAGTCGTACATAAGCTTCGAAACTTTGGTCGCTTGGCGTACAAGCACGATCCCACGACTTGAGCTGCGCCACTGAAAGCGGGTAATTTGCAACGGATGGCGCTCGGTCAGGTGCCTCGCAGGCAACGAGCTAATATATTGAAATATAAAGAATATTTATTCTCCGTCGCCCCGATGATGGAAGGGATGAACTGGCCGAAAAGTCCAGTAAGTTGAATAGTTTGCCAGCGCCCCATCTAGCCTTGTGATACCAATGTGATACGTCAACTGACGACTATGAGTGTGCCGAATCTCAATCGCGATGATTGCGGGCGACGGTTAGTTGGGAATACGGAATGCCAACGGACGCTATTGATAAGAATTGGTTTGCTCAAAAGTTGGAGCAGAACAATCAATCCATGCGTGACCTTGCAGGCCACTTGGGTCTAGACGTTCAGCCGTATCCCGAACCTTCTCTGGAAGTAGAAGGATGCAGTTGAATGAGGCCAACGCCATCGCTCAATTCTTGCGCGTACCTAGCGCCGAAGTTTTTCGCCACGTTGGTGTGTCAGAAGTTGAGAGTGACGAGCCATGCATCTTGCTCGCTGCCGCAGTCAATGAAGATGGCCAAGTCGAAATACTGAAGGAGGCAAGGTCTCTGCCGCAGAGGGTCATCGCGCGTTCGCAGGTCGCGCTAAAAATGCATGTCGGTTTGGACATAGTTGCTGCGCAGATCAGGGCGTCAACCGGCACGTTGGCTATGCTCGACGACGCCGTGATACTATTTCGCCGCACCGGTATCGTGGAAGAAACGGCGATTGGTACTCTTGCGATCTGCCGATCATATGACGGCGAGCAGATACTTTGCAGAGTCGAGCAGGCGCGAAAGACTGGCGAGGCGCGCGTGATATTGGCCAGTGGCAAGATCAGTGAATTGATACTGCACACCGCGACGCCAGTTCTCGCCATAATTCCATAATGTTGCGATAATAACAACAGACGGTATCACAAAAGTATCACAAGACTATATTCCTGTCATAACCATATGAAAATAAACGTGAAATTTTCCGTCGCGCCGATGATGGACTGGTCGGATACTCATTGCCGAGTGTTCCACCGCCTGCTGTCGCGCCGTGCCCGGCTCTATACCGAGATGGTGACCACGGGCGCGGTCATTCATGGCAATCGCGAGCGGCTGCTGGGCTTCGATGCCTGCGAACATCCCGTGGCGCTTCAGCTTGGCGGATCGAACCCGCGCGACCTCGCGGAAAGCGCGCGGATCGGCGAGGGCTTCGGCTACGACGAAATCAATCTCAACGTCGGTTGTCCGTCGGATCGCGTAAAGGGCGGAAATTTCGGCGCCTGCCTGATGGCGGAGCCGCAACTCGTGGCGGAGTGTGTCGCGGCGATGAAGCAGGCTGTCGCCGTTCCCGTCACAGTGAAATGCCGCATCGGCATCGACGATCAGGATCCGGAAGTCGCGCTCGATGTACTTTCACGCGCGGTGATCGCGGCGGGTGCTGACACGCTGGTGGTTCACGCGCGTAAGGCGTGGCTGAACGGATTGTCGCCGAAGGAAAATCGCGACATCCCGCCGCTCGACTACGATCGGGTCTATCGCCTCAAGGCGGCGTTGCCCGATGTGCCGGTCGTCATTAACGGCGGCATCATTACCATCGCGGCGGCGAAGGCGCATCTCGATCAAGTCGATGGCGTCATGCTTGGCCGCGCGGCCTATCAGGAGCCGTGGCGGCTGCTCAGTGTCGATCCCGAACTGTTCGGCGAGGCCGCACCCCATGCCACGATGCATGAGGCGATCGAAGCGCTGATGCCCTATATCGAACGTCAGCTGTTGCTCGGTACGCGGCTGCATTCCATCACCCGTCATCTTGTCGGCGCGTTTCATGGCGTACCGGGCGCGCGCGGGTTTCGCCGTTATCTTGCGGAGGTCTGCACGAAGCCGGGCGCGGGAACGGATTCGTTGCGCGAGGCGCTTCGCATTGTTGGGCAACGCACGGATGCGTCGATCGCTGCGTAATTAGAACCGGACAGGATTTACGGATATCCGCGCAGCATCAGCTTGTCGGGCCGCACTTCCCAGCTTTCCAGCCGATTGAGAAAGCTCATGCCTAGCAGGTTTGATTTCATCTGTCCGCGCGGCACCACCAGCGCGGGCACCGAACGCTCGACCAGCTTGCCGATGGAGAGACGATCAAGCGTCAGCCGGGCGGCGCGAACGCGGCCGCCAGCGGTTTCGACGTCCACGCTGTAGTCCAGCAACTCCAGCGGCAGGCCGGCAGCCTTCGCGGTCTCATAGGTCAGGACGACGGAGGTCGCTCCTGTGTCGATCACCATTGGTGTGCTGACGCCGTTGATCTTTGCCCGCAGCGAAAATTCACCGCTGTCGCCGCGTGCAATTTCCACAGCGCGTGCCGGCTTTGTATTCAAGGTTTGATCCGTAGCGCGGATCAATGCGCCCTTCATGCTGGCGAAGGCCACGGGATGGGACATCGAAAGCAGAAACCCGACGGACGTCACGACGACGGCAATGATCATCAGTCCGCGCATCATGCTGCACCTGTAGCGTTCAGGAGCCAGTCTGGCGTCCGGGTGGCGGCGCCGGTATCGGCAGCCCGGCATCCAGCATGCGCTGGTGCAATGTCGCCATCACTGCGAGACGTTCGCCATTGTCCATTTTGTGCCAGCGCGCGATCTCGGGCAGGGTGCGCCCGCAGCCGAGACAAAGCTTGGCCTTCGGATCGATGAAACACACGGCGATGCAAGGCGTCTCTTGTTTTGATGTCGTTTCTTGGTTCATGGACGTTACTGATGGACATTTTCATCGCTCGCGCAAGATGCTCTAGAGGCCCGTTCCCGCGTTCATGATCGGCTTGTAACGGGGGCGGCTCTTGTCGCCGGTCATTCCTTCTGGCGGCCGGTCGGGCTGCAGCGGCGGAGAGTCGTCCCGCATTGGCGCAAGGGCCGTCATCACGCGCTCCGGTGGATACGTGACGATCACCTCGGTTCCGACACGAAGGGTCGATTTGAGCGTGAATGTGCCGCCGTGCATGTCGATGAGGCTTTTGGCAATCGGAAGGCCGAGTCCCGCGCCTTGTTCCGCGGATTTGATCGAGTTAGATCCCTGACCGAACGATGCCAGCACGACCGGAATCTCGTCTTCGGCGATGCCGGAGCCGGTATCCTTGACGCTAAGGTACTGTCCGCCGGACGCCGTCCAGCCGACCTTGAGCCAGATTTCGCCGCCGGGCGGCGTAAACTTGATCGAGTTCGACAGGAGGTTGAGAACGACCTGTCGCGTGGCGCGTTCGTCGCCCCACAGCTTCGGCATGTCCTGCTCGAAAACCTCGTGAATGGTGATGCCGCGGCTGGACGCGCGCAATTTCAGCAGGTGATGGCAGTCGGCGACGACATGAACCAGCGAGACCGGTTCTTCATTGAGTTCGTAACGCCCGGCTTCGATGCGCGACAGATCGAGAATCTCATTGATGAGATTCAGCAGATGGACGCCGGAGTTGTGAATGTCTGCGGAATAGTCCTTGTAGACCTCGACGGCGTGCGCCCCGAAAATTTCGCTCTTCATCACTTCGGAAAAACCGAGAATGGCGTTAAGCGGGGTGCGTAGTTCGTGGCTCATCTGGGCGAGGAAGCGCGACTTCGAGACGTTGGCGGATTCGGCGCGATGGCGCGCCTCGTCCGAAATCGCCTTGGCCTGTTCAAGCTCGCCGATCAGCGCGTCTTTTTCGGCGCGCGCCTCGAGTGTCGCAAGCGTTGTCGAATGCAGGCGGTGAGCGAGCAGGGCGAAGTACCCCTCCGCCGTGACGGCGAGCGCTGCAAGAATGTAGTCGTCGAAGGTGCCGCGAAGCACGAAGTTCATGGCGATGGCTGCCGATACCGGGACAGTCGCAGCAAGCGCCGCAATCGGCAGGCTTGCGGCCAGCATGCTCGACACCGCAATGACCAGCAGCATCACGAACAGCATCAGCGTGTTCGAGACGACGTCGATGCCTGATGGATGGATCAGGACCAGCGTCCACGCCAGGCCGTAAAGCAGGTCCAGTCCCACAAAGCGCAAGCGCCATTTCCGCGTGATGGCGGGCGATGAGGATGTAACGGCAAGAAATTTCGAGCAGAAGCGAATGATGATGCCGTGGATCGCGAGAATCCCGGCCGTCCAAATCAGCGCGGCGACGATCGGAATCCAGAAGCTCGCCAGGATGCCGGTTGCGACGACGAGCAGAATGACGACAAGCGAGGCCGAGATGCGCGTTTGCGCGTACTGCCGCAGCAATTCGTGATCGAAGGCCGGCCGTGTGCCGCTGGTCGATGTCAGGCGATCGCGCGCTTCGCGCACGCGTTGCGAGGCTGCCCGGCGGTTCCTCGCCGGCATTTCCGCCGATGTCGCGGAGAGTTCTCTCTTGTCGGCGGGCTCACTCATAATTACGCGACAAATCCTGAACAAATGCGAATGTTGCGCTTGGCCGAGCGCATACTGCTGCCCGCTATTTCTGGCGCTAAATCATTAAGAGGTGGCTTAAAGGTCAATTTATTCGGGTTAAGAAAGTATGAATTTCAGTGCTGTCTGCGCCCGCTGTCCACACGCATCAGAGCCACAAACGAGAAAGGCGGCACGGGATACCGCGCCGCCTCACGTGTCGATCCTTCGCAGGACTGATGTTACCGCTGAAGCCGCGCCAGCAGGCTGGATGTATCCCAGCGCTTGCCGCCCATCTTCTCCACTTCGGAGTAGAAATTGTCCACCAGCGCTGTCACCGGCAGGCTCGCGCCGTTGCGGCGGGCCTCCGCGAGGCAGATCGAAAGGTCTTTGCGCATCCATTCGACGGCGAACCCGAAATCGAACTTGCCCTCGTCCATGGTCTTGTAGCGATTTTCCATCTGCCAGGACTGCGCGGCGCCCTTCGAAATGGTGTCGATCACGGATTGGACATCGAGTCCTGCCTTCTTGGCGAAATGAATGCCCTCCGACAGGCCTTCGACGAGGCCGGCGATGCAAATCTGGTTGACCATTTTGGTGAGCTGGCCCGAGCCGGCGGGGCCAAGCAGTTTGCACATCCGGGCATAGGACGCGATCACCGGCTCGGCCTGCTTGTAGGCCGCTTCGTTGCCGCCGCACATCACCGTCAGCACGCCGTTCTCAGCACCCGCCTGACCACCTGAAACCGGCGCATCAATGAACTGAAATCCGCTCTTCGTTGCGGCTGCGTCTAGTTGCCGGGCGACTTCGGCCGAAGCGGTGGTGTGATCGACAAAGATGGAGCCGGATTTCATGCCCGAAAACGCCCCATTGGCACCGATGGTGACAGCGCGCAGGTCGTCGTCATTGCCGACGCAGGCCATGACGAAATCCTGGCCTTCCGCAGCCGCCTTAGGTGTCGCAGCCGCGCGGCCGCCGAATTTCTCGGCCCATGCTTTCGATTTCGCGGCGGTGCGATTGTAGACGGTCACCTCATGACCGCCCTTGGTGGCGAGATGTCCCGCCATGGGGAATCCCATGACGCCGAGGCCGAGAAATGCGACTTTTGCCATATCTTGCTCTTTGGATTGCGGGTGTGTTTCGGCCGGATTTCCCGGCATGTGGGATGGCAACAGCTATGCGAATGATGGACGGCCTTGCAAGGCCGTTGACGGCACAAGTGACACGCGTATGAAGGCCCGCGAGCGTGGGCCCGACGGGGCCGTGCGCCGGGAGACATCTTGTGGCAGTCGATAAAACTCAGGTTCTCGCGGCCCTTCGCGCCGTGGCTTCGCCGCGCGGCGTATCGCTGACAGAAGCCAAGGTGCTCTCGGAAATCACCGCCTCGGACGGCAAGGTTTTCTTTTCCATCAATGTCGATGCCAACGAGGCGAGGGCGTGGGAAGAGGTCCGCGCCAAAGCGGAGGCGGCGGTCCGGGCCATTCCAGGCGTCACCACCGCAATGGTCGCATTGACCGCCGAGCGCAAACCCGGCGCGGCCGCGGCTCCGGCACCACACCAGCATTCGCATGGTGTGAAGCCGGTGGCCCAACACAGGCCCCAAGGCGCACCGGCGGATTCTCCGATGGGCAAACAGGCTTCGATTCCAGGCATTGGCTCCATTATCGCAGTGGCATCCGGCAAGGGCGGAGTCGGCAAATCGACAACGGCACTCAATCTTGCCTTGGCGCTGCGTGATCTCGGTCTGCGCGTTGGTCTTCTCGATGCCGACATCTACGGTCCGTCAGTGCCGCGCCTGACCGGAGTGCGTGAAAAGCCGACGCTTAATGACGCCAAGAAAATGGTTCCGATTGTACGCTTCGGGCTACCGCTGATGTCGATCGGTTTTCTGGTGGAGGAAGAGACCGCGATGGTCTGGCGTGGACCGATGGTCATGTCGGCGATCCGGCAGATGCTGTGGGATGTCGCCTGGGGTGAACTGGACGTCCTTGTGGTGGATATGCCGCCCGGTACGGGGGATGCACAATTGACGCTGGCCCAGCAGGTGCCACTCCGGGGCGTGGTGATCGTTTCCACGCCGCAGGATCTTGCCCTGATCGATGCGCGGCGGGGGATCGCCATGTTTGACAAGGTCAACGTGCCGACCCTCGGCATCATCGAGAACATGAGTTATTTCCAGTGCCCCGAATGCGGCACGCGCTCCGATATCTTTGGACACGGTGGGGCCCGGAACGAGGCTGAACGGCTCAAGGTGCCGTTTCTCGGCGAAATACCGCTGCACATGTCGATCCGGACGTCGTCGGATGCCGGCACGCCGGTGGTCAACAGCGAGCCGGACGGCGTTCATGCCGCGATTTACCGGTCCATTGGCGAGGCGATCAAAAGGCAGATTGCGGGGGCCGCAGCATCCGCCTGATGCCCCTCAGAATGCCCGGCAAGAATACGCGCTACACGATTGATTTAAGGCCATATTCGACTTTGGTTTAATGCCCATGGGAAGCAGTGTTACTGCATTTTCCGCCGATCAACTTCCGTGCTAGAGACCGCCCAGAGGGATTTCAAAAAGAAACGCCCCCCACAAGGAGATGCCGAATGAAGCGTCGTGATTTTTTGAAAGTAACTGCGGCCGGAGCAGCAGCAACCGCGGTTGCCTCGCCGGCCATTGCCCAGTCGTCGCCTGAAGTGAAGTGGCGTCTGGCGTCCAGCTTCCCGAAGTCTCTCGACACCATCTATGGCGGTGGCGAGCAGCTGGCGAAGTACGTCGCCGAAATGACCGACAACAAATTCCAGATTCAGGTGTTTGCTGCGGGCGAAATCGTCCCCGGCCTGCAGGCGCTCGACGCGACCTCGAACGGTACGGTCGAAATGAGCCACACCGTTTCCTACTATTACGTCGGTAAGGATCCGACCTTCGCGATCTTCGCATCGGTGCCGTTCGGTCTGAATACGCGCATGCAGAATTCGTGGCTTGAGCAGGGCGGCGGTGGCGAGATCGCCAACGAGTTCTACAAGAAGCACGGCGTTCTCGGCATGCCCTGCGGCAACACCGGCACGCAGATGGGCGGCTGGTTCCGCAAGGAGATCAAGACCGTTGCCGACCTTCAGGGCCTGAAGATGCGCATCGGCGGCATCGCGGGTCAGGTGCTGGCCAAGGTTGGCGTCGTTCCGCAGCAGCTTGCCGGCGGCGACATCTATCCGTCGCTGGAAAAGGGCACCATCGACGCTGCCGAGTGGGTCGGTCCGTACGACGACGAAAAGCTCGGCTTCCAGAAGGTTGCGAAGTACTATTACTACCCAGGCTTCTGGGAAGGTGGACCGACGGTTCACGCGTTCGCCAACCTCGAGAAGTTCAACGCGCTGCCGAAGAACTATCAGGCGATTCTGACCAACGCTGCGGCACACGTTAACGGCTGGATGCCTGCACGTTACGACATGCAGAATCCTGGCGCGCTGAAGCGTCTGGTGGCCAGCGGCACGCAGTTGCGTCCGTTCACCAATGAAGTGCTCGACGCGTGCCTGAAGGCGACCAACGAGCTGTGGGCTGAAATCTCAGGCAAGAACGCCGACTTTAAGAAGGCGATCGATGCGATGCAGGCCTATCGTTCGGACCAGTATCTGTGGTGGCAGGTTGCTGAATACACCAACGACAGCTTCATGATCCGGTCGCGCACCCGCGGCTGATTTCGTCCGACCGAAGCAGTCTGAATGAACCCGGTCTTCCGTAAGGAGGCCGGGTTTTCTTTTGCAGTGCGGTTTAGGAAATCAGCATGGATATTCGGAACCAGTTGTTCCATGCTTAAGGCCAAGCTCCAGAAAGAGGGCGGATGCAGCAATCATCCTCAGGGAGTTTTTTATGAAACGTCGCGAATTTATCAAAGTCGCGGGTATCGGCGCAGCCGGTGCCGCGATCGCTTCGCCTGCCATCGCCCAGTCATCGCCTGAAATCAAATGGCGCCTGACGTCCAGCTTCCCGAAGTCTCTTGATACCATCTACGGCGCCGCCGAGGTGTTTTCGAAAGCCGTCGCGGAAGCTACCGACAACAAATTCCAGATTCAGGTATTTGCCGCGGGCGAAATCGTTCCTGGTCTGCAGGCGCTCGATGCAGCGTCGAACGGCACCGTGGAAATGGCCCATACGGCCACCTACTATTACGTCGGCAAGGACCCGACGTTTGCGATCGGGACCGCTGTGCCGTTCGGTCTGAACAGCCGCATGCAGACAGCCTGGCTACAGGTCGGCGGCGGCGCCGAACTCTTCAACGAGTTTCTGAAGCCGCATAACGTCGTCGCGCTTCTGGCTGGAAACACTGGCTGCCAGATGGGTGGCTGGTTCCGGAAAGAGCTCAAGGAGCCGGCCGATCTCAGCGGTCTGAAAATGCGTATTGGGGGCTTCGCCGGAAGGGTTCTAACCAAGCTCGGCGTGGTGCCGCAGCAGGTTGCAGGCGGTGATATCTATCCTTCACTGGAAAAGGGCACCATCGATGCTGCCGAGTGGGTCGGTCCATACGACGACGAGAAGCTCGGTTTCCAGAAGGTTGCGAAGTACTATTACTATCCGGGCTGGTGGGAAGGCGGGCCGTCGCTGCACAACCTCGTCAATCTTGCAAAGTGGGAGTCGCTGCCGGCTGGCTACAAGTCGATTCTCAAGACGGCGTCGACGCTGGCCAATGAGACGATGCAAGCGCGTTACGATGCTTACAATCCGCCGGCGCTGAAGCGGCTGGTGGCGAGCGGAACGCAATTGCGTCCGTTCACCGCGTCAATCATGGATGCGTCGCTGAAGGCCGCGAACGAGGTGTATGCCGAGACGTCGGCGACCAACGCGAACTTCAAGAAGCTTTATGAGGCGATGTCCGCGTTCCGTAACGACCAGTACACGTGGTGGCAGGTTGCGGAGTATGGCTTCGACAGCTTCCAGATCCGGTCCCGCACGCGAACCTGAGAACTCATCACTCAAGCGCACAAATGAAAGCCCGGCCTCGCACGAGGCCGGGCTATTTCGTTGTCCCGTCGTCGGCTACTTCGACGGACCGAGGTCGAGCTGGGGCATTTCGATCTGCGGGATTTCGATCTTGATATTGGTGGTGTCGACCTTGGTGGTGTCGATCCAGTAGGTCACCGCACCCGGCCAGTAGATCACGATGATCACCAGGATGACTTGCATCAGCACCCACGGCATGGCGCCCCAGTAGATGTCCGAGCTTTTTACTTCAGGCGGGGCGATGCCGCGCAGATAGAACAGCGCGAATCCGAACGGCGGATGCATGAACGACGTTTGCATGTTGACGCAGAGCAGAACGCCGAACCAGACCAGATCGATACCGAGCTTGGCGGCAACGGGTGCAAGCAGCGGAATGATGATGAAGGCGATCTCGAAGAAGTCCAGGAAGAACGCAAGGAAGAACACGAAGATGTTGACGAAGATCAGGAAGCCGATGGCGCCGCCCGGCAGCCCCGTGAGCAGATGCTCGATCCAGCGCGCGCCATCCATGCCCTGAAACACCAGGCTGAAGCAGGTCGAGCCGATGAGAATGAACACCACCATGGCTGTCAGGCGCATTGTGGACGTCATCGCCTGTTCGACCAGCGGCCACGTCAGGCGGCGATGCATTGCCGCAAGAACCATCGCACCCACTGCGCCCATGGCGCCGGCCTCAGTGGGAGTCGCGAGACCGAGACCGATGGTGCCGAGAACGAGGAAGATCAGGACGATCGAAGGGATCATGCCCCACAGCACGCGGCTGACGAGCTTCCAGTCCATCGGCTCTCGCGCCGACTCGGGAAGGGGTGGCATTTTTTGGGGCTGCAGGATCGACACGCCGACGATGTAGAGCAGGAAGATCACGACCTGCAGGATCGAAGGGCCGATCGCGCCGAGATACATGTCGCCGACGGAACGGCCGAGCTGGTCGGCGAGTACAATCAGCACGAGCGACGGCGGAATCAATTGCGTGATCGTGCCGGACGCGGCGATAACGCCGGTCGCTAGCCGCATATCGTAACCATAGCGGATCATGATCGGCAGCGAGATCACACCCATGGCGATGACCGAGGCAGCCACCGTGCCGGTGATCGCGCCAAGAATCGCGCCGACGATGATCACAGCATAGGCGAGACCACCGGGAATTTTTCCGAACAACTGGCCGGTGCCTTCGAGCAGATCCTCCGCGAGACCGCATCGCTCAAGAATCGCACCCATAAACGTGAAGAACGGAATCGACAACAGCAGGTCGTTTGAAATGATTCCGTAAAAGCGGAAGGGAAGAGCCTGCAGGAATGACGGATCAAAGTGCCCTGTGTTGATTCCGAGAATGCCGAAGAATAATCCAACGGCAGCCAACGAGAATGCGACCGGAAACCCGATCAGCATGAACAGGATCATCGTCCCGAACATCAACGGGGGGAATACGCCGTGCGAAAACATCAATTAATCCCGTCTCGTGCGGTTGCTATTGCAAAGGAGCTTCGTAGTGCGTGTCGATGCGTATCGCGCCAGCGAGCGCGGCAATGCGCTTGGCAAGTTCGGCAAGACCTTGAATGAAGAGCAATGCGAAACCAGTGGGAAGCAGGGCCTTCGCGGGCCACAGGATCAGCCCGCCCGCGTTCATGGACAGTTCCTTCGACTGGAAAGAATTGAAGAAGAAGGGCCAGGTCAGATAGGTGAGGTAGGCCATCACCGGGAGCAGGAAGACCGTGAAGCCGAAGATGTCGATCCACAGCCGCGTCCTGTCCGAGACCCACGAATACAGCAGATCGACGCGGACGTGCTCGTTAAGCCGCAGCGTCTGCGCTGCCCCGAGAAACACGATGCCGCCGAACATGTACCACTGGATTTCCAGCAGTCCGTTTGAACTGTAGCTGATCAGATAACGGACAATCGCGTTACCTGCGCTCACGAGGCAGGCGAGAAGCACGAGCCATTTCGCAATGTAACCGGCGACATCGCTGATGCCGTCGACAACGCGCGTGAATTTTACGATGTCCAACGCATCCCCCCAGGACCAACCTGCATGCATTTGCTTTTTCTTGCCTCGTATGCGCGAGGCGCGGCTCTACTCTGCCGAGGCAATATGACGCGGCGGCACCATTTCAGCGACTTTCGTTGCCGTCAATTGGAAGTTTAGATGTTTTGCAACGAAACGATGACGAAGCCACAGCTGCGGTAGCAGCGGGAAACTAATGTCAAGAAATCGGAGCGGGGAAGCAATAATTGCAACCCTAGCCTCCGGTCACGCTCATGTGACGGCTGACGCTGGGCCGATTGTGGCGGCGGTCGATAATGAAATCGTGCCCCTTCGGCTTGAGTCCGATGGCCCGATCGATCGCGGCGGCGAGAAGCGTGTCGTCGCTTGATGCCCGCAGCGGTTTGCGCAAATCGGACGCATCCTCGTGGCCGAGGCAGGTGTGGAGTGTCCCGGTACAGGTAATGCGAACCCGATTGCAGGATTCGCAGAAATTGTGGGTCATCGGCGTGATGAAACCGAGCCTTCCGCCGGTCTCGCTGACACGGACATAGCGCGCCGGACCGCCGGTGTCGTCGGGAAGATCGGTCAGGGTGTAACGGGCGGCAAGGCGCGCGCGGAGCAGCGACAGCGGCAGGTATTGGTCGATACGTCCTTCGCCGATGTCGCCCATCGGCATGACCTCGATCAGGGTAAGGTCCATGTCCTTGCCGTGCGCCCATTCCATCAGCGAGGGAATCTCGTCCTCGTTCATGTTCTTCAACGCGACAGCATTGATCTTGACCTTAAGGCCGGCGGCCCGCGCAGCTTCGATGCCGCGCAAGACTTTATCGAGGTCGCCCCAGCGCGTGATGGCACGGAACTTCGCAGCGTCGAGCGTATCGAGCGAGACGTTGATGCGCCGGACGCCGGCGTCTTTGAGTTCGGCGGCAAATTTCTCGAGCTGCGAGCCGTTCGTCGTCAGGGTCAGTTCGTCGAGTGCGCCGGTCCCAAGATGGCGGGAGAGGGACTGCACCAGAGACATCACGTTGCGCCGGACCAGCGGCTCGCCGCCCGTCAGTCGCAGTTTTCGAACGCCCTTGGCGATAAAGGCCGAGCACAGCCGGTCCAGTTCTTCGAGCGAGAGCAGGTCCGATTTCGGCAAGAATGTCATGTCTTCCGACATGCAATAGAAGCAGCGCAGATCGCAGCGGTCGGTCACGGACACGCGCAGATACTTGATCGTCCGCCCGAATGGGTCGGTCATCGCGGAGCTGGTAGATCCTGCCGTGGAACTAGGAGACGATCCAGTCATTCAGCGCGCCTTGTCACTCGATGCCAAGCCGCAGTAGCCAGCCTGGTATGCCAGTCACAATCTAGGGATGATCGGCTGCGGACACAATGAATCTGTCCGCAGGAATCCTTTAGCGCGCCGGTGGCGGCGGGAAGGGGGAATTGGACTCGGCCGGCCCAGCGGCCGCTGGTCGTGGCTTTTGGGCCTTTGGCGCGGCTTTCGGAGCTGCTCGCGCACCCTTTTTGGTGGGGAGCGCCGGCTGCAATTCGGCATAAACTGGATTCGGATCGACGACGACGCCAGGGCCACTTGGGTCGCGGATGATCTGAACCGGGACGGTTTCCGCCTGATACTTCGGCAGTGAGAAGGTCACAGAGAAGTTCTCAGCCGCAGCGACCGAGAGCGAGCAGGGGGTCTTGCACGTCTCGCCGCTGGAGGCGCGCGCCTCCGCGCCCGCGGGTAGCGATTCAAGCTGGATCGTTGCGCTCGGCGGCGTCGACTTGAACATATCGGGCATGGAGAACGATGAGCAGCCCGCGAGACCAAGACCCGCCGCGACAACAACAATGATACGCATGGTGCATCCGTCATGTGATGCGGTGGTAGCCGCATAGTCCCCGCGCGGACCTTAGAAGTGTCGTTCCGCTCGCGCAACGGGTCGCATTGTATTCGTTAAGAGAAGGTTAACGCCGGTTCCGAAATTTTCGACTGGATAAATGCATTTAATATCAATGCCTTGTCGAAGTTTCCAGAAGCCTTTCGACAGCGTCCGGCAGTTCCCGCATATGACCGATGACTGTGTCAGGCTTCAGTTCCGCAATCGGAATTTCTGTGTAGCCGAATTCGACCCCGATCACGGGAATGCCCGCTCGGCGTGCGACGCCGACATCAGGTCCGGAATCGCCCACCATGATTGATCTCGAAACCTCGCCACGGGCTTGCGCGATGGTCTGGCGCAGGATGGTGGGATCCGGTTTTGCCACCCCGAACGTGTCGGCGCCGCAGATGGCCGCAAATCGCGCAGTCATATCCAGCTTGGCAAGCAGGAGCTTCGAGAGACCTTCGAGCTTGTTGGTGCAGACAGCGAACCTGAAACCCCGTCCTTCAAGCCTGTCGAGGGCAGCATGCAGACCCTCGAACGGGCGTGACGCGTCGGCAATGTGGTCTTTGTAGTAGGCGATGAAGTCGCTGGTCAGCCGGTCGATATCCGCGACGCTCATGGCGCGGCCTTCCAGTTCCAGACCGCGCTCGATCAACTTGCGCGCGCCGGCTCCGATCATGGTGCGTGCCGATGCAACCGGCACGAGTGGCAGGCCCTCGCGCTGAAGCACGAAATTCAGCGCCGCAATCAGGTCGGGGGCGGTATCCACGAGGGTGCCGTCGAGATCGAAGACAATCAGGGGGGAAGTGGTCATGGCGGATCGCTAGCGGGCGGGGCAGGATCATGCAAGACCTGCGGAGAGATTGGTCTTATGCCGATCCTTTTTGGCGGGTTTTCGCCCGCAAGGCCGTATCCACCACTGCGGAAACCGCGCTATATGCCTCGCGTTCCACGGGAACGGAACGTCGAGGGCAATGATGTCGATGGACGATCTGAAAAGGCAGGCTGCGGCGCGTGCGGTTGAGCAGGTGCGGGATGGCATGAAGCTTGGGCTCGGCACCGGCTCCACCGCCAAGCACTTCGTCGAACTGCTCGGCGAACGTGTGCAGGCAGGCCTGAAGGTTATCGGCGTTCCGACCTCGGAAGCGACGCGGGCCGACGCCGAGCGTTGCGGCGTACCGCTCACCACCCTCGAAGAAGTTGACCGGCTCGACCTTACCGTGGACGGCGCCGATGAAATCGACCCCAATCTCGAACTCATCAAGGGTGGAGGCGGGGCCTTGCTGCGCGAGAAGATCGTCGCGGCTGCCTCGGACCGGATGATTGTGATCGCTGACGAGTCCAAGTGGGTCCAAACCCTGGGGCGCTTTCCGCTGCCGATCGAAGTCATCCCGTTTGGTCTTGGTGCGACGCGCCGGGCCATCGAGGCGGTATTTGCTGAAAATGGCGTTTCCGGGGAAATGGATATCCGCAAGGCCAAGGATGGCCATGCTTTCGTCACCGATGGCGGCCACTGGATTATCGATGCCCGGCTTGGGCAAATACCGGATTCCCCCAGACTGGCGGCGTCACTGAATTCGATTCCGGGCGTGGTCGAGCATGGCTTGTTTATCGGTCTCGCACGCACGGTCGTGCTAGCCGGTCCCCAGGGTATTCGCGTTATTGAACGGCGCTAGTGTGGTGGTTCAGAAGTTCTCTTGTACGTTGCCGCGATCTCCACCAGAGAACTTCTGAACCAACCCACACTAGAAATCATAGGTTTCTAGTGTCCTTTAGAATCCGAAGTTCGCTAAGTAAGAGAGTGCAGCAAGTGCAAGCGAACTTCGGATTCAGGACACTAGGGCCGCAATTGAGGAGAATTGAAATGAAGAAGTTTTCGAACGTGCTGCTCGCAGCGGGCGCGGCGCTCGCCCTGATGGTGGGTAGCGCGATGGCGCAGGCTCCGAAGCCGCCATCCGCAGCAGCCATCGGCTATGCCAAGGAAGTCCTCACGTCCAAGAATGTCAGCTCGATCTATCAGGGCGCAGTCCCGGGTCTCGTGCAGCGGACCAAGGAAGTGTTGTTGCAGGCCAACCTGAACTACCAGAAGGACCTCAACGAAGTTGCCGTTCAGGTCGCGAAGGATCTCGCCGGTCGCGAGAAGGAAATCGGCGAGGAAATGGCGCGAATTTACGCCACTGCCTTCACCGAGCAGGAACTGAAGGAGCTTGCCGCATTCTACAAGTCGCCGCTCGGCGTCAAGGTGATCGCGCAGGAGCCGGTGGCATTCGGCGCTGCGCGCCAATATATGGATCAGTGGGCGCAGAAGTTCGGCGAGGAAATCAACGGCAAGTTTCGTGCTGAAATGAAGAAGCGCGGCAAGGAAATCTAAGCACGATCGGAATTCCAATGGCGGACCTGGACGTTGATCTGTTCGTGATCGGCGGCGGATCGGGCGGCGTACGTGCTGCCCGGATTGCCGCCGGCTACGGTGCAAGCGTTTTGGTCGCCGAGGAATACCGCATGGGCGGCACCTGCGTAATCCGCGGCTGCGTGCCCAAGAAACTGATGGTCTACGCCTCCCATGTTCGTCACGAACTGGATGACGCTGCGGGTTTCGGCTGGACCATTCCGTCAGCGACATTCGACTGGCCGACCTTGATCGCCAACAAGGATCGCGAAATTGCCCGGCTTGAGGCGGCGTATACGTTCAATGTCGAAAAGGCCGGCGCCAAAATTTTAAAAACACGCGCGGTGTTCGAGGACGCGCATACGCTGCGTCTTTCAACAGGCGAAACCGTCAGGGCAAAATATATCCTCATTGCCACGGGCGGCGCGCCGAACCATGGCGAAGCCATTCCGGGCATCGAACATGTGATTTCCTCCAACGAGGTGTTTCACCTTAAGACGTTTCCGAAGCGGATCGTGATCCAGGGTGGCGGCTACATCGCGCTGGAATTCGCCTGCATCTTCGCTGGCCTTGGTGCAGATGTGACCGTGATCTATCGCGGCGAAAATATCCTGCGTGGTTTCGACAACGACGTGCGGGCGCATGTGCGCAGCGAAATGGAAAAATCCGGCATCACGGTGCTGACCGGATGTATTGTCACCAAGGTCGACAAGCACGGTGAAGCTTTCACGGCGCATTTGTCGAACGGATCGAGCGTCGCCGCCGATCAGGTGATGTTCGCGGTGGGACGACATCCAAACGTCACGGGACTTGGACTGGAGAAGGCTGGCGTTGCGCTCAACCCGGTCAATGGCGGGATCGCGGTTGACGGATTCTCGCGGACCAATGTCCCGCATATCTATGCGGTGGGTGATGTCACGCATCGCATCAATCTGACCCCCGTCGCGATCCGAGAGGGACATGCTTTCGCCGATACCGTGTTCGGCAAACGGCCGACGCGCGTCGATCACGCCGATATTCCGACGGCGGTCTTCACCCAGCCAGAGGTTGGCACGGTGGGGTTGAACGAAGCAGAGGCGCGGGCGCAGTACACTCACGTCGATATCTACAAGACCGATTTCCGTTCGCTGAAATCGACGCTGTCAGGAAGTGAATCCCGGATCATGATGAAGCTGATCGTCGATGCTTCGACCGATCGCATCCTCGGCTGTCATATCGTGGGGCCGGAGGCGGGCGAGCTGATTCAGATTGTCGGCATCGCTGTGAAAATGAAGGCGACCAAGGCCGACTTCGACGCCACCATTGCGGTCCATCCGACGGCGGCCGAAGAGCTCGTGACCTTGCGCACTCCAAGCGCGCGCCACGTCCGCCAGGCCGCGGAGTAGTCTTCCCGGGTCCGGGCTGGACCAAAGGGTGGCCCGAAAATCCCGCCAAGGTGGCAAAGTGCTTGCCAAGGCGGGCATATTTGAGCCTGCAAGTCCCTGATCCGTCATGCCGATTTGCAACTGGCAAGACCGGGACCATCTGTGTATAACCCCGCGCTATCACGCGATTGTCGTTTCCTGAGGAGTTTCAGTCATGTCCGAGCGGTGGACGCCCGACAGCTGGCGCAAGAAGCCAGTCATGCAAGTGCCAGACTATCCCGATGCGAAGGCATTGGCCGATGTCGAGGCGCAGCTTGCCACGTTTCCGCCGCTGGTTTTTGCAGGTGAGGCTCGCAATCTGAAGAAGTCGCTGGCCCGTGTCGCGGCCGGCGAAGCCTTCCTGTTGCAAGGTGGCGATTGCGCCGAGAGCTTCGCCGAGCATGGCGCCAACAACATTCGCGATTTCTTCCGCGTGCTGCTGCAGATGGCGGTGGTCCTGACCTATGCCGGCGCGCTGCCGGTGGTGAAGGTCGGCCGCATTGCCGGACAGTTCGCCAAGCCGCGCTCTTCGCCGATGGAAAAGCAGGGCGATGTCGAGTTGCCGAGCTATCGCGGCGACATCGTCAACGACATGGCTTTCACCAAAGAGTCTCGCACACCCGACCCGCAGCGCCAGCTGATGGCATACCGCCAGTCAGCGGCGACGCTGAATCTGTTGCGAGCATTCGCGACCGGTGGCTTCGCCAACCTGGGCAGCGTTCACCAATGGATGCTCGGCTTCCTGAAGGATTCGCCGCAGTCGCGCCGTTACAAGGAACTGGCCGACCGTATTTCCGAGGCGCTGAATTTCATGCGCGCCTGCGGCCTCGATCTCGAGAGCCATCCGGAACTGCGCGCGACCGATTTCTACACCAGCCACGAGGCCCTGCTGCTCGGCTATGAGCAGGCCTTCACGCGCGTGGATTCCACGACGGGCGACTGGTACGCGACCACGGGTCACATGATCTGGATCGGTGACCGCACCCGTCAGCTTGACCACGGCCACATCGAATACTTCCGTGGCATCAAGAACCCGATCGGCCTGAAGTGCGGACCGTCGCTGAAGCCGGATGAACTGATCAAGCTGATCGACGTCCTCAACCCCGACAACGAGCCGGGCCGGTTGACACTGATCAACCGTTTCGGTTCGGACAAGGTCGATGCTCATCTGCCGCAGCTGATCCGCGCTGTGCAGCGGGAAGGCCGCGTCGTGGTCTGGTCGTGCGATCCGATGCACGGCAACACCATCACGTCGACGTCCGGCTACAAGACCCGGCCGTTCGATCGCGTGCTGTCGGAAGTGAAGTCGTTCTTCACCATCCATGCGGCGGAAGGCACCCATGCCGGCGGCGTGCATCTGGAAATGACCGGGCAGGACGTCACCGAATGTATCGGCGGCGCACGCGCGATCACCGACGAGGATCTCAACGACCGTTATCACACGGTCTGCGATCCGCGCCTGAACGCCGAGCAATCGATCGATATGGCTTTCCTGATCGCCGAACTGCTCAAGCAGGAGCGCGTGGGCAAGGTGAAGCCGATGCCGGCCGTCGCGGGGTTCTGATGGTGCGTGTGGTGCTGTCGCGGATGTGCCGCGCCACGATCAACAGCCGGAACGGACTGGCATTTGCTTTCCGTTCCGAACAGGCCTTCCGCGAAGAGTTTATTGCGCTCCTGCTGGCGATCCCGTTGGCATGGCTGATTGGTGTCACGCCGGTGCGTCGCCTTGAACTTGTAGTGGTCGTGCTGCTGCTGATGGTGGTCGAACTCCTGAACACCGCCATAGAAAAGCTCGCTGACCGCCTCACCACCGATCACGACCCTCAGATCGGCCGCGTCAAGGACATGGGATCTGCAGCGGTCGGCGTCACGCTGCTGATTGCGGGCGGGTTCTGGCTGTTTGCCATCGGCGAGCGCATAGGTCTCATCTGAATTGTGCTCATATTGAGCAATTGCGGATGCCGCAATCGGCGGGCTAAAAGCGATCATGACCAAATCCCAGTTCACGATCACGCTGGCGCAGCTTAATCCCGTCGTCGGTGATGTTACGGGCAACGCCGCCAAGGCCCGTGCAGCCCGCTTGCGGGCGAAAGCCGACCACGCCGATCTGCTGGTGCTGCCTGAACTGTTCATGGCGGGGTATCCGCCGGAAGACCTCGTGCTCAAGCCGGCGTTTCAGGCCGCATGCCGTGCCGAGGTCGAAGCGCTGGCGCGGGAAACCTCCGATGGAGGTCCGGCCGTGCTGATCGGCACGCCCTGGGTGGAGGACGGCAAACTCTATAACGCCTGCGCGCTGCTCGACGAGGGGCGCATCGCGGCGCTCCGCTTCAAGGTCAATCTTCCGAATTACGGCGTGTTCGACGAAAAGCGCGTGTTCGCGCGCGGGCCGGTGTCCGGCCCGGTCACGATCCGCGGTGTGCGGGTCGGCGTACCCATCTGTGAAGACACATGGATGGAAGAGTCCGAAGACTACGAAAACGTCGTCGAATGTCTCGCAGAGACCGGCGCGGAAATCCTGATCGTGCCGAACGGCTCGCCCTATACGCGCGAGAAGAACGACATGCGCTTGTCGGTTTCTGTTGCCCGTGTAGCTGAGAGCGGACTGCCGCTGATCTATCTCAACCAGATCGGCGGGCAGGATGAACTGGTGTTCGATGGTTCATCCTTCGCGCTGAATGCAGATCGCTCGCTGGCCTTTCAACTGCCGGGGTTCGTGGAAGACATCACAACGGTGCGATGGACCAAAGGCGAGGGCGGCTGGAGCTGTAGGGGGCCGGTCACGCCGGTGCTCGATGGCGACAAGGGCGATTACGCCGCCTGTGTGCTCGGCTTGCGGGATTACGTTGGCAAGACCGGTTTTCCCGGTGTGCTGCTTGGCGTGTCGGGCGGTATCGATTCAGCTTTGTGCGCGGCTATTGCGGTGGATGCGCTCGGCGCGGACAAGGTGCGCGGCGTGATGCTGCCGTTTCGGTTTACCGCGCAGGAATCGCTCGACGACGCCGCGAAGCTTGCGAAGCAACTCGGCATCAAGTACGAGGTGCTGCCCATCGCGGCGGCGGTGAACGGGTTTGAAGACATCCTGAAGCCGGCATTCACGGGGCGCGAGCGCGACGTCACCGAGGAAAACCTGCAGGCCCGCACGCGCGGCGTGCTGTTGATGGCGATCTCCAACAAGTTCGGTTCGATGCTGGTGACCACCGGCAACAAGTCCGAAATGTCGGTCGGCTATGCCACGCTCTATGGCGACATGAACGGCGGCTACAATCCGATCAAGGACATCTACAAGACGGAAGTGTTCCGGCTTTCGACGTTGCGCAACTCATGGAAGCCAGAGGGCGCGCTTGGGCCGTCCGGCGAGGTTATTCCGCCGAACATCATCACGCGTCCGCCGACGGCAGAACTGCGCGAGAACCAGACCGATCAGGATTCGCTGCCGCCTTACGATGTGCTGGATGCCATTCTCGAGAGATTGGTCGAACGCGAGGAGCCATTGGCTTCAATCATCGCGGAAGGCTTCGATCGCGAGACCGTCACGCGCATCGACCGGCTACTGAATATTGCTGAATATAAGCGCCGTCAGGCCGCACCGGGCGTAAAGGTGACGCGCAAGAATTTCGGTCGCGACCGCCGCTATCCGATCATCAACAAATTTCGGGATACGGGAAAGGCGCTAGCCGCGCCCGATCATTCGCTCGTGACGCGATCGAGCAGGGGTTCAGCGGAAGCGTTCGAAGGCTAGGCTTGTCTCAGCGTGCCGGAATAAACGTCGGCCCGACAGAGCGGATCGGCTTGTCGCCGGCATCGGCGGGCGCGGCCGGTGCGCCAGTCGGCAGCGGTTGCGCATTTGTCGGCGTTGCGACGGAGCCCGCTTTCTTTTGGGCTGCCGCCGGCACTCCTGCCTTTGGTTGCGACATCTTCTTCGAGCTCTCATCGGTCACGATGATGTCGCCCTGCTGTGCGGCAGAGGCCTTGTCGTCGATGTTCTTCAGCGCGTCGGACCACGTCTGGCCGACAGCCTTGCAACTGCAGGACTTGTCGAACGCTTGACGATACTTGAATGCGTTCGGTGACTGTGAATAAGACTGGCCATTGATCGATACGGCCTGATTCATGTCTTCGCCGGGGTTGCGATAGCTGTAGAGCGTCGCGTCCGCGGCGGGGCAGAGTGCCTTGCAAGTACGCTCGTCGTCCGCGAAGCGGCCCGGCACCGTGGCGAAAGAGATCGGGAAATAGAAGCCGTCGCAGCTTCGTGCGCAGACCGTCCGATAGGTGCCCGAGGCAGCCCCGTTATCCATCGGCGCCCCGGTGTTGTTGTTATTGCCGCCGAACAGGTTCTCGAGGAAGCCGCCACCGCCGCTGTTGCGCAACTGGGCCGCGTACTGCGGACCGCAATTGTTCTGTGCGAGCGCCATTAGCACCGAGCGGCGCTGGTTCTCTCGCTCTGAACCGCCGAATCCGCCGCCGCGCAATCGCTCAAGATTGCCGGTGATCTGGTCGAGATTGGACCGCATCTGCTGAATGCGCGTGTTGATCGGTCCGCATTGCGCGGACTGCCCGCTGAACAGCGAGAAGAACCCCGAATTGTCGCAGCCCTGACGCTTGGCCTGATCCTGCACCCGCTCAAGCTCGGACTGCTGCCGGCTCTGCGCTTCTACATAACGCTGAATCTGATCCGTTTTGGCGCTATCGCCACCGCCGCCCTCGATTGCCGACAACTGGCCAACGAGCCGCTGGCAGATGGGATTGGCAGTGGCTCCGGGTTGCCCCGGCGGCGGGGGCGGAAATCCCTGCTGTGCCGTGGCGCCATGGCTCAGCATCGCCGCGCTCACAAGCGCAACGCAGGCAAAAGTCCATCGTAGAAACGAAGAATTCGGCAAGCTGTCCCGATCCGGCTGGCTGACCGCGGCGCGGCCGACGGACGCTCACATACTAGCTTCCGGCGGCAAGGTCACGTCGATTCAGGGACGCAGATAAGGCAGAGAATCGTGACGAAAAGAAGCCCCCGGGGAACTGGGGTGGCCCGCTTCAGCGATGGCAGGTGATCGCGACGAACTCGCCATGACTTCCGGTTGTGCCGGTGGATGCCGGGATCGCACCCGTCACCTCGTCGGGATCGATGCGGCGGTAACCGGTGGCTTGCGCGAAATCCCGCGACTGGCAATAAGCCCGCGCGGCAGGAGCTCCGCATTTCTCACCCTTGGCCAGACACTCGTCGACGCCGTAGCCGTCGGGCTGGTTGGCGACAATGAAAACACGGCTGTCGGCGCGGGCTTCGACCGCGGCCATCAGAGATACGCAGGCAGTCAGTGTGAACAGGAATCGCATGGTGGCACCAGTTCGGGAGAAGCACAGGCGCCTCCATCAATAAGCCCGAACGGTTAAGAATGATTAAGGACGGCGATTCCGTGGCGGACCGGACCTAAGAAGGTCGAAATCCATGGAGTGTGACCTTGACGCGGTCACCCCGGCTGGACCATTGTGCGGCCCATGAACGGTTCTCTCTCCACTTTCGGCATCTGCCGCGAGATTATTAGCTAGCGATTCGCTGGCTGGAGCCGTCTTTTCTCAATCGAGATCATGGGACGACCCGGCCGCAAGGCAAGGGATTCTATTTCCATGGAGCTGAAGCTCTACGACACGCTGACCAAGGAGAAGCGGCCGTTCCGGCCGCTCGATCCCAAGGACGTGCGCATGTATGTGTGCGGGCCCACGGTCTATGACTTCGCGCATATCGGCAACGCGCGCCCCGTCATCGTGTTCGATGTGTTGTTCCGGCTGCTGCGGCATGTCTACGGCGCGGATCACGTCAAATATGTCCGCAACATCACCGACGTCGACGACAAGATCAACGATCGCGCGGCGCGGGATTTCCCCGGGATTGCGCTGAACGAGGCGATCCGCAAGGTCACCGAGCAGACTGAAAAGCAGTTTCATGCCGATGTCGATGCGCTGGGCTGCCTGCGGCCGACCGTTGAGCCGCGCGCGACTGAACATATCGCCGAAATGCGTGCAATCATCGAAAAGCTGATCGCGAACGGCAATGCCTATGCCGAGCAGGACCATGTCCTGTTTAAGGTGGCGTCCGATCCGAACTACGGAAAGCTCGCGCGCCGCTCGCTTGACGAGATGCTCGCGGGGGCGCGCGTCGACGTAGCGCCCTATAAACATGATGCCATGGACTTCGTGCTGTGGAAGCCTTCGAAGCCGGGCGAGCCGTCGTGGCCGTCTCCGGCTGGCATCAAGGCCGAGGGACGTCCGGGCTGGCACATCGAGTGCTCGGCAATGGCGTGGAAGCATCTCGGCGAGCAGTTCGACATTCATGGCGGCGGCATCGATCTCGTGTTTCCGCATCACGAGAACGAACTCGCGCAATCATGCTGTGCCTTCCACGAAGAGCGCATGGCCAATGTCTGGATGCACAACGGCTTCCTGCAGGTCGAAGGCGAGAAGATGTCGAAGAGTCTCGGCAATTTTGTCACGATCAGGGAGTTGCTCGTCGGTTGGAGGGGGCGCTCGTGGCCCGGCGACGCGCTGCGGTTTGCAATGCTACAGACCCAGTATCGTTCGCCGATCGACTGGTCATTGGCTGCATGCGACAATGCATTCAATACGCTGAAGGATTTTTTCGGTGTAGCCGCGCCTCCGACTTCGGGGGAGCCACCTGCTTCCATTGTCGAAGCCTTGGCCGACGATCTGAATACGCCCAAGGCGATCACGGAGTTGCACGCCTTGCGCAAGCAGGTCCGCAATCCAGGAGATGAAGCCTCGGTCGCGCTGGGCAATGCGCTTGCGTTTCTTGGTCTTGATGCCGAGCGGTTTTCGGCGTGGGTTACCAAAGCCGATGCCAGTGCTGTTTCCAAAGTGGGCAATGTCGATGATCTGATCGCGGGTCGTGCAGCCGCGCGTGCGCGTAAGGATTTCAAGGAATCCGATCGCATCCGCGACGAACTCGCCGCCCGAGGCATTGTGCTGAAGGACGGCAAGGATGCCGACGGCAAACCCGTGACGACGTGGGAGATCGTGCGATGACAAAGCCGGATACGCCTTTTCCAAAGCACTGGCGCTATTATATCGCAATCAAATGGCTGCTGATCGTCGCAGCCATCGCGCTCGCGCTCAAACTCGTCAACGTTTGGTAAGGCAATGGGACAATCAATGCCCAAAGTCGGCCTGCGGCCGTTTCTCCCCCAAGACACCCCGGTGCTCGCGGCGATCTTCGTCGCCAGTATCGATGAACTCGCCGAGGAAGACTATTCGGATGCACAGCGCGAGGCCTGGGCAGGCGCCGCCGAGGACGAGGACAAATTCGGAAAGCGCCTCGCCGGACAACTCACGCTGGTTGCAACCATCGAAAGCTCACCGGTCGGTTTTGCGTCGCTGAAAGGCAATGATCACCTCGATCTTCTTTATGTGTTGCCCGGCTTTGCAAGGCAGGGCGTCGCGACATCGCTTTGCGACGCGCTTGAAAAACTGGCCGGAGCGCGAGGGGCAACTGCGCTGACAGTCGAAGCCAGCGACACGGCCGAGCCGTTCTTTGTCAAGCGCGGCTACACCAGCCAGCAACGTAATACGGTGTCGGTCGGCGACGAATGGCTTGCCAACACGACGATGAAAAAGTCACTGGGCGGCGATGCGCCGCGAGGCGAAATGCCGGGAAGGCCATCATGAGCCGCGAGCGCCTCTATCTGTTCGACACCACGCTGCGCGACGGCGCGCAGACCAACGGCGTCGACTTCACGTTGCACGACAAGCGGATCATCGCCGATATGCTCGACGATCTCGGCATCGATTATGTCGAGGGCGGGTATCCCGGCGCGAATCCGTCCGATACCGAATTCTTCGCAGCCAAGCCGAAATTCGAGCATGCGAAATTCACCGCCTTCGGTATGACGCGTCGTCCCGGCCGTTCGGCATCGAACGACCCGGGTCTTGCGGCGTTGATCGAGGCCAAGGCTGATGCGATCTGCTTCGTGGCGAAGTCGTCCGAGTATCAGGTGCGGGTGGCGCTTGAGACCACCAATGAGGAAAATCTCGCCTCGATCCGTGACAGCGTTGGCGCCGCCAAGGCTGCCGGCCGCGAGGTCATGCTCGATTGCGAGCATTTCTTTGACGGCTACAAGGAGAATCCGCAGTTCGCGCTGGCCTGCGCGAAAGCGGCATACGATTCCGGCGCACGCTGGGTGGTGTTGTGCGACACCAACGGCGGCACGATGCCCAACGAGATCGAGGCCATCGTCGGTGAAGTCGTCAAGCACATCCCCGGCGATCACGTTGGCATCCACACCCATAACGACACCGAACAGGCTGTGGCGAATTCGCTGGCGGCGGTGCGCGCGGGCGCACGGCAGATTCAGGGCACGCTGAACGGGCTTGGCGAACGCTGTGGCAATGCCAATCTGTGCTCGCTGATCCCGACGCTGAAGTTGAAGAAGGAATTTGCCGACAAGTTCGAGATCGGTGTGTCGCAGGAAAAGCTCGCGACGCTGGTCCATGCCTCGCGCGCGCTGGATGATATTCTCAACCGCGCGCCGGATCGCCATGCGCCGTATGTCGGCGAGAGCGCCTTCGTCACCAAGACAGGCATCCATGCCTCGGCAGTGCTGAAAGATCCGCAGACTTATGAGCATGTGGCTCCGGAAGCGATCGGCAATCATCGCAAGGTTCTGGTTTCCGATCAGGCGGGACGCTCGAACGTCATTGCCGAACTGGAGCGCGCCGGCATTCCGTTCGAGAAGAACGATCCGAAGCTGACGCGTCTGGTCGAGGAAATGAAGGAGAAGGAGGCCGCGGGTTACGCGTACGAGTCCGCGGACGCTTCGTTTGATCTGCTGGCGCGGCGAACGCTAGGCAAGGTGCCCGATTACTTCCGCGTCGTGCAGTTCGACGTCAATGTCGAGCAGCGTTACAACGCGCTGGCCCAGCGCGTCACAGTGGCGATGGCGGTGGTAAAGGTCGATGTCGCCGGCGAAATGCTGATCTCGGCGGCGGAAGGCAATGGCCCCGTGAACGCGCTCGACGTCGCGCTGCGCAAGGATCTCGGCAAGTACCAAAAGTACATTGAAGGCCTTAAGCTGGTTGATTACCGTGTGCGTATCCTCAATGGCGGCACCGGGGCAGTCACGCGCGTGTTGATCGAGAGCGAGGACGAGACGGGCGAGCGCTGGACGACGGTCGGCGTGTCACCCAACATCATCGACGCATCGTTTCAGGCGCTGATGGACTCGGTTGTCTACAAGCTGGTGAAATCGAACGCGCCGGCATAGCTGGTCCCGAAAGCGGGAAGGGGGCTCAATGATTGATCACGTCTCGGTGGGCGTTGCAGATCTTGAGCGGGCCGCAAAATTTTACGACGCGGCATTCGCTCCGTTGGGGCTGACCAGGCTGATCGAGCGGCCGGCGACAATCGGTTTTGGGAAGACCTATCCTGAATTCTGGATCAATCTTCGTGCGGGTATGTCGCCTATGCCGCCGGAAAGCGGCACGCACATCTGCCTGCGTGCGAGAAGTGCCGCGGACATTGACGCATTTCATGCCGCGGCGCTCGAAGCGGGTGGTCATTCCGACGGCGCGCCGGGGCCGCGTCCGGAATATCACCAGAGCTATTACGCAGCATTCGTCACCGATCCCGACGGAAACCGCATCGAGGTGGTGACGTTTCTGAAAGGCGACCAACCGGCGGCGTAAGCGAGACGGCTTACAGACCGCTTGCGACCTTATCGTCCATCAGCTTGGCGGCTTCGGGCACCTGCGCCGCCACCTTCTGCAGCGTCGGGAGAATGTCCTCGACGCGGTCGGCGGTCAGCACATCAACCCACAGGTTGGCGCGAATGAACTCTGTCTGCTTCATGTGATCAATCAGCACGAGCAGGGGATTCCAGAATCCGTCGATGTTGGCGAGCAGAATCGGCTTGCTGTGGCGGCCGAGCTGCGACCAAGTCATCTGCTCGACCAGCTCTTCGAGGGTGCCGACGCCGCCGGGAAACGCCACGAACGCATCGGAGTGCTCGAACATCAGCTGCTTGCGCTCGTGCATGTCCTTGGTGACGATGAGCTCCTGTGCTTCCTTAAGCACATGCTCCCGTTTCGTCAGGAATGTCGGGATGATGCCAGTGACCTTGCCACCGTGCCCAAGTGCGCCAGCCGCAACAGCACCCATCAGGCCGATGGAGCCGCCGCCATAGACGAGGCCGACGCCATTCTGGGCGAGGGTCTTGCCGAAGGCTGTGGCCGCTTTGACAAACTCGGGATTGGTACCGGGACCGGAACCGCAATAGACGCATACGTTCTTAATTGTATTCATACCCGCTATGTGGCGATTTGTGACGACTTCTTCAAGACGTATGTCTCGCACTGCAAGGTGGATAGTTCTCCAAACCGGCTATTTTGGGGAAAAGAATCGGCGGGGAAGGGTGCGAAAACTGCGTCAACGCTCTATATGACGCTCATGACCGCAATCACGAACGGGCGCCCCGCGCTGCATCAGGCCCCGGTTGGCCTCAAGGCGACTGACGTTTAATGGCCGACCTCTATCCTGCCCAGCCTGACGAGGCGTCGGACGACGCCAAGCCGCCGACGCCTGCTGATTTGAATGCCGAGAAAGCTACGCTTTTCGGAACGCTTGCTCATCTGTGGCCGTATATCTGGCCGGGTGATCGATCGGACCTCAAGACGCGTGTCGTCTGGTCGATGGTGCTGCTGCTCATCGCCAAGGCCGCGACTCTCTTCGTTCCTTTCACATTCAAATGGGCTGTCGATGCCCTGACGGGTGCCGACACCGCGCCGGTCCAGTCCTCGAACTGGATGCTGTGGCTGATCGCGTCGCCGCTGATCATGACACTGAGTTACGGCGGCATCCGCATTGTCATGATGGTGCTGACGCAATGGCGCGACGGTCTCTTCGCCAAGGTGGCGATGCATGCGGTGCGCAAGCTGGCCTTTCTCACTTTCGTGCACATGCACGAACTGTCGCTGCGGTTTCATCTGGAGCGCAAGACAGGCGGCCTGACGCGCGTTCTGGAGCGGGGCCGCACCGGCATCGAGACCATGGTGCGCATGGTCATCCTGCAGCTCGCGCCGACCATCGTCGAACTGGCGCTGATGATGGGCGTGCTGCTGTGGCAGTTCGACTGGCGATACGTGCTGGTGACGTTCGTCACCGTCGTCGTCTACATGGCCTATACGTACTACGCGACCGAGTGGCGCATCGAGATCCGCCGCCGCATGAACGATTCCGATACCGAGGCCAACACCAAGGCGATCGACTCGCTGCTCAACTACGAGACGGTGAAGTACTTCAGTGCCGAGGAACGAGAGGCGCTGCGCTACGATAAGTCCATGGAGCGTTACGAACGCGCCAGCGTTCATACCTATACGTCGCTCGCGGTGCTGAACACGGGGCAGGCGGTGATCTTCACCTTCGGTCTCACCGCAACCATGATGATGTGCGCCATCGGTATCCGCAACGGCACCAACACCGTCGGCGATTTCGTCATGATCAACGCCATGATGATCCAGCTTTATCAGCCGCTGAATTTCATGGGCATGGTCTATCGCGAGATCAAGCAGGCGATCATCGACATCGAAAAGATGTTCGGGGTGCTGTCGCGCAACCCGGAAGTGAAAGACATTCCGGGCGCGGAGCCGCTGCAGATTTCAGCCGGCACGGTTCGCTTCGACGACGTGCGGTTCTCCTACGATCCGGAGCGTCCGATTCTGAAAGGTCTCTCGTTCGAGGTGCCTGCAGGCAAGACCGTCGCCATTGTCGGTCCGTCAGGGGCGGGAAAATCGACCATCTCCCGGTTGCTGTTCCGGCTGTACGACGTCAGCGGCGGCAAGATCACCATCGACGGCCAGAATATTCGCGACATCACGCAGTCGTCGCTGCGCGCGTCCATCGGCATGGTGCCGCAGGACACCGTGCTGTTCAACGACACCATCCGCTACAATATCCGTTACGGCCGCTGGGATGCGACCGACGCGGAAGTGGAGGCTGCAGCGGGGATGGCTCAGATCGATGGCTTCATTCGCATGTCGCCGCACGGTTACGAGACCGAGGTTGGCGAACGCGGGCTGAAATTGTCCGGCGGCGAAAAGCAACGCGTTGCTATTGCCCGCACTATCCTGAAGGGTCCACCGATTCTGGTGCTGGATGAGGCGACCTCCGCACTCGACAGCCACACCGAGCGGGAAATCCAGGATCAGTTGGAGAAGGTTGCGCGCGGCCGAACGTCGCTGGTGATCGCTCACCGGCTGTCCACCATCGTCGGCGCGGACGAAATTATCGTGCTGGATCAGGGCCGCATTTCCGAACGCGGCACCCACTCACAGCTTCTGGCGGCAAATGGTCTTTACGCGAGCATGTGGAACAGGCAACGTGAGGCTCAGGAAGCGCGGGAAAAGCTGGCCATGATGGCCGACGAAAACATCGCGCCCAATCGCGCGCCGCCGCCAGTCGACGATCCGCTGGCCACGCCCGCCGCCGCCGAATAATTTTGGTCACGTTAAACGCAGGTCTTTGAACTCATGTCCGTCGTCAATTCCATTCGCGCGCAGATTCCTCCGATTCATCCGGAAGGTTATCCCTTCATCGGGGCTTTCGCATTTGCCAGCCTGATCCTGTTCTGGATCTGGACGCCGCTCGGCTGGATCGGATGCGGACTGACGGTGTGGTGCGCGTTGTTCTTCCGCGACCCGGTGCGCGTTACGCCGGTGCGCGAGGGCATCGTGGTATCGCCGGCCGACGGTCGTGTGTCGATGGTGGTGCAGGCGGTGCCGCCGGCAGAACTCGGCCTCGGGGACAAGCCGCTGCCGCGGATCTCGATCTTCATGAGCGTGTTCAATTGCCACGTAAACCGCAGCCCGGTGGCTGGCCGCATCGACCGCATTGCCTACCGTCCCGGCAAGTTTCTGAACGCCGATCTCGACAAGGCCAGTGAGGACAACGAGCGAAATTCGCTGGTCATCTCCACGCCGGCGGGCCGGATCGGGGTCATCCAGATCGCGGGTCTTGTGGCTCGGCGTATCGTGTCCTTCGTGAAGGAGGGGCAGGTCCTTGGGGCAGGCGAGCGGTTCGGGCTGATCCGCTTTGGCTCGCGGCTCGACGTCTTCCTTCCCGAGGGCGCTAAAGCCCTGGTGTCCGAAGGCCAGACAGCCGTCGCCGGCGAAACCGTGCTGGCCGATTTCAAGCTGGGCGATGGCGGGCGGAGCTATCGCGTGGATTAACCAAGCCTGCAATCCGTCCGGCGGGGTTTTCGCCACAATGGCGAAGCAGGGTGGGGCTTGTTATATAAGGTCCCATGGCAATGCTTCCCGATCCCAGAACGCCCGACCTGCGCCGCCGCCGGTTTCGCCAGATTCCGATCCGGATGCTGGTGCCCAACGTCATCACGTTGCTGGCGATCTGCGCCGGACTGACTGCGATCCGGCTGTCCATCGAAGGACGCAATGAACTGGCACTCGGCGCGATCGTGTTCGCGGCGATCCTCGACGGCATCGACGGGCGCGTCGCGCGGATGATCAAGGGCCAGTCCCGTTTTGGCGCGGAACTCGACAGCCTCGCGGATTTCGTCAACTTCGGCGTCGCCCCCGCGCTCATTCTGTATTTCTGGCAGTTGCATGATCTGAAGAACGTCGGCTGGATCGCCGCGATGATTTTTGCGATCAGCGGCGGATTGCGGCTGGCTCGCTTCAACGCCACCATGGACGATCCCAACAAGCCGCCGTTCGCCGCGAATTACTTCACCGGTGTGCCGGCTCCGCTGGGCGCGCTTTGCGTGCTGCTGCCAATGTACCTGGTGTTTATCGGCGCGCCGCAGTTGCCGGCTCCGATCACGGCAGTGTTCACCTTGTCGATCGCGTTTCTGATGGTGTCGCGGCTGCCCGTGTTCTCCGGCAAGATGATTGGCGGCAAGATCGCGCCGGACATGGTGCTGCCGGTGGTCGTGCTGGTCGTGTTGTTCATCGCCGTTCTGATCAGCTATCCGTGGCAGCTTCTGACCGGCGGTTCGCTGATGTATCTGCTTAGTCTTCCCATCGGCTGGATGTCCTATCGCGCGCATGAGCGCCGCGCCCGTGAAGCCGCGGCGGTAAGCGAACCGGGCCATGCGAGTCCCGCCGCACCGGATTTCAACGTGGCGGTTGATCCCGTCGAAGAGGACCGCCCGCCGCGTCTGAACTAACCGCGACAGGCACGCGCGGTCGTATGGTTAATGATTTCCTGAAATTTGTTCGGATTGATGTTACGCGCGGTGCCATTATCGGCACGGATCGCTACCATTTGACCGCTTGTTGTTAGTTTTGCCGACAATCTCGCCGCAGTCGCGCATCAATTCGATAACCTTTACCCGACCTTAATGGCCCCGACGCTAGGGTTTCGATGCGCCCTCAGAACGAGTGCGCCGTCGAGTTGCGTCGGAGTTCTCCATGGATATCGCTACAAGTATCGGTCTGCTCGTGGGTATCGCGGTGCTTTGCACCCTGGTCCTGATGGGCGGCGATTTCCGGATGTTTTACGATATTCATGCCGTCATTATCATTTTCGGCGGTTCTTTCGCTGCAACTCTGATCCGTTTTCCGCTTTCCGCAATCATCCACGGCTTGCCGCTCGGCGCCAAATACGCGTTCACCCTGAGCCGCCTGACTGCGCGCGATCTTGTTGATGAGCTGGCCCGGATCGCGGAAGTTGCCCGCAAGCAGGGGCCGGTCGGCCTTGAAAAAATCGAAGCTGACGATCCGTTCCTGGCCAAGGGCATCCGCTACATCGCGGACGGTTACGATCTCGAGTTCATCCGTGACAATCTTGAGCGCGATCGCGACAATTTCCTGATGCACCTTACCGAAGGTTCGAAGATCTATCGCGCGATTGGTGATTGCGCGCCTGCGTTCGGCATGATCGGCACGTTGCTCGGCATGGTGCAAATGTTCTCCAATATGTCGGACCCTTCCAAGCTCGGTCCTTTCATGGCGGTGGCGCTGCTGGCAACGTTGTACGGCGCACTGGTTGCGAACCTCGTCTGTCTGCCGATCGCCGACAAGCTGCACGTCAAGGTGCTCGACGAGGAGACCAATCGCACGCTGATCATCGACGGAATCCTGATGATCCGTGATGCGAAGTCTCCAACGCTTGTTCGGGAAATGTTGCTGGCTTACCTGCCGGAAAAACATCGCCATGAAGAGGGTGAGCCGGTTCCGGCTTAAACGACGGCTGCGGAAACGGATCCACCAGGATGGCCAAGAAAAAGCGCGCAGAGGAGCATGGAGGTCACGGCTGGTTCGTGACCTTCGCCGACCTGATGGCTCTTCTGCTGAGCTATTTCGTGATGCTCGTAGCGTTCTCCAACCAGGACTCCGACAAGCTGAAGATCGTCGCCGGATCGATGCGCGACGCATTCGGCGTTCAGACCCAGTCTCGCTTCTCCGGCATTATCGAGTCTGACGGGCTCCCCACGCGGGCGCGGCTCAAGAACACATCACATATTCCGCCGGAAGAGGCGTCCAACAATCCGACCCCGGATCAGGAAGACAAGAACAAGATCGCCGGCGCGCGCATGAAGACCGATCGTGAGTTCGCGCTTGCGTCGGCCTCGCTGCGCCAAGCGTTGCAGGATTTGCCGGAAATCTCGGAACTGTCCAAGCACATCCTGTTCGAGGAAAACAAGCACGGGCTTAATCTTGAAATTGTCGATCAGGACGGCCGGTCAATGTTTGCCGATGGCTCGAAGCAGCCGCTGGAGCGAACCCGCCGCCTGCTTCAAAGACTCGCGGCCCCCTTAAAGGCGACTCCGCTGCGCGTCGCCATTGTTGGACATACGTCCGCGGGCTTCATGCCCACGCGATCCGGGTATGACGGCTTTGACCTGTCCGCGGACCGCGCCAACGTCGTTCGCCAGATCCTCGAGCAGGAGGGGTTACCGGCCTCGCACGTGTTCTCCGTCGCGGGCAAGGCGGATACCCAGCCCTTGTTTCCAGACGATCCCTCGCTGGCTGCAAACCGGCGTGTGACCATTACGTTGATGCGGGAGGACCCGCCGTTGCCGCCCAACCTCAAGCCCTGAGTTATTGGTATAATAATACCGTGTGTCGATATGTTTCTGGGTTCCGGGTCTGTGTCGCAGTGGACATCGGATGGCAGTGATATAAGAACCGCCACTCCGAAGTGATCACCGGGCTTGCCGGGATCAAAGACACCGTCAGGGCGTTCCCTCCATCATGGCTGCCAGCGATACACCTGCCGATACGCCCCAAGAGGTGCCGGTAACCACCGGCTTTTGGGCTCTCACCCTTGGAAGTATCGGTGTGGTGTTCGGCGACATCGGCACGTCGCCGCTGTACGCTTTTCGAGAGGCCGTCCATAACGCATCTCACGGCGGTCCGGTCTCCCGCGAGATCGTACTCGGCGTGCTGTCGCTGATCCTATGGTCGCTGATCATCGTCGTCACCCTCAAGTATGTGCTGCTCCTGCTGCGCGCCGACAACAACGGCGAAGGTGGAACGCTGTCGCTGATGGCCCTTGGCCAGCGGGCGCTGGGGCGGCGCAGCTGGTTTCTCTTGGCGCTTGGCGTGATCGGCGGGGCGATGTTCCTCGGCGACGCGATGATTACGCCGGCTATTTCCGTGCTCTCCGCCGTCGAAGGTTTGAAGATCGCAGCGCCTGCGCTCGAACACTATGTCGTCCCGCTCGCGATCGTCATCCTGATCTGCCTGTTCTCGGTGCAGAGCAGGGGGACTGCGATGGTTGCCAGTGCCTTCGGCCCGGTGATGATCATCTGGTTTTTGACGCTGGGCGTTATGGGATTGATGCACATCAGCGACGATCCCGGCATCGTGCATGCCATCAATCCGGTATTCGCCGTCCAGTTCCTGCTGACGCACGGCGTGATCGGACTCGTGATTCTCGGCGCGGTGTTTCTGGCTGTGACCGGCGGCGAGGCGCTGTACGCAGACCTCGGGCACTTTGGCCGCAAGCCGATTCAGGCCGCGTGGTTCTACTTCGTGCTTCCATGCCTGCTGCTGAATTACTTCGGACAGGGCGCTCTGGTTCTGTCGAATCCGGAAGCAATCGTGAATCCATTCTATCGCATGGTGCCGGACAGCATGCTGGTGCCGCTGATCTGCCTCGCGACGGCGGCGACCGTGATCGCCAGCCAGGCGGTTATCACCGGCGCGTTTTCGCTCGTGCGGCAGGGTATTCAGCTCGGACTGCTGCCGCGGTTCGAGGTACGCTACACGTCGGAAACTCATGCGGGCCAAATCTATCTACCGCGCGTCAACATCATGCTGCTGATCGGTGTCTTGCTGCTGGTCGGGCTGTTCCGCACCTCAAGTAACTTGGCGTCGGCCTACGGTATCGCGGTGTCCACGACAATGGTTTGCGACGGCATCATGTGCTTCGTCGTGATCTGGAAGGTTTGGAACTGGCGCGCCGCGACGGCGGCTGCGCTGATCATTCCTTTGGTGATCGTCGATCTGACGTTCCTGACGGCCAATCTTCTGAAGCTTCTTCAGGGCGCCTGGGTGCCGGTTCTGTTTGGAATCCTGATGGCCGGGCTTGTCTGGACGTGGCGTCGCGGCGCCGCGATCCTGATCAACAAGACCCGGCGAACCGAAGTCCCGTTGCTCGATCTCATCAAGAGCCTCGAGAAGCGTCCACCGCATATCGTCAAGGGGACGGCGGTATTCCTGACCAGCGATCCCGAGTATGTGCCGACCGCATTGCTGCATAACCTGAAGCACAACAAGGTTCTGCACGAACACAATGTGATCCTGACCATTCACACCGCGGAGACGCCGCGTGTCGATCTGGCGGATCGTGTGCGGATGGAGAAGATCAGCGACAAGTTTTCGACCGTTCGGTTGTCCTTCGGATTCATGGAATCGCCGAACGTGCCGAAGGCGCTGGCTGTCGCTCGCAAGCTCGGCTGGCAGTTTGATATCATGTCGACGTCGTTCTTCGTATCACGGCGCTCGTTGAAGCCCGCAGCGCAATCCGGCATGCCGCAGTGGCAGGACCATCTGTTTATCGCCATGAGCCGGTCGGCGAATGACGCCACCGATTACTTCCAGATCCCGACGGGGCGCGTCGTGGAAGTCGGTACGCAGGTCACCATTTAAGGGCAATCGGCACCCGCACGTGCTTGATTTTCTTGCTGCAAAAAGGGAGGTTGTGCGCCATTCGCGCGTAATCTCGGGGCCGTGATTTTCCGAAAAGCCGCTGCTTTCGGATTGCCCCCAGTGGAGGTTGATGTGTCACAGGCTGAAAAAGTTCACGATTTGGCGGCGGAAGAGGTCGCTGCCGGAATTGCGCAGGGGCGCTATCTTCTGATCGACGTGCGTGAACCGAATGAGGTTGCCGTCGAGGCTTATCCGGACGCGCTGGTTCTGCCGCTTTCGACTTTCGATCCAGCAGAAATTCCCGACCCGCAGGGCAAAACAGTGGTTTTCGCCTGCCGTTCGGGCAAGCGCTCGGTCACGGCGTCGCTGGCGGCCCAAGCCGGCGGAAAGCCTTACGACTCGCACCTCGCGGGTGGCATGCTGGCGTGGAAGGCTGCCGGGCTGCCGTCCAAAACCGGCGGCTGATCTTCCAATGAACAAGATTTTCGCGGACCTGCCGAATACTATTTTCGACGTCATGTCGCAGGCCGCCCGCGATCTCAACGCAATCAATCTGGGTCAGGGCTTTCCGGACGATCCCGGCCCGCTGGATATTCGCGAGAAGGCCGCGGATGCCGTCCTGAACGGTTACAACCAGTATCCTTCGATGATGGGGATCCCGGAACTGCGTCAGGCCATCGCGACCCACTACGCACATTGGCATGGCGTGCAACTCGATCCGATGAGCGAGGTGATGGTGACCTCGGGCGCCACCGAAGCCTTGACGGGGTCGATCCTTGGATTGGTCCAACCCGGCGACGAGGTGCTGGTCTTCCAGCCGATGTACGATTCCTATGTGCCAATCATCCGGCTCGCGGGGGGCATTCCCAAGTTCCTGCGCTTGGAGCCGCCGCACTGGCGCCTGCCGGAAGAGGCGATCCGCGCCGCGATCACCCCCAAGACGCGTTACGTGATCCTCAACAATCCGCTCAATCCAGCCGCCGTGGTCTATCCGCGCGAGGACCTCGAGATGCTCGGGCGGATTTGTCAGGAGCACAACCTGATCGCTATCTGCGATGAGGTCTGGGAGCACGTGGTGTTCGACGGCCGCGAGCACATTCCGCTGATCGCGATTCCGGGAATGCGCGATCTTACGGTGAAGATCGGCTCTGCAGGCAAGATGTTCGGGCTGACCGGCTGGAAGATCGGTTTTGTCTGCGCCGCACCGCACATTCTGCGCGTGCTTGCCAAGGCGCATCAGTTCATCACCTTCACAACCCCACCCAATCTTCAGGTTGCCGTTGCTTACGGCCTTGGCAAATCCGACGATTATTTCCTGCAGATGCGGGCTGATCTCGCACGGAGCCGCGATCGCTTGAGCAAAGGCCTCTCCAGCCTTGGTTTCCCTGTGCTGCAATCGCAGGGGACCTACTTTCTCAATGTTGATCTCGCGCCGCTCGGGTTGAATGAAAGCGACGTGGCTTTCTGCAAGCGCATCGTGCACGAGCACAAGGTTGCCGCTATCCCGGTGTCGGCTTTCTATGAAGAGAACCATGTCACGTCCGTGGTGAGGTTCTGTTTCTCCAAGAAGGATGCAACGCTCGACACGGCGCTGGAGCGGCTGACGCACGTTCTTCACGGTTGAGGGGAAATCCGGTGTCCGTTGGCATGAAGAGGGGAATGACCCTCGCAGCAGTCGTCGCAAGTGCTCTTATGGCTTCGGCGTCATTCGCGCAGGCGCAGCAGCGCAGCGTGAATTTATATAATTGGTCGAACTACATGGCGCCCGGCGTCCTCGAACAGTTCACCAAGGAAACCGGCATCAAGGTCACGTACGATACGTTCGATGCCAACGAGACGCTCGAGACCCGGCTGCTGGCCGGCAAGTCCGGTTACGATGTCGTGGTGCCGACGGCGTATTTCCTGCAACGCCAGATCGCGGCCAACATTTTCCAAAAGCTCGACAAGTCGAAGCTGCCCAATCTCGCCAATGCATGGCCCGAGGTGACCAAACGCCTCGCGATCTACGATCCCGGCAACGCCTTCGCGGCCAACTACATGTGGGGCACCACGGGTATCGGCTATAACGTCAAGAAGGTGCAGGGGATCCTTGGTAACGATGCCAAGATCGATTCCGCTATGGATTCCTGGTCGATCGTGTTCAAGCCGGAGAACCTCGCCAAGTTCAAGGATTGCGGAATTCACATGCTGGATTCCGCTGACGACATCTTGCCGGCCGCGCTGAACTATCTCGGCCTTGATCCGAACACGGCGAAACAGGCCGACCTCGACAAAGCCGCCGAACTGGTCGGCAAGGTGCGGCCCTATGTGCGCAAGTTTCATTCGTCGGAATATCTGAACGCGCTCGCCACGGGCGAGATTTGTTTCGTGGTCGGCTGGTCGGGCGACATCAAACAGGCCCAGAGCCGCGCTGCCGAGGCCAAGAACGGTGTCGAGATCGGTTACGCGATTCCGAAAGAAGGCGCGCAGATGTTCTTCGACAACTTCGCCATTCCGGCGGACGCAAAGAACGTCACCGAGGCCCATGAGTTGATCAATTATCTCTACCGGCCGGACGTCGCCGCGAAGAATTCGGACTTCCTGTCTTACGCGAACGGCAATCTCGCCAGCCAGAAACTGGTCGATCCGAAGGTCTACAACGACAAGACCATTTACCCGGATGAAGCGACGTTGAATCGTTTGTTTGTGATCACCGCGCGCGATCCAGCCACCCAGCGCATCATCAATCGTTTGTGGACGCGGGTGAAGACCGGGCGATAACTAACGCCAGCGGCGGTGGAGCCAGAGCCACTGATCGGGATGTTCGCGAACCCATCCCTCGATCACGTTGGTGACTGCCTGCGTTGTGGCTTGAACATCGATCTTGCCTTCTGCATCGCGAACCGGTGCTATTTCGTCCGATAGCTCAGCACGGAAGCGATGGTTCGGCAGCCGAATGATGCGCACGCCATGAATCGGGACTTCGACCTGTCGGGCGAGGCGCGCGAGCAGGGGGTTGGCCTTGGTGGTGCGGCCGAAGAACGTCACGTCCACGCCGCGCCCGAAATGCTGATCCACCAGCATGCCAACATGTACGCCCTTTTGCAGCGCCTGCGCCAATCGCAGCGGCGCGTCGTGCGTGGTGGCGATCATCGTCCCCATGTTGACGGAGCGGATTTCCTGGATCGCGCGGTCCACGGCGGCGATATTGGGGCGGCGAAACAGCACCGCGGATTCAAGTCCGTAGGCCGGGCCTGCAAGTGCAGGCAGTTCCCAGTTGGCGAGGTGGCTTGCGAAAATCAATGCGCCCTTGCCATCGTCACGCAGTCTCTCGAATTTCTCGATGGCGCCGGGCGCCGGTTCGACGCGGCTGGCGTCCCAATGCTCGGGATCGAGCTTCCAGATGTGATCGAGATGCGCGAACTCAGCCCCGACCCGGCCGAGATTGTCCCACACGCCCATGAGAATGGCGTCTATTTCGGTCGGTGACTTCTCCGGGAATGCTGCGATCAGGTTGGCGCGGCCGACCTTGTGCTCGGGCAGCCATGGGCCGACGGCGCGTGTCACCGATGCGAAGAAGTTCGCGGTGCGGTCCGGATCGAAATAACGCGTCACGCGTAACAAGCCAACGGCAATCGCGCCCAGGATCGCTCCCGTCACAGGCTTCAGCGCATCGCGCAGGATGGCTCTTGTGCGGAGGAGCAAGCGGCGCATCAGAAGGTGACGACAATCTTGCCGAACACTTGTCGGCTTTCCATCCGCTTGAGCGCAGCGGCAACATCCTCGATCGGTACTTCGGTATCGATCACCGGCTTCATGCCTTGAGCCATCTTGTCGAGGCTCTCGGCGATGTTGCGCATGGTGGCTCCGAACGATCCGAAGATGCGGTACTGTTGCTGGAACAGCTGCATCAGGTTGATCGTGGTGGTGGGGCCGGAGGTCGAGCCACAGGTTACCAGCCGCCCGCCGCGTTTCAGAACCAGCAGTGAGCCGTTGAAGGTGTCCGCGCCGACGTGCTCGAACACGACATCAACACCCTTTTTCTTCGTGATCTTGCGCGTCTCGTGCTCGAAGCGGTCCTTGCGATAATTGATGACGTGATCGGCGCCGAGCGCCTTGACGCCCTCGATCTTGGAGTCGTCGCCGACGGTGGTGATGACGGTGCAGCCGATTGCCTTGGCCATCATGATCGCGACCGTACCGATGCCGGAGCCGCCGGCATGGACCAGCACGCTTTCGCCCGGCAGAAGTTTGGCGTTGTCGAACAACATGTGCTGAACGGTCGAGAACGCGATTGGCGCACAGGCGGCGTCGAGGTCGGAAACACCGTCCGGTATCGGGATGACAAGCCGCTCGTTGAGATTCATCAACTCGCGGGCGAAGCCGTCGACATGGAAGCCCATGATGCCCGCGACGTTTTCGCAGAGGTTGTCGCGGCCAGCCTGGCATGCGGGACAAACGCCGCAAGTCAGCGCGCCGTACATCACGACGCTCTGTCCCGGCTTGAAGCGGGTTACGCCTTCGCCAATCGCTGCGATCTCGCCGGACGCCTCAGCGCCGACCACGAGCGGCAGCTTGCGCTTGGCGAATGCCATGCCGCGATAGCCCCAGACATCGATGTGGTTGAGGGCGACAGCCTTGACGCGGATTTGCACCTCGCCTGCGCCGGGCGGCAGGGGCGGGGGTGTATCCGCGACCACCAGTTGGCGGTCGGCAACAAGACTGAGCGCACGCATAATACCGTGTCTCCGGCACGAAGGATTGTGGACTGGTGGGCTGCGTATCGCCGGTTCGGCGGATGCCGTCAACCGCCGAAAGCTGCGTTCGTCGCCGCTAGATTGGCTCGCGGGTCAGAATCAGCGATGCGTTCTGGCCGCCAAATCCGAACGAGTTCGACATTACCGCGCTCACGCGCGCGTCGCGGGCCTTGTTGGGCACCACGTCAAACGGGATCGCCGGATCGGGCACGTCGTAATTGATGGTCGGCGGAATGCGCTGATGCTCGAGGGTCAGCAGTGAGAACACGGCTTCCACCGCCCCCGCGGCTGAGAGGGTATGCCCGACCATCGACTTGTTGGACGACACCGGAATGTGGTTGGCGCGCTCGCCGAACACCATGGAGATGCCGAGATACTCCATCTTGTCGTTCTCGGGCGTGCCGGTGCCGTGGGCGTTGATGTAGTCGATCTGCTCGATACCCACGCCTGCGTCGGCCAGCGCGTTGCGCACGCAGCCCACGATCGGTTTGCCGTCGGGGCTGGAGCGGGTGCGATGGAACGAGTCGGCGAGTTCGCCGCAGCCAGCGACGACACCGAGGATTTTAGCGCCGCGCGCGGTTGCGGCTTCCATACTTTCAAGCACCAGCGCACCAGCGCCTTCGGCCATGACGAAACCATCGCGATTCTTGGAGAAGGGGCGCACCGCCGCATGCGGCGGATCGTTGTGGGTGGAAAGAGCGGACAGCAGCGAGAAGCGGATCAATGCTTCTGCGTTGACCGAGCCATCGGTTGCGACGCACAGCGCAGCGTCGGTTTCGCCGCGGCGGATCGCCTCGACGCCGAGCTGGATCGCGGTTGCGCCCGATGCGCACGCGGTCGACAGCGAAATGGGGGAGCCCTTGGTGCCGAAGGTGTCGGCAAGGTGATCGGCGACCGAGCCGAAGATGAATCGGCGATGCAGGTTGGTGAAGCGTCCGCCGCCGCTGGCTTTCAGCAGCGCGTCGTAATCAATACCGGATGTCATGCCAGTGGCGCGGGCGATGTCCTGCCGCGGCTGCCATTCGAGTTCGACCGGTGCGACGGCCAGAAACAACGGGCCGGGGAAGTCGCCCTTGGCGCCGATACCTGCTTGTGCAACGGCTTCTTCGGTCGCGACACCCGCAAGACGCTCGGACAGCACCGTCGACGAGAAGGGCTCGACCGGAATGAAATCGACCGTGCCCGCCATCGTGGTCTTGAGACCGTCGGTGGGGAAGCGCGTAATGGTCCGAATCCCGGATTCACCGGCTGTAAGTTTGGCCCAGTTATCGGACTTACCTGCGCCGAGGGAGGTGACGAGGCCCATGCCGGTGACGACGACGATAGGCCGTCCGAACTTGTCGCGAGTCGATGTCATCGTGCCCTCATGTGGCTTATACCGCTTCGACCAGCGCCATGCCTTCGCCGCGCCAGTGTCCAGCCCCGATCACAACAATCTGGGACGGCGGCTTCGTCATTTCAATCTCGACACCGGTGGTATCGTTCGCCGGAAACAGTGCGCCGCGCGAAATCGACAGGGCGGCCAGCGCGATCCCGAGCGCAAATTGCGCCTCTACCGCGTGACCAAATGCAGTGCCGCTCGCGCGGGCCGGGATATCGCGATGCTTGGCCAGAAATGCGCGCTCCTCGGCGGTGACGGGCGCGGCGCCGGTCGCACCGGTAATGATCGCGCTGTCCTGGCCGACAGTTCCGATTTTCGACCACAGGCCGTCGAGCGTTGCGGTGACATCGCCGGTTGCCTTGCGCTTTGCGCGGTCAGCAATAACGTTCGTAAGCTTGGCGTAGGGCTTGGCGCCGCGCGCCTGCGCATGTTCTTTGGACTCAATGACGAGGAACACGCCGCCAGAGCCGAGCGCGAAGCCGTTGTCGCGTTCCCAGACCGGCTTGAATTTGTCCTTCAGATTGAAATCTCCGAACTCATAGAGCATCAGCATTTCTTTGCGCTCGCTGTTCTGCGCAGCGCCGACAAGGGCAATGTCGCTCTGACCTGAGGCGATACGCGCCAGCGCAATGCGCGCGGCATCGACGCCGGCCGCTTCCTCGCCCATGAACGTACGGGATGATCCGGTGACGCCATGGACGATCGAGATATTGCCGGCGAGCAGGTTGGACAGCTGCGCCAGAAACAGAGTGGGGCGCAGATCGTTCATCAGCCGTTCGTTGAGAATTCCCGGCGCCGAGTTGCCCTGGACGTTGGCATTGATGATCGCGGAATCGACGGCAAGGTCTCGTTCGCCGCCACCGGCAGCGACGATCATATCCATGCGCGAGAGAATGTCGGTGTTGCCCTTGATGCCGGCGGAGTCGAGCGCGAGACCTGCAGTGTAGGTGCCGATCCGCTGCCACGCTTCCATCTGGCGTTGGTCGCCCTTTTTGGGGATCTGCGCATCGAAGACCAGCTTCGTCATCGGATGGACGACGTAAGGGGCGAATGTTGTCTCGTCGACGTTGACTGTCTTGGCATTCAACGCGTCCCAGTGCGCGTCGAGGCCTTCGCCGAGCGATGTCGCAAGGCCGATGCCCGTGATCCAGGCTTCGCGCGCGCCGCCGGTCGATGAAGGGGTCTCAGCCATGAGCGATTACCTGTTCGGGAAAGCCGATCCGCTTCGCCATCGATTCCATGTGCGCGCGTAAATCGGGATGCGGAAACAGTGTGTGACGGAAGGTCAGCGTCGCATTGCACTTCAGTTTGCCGGCAACGCGAACCCTGGCGTCGGTGACTGCGAAGCCCGAGCCGTCATGGACCAGACTTGCATCGATCGTCAGCAACTCACCGGGCTTCACGAAGTCGCGCATCTTCGCTTCCTTGACGCTGGCAAGGAACGGCATGCGCTCGAACTTCAGGAGTGCGATCAGGAGCCAGCCGGATGTCTGCGCCATCGCTTCGGTCAGCAGCACGCCCGGCATCAGCGGATAGCCGGGGAAGTGCCCCTCGAAGACGGTGCTCGTCTCAGGAACCTGCGACTCGACCGTAATCGTCCGCTTACCGACGTCGAGATCGGTAATGCGGTCAACCATCTGGAAGTATTCGAGCTGCATGGCGGGCGCGTCAAGCGCCCTTGGCGGCGACCAATTCGTCGATGCGCGCGCTGAGGTTCTTCAGGACAAAGTATTGCTCGGTCGTGGCCTTGCCGTCGTTGACCTCCTGCGTCCACTTCTCCAACGGCAGCTTGATGCCGAACGCCTTGTCGATGGCGAAGGCGATATCGAGGAAGTCGAGGCTGTCGATGCCCAGATCGTCGATCGCATGGCTTTCCGGGGTGATCGTGTCGCGGGGAATGTCGCACGTTTCCGCAATGATCGTGGCGACCTGATCGAATGTAGACGACATGCTAAACCTTTGAGATTTTTGAGATAAATGCCATTTCTTGGCGTGGGGCGCTGGCCTGAAACCGTGCCGCGTTCCCCCTCGGGACGGGTTGAAACCCCGTATATCGGAGCCCTGATCCGAGTTCAATGGCGCAGCGCGGCTGAAGAAGGTGCGGTTTCCGAGCCTAATTGTGGCGAATCAGATCGGCTTTCTGCGCCGAAATATGTGCACAATCCCTGCGGCCCATCAGGACGCAATCCTGCGTGTTGCGCAGATCGGCCAGAGCCATTGCCAGCCAAATGCCGGCGCCGGTCAGCAACGCCGTGAAGGCAATAGCGGCCGCGTTTGCGATCATGCGCTGACGATAGTCGTCGGGGCTTTCGTCCGCATGCTCGTATCGGGACAGGTCTGGCGCGAGCTTACTCGGCCGTTGAGCGGCCGGTAGCGGTGTGTGCGTTCGCGGACGGAATTTCAGTACGCGATGCTCGCCGTCAGTCATCGGTAAGGGTCCCAAATCAACGCAAGTATATTAGCCCGCCAAGCAAATGTGTCTTCGGACAACAGCGTAAGGCTGGGATGTCAAAAAGGATAGTCGGGAACCGGTGTCCCGCGAGCGGTCCCAGGCAATGCCCGGAAAGTGATGTTGCCGACTGTCCTTGTTTTCTGCGGGTTCGATAGATTGCTGCAGTTGCCAACGGAGTGCTGCGATATGGCCAACAAGCGCGAACCGATCCTGACGCCTGTTTCGATACTATCCCTTCGTCCAACTCAGATGACGGTCGGGATGAAGGAGGTTAGAGAAAAGCGCAGCGCTGGCGCGAGCACAAATCGAAGAAACGTGCCAAGCTTCTCGGCAGTCACATGGTCCCGGTCGTGATCGGTCCCGACAAGTTTAACTATGTGATCGATCACCATCACTTGGCGCACGCGCTTCACGAGGAAGGCGAAAAGGAAGTTCTTGTTTCGGTGATTGCCGACCTGACCATGGTGGACAGGAAGGCGTTCTGGATCGTGCTCGACAATCATCTCTGGGTCTATCCATATGATGCCAAGGGCGAACGTCGTGACTACAGCGATCTGCCAAAAGACGTGACTGGCCTCAAGAATGATCCATTCCGGAGTCTCGCTGGAGAATTGCGCCGCGCCGGTGGCTTTGCAAAGGACACCACGCCATTCAGCGAGTTCCTGTGGGCGGATTTTCTCCGCCGGAGAATGTCGCGCAAGACGGTTGAAGCGGACTTTGAGAAGGCCATCGAGCAGGCCTTAGCTCTTGGCAAGAGCAAGGACGCGATCTATCTGCCTGGATGGTGCGGGCCAGCCGGCGACGATTAGGACATTCCGCGCCGCCGGATCAAATCCCGGCGGCTAACCCGACGGTGGTTCGTCAGATCTGCCGCGGGTTCAGGCCGATGACTCCAGATGCGATCGTCGCGACCACGAGCCGTAAAACGATGACCACCAATCGAGCATCGATCGCCTTTCTGACCGGCTTTACGCCTTCGGCACGCGGCCCATCATATAGAATTCATCGTTCGGGCGCATGTCGGTAACGCTCGCCATGCGGTTCGACAGCGCAAAGAATGCTGCAATCGCCGCGATGTCCCAGATGTCGTCGTCGCTGAAACCGTGGCCGCGCAATATCTCAAAATCCTGCGGCGACGTCTTTTGCGATTCCACGCAAACCTTGACGGCGAAATCGAGCATCGCGCGCTGGCGCGGGGTGATGTCGGCCTTGCGGTAGTTGTTGGCGATCTGATCGGCGATCAGCGGATTCTTCGCGCGGATCCGCAGCACCGCGCCATGCGAGATGACGCAGTAGTGGCACTGATTGGCGGCGCTGGTTGCGACCACGATCATTTCACGCTCGGTCTTGCTCAGTCCGCCGTCTTTTTCCATCAGCGCGTCGTTGTAGGCGAAAAACGCCCTGAATTCGTCGGGCCGGTAGGCCAGTGCGAGAAACACATTTGGGACGAAGCCTGACTTCTCCTGCACGCCGAGAATGCGCGTCCGGATATCATCCGGCAGAGCGTCGAGCGCAGGAACGGGAAAGCGGCTGATGGACGGTGTGGTCATGCTGATGATCCGATGCAGGCGGCAGGAGTGTCTGCAGGGAACATAGTCGAGGACGGCACAGGCGCAAAGCGTCCGCCGATGCAATGCAGTCCCACCCAGCGTGTGGCGATCAGCGCAGCGGCTTTTTCAGAAGTGAGAAGCGGTCGGGATCGAGACCGAGCGACGGCTGCAGCATCGGTGCTTCGGGCGCGCGCGGAATAGGCCGGTCCATGCTGCCGCGGTCGAACGTCGGATCATTCGGCGTTTCGCGATGCGATGTGGCACCGCGCCAGCGCTCCAGTACGGAACTGACGAAGGTAATGTCGTGACCGCTGAGAGCTGAAGGCGTCGTCGCGATGGTCGCTTCGCTACGCGGTAACTGATGCACCGGGACTTCCTTGAAGCGGAGCCGGGTCGGCAAGGCAACGCCTTCGCCGAACGCCAGCACTTCGCGGGTTCCGAGCGATGGGACAAACGACAGCAGGTTTGCTGCGGCATCCGAGACCGCGGAGCGTAACAGCATCTGGTCACGCTCGTTTGCAAGGCGCATCGCGAACAGCGTGTTGCATTGGGAAATGATCGTCGCATCCAGTTCCGCCGGGCGCTGCGTAACCAGCGCAAGGTAGACACCGTATTTGCGGCCTTCCTTGGCGATGCGCGAGACGGCCTTGCGTGTCGGCCCGAAACCGACGCCGCGATCGGCGGACGCGTAGCGGTGCGCTTCCTCGCAGACGAACAGCAGCGGAGAGGCGCCGTCGCTCCACAAGCCGAAATCGAACGCCATGCGGCAGAGTACGGATACCACGGAATCCACGACCTCCGCCGGAAAGCCCGCGAGCTGCATGACGGTCATGGGCCGCCCATTGGCCGGCATCCGGAACAGCAGGCTGATGACTTCCGCCATGGTGTCGCCGCCGACGTTGGCGTTTTCGAACATGAAGGCGTAGCGCGGATCGTTCTTGACGGTCTCGATACGCGAAATCAGCTTGTGATAGACAATGCGCGATGAGCGGTTTTCCAGCTTTCCCATGCGCTCGTCGATCAACGAAATCAGATCGACCAGACGATAGGGCACCGGTGTATCGGCGGTGTAGCCGACGGTCTTGGCATCGACACGCTTCAGTCCGACGCGGTCCGTGTTCTGATATTGCGTGTAGGTCGCTTTCGCCACCGGGATGAGCTCAACGAGAACTTCGAGTTCTTCGGGCACGCCGGGGCGGCCGCCGAAGATCACGTCGACGAATTCCTCGAAATTGAAAAGCCAGAATGGCAGCTTGAGGTTTCGCGGGTTGAGAACCAGCGATTTGTCCCCGAAGCAGCGTCCATATTCGTTGTGCACGTCGAGCAGGAATACGCGCAGGTTCGGCCTTACGCGCAGAATCTCATTCAGCAGCAGCGAGACGCCGCTGGATTTGCCGACGCCGGTGGAGCCGAGTACAGCGAAATGCTTGCTCAACATATCCTCGACATCGACATAGGCGATGACGGAGGGATCCTGCTGCAATGTGCCGATATTGATCTGCTCGGCTTTCGATGGCGCGTACACCGTCCGCAATTGCTGGTTGGTCAGGACGTCCACCAGATCGCCGATGGTCGGGTAGCTCGTGACGCCGCGCTGGAAGCGGCCGGAAGGGCCGACGGCGATCTCACCCAGCAGGTCGACCGAGGCAATCGCGATATAGTTATCCGTGGGCGGAAGATTTTCGCGGCTCACCTCGGTGATCATCGCGACGATGATGGTCGTGGCGGTCCGGATACCGAAGAACTGGCCGACCGTAGCGCGCACGTTCGAATCGTTGATCTGGCTTGTGGTCACAAGGCCGACACGGGCTTGCGAGCCGCGTACCGAAATGATGCGCCCGAGCGAGGCTGGCTGCGGTGAAGTCAACATAGAGCGATAGAGCCTGTCTAAACGTGCTAAATTTCCTCGACTGTACAAAGGCTTGTTGGAGGAATTGTTAAATACGCCGGTGGCTTTGCACGGTTCTCCGAAGTGGTGTCATACGGTTGGTACAACCGTTGAGATTCCCCGATTAGCTAAGGCCTAGAAGTTGAAGGGGTATTTTGATAGTGGCTCACAAGGGGCTGCGGGCGGATTCCCTTGGAATTAAGCCGCTGTTTACCTTGGACTAATGGATGATCCTCCGGCTGGCTGGGAGCATCGGCGGATGTTTTTTGAATGTGGCTGGGTGAACAGGGCAAGGCAGGGGTAGACCGCGGCGCAGCACCGCTCTATATCCAGCGCGCGATGTCGATTTGCTGATTTGGACGGCGATCCGCCACGGTGCCTTACCGCGTGCAGGATCAGGTCCGCGATCGATTGGGGAATGGTGTAACGGTAGCACAACAGACTCTGACTCTGTTTGTCTAGGTTCGAATCCTAGTTCCCCAGCCAACCAGTCCGGCTTTCAGAGAATATCCTTCCCCGACACCAGAAAGGCCCGCCAAATGCGGGCTTCTTTAACGTCGATGAGTCTCCAAGAGACCAATTGTCGAACTTTTGCGGCGAAAATTCCCGAAAGTCTCCGGCTATCTACTGAAAAATTCCCGTTTTCTGGAGACTCGCTCTGGAGACTGGAGAATAATCCACTACACGGTGGGTGAACCAGTCGAAGCAATTTTAGCATTCCCGACTTCGCCGAAGCGGATCTAGAGACCGGGTTCGAACTAGACTGGTTGAGTTCGAATCCTCGTTCTCAGCCAACCAGTACGGCTTTCAGAGAATACCCTGATGTGGACGCGCGGCGCCGCCTTTCCGCTGTCTGACTTGGCAATGCGCCTAAAATGCCCCCAGGCGGATCGCGGCGCGTGACACTGCTTTTTCATATCCCCAGCGAACCTCAGTCGCAGCGGTCACGCGTGATGGAACTTGTCGGCAGAAGGGCACAACCCTTAGGATGCCCTCGGGGCATTCATGGCAATCATCCGACTCGACGAATTTCACGACGATACGATTGTGCTTCACTTCGGTGGACCATCGCAGAGCATCGACGCCTATACACTTGCCGAAGCCCTCACCGGATTTGCCGACACCGCGCTTGCGGTCAACGCGACGATCGATCCCGGTACAGAGATCGAAATATTGGTCGAGGCAACCGGTCCAGGCAGCTACCGCACGCAGATTCGCCGCATCAAAAAGGATTACGGTGGCTTGCTCGCCGTCGGCGGCACGATCTTTTGGGGAGTTGTTTCGAACGTGGTCTATGACGCTACGCTCAAGAGCGACCCAAAACCGGAGATCACCGTCAACTCCGACGAGGTGATTATTAAGCACGGCAACGACACGATCATCGTGCCGCGCAAGGTGCACGAGGCGACCGAGCACGTGAAAAAGAATCCTGCCGTGCAGCGCGGATTATCAAAAACATTCGCCGCGCTCGATGCCGATAAGAACGTAACGGATTTTGGTATCACCGGCTCTCTCGCTGACCCGGAGCCCTTAATTCGCATCCCACGGGCCGAATTTCCGAAGATAGTGGTGTTCGATGTGCGGCCGGAGGAGCAACCGAAGGAGCGGATCGTAAAAGAGCGAGCTCGCGTCGTCGTGTTAAAAGCCTGGCTAAACCACGCAAAGCGCAAGTGGTCTTTCGAATGGAATGGCGTACCGATATCTGCACCGATCGCCGACGCCGACTTTTTGAATAAGCTTGATCGGCGCGAGATTCTTTTCGGCGCAGGTGACGCGCTCGATGTGGAAATCACTTTCAAACAGAACTTCGACAGCTCGCTTGGTGTGTTCGTCAATGACCCAAATTCATTCGTCATCACGCGCGTAATACGAACAGTGCCGAGGAGCTAGATGCGAAAGATCGGCCACATATTTCTTTGGCTGTTCATCGGCATTCTGGGGAGCCTGCTTATCGGCTTCGTCGCAATCATGTCGATCGAATATCAGTCGCTTCCCAAGATCAGCTCGGGCGGATCGGTGTTCACGAGCTTTTGGGATCGTGGGTTCGTTTCTGCTACTGGCACGTGGGTTATCGAAGATACAAAGCAGGCCTTTCCGCGTCAGACGACGGAGATCAAATGCTATCGTGATGAAAAGGAGTGCCTCTCGGCCCAGGCCGAGATCACGTTCGGCGACACGTTGTCTTTGCAAACAGAGCGCATGACCATTACGTCGTGGGATGCCAATACAATCGTGTACGCATCGACCGAGCCCGCCTGCGTTACCTATGTGTATACGATCACGCGCGCGAGTCAGCGGGTTACCGGCCAGCGCCGACCGAAGCCGACCGGCGACACGTGCAAGATGCTGGAGCAACGTGTGCTTAATCTCACCATGCGCGACGGCTTCCAAGTTTGGCAGCAACTACAGAACGAAGTCGCAGCGAAAACCTACCCATTTATGTGGGCCACTCTTGGCTTGTGGTGGGCATTTGTAATTTACCGAATGGTTCGCCGACAGCCTGCACTCAGATTGCAGAATGCGATATAGTTTGCTCTAACATCACCGGTACGCAATCACGATGGGCGTGCCAAAACCGTGCCGCACCAATCGACGGATGCCAGAATAACGTAGTATTCGCAGCTTCTTGCGGGCGCAGTTCAATGGCAGAAGGGCAGCTTCCCAAGCTGCATACGCGGATTTGAGCCAAGAGTTTTTGCTCAAACCCGTCAGTGAAATTCACGCCCGTCCGTCGACATGCGAACTGGACCAAGCGCGGACGCGGCGCGCGTTCTAGGAAATTCCATCACATTCGATCGGCGAATTTGCGACGTTACATGCCGAGCGCGCGGCGCTGTTCCACCCACGACAGCGGTAATGTCGGCAGCATCTTGGTCAACGTAAGCCCGGCGGACTGATCGCCATTTAGCATCGCCTCGACAAGGTCAGGCGCGAGAAACGCCGACCGAAGTTCCTGGCCCAGAAGTTTTGGATGTGCATTCTCCGACTTGGCCAACGCTCCAAGGCTCTCAAAACGACCGTTTACCAGATCCCGCATTCGTGCATGCGCGCGCGCCAGCGCACGGACAAGTTTTTGGTCAGGCGTGCGATCCTCTGCACCATGATGTTCGGTTGAGGCCGCGTTAATCGGTCGGGCCGTCCAAGGGATGAAAAGCTCCTGAGTGTCGTCTGTGGACGACTGGCGCGTTGCGACGACGATTCTGCGCTTGGAAACTGTCACCCGTTCCACGCAGGTCTCGACCAATGCCACATCTGACAGTTGACCATCGTCCTGTTGGTTATCGCGAACAGCCCCGAGTACGGCTGCCTCGAGCTCGATTGCAGAAATCCGCGATAACGAGCCAGCCTCAGACTTTCGTCCCCTAAGCAATGCTGTGCTGACATAAAACCGGTAGCGCACGCCATTCTTGGTCGAATAGCTCGGGCTCATGCGATTGCCGCTGTCGTCGAACAATTTTCCCATCAGCAACGCACCGCTTTCCGAGCGTCGTTGTTTTCGTGTGACCGAGTTCGAAGACAGCTGCGCCTGCACGGCGTCGAACGTTTCTCTGTTGACGATGGCTCGATGTTCTCCCGGATGCCATTTACCTTTGTGAGTTACTTCGCCGACATAAACTCGATTGTTCAGGAGATAGGCGAGGGGGCCGTAAGTAAAGCGTGACGCTACGTGTGCGTCGACTCCTTTGGACTTCTTGATCCGGGACCGCATGCCCTTAGCGTCAAGATCGAGAACGAGTGGCTCGAAACTACCTAACTCCAGGTACCGCTTGAAGATGTATCGAACGATCTCGGCTTCCGGAGCATTGATTACCAGTTTCTTGTCGTGGGTTTTGTAGCCGAATGGAATCGTGCCGCCGGTCCATTTGCCCTTGGCGCGGGACGCGGCGATTTTGTCCCGCACCCGCTCGGACGAGAGCTCTCGCTCGAACTGGGCGAAGGACAACAGGACGTTCAAGGTCAGCCGGCCCATTGAGGTGGTGGTGTTGAACTGCTGGGTGACGGCCACGAATGAGATCGACCTGGCATCGAACGCCTCGACCAATTTGGCGAAGTCAGCCAACGAGCGGGTGAGGCGGTCGATCTTGTAGACGACAACCACATCGACACTGCCGGCTTCAATGTCGGCCAACAACCGCCTGAGGGCAGGGCGCTCGAGATTGCCGCCGGAGTAGGCCGGATCATCGTAGAGCTGTGGAAGTGCTTTCCAGCCCTGCGAGGCCTGACTCTTTATATAAGCCTCACAGGCTTCACGCTGGGCGTCGAGGGAATTGAATTCCAGCTCAAGGCCATGCTCGGTCGATTTACGAGTGTAGATGGCACAGCGCAACGATTTGGGAATGCTACTCGCCATTGGCCGCAGCCTTCTCTGGCTTTGACCGCAGCCCGAAGAACCGTGGTCCGTTCCAGTTGGTGCCAGCAATCAGGGAGGCGATTTCCGAGAGGCTTGCATAGGTCTTGCCGTCATAGGCGAAGCCCTCCGGCTGAACCACGACGCGGTAGCTCTTGCCCTTCCATGTTCGGACCAGCTCCGAGCCGGGCTTGATACGGCGCGGCAGCTCCAGCCGTCCATTCGGTTTGGCCGCCATCGCTTTCACCAGTTGATCGAGCAGGCGTTGGGTCGTACGGGACAGCCTGCCATAGGCCTTTTCCTGTAACCGTTGCGCGATGCTCCGGCGCAGCAGATCCGGACCGAAAGCCTTCGGCGGATCTGTCCGGAATAGGTCCCTGTACCGTTTACGCAGTTCAACGATGGGGGCTGTCGCCAGCCGATCCAGTTCGGCTTCGATTGCTGGATCGGCGGGCTTCATTGGGGAACATGCTTGCGTCATTTCGCGGGGACCGTCTTCGCAATCCGATAGACGCGCTCATCGCCGACCTTCTCCGACGTCAGATTCAGCTTGAGCTTCTTGCGAACGGTCCCGACAAAGAAGCCACGCACCGAATGCTGCTGCCAGTCGGTTACCTTCATGATGGCGGCAATAGTGGTGCCTTTTGGCTGGCGCAGCATCGTGAGTACCGTCTCCTGTTTGGACGGCGAGGCCGCAGGTGGCTTTGATGATGCTGATCTTGAGGCCTCGGCTTTTGTGGCAGGTGTGGGACTCGCGTTCGGCAGAACGCGTTTCTTCGCCGGACGGTTGGTCGTGCGATGGGGTTTCTGAATGTGGCTTTTGGATTTCGTTGTCGGTTTTCTTTGGGCCATCTGGAATTTTCCTTTGTATCAACGACAGCATCATGTGCTGCCACTGACACAACCCCGCCGATGGAAGCGGGGCGTCAGGGAGTGGCGTCCGTTCGCTATGCGCTCGAGAGACGATTCAGAAGCGAGGTAGCGTCGTGCAGACGTCCGGCCTCGTAGATCAGTTGTTAGATCTCCATCGAGCCGAGCGCGCCTTCGGCAACGCTGCCTCGGCGCAAGCCTCTACTGCTTTCACGATGCGTACGGCTTCATTTAATCTGGAGTGAATTTCAGTCAGTAAGAGCTTGATTGCTGGCTCTGTCGTGGCGCGGTCCATGGCGGCCTCCCTGTTGAGGTGCCACCACACACGCTCTGTATGGCCGGGAAGTCGAGCAGATCCCGAGCAATCTTATGACGTTGTTCGCCTTGTGCGGAGCATCATGTGATCCGGCCTTTATTATCTTGTGGGAGGCGAATATCCGCTTGCGGCGCATCCAGAAGATGCGATTCCGGGCAGGGACGAGCTCAGGGCGTCAAAAACTTAAAGGCGGCAATGACAGCCACCATTCCCGCGAAGATCAGCAGGGCCGGCAGGGGCCTCCGGGCCAACGGCTGGGTCGAGCCGCGTGCGACCGACGAAGGGGATGGAGGTTTACGCGGCTTCTGAAACCGAACGATGTTGTCGTCGGTCGATGTATCGGGAGTTTCCGGTTCTGGCACTGCGCCTGCGCCTCCCATTTCGACATAGTAAGCACCGAAGACCTCGCGAATGGCCATCGCTTTCGCCTCGGTTTCGCTCATCCGGTCGAGCCTGGTTCGATAGTTCGTCAAGAACGCTTGCGCGTCCGCAGGAAGGTCATCGAAGCTGCCTAGCTTGGCCATCATGAGCCATGTAGCAAAGTCCGCTTCAGCCTTGGCGCGGGCCTTTCGGGCGATGCTGGTGCTCGAGCGGGGCATGGTCATCCGTTGGATTTATCCCACGCAAAGTCGCCGGCCTTCATGGCGATCTTTGGACGACGCGTTTGAATATTTGATTTTGACGTCAGGTTTCTCATTTCGTGTTTGCTTCTTAGAAGCCCGGACGATCTGCCCTTGCCGCCGATCAAGAAGGTAGCAATCAACTTGAGTGGGTCGGCACCAAGGGCGCGGGCAATTGCCAAGAACTCGCACACACACACGCTCTGCTGGGGCGGGCAGTCCCGTTCAAACCGAGCAATCTTTTTGCTTCTTCCTCAAGAAAGGGGCGGTTTCCGCTCGGTTACGGGCGCTATTCCGATGTTTCACCAGGCTGCTTGGGGTCGACGATTATGCGCCTGATAAGCGTCACCGGTTCTTGACCAATGGGCGCTGGCTCAAGCAGCCCATACTTATCGACAAGCTCCATTATTTTAGCGAAAGATTTAAGATCGCCTTTGATCGCGTTGTTCAAGCAGACTTCTGCCGCAACTAGAAATTTCGGCACTTCACGGACGCTCTCGTTATCCTTGATACGGACCTTTCTCATCAGCGTATCGCGAAGCAGGAGCCCACTGTCCTTCCTACCCTTGGGACGTCCGCTGGGATTTCCGGACTGTCCCTTCTGGAACCGGGTCCGGAAATCGTTGCGCTCTTTAATGGGCATGCTCCCCCTCACTTAAAACAAAAGCGGACCGATCTGGCGTTGCCTCGCGTTGTTCGTTGATTTCATCAAAAGTTGCGTTAGAGTTTTCGAGTCGTGCCGACTTCCCGCTGTAAATCTGCCACCGACGCACGGATACGTCGGCGTACGCAGGATCGATCTCAATTGCACGAGCGCAACGGCCCGTTTTCTCCGCTGCTATGATGGTGCTGCCGCTACCGCAAAAGGGATCGAGTACGATGTTCGACCGTTTGGTGGCATCCTTGATTGCGTCCGCGATCATTGCGACCGGTTTGACGGTCGGGTGCATTGCGAGTTCGTCGAGCCGCTCGGCCCGAAATGTGTTCACCCCGGCATAGTCCCAGACATTTGTGCGATATCTGCCGTGGCGGCCGAGCTCAACATTGTTGGTATGGGAGGCATTCCCGCTTTTAAACAACAGGATTAGCTCGTGTTTTGATCGATAAAACGAGCCCATTCCACCGTTGTCCTTGTTCCAAACACACAGGTTTATGAAGGAGGAGTAGGTGGTTCGTCCGGCCAACAGCGTCTCATAGAGATGCCGCCAGTCCATGCAAATGTAGTGCAGCGCGCCATCTCGTGAGGCCGCTGCCATTGCATTGAACACGAACGAGAGAAAATTTGTGAACTCGTCCTCGGTCATCTCGCCGGAAGCCATCGTAAATTCACGGTGCTTGACCGCCCCTAACCCTGATACGTGACCCGCGATAGGCACGTTGTATGGAGGATCGGTAAAGATGAGATCAGCACGATCGGGACCCATGAGCTTGTCATATGCTTCTGGCGATCTAGCATCTCCGCACAGCAACCGATGCTCTCCAAGAATCCAGACATCGCCGGTGCGAGTGACGGGATTGTTCCCAACCTCGCGGGATTGCTCATCCTCCGCGTTCGCTTCTATCGAAGCTTCTTGCCAATTCTCGAGAATGAGATCGATCTCCGTCGGCTCAAAACCAGTCAGTTCAACTTCGAATCCGATATCGATCAAGCCTTGCAATTCGATCGCAAGGATTTCTCGATCCCAGCCCGCCTTAAGGGCGATCTGGTTATCGGCAACGACATAAGCCCGCTTTTCCGCTTCTGTCATATGAGACAGCCGGATAAATGGCACGGCCGTCATACCGAGAAGCTTTGCCGCTTCCAGCCGACCGTGACCGGCAATGATTTGTAGGTCGTCGTCCGTCAAAATCGGATTGTTAAAGCCAAACCGTTTCATTGAATCGGCGATTTGCCGGATTTGCCGCTTCGAATGAGTGCGAGCATTGCGATCCTGCTTTCGAAGAGCATGGATCGGCGTTTGCTCAATCTGAAGATTGTGCATGTTTCCTCAAGGGTAAAATGTCGCGGACTCCGCGACTTTAAAAGTGAACCAACGATGACTTCGAGATCCTGGATCCCCCAGGAGGTACATGTAGGGCATCCCGCCCGGATCGGCGCGTAAGGATCACATCCCGTGTTGCAGCTTTCGATCCCCGAAGGCCGCCGTCTTTACGTGCGCAGTTTGATCTTGCGCTAGAAAAGTTTTCCAATCCCTAAATTTATCGAGGCGGCGCTGCGACTGCAGAGGAGCTATGTGAATTCGTCTGGCCAACGTAGGGCGGCCGGTTTCGCAGAATGATACTTTATGGAATGTCCATTCAAATTGGAGGGCAGGTCAGGTTGAAATGGCACCACCGTATTGACGCAAAGCATACTCTCTTAGCGGTCAACATCTCCCTTCCTTCCTTGAGCTTGCAAAGTAGTTAGAGGAACGTCGAGATCGTACTCAAAACCCTCGGGCTCAAATCGCAATCGAATACTTCCATTAAGCTGATCGGCAAGTCGTTTGATGAGGTTGGTGCCGAAGCCGCGCCGAGTTGGCTCTTGGACGAGCGGACCTCCACTCTCGATCCATTTCAGCTTTAGCAGATGTTCGGTTTTATCGACAGCCGATGTGATGTGGATACGTCCTGTGGCGTTGGATAGCGCTCCGTATTTAACTGCATTCGTGCAAAGCTCGTTCAGGGACATAGTAAGTGGAAGGATCGCACCTGAAGAAATGTCGATACTATCGACTTGAACGACAAACCGTCGAGCATCCGGATTATCGAATGGCGCGATAGCGTCATGAATCACGTCGCTCAATTTTGCGCCTAGCCGGTTTGATTGCAGTAGTCGATCCTGCACCTTACCCAATGCTAGCAATCGACCTTCGACGGCCAATCGTCCTTCCTCCAAGTTTTGTGCAGACTTCAAGCTCTGGGATGTAATCGCAGCCACCGTTGCGAGAAGATTCTTCACTCGATGATGCAACTCTTTCAACAGCAAATCCTGAAATCGCTTAGTAACTTCCACATCTCGTATGGCGGTTACTATGACGAGCCCGCTGGGGGTCTGATGTGGGCTCAGGCTAATCTCAACCGGGATTTCGCTGCCGTCCCTACGAAGGGCGCGTAACTCCAACCCCGTGCCCATCATGCGTGGCGTGGGGTCGTTCATGAAGCGTTTTAAATGATCTGCGTGGAGATCTCTATTCCGCTCGGGAACGAGAATGCTAAGCGGCTTTCCGATGAGCTCGTCGGTAGAGTAGCCAAACATCGCCTCGGCGCGCTTGCTTACGTAGTTAATACGGGCGCTCTGATCGACGATGATAATGGTATCTGGGCTTTCCTCCAAGAAATCGTGAAAGTCGGAATCGTCAGTGATATTGATGGTCGCAACGGTGAACGAATCGTTCCGCCGCGCAGAATTGTCCGCGATAGTACGCAGTCTTTTCGCCGAAACTGTCGTTCCCGTCGTCCTCAAGGTGCAACTCGCTAGCTATCCCGCCAATGGTCGTGAGCCTTCTCTATTTCAAGACTACTACATCCATTTTATCAAAGCGCGGCCGATAGCCTTGAGGCAGATCAACAAAGGTGCCGAGAAGGTTTTTAGCAAACTGTGGAGCACAGCTTGTGCGCCGCGTCTGACAGCTGAATTTGGGAACCAGTGAATGTTGATCAGACACTAGCAACAGTGTGGTGAAAACTTTCAATGCCCATATTCGGTCATCGATGGGAGGTTATCTTCAAGGTAATCCAAAGAAATCATTAGTGAAGCAACACGGTTGGCGGAAGCGGCCCACTCGGCTATCCGGCCATAACTATCCGTGAACCAATTAAATGCGCCCTGAACAATAACAAAAGCCGCGGCTGCTTGGATGACCTCGCCGAGCGTCATTCCGCCAGCGAGATATTTGGGAGAGCAAATAAGTAGCGCCACTACAGGTGTAAGCAAAGTGTTGGTTTGTGAAACGAGCGTCATCCGCATTAGCTGCCAGCAATATTTTCTCCAGACATCAATAACAGCACCCAGCGCATCATATATAGTACGCTGATCTGCAACCGTTATCTTAGGTTTATTTCCTCCTTCGCTGTCCGTGCGAAGATGGCTTCCCAAAGATCGCAGTTCGGCTTCGGTTCGTTTGGTCTCTTCAATCACCCCCGTGAGGTGAGGCGCAATTAACGCCATAGCACCAGCTGAAAGGGTGGAATACGCGACAACGGAAATCACGAGATATCCGGGAATTTCGAATTTTCTGCCAGCTATATCAATCAATAGGCCGTCTCCGACCGACCAGAGGACGCCGATGAATGTTATCGCGGTTAGGAGCGCTGACAGAAATCCTAGGGTTAGATCAATAGGCAGATCTGTCGCAACTCTCACATCTTCTGCAATTCTAAACTCGGGTGCGGTGTGGTCACCTGGCACAAATTTGAGCTTGATTGAATGATCGTTCTCGAGCCAGCCAGCATACAGCTTCTTGCTGAGCCATTCGCGCCACTTTCTCTGTGTGGTCATGCGGCCCCAAACCGAAAGAATGGCTAGTGCAAGGCTGAAGCCAGCAAGTGGAATGAACCGTAAAGCCTGAGTCCACAGCTCTTGTTGGTCTCTTCGGCCGATGGCGTTGAAGAAGTCGCGATTCCAAATGTTTAATTGATACTGCGTCAGAAGCTGAAAGAGTAAAATCGTTAGTAGTAGGCAAATCAGCGACCAAGCCTTCCAGGCCTTGGCACCATGCCAATATCCCGATGCGGTTTGCCAAAACCTTTGAAGGAGTTGGCTCTCGCTTTGTGGCGTATAAGTATGCGACTCGATCAGAGACATGAATATGGACTTTCTCCCTGTCTGCCGCGGTTGCTGGGGCGCTTTAGTAAAATGTCAATGTCGTCGGCTCGATTTGATTCAGCTCAAGTCAGTCCACAGGAGTGCATGCTTCAAGATCCGGGGTTGATCTCGAAACAAAATTTTCGCGACTAGCCTGCAACAGCGCAAATCGGGATGTCGATTGGGGAACGCATTTTTCACGACGAGAATATGTGACGAAATGTCCCCTTCGAGGTGAGCAAAAACGGTAGGACATCCGATATCGGTGCAAACCGCGAGTGCTCGGGCTCGCGCGCGGCACTGGGAGCAGGAGGGTAGTGCGAAGCCAGCAGATAACGATGCACGTCGTTCCCCCCCACTACAACTCTTGCCCCGCGAGCGTATTGGTTTCGCGTCAAGGAATCCTTCTATGGGACAGCTTATGGAGGAGCTGAGGCGACCGCGAGGGCTGTGCATGACGATCGTCGAGGCTGGTACAGCACGGTTGCTCAGCTTCATGCGACCTATTCTCGCTTACGCCGCACCTACCTGCCTCTGCTAATGATTTACTTCGCGTACGGTGCCCTCGGCATAATCGACGTGAGCCGCGACATGTGGATCAAGGAGCGTCTAACTCTAGCCCCCGCAGAGCTCGCCGCAATAGGTGTCTGGCTTAGCTTGCCATGGACAGTGAAAATGGTGTTCGGCCAGCTCGTCGACAGCGTTCCGATCTTCGGCTCGCAGCGGCGGTCTTATATCCTGATTGGGGCGGCTTTTACTGCCGTCGGATTGTTCACTCTAGCCGGCACAGCGGGTGCATGGATTGCATTTGCGCGGGCCGACCGCCTTTACATACTCGGCGCGATGCTGATCGTGGTCGGGACCGTTATCCAGGACGTCGTTGCGGATGCAATGTCAACGGAGGTCGTCTCCCGCGTGGATCCGGCCGGGAAAGCCCGTTCTGACGAAGAAATTCGAACCGAGTTGGGCATGGTTCAGGTCCTCGGCCGCCTTGCGCTCGGTATCGGAATTCTTGCGGTCGCGGGACTGTCTGGATGGCTCGCCCAGTTCTTCGTCCGGGAAACGGTTTTTCTTCTCGGTCTCGTGATTCCCGCCATCTCGGCTTTAGGCGTGCTGCTGATCCGATCTGAATCGAACGAGCGACGGCCGCTGGACTGGCGCATCCTCGGCGGCGGAATCGGCTTTGGAATTGTCGTCGTTGCGGTCGCCCTTGGCGGTCTCCCATTTGGGCAGGAGTTGATTTTCGTCCTATCGATGCTGGTAGTTTGCACGATGCTGTTCTTCGTGACGCGCGAACTCGATGCAAAGACAAGGCGCGCCATTCTGTGCGCGAGCATTATCATCTTTGCCTTCCGCGCCACGCCCTCTGTTGGCGACGGTTATTTCTGGTGGACCCTCGACGTACTAAAGTTCGATGAGGCTTTCTACGGGAGCCTACGTCAGACCGCTGCCATTATCGCTATCATTGCTATGTGGACCTTCAGCAAGCAACTAACGGAATATTCCGTAACCAAGGTGCTATTTTGGTTGGCTGTCGCCGGAGCCATCTTGTCGCTGCCCAACATCGCCTTATTCCTGGGCGTCCACCACTGGACAGAGCAGCAGTTTGGATTAGGCGCGCGCGGTATTGCCGTAATTGATGCGGCTACTGCTTCGCCCTTCGCACAGCTCAGCATGATCCCTTTGTTGACGCTGACAGCATTTTATGCACCGGAAGGCCATCGTGCGACCTGGTTTGCCCTGATGGCCTCGCTGATGAATTTGGCTCTTGTCGCGGGCCAGTTGCAGACGAAGTATCTCAACCAAATCTTTGTCGTGCAGCGTGGCGAATATTCCGAGCTAGGCTCAATATTGATTGCATCAGCGGTGCTTGGTTTCGTGCTCCCGGTTGGTGCGATTATCTTCTTAGGTCGGCGTACTTGAAGCTGATGGAGAAAGATATGAGGCGTCTTCACGTGCATACGGAGAACCATCTCGTCGGTCGGATAGGTTGGCTCAGGGCCGCCGTCCTGGGAGCGAATGACGGTATCATCTCGACTGCGAGCTTGATCGTCGGCGTTGCGGCTGCGGCTGCGACACGAAACGACGTTTTGATCGCTGGCGTCGCGGGATTGGTGGCCGGAGCGATGTCGATGGCGGCCGGTGAGTATGTTTCGGTCAGTTCGCAGTCGGATACCGAGCAAGCGGATCTTGCACGGGAGCGTACGGAGTTGAAGGCGAACCCCGCATTCGAGCTCGACGAACTAGCTGACATCTACATCAAGCGGGGTGTCGACAAGCCGCTAGCGCGGCAGGTGGCTCAGCAATTGATGGCGAAGGACGCGGTGACCGCTCACGCGCGCGACGAACTCGGTATCTCTGAAGTCACCGCGGCGCGTCCCATCCAAGCTGCACTTGCCTCGGCTGCAATGTTTTCGCTTGGAGCCGCCATGCCCTTGCTGATGGTTGTCCTGTCGCCTGTCAACGCTTTAGTGCCAACGGTATCATCGGCGTCGCTGGCTTTTCTGGCGATTCTCGGTGCAGTAGGGGCAAGGGCTGGCGGCGCGGGCGTTCTGCGTGCCACCATTCGGGTGACATTTTGGGGCTCATTGGCCTTGGCGCTCACCGCCGGTATCGGAAAACTGTTCGGGACAGTGGTCTGAAATTCGGCTACGCGCCTGCGCGCGTGCCACCTGATATGGCTTCGCGGGCAGGCGCGCGCTTCTGTGAGGTCGTCTGAGACACGTGCCGGCTTCTTCGTCCGAACAATGCTGGGTGTTGCTGCGAGCTTTTGGTCTTGGCCTCCGCTTTGCCATGTCGCTGCTCGTAGAATCGGCGTGACAGGCGACGTTCACCATTCCGGCTCTGATCGTCTTTGCTTGGACACCATTGCAAGCTCGAGCCGCGGCGAAGCCGGCATCGATGGCGTTGAGGCGCTGTCGATGGCAGCAGGGATCATCGTTGGAGGAACTGGCTGCGGTCGTGAACGCGTCGATGTATGCCGGCGGCCTTTTTTTGAAAGCTTTTTCCGAACGACATGCGCGTCACGAAATGACGGCGCCTTTGGCATACGTACCTCGAACCGCCGAGGCGTCTAGTTCTGATGCCTAAATAGCGGCCAGGAGATAAAAAGTTCCCCGAGGCCGTCGGCGCGGTCACTGTTGCTGCCGCCATCGGCGGTCGGTTGGCGGTGAGATTAGGTTTCGCTAATTCACTGCGATTCGGGACGCAATCGATCTTACAACGCTCGCGGACGCCGGATTATTGGGCTCATAAGTCCGTCTCGGGGGTGCCCAGGCTATTGGCCGGAGATCATTCCCCGTTTTGCGGATCAAGTCCTAACCGGTACGCAGCTCGCATCCAAAGTCGATCTGCAAACGATAGAACAGCGGCCTGATCGTTGCTGCCCAACTTGGCAACCCAATAAGGTGATTTCGTCCGCGCTAAGTCGTCGCTCATTAGAAATGCTAGATCCTGATCCTACTACGCATATTTCGTCCTTCGCTAGATCAGCCATTATGCACGCTCCTGATTGACCCAGATAAACGCGAGGTTCGGCTTAGTTGCTGGATATTCGGTCGCGCAACGAGGGATCCAGATGTGAGCTCCGTATGCGTGAACGCCAATCTTACGCTTCTTTCAAAGTTTGCCGTCCGGCAAAACGTAGTTCGTCGATAGACGGGTTGCCACCAAAGCAATACTGATCTTCCGGTAACAATCCACGATTATCTTCGTTCGCACTCATAAGACATCTATAGTGCCCGCGTTCAGCCATACCTTCGCAACCCACACGAGTAAGATTGCGCAGGTAGAGACCGCTCACGGCCTCTTTGGGCCGCCATCAAGCGTTCCTATTCAAAGACGGTGATCGCTGAGCGCCGATCGAATAGGTAAGCGGGGATATCTCTACAGATCATCACGAAACTGAAGCTAGCGAACAAATACGAACAAGAAGTGTAGCTTTATTCTGGGCTTTTGATCGAGATCAATACGGTCTGGTCCGGATTGAAGCAGCCTTAAACACCTTTTGGGCCGCGACACAGCGCGAAAAATACGTCGCTGCCCGAATTCTTGAGGTTGCGAAATCGGTAAGGCTTCCCCGCGACGTAGGATTGCCAGTCATGGAGCAGATTGCAAGGATTGCTCTTCTGGATGCACACGTTGCGATGATCCTCAGGTGGCGCTCTATGGGGAACAGTGAGCGCTACTCCCACCCGTATACAGAGCGAGTGACCAGATTGTCGTTGACGGCGATGACGCCCGGTATCGAGCCGGCGGCTATATTGATTGCTGTTCTTTCCGTACTAGAGTCCACAATTCCCCAGAGATCCACGATTCCGCCAACGACTGTGACACTCTGACCTGCCACTGAACTTTCATCCAGTGGCGATTAGAGCCTCGGCTGGTGATGCGCCTTCAGGCGCGGTGAGTGTATCGGCATAAGCCGCCGGCGTCTTGTATCCGAGCGAGGAATGCGGCCTCGCGGTATTGTAGTCGGTGGCCCATGCGTCGATTAGTTGGCGGGCCTGACCAAGATCGATGAACAGGCTTTCGTTCAGAAGCTCGTCGCGCATCCGGCCGTTGAAGGATTCGATGTAGCCGTTCTGCATCGGCTTGCCCGGCGCGATGTAATGCCATTCGACACGATGATCTTTTGCCCAGCCGAGGATCGCGTTCGAGGTGAACTCGGTGCCGTTATCCGACACAATCATCGCAGCCTTGCCACGCTTGCCGATAAGCACCGTCAGTTCGCGTGCGACCCGTCTCCCCGAGATCGAGGTGTCCGGGATCGCCGCCAGGCATTCGCGCGTCACATCATCCACGATGTTGAGAATGCGGAAGCGTCGGCCGAGCGCGAACTGATCGTGGACGAAGTCGAGCGACCAGCGTGCATTGGCCTTGGCTTCGATCAGGATCGGGGTCCGTGTTTCCACGGCCCGTCGCCGAGCTTTGCGTTTGCGCACCGTGAGCCCTTCCTCCCGATAAAGCCGGTAGATGCGGTTGATGCCTGAGGGCTGGCCCTGATCCCGCAGCAGGATGAACAGCCGCCGGTCGCCGAACCTGCGGCGCTGGTTGGCGAGATCGCGCAGACGCGCGCGAAGTTCGATATCGGGCGGGCGGCGCGAGCGATACCGGATCATCTTGCGATCCGCAGCAACGATGGTGCAGGCCCGACGCTCACTCATCTCCAGCACGCTGCGCAGATGAGCGACAGCCTGGCGCTTGGCGGCGGGCCCTACCATTTTTTTGTCAAAAGCTCCTTCACCGCGGCATTGTCGAGCATCGATTCCGCCAGCAGCTTCTTCAGCTTGCGGTTCTCATCCTCCAGTGCCTCCAATCGCCTGGCCTCAGACACCTCCAGGCCGCCATACTTGGCCTTCCAGTTGTACAGCGTGGCTTCCGAGACGCCGTGCTTGCGCGCCAGATCGGCGGCCTTCGCACCAGCCTCGTGGTCGCGCAAAACCGCGATAATCTGTTCTTCCGTAAATCGCTTCCGCTTCATTGGTCCGCCTCCAATAGAGGCCGGACTCTAACTCCAGGTGGAGGAAAAACTCAGTGGAGGTCAGTGCGGTGCGCATGCATCAGCCGAAACGACATATGCCAGGAGAGCTATTCGTACACGGAAAATTGCATCAAGTGCAAACAGGGCGCGGACAGTGCTCACGACGCCCTCACTATGCGGGACAACCTCGTTTCGGCTGGCATCCCAGTTGAGTCATGCAAATCGACGTGATCAGATTTCTCCGCTCGCTTGGACCACGACCTGTAATAAGCGACCGCCGTCATGACCGCGAGGCCGCCGGTTCCAACAAAGAGTTGAGCGATAAAGCCATTGGAGGTCGTTTGCAGAACAAAAGATGCAAGAAATGAAAGGTAGATGCCGACGCAAAAAACCTCGAGAGATTGTTGACCGCATTTGACTAACGGCACCCAAATGGCGGCCTGCAATCCTGGCGCATCGATGGGTATGAACCGCACCACCACGATGACCAAAACCGCCAGATGCAGGAAACGATAGGGCGCGAGATTGGTTTTGTCGTTCGGGTTAAGGGCCTCGAATACGACGAGCGGGAAGAGTCCCTGAGTATCAAGCAGCTGCGCCGCCAGTGTGATAGCCGCCGCGAAAAGCAGATAAATCACAGCGAAGGAGAGAACGATTCGAGAGCGGATCAGGAAATGAAGCGTATTGGCTCCGCCTAACGCCAGCCACGCGCCAAACAAAAAGAGAAGCTGCCACGCGAACGGGTTGAAATACCAGACCCCCGAGGGATAGGAGGGAAGATTCCATCCGAATTGTCGGGTGGCGAGATAGATGAGAACTGATCCCAGCATGACCAAGTTCCGGTGTCTCAGCATCAGCCAAAGAACCGGTGGAAAGACGCCCATCAGAACGACGTAAAGCGGCAGCACATCCAGATTCAACGGCTTGTATTTCAGCACCAAGCCCTGCGTTAGGGTGTCGACTGGAGCGACAAGCAGGGGAGCAACGTTAAATCGGTCGATGAAGTCAGAAGCGCCGAACCTGTATGACAGGAAAAGGACAGAAACCAGATAGAACACGAACAGCAGAATGTGGGCGACATAAATTTGCCAGACGCGCCTGATGACTCTGCTTGCTCCGAAAACAAAGCCGCGCTCCAGCATCTTTCTCGCAAACACGAGCGCCGAAGTATAACCGGAAATGAACACGAACAGATCGGCGCCATCGCTGAAGCCGTAGTTTCGGAACGAAAACCAGGAAAGAATGGTGCTGGAAATATGGCCTAGAAACATCGCCCAGTTTGCGAGACCGCGAAATAAATCGAGACGCAAATCCCGTTTAGATTCTGAAAGCGCAACGTCAATTCTCATTTGTTACACCGAGCCGAAACGCGCAATTGCTAATCAATGCTCGCTCTTTTTCGACGTCGGTTGATCTGCGTCAACAATTGCACCCTGATCGAGCGCTTATGATACTGCAAAGTCGGCATCGTACCTGGAGGAGATCATGATCAGAGACATTATTCTCAAGCTGGAGGTTGATAAGTCACGTGACAGCGTCTGTGACTATGCAATCTCGATTGCCGAGGCTTTCGACGCGCATATTGCGGGAGTGGCCTTCGCCGATGGCAGCAGTATTCCAGGCTTCCTCATGCCCGATTTTCCGTCTCACGTTCTCGCGGGTATAGTCGAGGAGCAGGAAAGGGCGGCGCGCGAGGCAGTCACGCGTTTCGAGGCGGCTGCTAAGCGGAGCCTTCTCTCCGGGGAGCCTCGGCTGGTTACCGAGAGCGAGCTCGGACCGGCCAGAGCATTTTCAGTGATGGCTCGGCGGTTCGATCTGAGCGTTGTGATGCAGTCTAATTATGATCAAGGAGCGAACAACGATATCTTGATTGAAGCGACGCTGTTCGATTCGGGTCGACCGTTGATCGTCGTGCCCTATATCCAGAAGGACGGCTTGAAGCTCGATCGGATTTTGTGCTGCTGGGATGGCAGCCGCGCGGCAACGCGTGCCATTAATGATGCGCTCCCATTGCTGCAGAAGTCTCAGGCCGTGGAATTGTTTATTGTCGGCAATGAAAAAACCGCTGATGAACGCGAAATTCGCGGTGCGGAGATTGGCAGCCATCTTGCACGTCACGGTATCAAGGTAAAAGTCGAAACGGTGCCTGCGGCCGATCTTGATGTGGCCGATGCGATCCTGTCGCACGTCTCGGATTGTTCGGCGAGCATGATCGTGATGGGTGGTTACGGGCATTCCCGTCTGCGAGAGTTTGTCCTCGGCGGTGCGACACGAGGAATACTCTCGACAATGACGGTACCGGTCTTCATATCGCACTGATCGTAGCATCGTCAGCGACGCATCACGGTTTGAATGCAGGCGACGGCGCACTTGCGGGAGATGCGGTGCATTTTATCAATGCATCTGATCTAGAACTTCCGCCGGTCGAGCCAAAAGGCTGCAACACACACCAGCGCCGCGATCAGCACGGTCGTGACCATCATTTGGAAAACACCAAAATTGAGGGCGTCGCGTGCGACGAATAACGCGGTAATCGGAGCCGCGATATAGAGTAGTATGCGTACGATCCAAGCCATGATCGACATTCTCTTCTGAGGTCTCAATCACTCGATACAAAAGAACGAGAACAATCGATTGACTTACGTCAAGCTCGTCAACGCGATCTTTGTGATCGTCTGCCGATTGTTCACATCTATCCGGAAATTTGCCAGATTGTCGCAGCCAGTCCGGTTGCAACGGCAACGCCGCTAACTCCGCCTACCAGTATTCCGATGTCTCGCCCTCCGGCCCACCCGGCAATCATTGCCTTCGAGATAGTGTTGACGCTGACCGCAATCATAATTGCCTGCGCGGCTATAGTGAGATTGAGATCTCCTCCGCCCAGGCGAGCCATCGAGATGGTCACGGCGTCGACGTCAGCTATACCCGACAGGGCGGCGACCATCAGAACGCCCGTGCTTCCGAATGTCTGGCGGACGATTTCGGCGGTCAGGATCACGGCGCCGATAAACGCAGCCGATTTGAGTGCCGTTCCGAACGCCAGTGGATTTTGCATCAAGAGTTTTGGGGTGTTCCGTTCGATGTTGCTCAGAAGCAGGATCGCGGCTCCCATGGCCAGGATTGTGGCTGCACTGGCAAGCGGTAGGACGAGCGGACCAAACAGGGCCTGATTTAGCGCTACGGCGACGGCCGCGACGCGAGCCAACATGACGGCACCGGCGATCAGGATGCCGGCGCTCAGGAGTCTGAAAGAGCCGGGATGCTCGCGGTTGAGTCTTGCGAAGGTCAGGGTAGTGACGGTTGAGGATGCCAAGCCGCCGGCGATAGCTGTTGTGACGATGCCGAGACGGTCTCCAAGGATCCGGACCGCGACATATCCAACAAAGGATATCCCGGCGGTCAAAATGGCGAGAAGCCAGATCTCATAGAGGTTGATCGAATTCCAGGGATCAATCGTCCGGTTCGGCAGAACCGGTAGCAGCAGGAACGACATCGCGAGCAAAATGAGAATTGCACGAAGCTCATGCCACGTGAGCGAGGCGATTCCGCTGTGAATCCATTCGCGCAGAGCAAGAAGACCGGTCATCGCCACGGCGCAGGCGATCGCCACGCGAGGATCGCCCGCGACCGACATCGTTCCGAGCAGGAACGTTAACATTCCGGCGACGACAGACGTCACACTCACGTTCCGTTCCGCTTTGGCTTCCAGCCAATGGAACGCAGCGAATGCTGCTGCATAACCAAGAAAAACAAATCCGATGACCAGGCCGTTGGTTTGAAGTGCAACGGCGCCGGTCACGCCGCCGAGCAGACCGGACAGCGCAAACGTCCGGAACCCTGCGGCTCGTTGATGATCCTGCTCGCCGCGCGTGCGCCAGCCGCGCTCCAGACCCACGAGTAGACCAATAGCTAGTGAAGTAGCAAGGCGGCTGAGAATTTGGCTCTGATCCATATCGCGTTCACCTTACCACCCCTGGTCTCGATGGAGCAGATCCCGCCGATGTTCGGCATCTCGCCAACTCCGCGCGCGTGTATTGCGCTCAGTGGTCATGCAATGCGGCGAAAGCAAGAGCTCCTGTTTGACGTGGATCAATGAATATCTAACGGAGATAGGTACCGTTAGAATCTATAGTGAGTGGTGGAGGAATTCCATGTCTGACGCACCGAATCTCGAAGTGCCTGCAAACGGAAATCGTGCCGACAGTATTGCCAATCAACTTGCCGGAATGAACAAGCGATCGATTGATCTGTTTTTCAATGTTCAGAAAGTGGCTTTTGAGGAGATGCTCGATGTGAGCAACGATGCGATTCAGCGCACCAGCGCCGAGTTCTCGATTGCGAATGAATTTGCGTCGAAGATCGCAGGGGCTCACTCGGCTAACGACCTCAAGCAGGTCTACGAGGAATGCGGGAAGCATCAGGCAGATTTTTTTCGCCGCGACAGCGAGCGGGCTTTCAAGCACTGGCAACGGTTTCTCGATCGAACCTCGAAGGTCTTTTTCAATCAACCGTCGGAAAAGCTCCCGGCGTAGTAGCACTGCTGATCGTTTCCGGCTGTTTCGCTCAAGGTGTGGATCAGGCCTTCGTCAGCTGGGTATCTGAGGCGAGCAGAGCTGCGCATGAGCGTCTGTTCGGGTGGCCCCGAAAGCATCCACGATTGCCTTTAGCTCTTCGGCGAGGCCGTCTTCCGCTTGCTCAATATCGAGTAGTCGGAAAAAGAAAAGCCCGCTTGATTTTCAGCACACGACGGCCTGACAGAAATACATAGGCGGCGTGAGTACCAAGTCGTTTGTTGGATGTGCCGCCGTGGGTCGCAGGGGACTAGTCAAGAATGCCAGCACTTCGTCCTGTGAGATCGGGTGCCGCATTGTCATTGAGCGTATCCTTGCGAAGCAATCGTACGGCATCGGGGTTCTTTGCTCAGCATTGCTGTGTCAATCACAGCCTAGGCCGCCAATTCCAACCGCTAGTTGAGGCAGGTCAAGAGGTGTCGTCCGGAGAGGCCTAGGAACATCCTGTCATGGCCTTTTGATGGATATCGAACTTGGGTTCTGAACCGGTCCTGAACGTCGCAAACGTAGGTGGTACCCTGGATCTCCATCCGGGCGGAACGTGGACAGCGACGCATGCCGCTGCTCTCGAACATCTTTACAAGACCGTCGCGCCCAAGCTCGATCAGGCGGGGACGATAAGGGTCGATCTCACCGATGTCGGTGAACTCGATACGCTCGGAGCGTGGCTACTTGAGAAGATGGGGCGACATAACCTCCCGGTCGGTTCCCCCGTGAACGTGATCGGGGTGTCCGACCGTTACGCCGGATTGATCGCCGAAGTGACCCGGGTCAATCGGCGCAAGCCTGCCGTGGAAAGGCCCGAGAATCCGGTTGTTGTCCGGCTGGAACAGCTTGGCCGCTACGCCGCAGGCATCACCGATGATATGGCCATCTTTCTTCAGATGCTGGGCGCGCTAGGTGCCGCTCTGTTCGGTGTATTACGCCGCCCGCGTTCACTTCGGCTGACTTCACTTGCCTATCAGGTCTATCGCGTCGGTTGGCAGGCGATACCGATCATTCTCCTCATCACTTTTCTCATCGGTGCGATCATTGCCCAGCAGGGTATCTTTCATTTCCGGAAGTTCGGCGCGGAGTCCTATGTGGTGGACATGGTCGGCATTCTGGTGCTGCGGGAACTTGGTGTTTTGATCGTCGCCATCATGGTGGCGGGCCGTTCCGGCAGTGCCTATACCGCCGAACTTGGTTCGATGAAAATGCGCGAAGAAATCGACGCGCTGTCGACGATGGGCCTTGATCCGATCGAAGTGCTGGTCCTGCCGCGAATTCTGGCGCTCATCTTTTCCCTTCCCATCCTCGCATTCATCGGCTCGATGGCGGCGCTTTACGGCGGCGGCCTGGTCGCCTGGCTTTACGGCGGAATGAGCCCGGCAATATTCATCGCACGGCTGCATGATGCTGTATCGGTCACTAGCTTTGAAGTTGGAATCATCAAGGCGCCATTCATGGCGCTGGCGATCGGTATTGTTGCCTGCAGCGAAGGTCTGAGAGTTAAGGGAAGCGCTGAATCGCTCGGGCGGCAAACGACGACCTCCGTCGTCAAATCAATTTTCCTCGTCATTGTGCTCGACGGCGTCTTCGCCGTGTTCTTCGCATCGATCGGAATGTGAAGATGATGGAACAGGCCGACCAGTTTGCGATCCGTGTCAGAGAGCTCGTTGTTGGCTTTGGCCGGCAGACGGTGCTCGATCATCTGACGCTGGATGTCCGTAAAGGCGAGATTCTCGGTCTTGTCGGTGCGTCCGGCGGCGGGAAATCCGTTCTGATGCGGGCGATCATTGGTCTCATTCCGAAGCGAAGCGGCCGGATCGAGGTGATGGGCGTCGAGATCGGCGAGGCACGCCGTGTAACCCACGCGGCCGCGGGCAAGTGGGGCATTCTCTTTCAGCAAGGGGCGCTGTTTTCCTCGCTGACCGTTCGCCAGAATGTTCAATTTCCGCTGCGCGAGGAGTTGGATCTCTCCCAGGAATTGATGGACGAAATTGCCACTGCGAAGCTCGAGATGGTTGGGCTTGCGCCGGAGGATGGTGACAAGTTCCCGTCCCAGCTTTCGGGCGGCATGACCAAGCGCGTCGCGTTGGCCCGCGCGCTGGCACTAGATCCCCCCATCGTCTTTCTCGATGAGCCGACATCGGGTCTGGATCCCATCGCCGCCGGCGATTTCGATGTTCTGATCAAGACACTTCACAGGACGCTGGGACTGACTGTCTTTATGGTCACGCACGATCTCGCGAGCCTTAACACTGTATGCGATCGCGTTGCTGCGCTTGCAGACGGAAAGATCGTGGCGATTGGCTCGATGAGCGAACTGCTTTGCTCCGAGCACCCGTGGGTCAGGGCCTATTTCCACGGCAAGCGCTCACAGATGCTGCAACCGAGAAAGATCTAGGATCATGGAAACGCGTGCTCCTTTCGTCATCGTCGGCGCCTTCATCCTGGCGGCTATCGTCGCGGTTTTCGGCTTTGTCTATTGGCTGCACAATGCCGGCGGGCTGGGAGCGCGAACGTCATATAACCTGCAATTCAATGGCTCGGTGCCGGGGCTGCTGGTGGGAGCGTCGGTGCTGTTCAACGGAATCCGTGTCGGGGAAGTCACCAGTCTTGGCCTCGCGGCCGACAACCCACGCCAGGTCAACGCCGTAATTTCGGTCCTGCCGGACACGCCTGTACGGGCGGACACCAAGGTTGGTCTGGATTTTCAGGGGCTGACGGGTGTTCCGGTTGTTGCTCTGGAAGGTGGGGTGCAGCTTGTAGCCCCAGGACCGGTACCGACACTCGTTGCCGAGCCCGGTGCGGGCCAGAGCATGACTCAGGCCGCGCGTGATGCGCTCAAGCGTGTTGATGCCGTACTGGCTGAAAACGCAGAGCCTCTGAAAAGCACGATTTCGAATCTGAAGATATTCTCTGATGGGCTGGCGAGAAATACCGGCCGGCTTGATGGCATCGTAGCGGGTCTTGAGCGGATGACGGGGGGAGGAACTGCTGCCGCTGCGAAGGTCATTTATGACCTCGATGTTTCGCAGGATTTCGGGTCATCGAGAAAGCCCATCAAGGCCCAGCTTGTCGTTCCCGATCCGACATCGATCCTGATGTTCGACACACAGCGCATGCTTTTCATGCCGCCTGGCGGCAACCATCCCGAATTTTTCGACTTTCAGTGGAGCGACAGCTTACCGAAACTGGTTCAGGCAAAGATCATCCAGAGCTTCGAGAACTATGATCCCGAACATGCGCCGCTTCGTGCGATCGACGGCGTCGCGGCTGAATATCAGCTTCTGATCGATATTCGCGGTTTTCAGATCAGGACCGATTCCGAGCCGGTTGCTGAGATTGGCTTCTCGACGAAGATTCTCAGTAAGGATGGCCGCGTTCTTGCCTCACGGCTCTTTGCCGAAAGGAGAAAGCTGGAAGCTCTGGATTCTCAATCGGCGGTACACGCTCTGAGCGAAGCATTCGGCGCCATCGCAAAGGACCTAATAAGCTGGACCGTCACCGTAATCGAATAGATGGGCGGGCCGCCGACCTGACGAGGCAGGTGCCGACGCGCGTTCCTCGCATTCTCCTCACAAGCAGCAGCCCGATTGGAATTGCAGCTATCACCGCAACGGCCATTCAGATCGAAACGCTCCTCACGACGCGGGGCGCCTTGGTTCTCATACTGACATAAACTTCGGAATTGGAAGCAAATGTCCACCTACCGATTGAGCAGCCTGCTTTCACCGCGATCGGTCGCGCTTGTGGGCGCCAGCCCACGGCCCGGATCTGTCGGGTCCGCCGTTGTGAGAAATCTTCTTGCGGCGAGGTTCCGCGGCGAACTGGGCATCGTTAATCCAAATTATGCGGAGATTGGCGGGGTAGCGACGGCCCGCACTCTCACCGAGCTCTCGTTCGTTCCCGAACTCATGATCGTTACCGCGCCTGCACGAGCGGTTCCCGACATTATTGCCGACGCGGGAAAGCGAGGTGTCGCGGGGGCCGTCATCATCAGCGCTGGCCTTGGGCACGGCGCCGGATCTCTTGCGGAGGCGGCCAATCAGGCGGCGCGCGCGCATGGAATGCGGCTGATAGGTCCGAACTGCCTCGGAATCATGATGCCGGCCGCCTGTCTGAACGCAAGCTTCGCAGCAAGCATGCCAAGCTTAGGGCATCTGGCGCTTGTCTCGCAGTCGGGGGCGATCGCTGCCGGCATGGTGGATTGGGCGGTCAAGGAAGGCGTCGGATTTTCCGGCATCGTGTCGATCGGCGATCAGCTCGATGTCGACATCGCGGACTTGCTCGATTTTTTCGCGCTCGATTCCAGGACGCATGCCATTCTGCTCTACGTCGAAGCGGTCAAGGATGCCCGCAAGTTCATGTCCGCCGCGCGTGCAGCCGCGCGCGTCAAGCCGGTCGTCGTCATCAAGTCCGGGCGAATGGCTCAGGGCGCGAAAGCAGCTGCGACCCATACCGGTGCGCTTGCCGGTTCTGATGCTGTCTACGATGCCGCCTTCCGTCGCGCCGGCATGCTGCGGGTATTTGATCTTCATGAACTGTTCGACTGCGCGGAAACACTCGGTCGCGCCATCCAGCCAGAGGGCAAGCGGCTCGCGATTTTGACGAATGGCGGCGGCATCGGCGTTCTTGCGGTTGACCGACTGGCTGAGCTTGGCGGAATTCCCGCGTCGATCACGCCGTCAGTGCGCGCGCAGCTTGATTCCGTGTTGCCGCCGACATGGTCCGGCGATAATCCGGTCGATATTGCGGGCGACGCTGATGCGGCTCGTTATGCAGCGGCGCTGGAAGTATTGCTGGCCGATTCCGGCAACGATGCAATCCTCGTGATGAACGTGCAGACGGCAATCGCTTCTTCAAGCGATATTGCGAAAAGCGTTGTGCGCGTGGTTGGCGCTGGACGTGAGGGGCGCTCGGAATCGAAGCCTGTTCTCGCGGTTTGGATCGGGGCCGACGGAGATATCGCCAAGACATTCAACGACGCCTCGATACCCAGCTATCCCACCGAGGACGACGCCGCACGGGGCTTCATGCATCTGGTGCATCACCGTGAAGTTCGCGAAGTACTCGCTCAAGTTCCACCGAGCTTGCCAGCCGAGTTTGTTCCGGATGCCGATACGGCACGCAAGATCGTCGAGGACGCAGTCGCGGAGGGGCGCTCCTGGCTCGACCCGATTGAGGTGAAACGTCTGTTCGATGCTTATCAAATTCCCATGGTGCGGACGCTTTCCGCCGCTGACGCTGACGAAGCTGCTGCATTGACGGCGTCGTTCTTCGCTCAGGGGACATCTGTGGTTCTCAAGATTTTGTCCCGAGATATCACACACAAGTCGGATGTTGGCGGCGTTGTGCTCAATCTCTCCGATGCGGATAGCGTACGGATCGCCGCTGACGGCATTCTCGCGAGGGCCAAGGCGAAACGTCCGGACGCGGAGTTGTCCGGTGTTATCGTGCAGCCGATGATATCGCGGCCAAACGCGCGAGAATTGATCCTTGGAATCGCGAATGATCCGACCTTCGGGCCGGTTATTGTGTTCGGACATGGCGGCACAGCGGTTGAAGTCATCGACGACAAGGCACTGGCCCTGCCGCCTCTGGATCTGAGACTAGCTCATGATCTTATCGAACGGACGCGCATCTCCCGGCTGCTTCACGCGTACCGAAATGTGCCGGCTGTCAATCGGGAAGATATAGAACTCACGCTGGTCAAGCTCGCCCAGTTGGCAGCCGACCTGCCGCAGGTGCGCGAACTTGACATCAATCCGCTGCTGGCGGACGACAGCGGTGTTCTTGTAGTCGATGCACGGATTGCTATTGGACCGGCTGTGCGGAAGTTTGCCGGGCCGGGGAATGCGATATTCGCGGTCCGCCCCTATCCGTCGGAATGGCAGCGGCACATCGACCTCAAAGATGGTTCACAGGTTTTCGCCCGGCCTATCAAGCCGAGCGACGAGCCGCTACTCCGCGAATTTCTCCAGAATGTCAGCAAAGAGGATTTGCGGCTGCGATTCTTCGGCGCCATTAAGGAGTTTACGCATCCGTTCGTCGCCCGGCTAACCCAGCTCGATTATGCGCGCGCGATGGCCTTTGTGGCCTTCGATCAAGCCGGCAAGGAGATTATCGGTGCCGTCCGGCTTCACTCCGACTCGATCTATGAGAGCGGTGAATACGCAATTCTGCTGAAATCCAATCTTAAGGGACGGGGACTCGGCTGGGCGCTGATGCAGTTGATTATCGTATACGCAAAATCCGAAGGCCTTAAGTGCATTTCGGGCCAGGTTCTTCAGGAAAACACTGCCATGCTGGATATGTGCCGGGAACTGGGATTTCAGGTAAGGACTGACGTTGGCGATTCCGACCTTTGCGAGGTTACGTTGGCGTTGGATGGCCGTTGACCCGGCGTGGTTAGTACATTTTTCAGCCAGCGGGGGCGGGCGTGCTTTGATACTTGATGTGAGTCAATAGGCTGCGCGACCCGCGCGGTACCAACTAGCCTGGCCGCAAAACTCGGACGGGGCGCGTTGACCTGACGCTTGCCGCCGCCTCATCCTGGCAAGAGGCTGCATGATGGCCTACCAAACTGCTTCCTTACGGATGCGCAGGCGTCTCTACGAGATGCTGGAAGCCTCTCCGCATGAAACGCGCGCCGGAATGTTGGCAACCTGGTTTATCGCCGCACTCGTCGTCGTCAGTCTGTGTGGAACGGTGCTCGAGTCGGTCCCGCATCTGAACAGTAGGTATGGACGTCTATTTCACGCCATCGAGATCATCAGTCTCGTTGTGTTCAGCATCGAATACGCCATTCGCATCTGGATCGCCCCGGAGCACGTTCCTTACCGGCAGCTGAGCGGACACTCCGTGCGTCGCACCTACATTCTAAGCGGGCAGGGAATTGTCGATTTCCTGGCAATCGTTCCTCTTTGGGGCGCGATGCTGGAATCGGCGGATTTCCGTGTCCTGATTGTGCTTCGTATCCTCCGCGTGATGAAATTCGGCCGGTACTCCTCCGGGATGAGCTCATTGCTCTATGTTCTTTGGAGCGAGCGGCGTGCGCTGCTCGGCTGCCTGGTGATTCTGATCTGCGCGACACTGGTGTCCGCGAGTGTCATGCACGTGATCGAGGGAACGATCCAGCCCGGCAAGTTCGGAACCATACCGGATGCCATGTGGTGGTCGCTCGTAACGCTCACCACGATCGGATACGGCGATGTTGTCCCAGCGACCGCGATCGGAAAGATGGTGGCCGCGGTCATCATTGTTGGCGGTGTCGTGATGATCGCACTCCCGGTCGGTATCGTAGCCAATGCATTCTCGGATGTCATCCATCGGCGTGACTTCATCGTCACCTGGAGCATGGTCGCACGCGTTCCGATCTTCTCTCACTTGACCGCAGGCGACATCGCCCATGTGATGCAGTTGCTGCGTGCGCGGCAGGTGGAGAAAGGGGAGGTTATCGCTCGTCGAGGTGATGTCGCCCATGCGATGTACTTCGTCACGGAGGGTGAAGTCGAAATCGAGCTTCGGCCCAGCCACTCGGTGAAGCTTGGAGCGGGGCAGTTTTTCGGCGAGCGCGCCCTGCTCAGGAAAACGTCGCGATCGGCGACTGTCATCGCCTGCACGCGCTCCAGGCTTCTGGTGCTCGACGCCTCCGACCTGCGGTCACTCGTTTCCCGTGACCCTCATATTGCCGAACATATCGATAAGATCGCCTCTGGGCGGACCGATCATGAAGATGAGATGCCCAATACCTAGATTATGATCCGCTTGCGATGGATCAAGAGGCGCCGCGCGTTCGACGATAAGGGAGGGGAGATTATTCGAAAAGGAGCTCGATATGGCATTCAAGGACATTCTGGTTTCACTGACGACCTACCCGAAGCGGACGAAGCAGTCGGCGATCGATGATGCTGTCGCCTTTGCGGCCTTGCTTGAATCCCGCATTTCCGCCATCGCCTGCGAAGTGCGAGTGCCCGCGCCGGCTAGTCCCATGGGTAGCGCCTTGCTGAATGTCCCGGCATTGGTTGCCACCGAACTGAAGAAGAGTGTGACAGCAGCTTCCGAACAGCTGGCTGAATTCCGAAAGGCCGCCGAGCAGAAGGGTGTGTTTCAGGACGTCATTCTGGAAAAATGCACGACGCCTGAATTTCCCGATCTGGTCACTGAATATGCGCGTCTGCGGGATCTCGCCATCATTCCGATGCCTGATACCGATACCGTCGAGCGATGGCTCGCCGAAACCCTGATCTTTGGTTCGGGACGACCCACAGTTGTTCTTCCAGAGCGACCGAGATGGAGCAGGGCGGTTGCCTTGAACACGGTGGTCGTCGCGTGGGATTTCAGCCGGAGCGCCTCGCGCGCCGTGGCCGACGCCTTGCCAATCCTCAAGAAGGCAAAGCTTGTCTACGTATTGACGGTGACCAATGAGAAGGTGTTTTCCAGCGGGCGTTCGGGCGCTGAACTTGCGAAGTATCTGGCGCGTCATGGCGTCAATGTGGTTCTCGATGAGGTCGACGCCGCGGGTCGCGACATCGCCACCGTGTTCGAATCGCATTTGACGTTGCGTGATGCGGATCTCCTGGTGATGGGTGCTTATGGTCATTCGCGGTTTCGTGAATTTGTCCTCGGCGGCGCGACCAGAAGCATGCTCTTGCGCCCACCGGTCCCGGTGTTTCTTTCGCATTAGTAGCGAGCGTGCCGTGCTCGACGATCGAATGTAACGAGAGTTCGTAACGTCCATGTATCCGATGTCGCCATCGTGGGAGAAGTTCTTGCGGCGGTTTGCGCTGACGCAGTTCGGCAGGTCTTGACGCACCGGTCGAAGATAGCAAAGACCGCACCCGAGGAACTGCATGAGGTTCGCGTCGGCCTGAGAAAGCTCGATACGGCTATCAGGCTTTTCTCCAGAAGCATCCCGGAACGGAAGCGCGAACTGATCACAAAAGAATTAAGGTGGCTAAGGGGTGAGTTGTCGTCTGCGAGGAATCTTGACGTGTTCAGCGCTGACATTCTGAATCCCTTCGTGAGCCAGTCGGAGTCTGCCCCCGTTGTGTCGGTGCTTCATCGAGCCTATCGCCGTGAACTCGATCAGGCGTATGCGCGAGCAACGACAGCCCTTCGTTCCGCGAGGTTTCGTCGGTTGATCGACGGCATCAGAAAATTGATCAAAATTCTTGAAAGCAGCGCGCGCAGCGTGGCGCAATCACCGCAGCCGGCCGCGGACGTTGCAGCAAGGGCGCTCAAGGCCATGATGAAGAAAATGAGGATGGGGCGAGCCGCACGCGACCTGAGCCGCCACGACCTTCACCGGTTCCGGCTTCGGACCAAGCGGATGCGCTATGCAATAAGATTTACGTCGGGAATGTTCGGTAAGCGAGCCGGGAAGGGCGCTGAGATAATGGCCAACGCGCTACGCGATCTTCAAGCCTATCTCGGTGAAACTACCGATATGGAGTCCGATGCCAAAATCCTCAATCATCTGATGAAGAAGGCTGGGCAACAGCCCATGTCGAGCCGAGCGCGATTGCGGGCGCCGCTGGTTGGTCATCAAGCTCGGAAGCGAAAGAGGCTGCTGAAGAAGGCTGCCGCTGCCTATCGTGCGTTCGAGGCGGCCAAACCGTTCTGGACCAGACACCATCGATGAGGTGCGGGCTCGTAACCGAGATCCACCACGTCCTTGATGCAGGTCAAATGCTTTATTGCAAGTCCGGATAGCGTTGCCCGGAGGCTTTCCATGCATCTTAAAAATACTGCCCAGAGCTACAGTACTGTCACCAAGCTTCTGCATTGGGTGATGGCCGTTCTTGTCGTGGTGTGTTGGACGCTTGGCGTTTTGACGGATGATGTGCTGATAATATCGAGCCGCGCCGTCACTCTGTTTGCCCACATCACGGTAGGCTTGATTCTGCTTGATGTCCTCGTGCTGCGGGCGATCTGGCGCGCCATGTCTTCGCCGCCTCCGGCCGAGCGGCCGGTATTTGGGATATGGCCCTGCATGGGAAGGCTGATGCACTATTTGCTCTATGCGATGCTTCTGATGGTGCCAGTCACCGGCATCTTGCTTCAATTTTCTTCTGGCAAGGACTTGCCGCTTTACGGCGTTGCTGAAATTTCCTCGCCCGTGGAGTTCAATGCGACGTTTGCAAATGTCATGATGCAGGTACACGAACTTTCCGCTCACGCGCTGTTGGTGCTGGCGGCCGCTCATGCACTTGCGGCTCTTGTTCATCATTATGTGTTTCGCGATCGCACTCTTGTGCGCATGCTGCCGCGCTCGGACGGCTCATGACACGTCGGGCACCCCAGGCACTCGCCAGCATGCCGTCCAGCCCGCAGGCCGTTGCCACGACACTCAAGCGGCGGCTTGGACTGCCGCTTCTGGTTCTCTATGGCACTGGCATTACGATCGGCGCGGGTATCTACGTGCTTATTGGCGCCGTCGCCGGTCACGCCGGTGCCTACGCGCCATGGTCGTTTCTTCTCGCCGCGGCTATCATGGCGCTGACTGTGGCGTCGTACATCGAATTGTCTACGCGGTTTCCGGTCAGCGCGGGCGAGGCGGCTTATGTAAAGGTCGCCTTCGAGTCGCGCCCACTCTCAATTTTGGTAGGCCTCCTGACGATCGGCATTGCCACGGTTTCCTCGGCCGCTGTGGCGCTAGGGTCCGCCGGTTACATCCAGCAGTTTCTGGATTGGCCCCGCGACCTGATCGTCATCGCGGTCATAGTCCTGCTCGGGGCTGTCGCGGCTTGGGGCATTCTTGAATCAGTGGTGCTGGCAAGCCTGTTCACGCTGATCGAAGTGGGTGGCCTCGTTGCGATCATCGCACTCGGTGTCTATTCGGACGTTCCGATCGTGGCTGCGCTCACGAATGTTCCACCTTTGGACGTCTCGGCGCTGTCCGGCATCGCGTTCGGCAGCCTGCTGGCGTTCTTCGCCTTCATTGGATTTGAAGATCTTGCCAATGTGGTTGAAGAGGCCAAGCAGCCCCGCCGGGATATTCCGCGAGCAATGATTCTAACGCTTCTGATATCGACGGCGCTATATGTGCTCGTTGCCGCCGTTGCTGTTTCCACAGTGTCGATCGAACGGCTCGCGTTGTCGCCGGCGCCGCTCAGCCTGGTCTTTCGGGCGGTGGCAGAGGTCAATCCGAGGATGATCAGCCTTATCGCGATTGTGGCGACGCTGAACACGATTCTGGCCCAGATGACCATGGCGTCGCGCGTGCTCTACGGATTGGCTCGTGACGGGGATTTGCCGAATGTGCTTGCGAGGGTTCATCCCGTTACTGGAACACCCGTCGTCGCAACAATACTGATTGTAGTCTGTGTGATTCCGCTCGCGCTGTCGGTCCCATTCGCATGGCTCGCGGAAGGAACGTCAGTGGCAACGCTTGTCGTGTTTGCCTTTGTCAATATTGCGTTGCTGAGATTGCGATATCGAGGCGTGCCATCAGCCGAGTCTCATGTGTCCGTGCCGGTTTGGGTTCCTGCATTGGGAGTTGTGGCGTGCCTTGCTATGATCGGAAGCTCGCTTCTGGGATGAGTGAATCGGCCAGGTTCGATGGTTCTGATTAGTTCAATCTATTCTTCAAATTGCACGATGCACAGATCATAGCGAGAGATCTGGTCTTGGAAGGTCTACCGCGAGGTGGGGATAGGTGGGCAGGGCCATGCTTTGCTTAAGGAGGCGTCCAGCAAATCGATCGTGGACTTTCTTCGCTGCGCTGGATTTAGCAGGAGGTAGTCGCAGAAGATATCGGCGACTTGATAGGGAACATCCCCGCCCGGTGTGCAGTAATTACGAACAGCAATCCAAGCCTTCTTCAAGCCAAACTTCTCGACGTCACCTCGTTCCAGCGCGCCTTCCAAGGCCGCTGCAATAGTGTCCGAATCCAAGTCCGCCCTCTCCAGAGCACCGGACACGTATGCGATGACGATCTCGCGGTTTGACCGCTTACAAAATTCAAGCATGCGAACGCCGTCGGCCTCGACGACCTGGGGCAGGAATACTGCGAGTGCGATTCCTGCGGCGAACATCTGCCGTTTTGCTGTAATGGTTCTCGTCATCTCTCAGGCCAATACCCGTCTGGACCTTAATCGATCTAGTGCGAAAGCATGATCCAGCCCGGCGGGTTCATAAGAACGGAACGGGTCGCGCCGCCGAGGATGAATTCCCGCAGCTTCGAGTGCCCGTAGGCGCCCATCACCAAAAGGTCGGAGTTGTGATCGGCGACATAGCTCTCGATGAAGCTGCCGATAGTGTGCCGATCGGTCTTCTTCACCTCCTCGTAAATGACATCGACGCCTTCCGAGGCGAGCTGTTGTGCGATCTCGCGTCCGCGTGCCGCTGACGGCATCGGCTTGTCGTCCGTTGCCGAGAATATCCTGACGCGAGACGCGCGGCGCAGAAATGGCATGGCATCGCCGACGGCACGGGCCGCCGGCTGGCTGCCATCCCACGCGACCGCAATGTTTGCGAAAGATGTCGCGAGGCGGCGGACCGGGCGCTCCGGAAAGATCAGAACCGGGCGGCCGGATTCGAAAATCAGGCGCTCCGCGATATCCTGATGGTAGCTGTCGTCCCGGCGAACGGGTAGAATTGCCATGTGGTGAAGGCGAGCCTCCTCCACGAGGAGACGGAGGCTTTCGTAAGGATTTCGCTTCTCGATTCTGCACTTCGTCAGGACAGGGCGATCCATCGCGATTTCCCGGAATGTGTTCGCGAGATCCTTGGCATTCGCTGCGCTTTTCCTTGCCTCGGTTTCGAGGAATTCTCCGGCATGGGCGCCCTCGAAATACAATCCAGGTTCGATCTCCGTTTCCAGAACGAGGGCGGAGACGCGCGTACGAACTTGCCGATAAGTCTTGGTAGCATCGCAAGGCTTCGACAAGTTCTCCACCAGACTTACCACCGCGTTGATGGCGGCTGCGTCAGTGGGCTCCGGATAGTTGAGGAGCGGAAAGAAGACATCACGAATGGCCATGGCGGGTTCTCCCCTTTCGCACATGATGCGGAGGATGCCGCAAGCCGTGTTGATCTGGATCAGAAGCATCGCTTTCAAGAGGAATAGTTTTCCAGGTAGACCAGCCTCGGTGTTGACCTCAGGAGGAGCGAAATGAAGGCCCATCACATCATGACCCATCATGTCATCACAATCGGCCCCGACGCGACCCTCGCCGACGCGGCCCGGCTCATGCTCGCCAACCACTTCAGCGGTCTGCCCGTCGTTAATGCAAAGGGCGAGCTTGTCGGCATCGTGACTGAGAGGGATTTCCTTCGCAGGCAGGAACTTGATACCCAGCGGAAGAGGCCGCGTTGGCTTGAATTCATCCTGGGCCCCGGCCGTATGGCTGAGGATTATGTGAAGACAGCAGGCCGAAAGATTCGCGAGATCATGACGCGAAATCTTTACACCGCGTCTGAAGAGACGTCTCTGGCGGAGATTGTCCTGCTCATGGAAAAGAATCACATCAAACGCGTACCCATCATGCGTGGCAAAGCGATCGTTGGCTTGGTCAGTCGGCAAAATTTTGTACAGGCTGTTTCGAGTTTGTCGCGTGATCTGCCGGCTCCGACGCCGGATGATACCAGTCTCCGCAGCCGGATCCTTGCGACCATCGGGGATCATCATTGGGCCCCGATTGGGATCAATGTAATTGTGCGGAACGGCGTCGTCGATCTGTGTGGTGTCATAACTGACGAGCATGTCCGTCAAGCCATCATCGTTGCGACGGAAAATATCCCGGGGGTCGAGCAGGTCCACGATCATCTGGCGTGGGTCGATCCGATGTCCGGCATCTATCTTCTGTCGCCGGAGGAAGACATGGAGAATCCTTCCCTGCGGGCCAAGGCGTCGTAAACCGGTCCGATGCGCAATTCACGGTCAATCCCTTGCTTAAATTTGCCCTTACCGTATTTCTGCTGGAATTGACGCCAGGGCCCAACATGGCCTATCTCGCGGCATTGTCTCTTGCGCGCGGCCGTGTTGCTGGTTTTATTGCTACCGCGGGGATCGCGCTTGGCTTGGCCACCCACGCCGTTCTGGTGGCTCTCGGTGCGGGAGCTGTTATTCAAAACTATCCGGCCCTGTACGAATCGCTTCGATGGGCCGGCATCGCCTATCTTCTCTTTCTGGCGTGGGAAGGATGGCAGCCAATGTCAGAAATTTTGTCCAAGGGGGCGCTTGTTCCGGACGTCGCGCGCTCTCTTTTTTGGCGGGGGTTTCTGTCGAACATTTTCAATCCGAAATCGATCCTGTTCTTCCTATCGGTCGTACCGAGCTTCATCGATCCTGCCAGCACGCAAGCCGTCGCTCTTCAATTAGCAACGCTTGGAACGATTGCAGTTGCTGTCGCCTCGATCGTTCATTCAGGGATCGTGATCGCGGCTGATCAGTCGGGTCGATGGATTGCCGATAACCGTATGCGCGGCCTCATCCGACGCACACTTTCGGCGATACTGGCGCTGATGGCTGTCTGGCTGGCTTGGGCGGCCATTGCAGGCTAACCGCAAGACGCTATTCTTGTCCGCAATGGGCTTCACGAAGAACGTCAACGCCCAAAGGTCACGCCGATCCGGTCTCCCCGCCGCCAGACAACCCGGCAAGGACGCTGCCGGTGTTCCATTTCAAGGATCAAAACAAATGCGTCCGGCAGGGTCGAGGATTGTCTGACGCTGAGCGCGGCGCCGGTCGCCGAGAGATCGTGAATCGTGCAGGTGACCGGGCGGCCGTCGATAATAATCGATCCCGCCTTGTGAATTTTGCGTCTGACGGAAGATCGTATCTTTTTCATCGAAGTGAGATTGCGATCTGCGAGTCCATCAATCTGAGTTACATATCGATGCTGTGCAGCTTACGGCGATTGCGCAGGATGATTTGGCGTGCGCCGGAAAAATCGAGCACGCCTTCGCTATGAAGCTGTGACAGAGCGCGAGACACTGTCTCCAGCGTCAGGCCGAGATAGTCGGCAATATCCCTCCGGCACATAGGGAGCGCCATCGTTCCGGTGACCGAGAGGCGATGGTCCATTTCGAGAAGAAAGGTCGCGACGCGCTCGATGGCGGTCTTTCTTCCGAGCAGCAGCATATGATCTTCGGCGTGCCGCAAGTCGGTTGCCGTCATGGTCCAGAGATTGCGGGCAACATTAACGTCTGTGGTTGCTGCCTGTTCGAGTCCGCGGCGTTTGACGAGGCGCACCGTCGTATCAACAATGGCCTCTGCAGTCAGACGATGGACGCTGCCGGACACCAGCCCGAAAACATCGCCAGGCAGATGAAACGCACTAATTTGACGCCGGCCATCGGAAAGTAGTTTGTAGCTGCGAACAGCCCCGCGGACGACCTGATAGACGTAATCCGCCGGCTCGTCCTCGCCGTAAATTTCCTCGTCCCGCCCGTAGCAGAATTCGGATGCAACCAAATTGGCGTGACCGGCGACAAGGCCGAACTGGTCCGTGGTCGGCACCCCGCAGATCACCGCTTGGCTATTGACGATTGCATCGGTGGATTGAGTAAGCATGGCCATCTCCTTTTGCGGCAGATGGCTGTTTCTACAGGGGACGATGCACCGCTGGATATTTCGCTCGATATCTTAGGGGCTGCACCCTAAGTAGTTTACCGGAGGGGGGCATGGCTGTTTCGCTGGACCGCGGCACGAATCTCGGTGGCCAGACTCTCCTCGGCATCCGGTTTGAGGAGAACCAGCTCAATTCCGGCAACTGTTGCCTTTGCCCGGATATTGTCATCCGGCGACCCCGTGATCAGAATAATCGGAACAGACACGTTCCGGTCCCGCAGGCTGTTTGCGATCGCTATTCCGTTCATGTCGGGCAGGATGAAATCCAGCACGAAGCAGTCGAATCGTTCGGAATCTACCGAGTCCAGCATGGCCGCGCCGCTTTTGAAGGTCCGGACGTCGAAGTCCTCCGTTTCGAGAAGAAACCGAAGCGAACTGAGGACATCCAGGTCGTCATCGACCACGCAGACTTTGGATTTTTGGGACAAAGATTTTTGGAACGGAGATGGCATCTCAAGGGACCGCAATATGGATGAGTGACGCATCGATCAATGATAGCGCCGCCACGCAATCCCGTTTTGACTTGCCTCAATCCTTCAGGATGCCGCCCCGCATCGCCAGCCGGACCAGTTCCGAGATGCTGCTGGCTTGCATCTTTGTCATGACGTTTGCCCGGTAAACCTCGATGGTCCGGGGACTGATATTGTAGTCACGGGCGATCAGCTTGTTGGAGAGCCCGGCGACAAGGCCATCCATCACCTGCCTCTCTCGCGGACTGAGCGAGGCAATCCGTAATGCGATGTCCGCGCCAATCGACTCGTTCTTCGAGTGATTGGCCGGTTGGCTCAGAGCGGCGCTGATCATGATGACAAGCCGCTCGTCCTCGAATGGTTTTTCCAGAAAATCTATAGCACCGAGTTTCATGGCTTCCACAGCGAGGGGTATGTCGCCGTGTCCTGTCATGACGATAATCGGAAGCGTCTTGGGTCCTTGCTTGAGCCGTCGCAGCATTTCAATCCCGTCCATGCCAGGCATCCGAACGTCGGAGACGACGCACCCGAGCGCGAGGTCGGGCAGGTCCTTCAGAAATGCCAGAGCGCTGTCGAACAGCCTCACATTGAAGCCGGCCGCGCTGAGCAGAAAATTGAGGGAGTCCCGCATCCCAGGATCATCATCGATGACGTATACGTTGCCCAGCTGTGACATCAATCGAGACTCTCGCTCGATGCTGCCGGCAGCGTAAGAAGGAATGTGGCTCCACCCCAGGAATTACTTTCCACGGACATTCGTCCTCCGTGCGCCTCTACAATGCTTCGGCTGATCGAAAGTCCCACGCCCATTCCGGTTTCCTTGGTCGTAAAGAACGTCTGAAACAGCTTCGTTCGTACATCCTCGCCGAATCCGTGCCCCGTATCGGACACCTCGACTTCGATCATGCCTTCTGGAGCCCGGGTATTGGTAATCACAAGCTCACGCCGATCTGTGCTCGCCATCGCTTCCAGCGCATTCCGAAATAGATTGACCAGAACCTGCTGGATTTGAACGCGATCGACAAGCACCCGGTCGCAATCGGGATCCAGGTTGAAACGCAGCAAGATACCTTGCTCCCTGGCCCCGGTCAGACCCAGGGCGCCGGCCTCTTCGATCAGCTTTGCGAGACTCTCGATACGCTTCTCCGATTCGCCGCGGGCCACGAAATCGCGTAGCCGCCGGATAATCTGTCCTGCACGAAGAGCTTGCTCCGCGGCGCGATCCATGGCTGTGACGATTTTCGCGGCGTTCGGATCTTCGCTCGAGGCCAACAGGCGACGGGAGCCCTTCATGTAATTGCTGATGGCTGCAAGCGGCTGGTTAAGTTCGTGCGCGAGCGCGGATGCCATCTCTCCCATCGCGCTCAGGCGCGAAACGTGGGCGATTTCGGACTGAAGTTCCTGAAGCCGCGCCTGGGTTTGCTGATACTCTGTCAGATCGCGGACGAATCCAGTGAAGTACGGTTGTCCGCCGGATTCCATTTCGCCGATGGAGAGGTGCATAGGAAACGTTGTTCCGTCCTTGCGCTGGCCGGTTACGATCCGGCCGATGCCGATGATATGCCGCTCGCCCGTTGATTGGTAGCGGGCAAGGTATTCGTCATGACGCCGCCTGTCGGGGTTAGGCATCAGTACACTGACGTTCTGGCCGATGGCCTCCTGTTCGGTATAGCCAAACTGCCTTTCGGCTGCGCTGCTGAAGAATTGCATGATGCCGCGGCCGTCAATGACGATCATCGCATCGGGAATAGTCTCGAGGATGGATCGAAGATGGCCCTCTCGGGTCCTTAGGGCTTCCTCAATCTGCTTCTGGTCGTCGATGTCGAGGACTATTCCGCTCAGATGGACAGGTTTTCCGTCATTGCCTCTGACGATGCTGCCCCGGGCACGAACCCAATGACCGCGTTCATCGCCACGGCGCAACCGGTATTGAATATCCAGATTGCAGCCGGTTTCGATGGATCTTTCAATAGTAAGTTGAGTGCGCTCGCGATCTTGCGGCTCGAGCAAGGAGAGAAAAAGTTCATAGCTTACGGGCTCGTTGTTTGAGATCCCGAACAGGCTTCTGGTCGCGGCAGACCAAATTAATCTCTGTGTCGAAAGGTCGAGATCCCAAGTCCCGATTCCGGACCCGTCGATACCGCGCCACAAATGTTCATCATGAAAGGGCCCGTCGAGCGGTGCCTCATCGGTTCGGGTCAAGATCCGCCGCCTTTGATCCCTGGCAGGGTCTCATGCCTTAATAATGGGGATATCTCGGCAAGAACCCCTCGCGCCGAGTATTGGCCAGTTTGGGACGTTGCTCAAGCCCGAACCCACATTCTGGTGGATTGAAGAGCGCGATAAACGGCTCACAGGGCGCTTCTATAGCCGATAGGTGTCCTATCTGGTGATTGACTTCGTTGGGGTCTCGCCGCGAAGCGCGGCCAGAAGCAGTTCTGACGAAACTTCGAAGATCTCATGGCCATGCGTAAAGAGATGTTCGTAGCTCCGATGCAGGCGATCCATCTGCTCATGGCCGCAGTATTGAAATACGGCAGCCAGGTCTTTGACAGACTGCGCTTGAGCGGCCTTTAAGGTGAATTCCTGCGCAATGCTCATGCCTGAACGTGCGTGCTCCAGCGCGTCCTGGTTGGCCTGTATGATCTCATAAAGAATCAGCTTCTGTGCGCCAAGGGCAAGCTTCGTACCTCGACTGGCAATCTCGGTTAACTGCGACGAAACATCCGGCGGCTGTTGTCCTTCAGGTGCATTCGCTTGAGGGCAATTATTCTTCATAACGGGTCTCCCGCGGTGGAGTATTCGTATCCAATGAGCCATGACGGTCGCGAATTAGGTCGGGTGGGTCACTGCTGACAAGGCCGTCGCGGGAGATGGCTGCTCCTCTTCCAAGGCTGTGTTTGTGGATGCATCGAGAAGCGATTCAGCGTCTCTAGCGGCGGCGGCCATGAGCTGGACGGCCAGAACATTGAGTGGCGATCTCCTCGTCGGTGCACTTCAAGGCGAGTTGCGCGCAGCGCCGTGAACACTCGAGAGCAGTGTCTGATATATGCATGTGGTTTCCCTCAATGGAGAAATCCTACCTCGCGTCATGGTAGTCCATGTTGATCTTGATCAACCGGAAGGCAGTGTTCGGTGCGGTTCGCTCATCTTCCTGCGAGGGTCTATCGAATCGATAGGGATTGATCCCGATCAAGCCACGCCTTCGAAATTTGCGATCAGATACTCAAGAAACCTTGGTCGTTCATGATCGCCGTAAAACCCGGGATGTTCTTTTGTACAAATTTCTTGAAGAAACGGCTGCCGACTGCATGACGCGATCCGTGAAAACGGTGACGCGTGACCTTACGATGCGGGCGTTGCTGCTGCTATTCGAACGCGATGATTTCAATGCTTATCCAGTTGTCGAGGGCGCCTACGCTGTCGGGTTGATGACCAAACTGGATTTCCTGAAATGCTTTGCCTTTTCGCCTGCGCAAATGGTGCCGCGCTACGACGATCTCATGAACAAAGTCGTCGCCGATGTCATGAGTCCGACGTTCATCTATGTTGCGGAGGCAACAAAGCTCACGCGGGTTTTGCAGCTCATGGTCGAGCATCGCGTCAGGAGCATTCCCGTGATCGACGCGGAGAGGCTCGTCGGCATCGTGTCTCGGGAGGATGTCATGAGATCGTTGAAGCGATGCACCGGCGGGGACGAGTAGATGGTCAGCTCTAGAGCGGAACAACCGATACGACGCGATAGGTATGGGTGCAGCCTTCGTCCGTGATGGAGACGTACTCCCCCTGCTCAAATTTTTCCTCTGCGAAATGGTATCCAGCCTCATCGTCATGGTCGCCGGAAATGTCATAACGAAACGCCCAGTGGCCGCCGGCGCGATGAATGAGGTGGCCAAGATCGTCGGGTTTCCCGGGTCGAAACCGTGCGACGCGGCAGGCTTCGCGGTGCTGCCGCCACACTTTTTGATCGAGCAAGCCATCGGCATCCAGGGGACCGACGAAAACGTAAGCCACCCCGGAATCGCCAAAGGGGTGCTCGGCCTCCCGCGCGAGTTCTAGCCTGATCTGACGGAAGCTCGATGGCAGGCTTGCGTTCAATATTCGCCGTGGTCTTTCTTGGCTCATGGCGCGGGGTTTTTCCACTGTTTGCGGTGGGCAGAGAAGAGGCGGCCGGATCTCTATTCGAGAGTCTTCATGAAGGCGAGCAGATCGTTGATCTGGTCTGGATCGAGCTGAAAGGCGGGCATGGTGGGGTGACCGGTATAAATCCCTTCCGCAAAGGCCTCTGCCAGCGTCTCGATCTTGTAGCGCCGATGGAGGTCGCGGAATGGAGGAGAGATCTTCAGCGGACTCGGGCTGAAGCGATCGATAGCATGGCAGCGTGCGCAGTTTGTTTTTGCAAAAACGAGCCCGCGCTGCTCGGCGGGTGACGCAGCTTTGGCCGGTGTCGCCATGATGATTGCAATCGCCAGGCAACCGTAAAGATATCGCATTGTCTGCGTCTCGGTGTGAGGTGCGAGTTTGCGCACTGATCTTGCGTGGCTCGCTCCATCCCGCATTGATTTGCATCAATCCACCACCGTCAAAGTCGGTATGGTTGTCGGGAACCGACCGCTTTGTGGCTCGGCGAAACGCTATTGCGAAGGTGAATTTGAGATGTCTCATAGCGGCTCAAGTCGTCTGGACAGCGACGCTGGCTGTCTTCTGTGCGCCGTCCGCTCGCTCAGCATCTGCGGTGCGCTGGATGAAAGAGAGCTTCGGGAGTTCGCAAGGCTGTCACAGCGAATACGTTTGAGTTCCAGGACGCCGCTGTTCTCGGAAGGCGATCATGCCGATGCGGCTTACAATGTGTCTGAAGGAACGATCCGTCTTTCCAAGCTGCTGCCTGACGGCAGGCGCCAAGTCATTGGATTTTCACTCCCGGGTGATTTTATCGGAGTGGCTTCAGGTGATTGCTACGGCTTTTCGGCGGATGCTATCGGGCCGGTGATGGTATGCCGGCTGATGAAACAGCCTTTCGCGCGCTTCGTGGAGAGCAACCCAGGCATATTGCTGCGAATGAACGATTTTGCGCAGCGGGAACTCATGCTGGCTCAGGACCATATGGTTTCGCTTGGGCGTCGGTCTGCTGAAGAAAGAGTCGCGGCATTTCTTGTCGGCTGGCGGAACCGATTGCAGGCGATCGGCCGCGCGGCCAAGACGGTCTACCTGCCCATGAGCAGGCAGGATATTGCGGACTATCTTGGCCTGACCGTCGAGACAGTCAGCCGGACACTGACCAAGCTGGAGCGCGACGGTGTCATCGTTATCGTTCCCGGAGGCGTTCGCCTGATGGATGCGAGACGGGCTGAAGCGCTGGCCGCAGCCTGATTTCTCGCCATCTCGGTTTTCTTTTGAGGATGCAAAATTGCGCCGGTGGCCCGTGCAGAATTGATCCGCATCAAAGACCCCGTTGAATCGCTGTCGCACGCTGCACCCAGTTAATGAGGGAGAGCGGCTATGCCCATCAATGCAATGATTCTGTCCGCGATTATTCTGGTGATGTTTATTGCGTTCGGCGCCGTCCTGATGTGGGCGGACTTTCAGACCAGGCCTCATCGCCTGAAGAACGATAGCTCAAAGCCCCGGCGAAGGGCGTTCTGAGCGGTCAGTCAGGAAAAGCTTGCAGTGGTTCTGCGCGGTTCGGCGGTCGTGCGGTCCGCGCACGAATGTCTTTCAGATGTAGGAGGTCTCGATGGAGCGGCGAACCGGACGTCTCGAAAGTGTTCCGATGATTGGGCATGTCGTCTCGTGGGCAAAGCAACTCTCGCTGAGATTCGGCCAGTCGAACGAGTTGCAAAAGCTGGATCCCGAGGAAATCAACAGGATTGCGAGGGATTTCGGGATATCCGTCTCTGAGCTTCTAACGCTGGCGAAGAGCGACGTCCGCGTTCAAGAGCTTCTGAAGCAGCGGCTCGCTGAAATGGGGCTGTCCGAGGAACTCGTGCGGAACAAGCATCCCAACGAGTTCGGCGATCTCAATCGCGTTTGCGCTTGTTGTGCATCGACGAAGCGATGCGCGAATGATTTCCTTCAGCACAAACCCGGCCATTCAGAATACTGCCCGAACACGGACACTTTGGAGGCCCTTCGCGTTCAGGGTGACGCGAACGCGAGCCGTCCATGACCGGCCGCAGGAATTAACCCGCCAGAATACGCGTGTTGATCTCGATCAAATCTCTCACTGCAAAGTCATGATGGATGATGTGGACAAGCACCCCCGAGAAGTTTCAATCATGAACCGGCCTGAAGAGATCAAGTGGATGACGTTTGGAGAAGGCAGCCTCGCTGCCTTTTTTGCGGCGTCCGTGTTCGTCTGTCTGTTTGCAGCGGCAAAAGCCGAGGATGCGGCGTTTGCATTCCACGCCAACGTGAGTATGGCGGCGAGTCTGATTGCCACATTCGCAATTCTCAATCGCTACTTCGACCGGCCGGCATCTTTGCCGCCGCAGGAGATTGGCGGCCGGCCGAACTACAATCTTGGTCCGATCAAGTTCGCCTCGGTCATGGCGGTATTTTGGGGGATCGCCGGATTTGCCGTCGGCCTTCTTATCGCCTCGCAACTCGCCTGGCCGGCGTTGAACTTTGATCTGCCGTGGACGACGTTCGGACGGCTTCGACCGTTACACACGTCAGCGGTTGTTTTTGCCTTTGGCGGCAATGTTCTAATCGCGACGTCCTTCTATGTGGTTCAGAAGACCTGTCGCGCACGCCTCGCGGGAGATCTCGCCCCCTGGTGTGTCGTGCTCGGATACAACTTCTTCATTCTGGTCGCAGGGACCGGCTATCTGCTCGGGGTGACCCAGTCGAAGGAATATGCCGAGCCCGAGTGGTATGCCGACCTTCTGTTGACGGTCGTGTGGGTGGCCTACCTGCTGGTGTTTGTCGCGACGCTGGTGAAGCGCAAGGAACCGCACATTTTCGTCGCGAATTGGTTCTATCTCGCATTCATCGTCACGATCGCAGTGCTTCATCTCGGCAATAATCCCGGCGTGCCGGTATCGTTGTTCGGTTCGAAGTCGTACATCGCGTGGGGCGGCGTGCAGGATGCGATGTTCCAGTGGTGGTATGGACATAACGCAGTCGGGTTCTTCCTGACCGCCGGATTCCTCGCCATAATGTACTACTTTATCCCGAAGCGGGCGGAGCGGCCGGTTTACTCCTATCGCCTCTCGATTATCCATTTTTGGGCGATCATTTTCCTCTACATCTGGGCCGGCCCGCATCATTTGCATTACACGGCATTGCCGGATTGGGCGCAGACGCTTGGCATGACGTTCTCAATCATGTTGTGGATGCCGTCCTGGGGCGGAATGATCAACGGACTGATGACCCTGTCCGGCGCCTGGGACAAGCTGCGAACTGATCCGGTTCTGCGAATGCTGGTCGTTTCCGTGGCCTTCTACGGCATGGCTACTTTCGAAGGGCCGCTGATGTCGATCAAGGCGGTGAACTCTCTCAGCCACTACACGGACTGGACCATAGGCCACGTGCATTCGGGCGCGCTCGGCTGGGTTGGATTCGTTTCGTTCGGTGCGCTCTACTGCCTCGTGCCCTGGCTGTGGGATCGCAAGGGACTTTACAGCCTTAAACTCGTCAACTGGCACTTCTGGATCGCGACGATCGGCATCGTTCTATACATCTCCGCGATGTGGGTGTCGGGCATCCTTCAGGGCCTGATGTGGCGAGCCTACACGTCGCTCGGCTTCCTCGAATACTCCTTCATCGAGACGGTCGAGGCGATGCACCCGTTTTACATCATTCGGGCTGCGGGCGGTGCTCTGTTCCTGATCGGGTCGCTGATCATGGCCTACAATCTCTGGATGACGGTGCGTACTGACGAGGTTTCGGAAGTCGCGCCTGCTCTTCAGCCTGCTGAGTGAGGAGCAAGCGCATGTCGTTCTGGAAGCGTCATCAGATATTCGAGAAGAACTCTGTCATCCTCATCATCGGTATTCTGGCAGTCATCGCGATCGGCGGTCTGGTCGAGATAACGCCATTGTTCTACCTGAAGAGCACAATCGAGAAAGTCGATGGCATGCGGCCATACACCCCTCTCGAACTGGCCGGGCGCAACGTCTATGTCCGCGAAGGTTGCTATCTCTGCCACTCCCAGATGATCCGGCCGCTCCGTGATGAAGTCGAACGCTACGGGCACTACTCGCTTGCGGCGGAGAGCATGTACGATCATCCGTTTCAGTGGGGGTCCAAGCGGACCGGCCCGGATCTCGCGCGCGTCGGCGCGAAGTATTCAGATGAGTGGCACGTCACGCATCTTGTGAATCCGCGGGCCATCGTGCCGCAATCGGTTATGCCCGGCTATCCGTTTCTGGCGGAGACCGAAGTCGATGTATCGACCATTGCCGGTCATCTACGCGCAAACCGTACGGTGGGCGTGCCGTATTCGGATGATCAGATCGCCAATGCGGCCGCAGATCTCAAGGCGCAGGTCGATCCTGACAACGGCGACGCAGACGGATTGGTGAAGCGTTATCCGAAGGCGGTTGCGAGAAATTTCGACGGCAAGCCGGGGAATCCAACAGAGATGGATGCGCTTGTGGCCTATCTGCAGATGCTCGGTACGCTCGTCGATTTCAAGCTGTACGACGAAAAAGCAAACCTTCGCTAGGAAAGCCGGGACATGAAAGCGATTCTTACCGTCCAGAATGCCGTTTCGAGTTTCGTCGTGAGCTGGTGGACGCCCCTATTTGTCGGCATTTTCTTCGCCATCGTCGCCTACGCGTTGTGGCCTCGCAACAAGGCGATGTTCGATGCGGCGTCGAGACTTCCGTTGCGAGAGGATTGACGGTTTATGACGGATCACAGGGAAGAGATTGATTCCGTAACCGGAACCTCAACAACCGGCCACCAGTGGGACGGAATCAAGGAGCTGAACACCCCGCTGCCGCGGTGGTGGATCATAACATTTTACGCGACCATTGTATGGGCCGTCGCCTACTGGGTCGTCTATCCGGCATGGCCGCTCGTTCAGAGCTACACCACCGGTTTCATTCAGTACTCGTCGCGTGCGGACGTTGCCGTCGAGCTTGCGAATCTTGAGAAGGTTCGCGGCGCGAAGATGGCATCTCTCAATGCGACACCTCTTGCTGACATCGAAAAGGACCCGGCGCTTCTCGCGCTGGCGCGCGCACGGGGCAAGGCGGCGTTCGGTGACAATTGCGCGCCCTGCCACGGTAGCGGTGGCGCAGGCGCGAAAGGCTATCCCAATCTCAACGACGATGAATGGATATGGGGCGGGTCAGTAAGCCAAATCGGCCAAACCATCGAATTCGGCGTGCGATCTGGCCACCCCAAGGCGCATGAAGGCGCCATGCTGGCCTTTGGCAAGGACGGTATCCTGAAGAGGGATCAAATCGTCACGGTCGCAAACTATGTGAGATCATTGTCGGGTCTTTCCACGGCCAAGGACTTTGATCGGGTGGCCGGACAGAAAATCTTCGCTGAGAACTGTGCGGCCTGTCACGGTGATAATGCCAAGGGCAACATCGAGCAGGGCGCACCGGACCTGACCGACAAGATCTGGCTTTTCGGATCGGACGAACAAACCATTATCGAGAGCATCACCAATGGTCGGGCAGGGGTCATGCCGGCCTGGAGCGGCCGCCTTGATCCGGCGACGATCAAGGCCCTAGCGGTTTACGTCCATTCGCTCGGTGGCGGAAAGTAAGGAGTTCGGGCCACATCGCGCCTGTTTGGCTCCGGCTTGAGTTGGATCAATAGCGTTGGAGCGGTCGCGACTATCCTCAGCGATAGCGCGAGATCAATCCTTCATGAACAAGATCACCACACCTGACGATTTGGAAGCCGATGACTATGGGCCCCTGTATGCGGCTCATAAGAAGGTGTATCCGCAGAGCGTCTCTGGAACATTCCGCAGCATCAAGTGGAAGCTGATGGCTGTTTGCCTTGGCATCTATTACCTGCTGCCGTTCATCCGCTGGAATCGCGGCATGGGTGCACCGAACCAGGCGGTGCTGGTGGATCTGCCGAACAGCCGCTTCTACTTCTTCTTTATCGAGTTGTGGCCGCAGGAGGTTTACTACTTCACGGGCCTTCTGATTCTCGCTGCCCTGACGCTGTTTCTGATGAACGCGGTCGGCGGCCGCATCTGGTGTGGCTATCTGTGCCCGCAAACGGTCTGGACCGATCTGTTTTATGCGGTCGAGCGCCTCATCGAGGGAGATCGCCGCGAGCGCATGAATAAGGACGCTGAGGGTTATACGCTCCAGCGTTGCTCCGAAATCGTGCTGAAACATTCGATCTGGATCATGATCGCGTGGTGGACTGGCGGCGCCTGGGTTCTGTACTTCAACGACGCGCCCACGCTTGTGATGGAGCTTCTGACCTTTCAGGCGCCGATGCTGGCCTATGTCTGGATCGTCATCCTGACATGCACGACATACGTGCTGGCCGGATTCATGCGCGAGCAGGTCTGCGTCTACATGTGCCCGTGGCCGCGAATTCAGGCGGCTCTGACCGACGAGTGGGCGCTCAACGTCACCTACAAATACGAACGGGGCGAGGAGCGCACGTCGCTCAAGAAGGCGCTGGAACGTCGGGCCCACGGGGAAACAGTCGGCGACTGCATCGACTGCCGCCAGTGTGTCGCCGTGTGTCCCACTGGAATCGATATTCGAGACGGCGCGCAGCTGGATTGCATCCAGTGCGGCCTTTGCATCGATGCATGTGATACCGTGATGACCCGGATCGGCAGGCCGACCCGTCTGATCGGCTACGACAACGATATCAATATTCAACGCCGGCAGGCCGGCAAGCCCGAGATCTTCAAGCTCGTTCGCCCGCGGACCATTGTCTATGCCGCCCTGATCGCCGGTGTCGGGAGCATCATGCTGTATGCGCTTCTGACGCGCTCGTTGCTGGACATCAATGTGCTGCATGATCGGAACCCCGTTGCCATCAAGCTGAGCGATGGCTCGATCCGTAACGCCTATACGGTGCGCCTGCTGAACAAGCGTGGCTTCGATCGGATCATTGTGGTCGATGTCGATGGTGTGAGCGGCGCGGTGGCTCATGTTGTCGGCGCTGATTCGATTACGCCGGACAGGCCGGCGATCGTGCTGGGGCGCGATCAAACGACCGAACTGCGCGTTCTCGTCACGGCCAAGTCGGGGGGCGAACTTCCAAAATCAACCCCGCTGACATTCCGCGTTACCGACATCGGTCTAGGCGAAGCGGCATCGGCAACGGACAATTTTGTCACGCCATGACATTCACGGATGGACACCTCTCATGAACAACGCGACCACAGCAGGGAAACCCCTCACGGGACGCGCCGTGCTTATCATACTCGTCGCCTTCTTCGGGGTAGTGATTGGCGTCAACTTGGTGATGATGCTGTTCGCGATCGACACACTGCCCGGGACAGATGTGGACAGTGCCTACCGTGCCAGTCTCGCCTATGAACGCGAGATTCAGGCTGCTCACGAGCAGGATACGCGTCACTGGCGCGTCGAGGGGCATCTCGCGCGCAGCGCCGCCGATAGCGCCGATGTTCGTATCACGGCGCACGACAGCAAGGGTGCACCGCTGACCGGGCTGGATTTTTCCGCTCGTCTGGAGCGCCCCGCTGACAAGCGCGCTGATCGAGCCATCGCCCTGACGGAAGTTGAGACTGGAATATACATGGGACGCGCGGAAGGGATCCTCGCGGGTCAGTGGAACCTGGTGCTTGAAGGCGATGCTGGCGGCAAGCGCGTGTTCAGATCGCGTAATCGCGTCATGCTGGCCGATTGAGGAAACGTCATGGCTGTTACCCAAGACTTCTCGCACTACGTCAAGGATCTGGGCGCAGGTCTTGCCCACCTCGATCTCGCGGTCGAGGGCGTCAGTTGCGCCGGCTGCATGATGAAAATCGAACGCGGGTTGTCTGCCATTCCGGATGTGACCCTCGCGCGGGTCAATCTGACCGACCGGCGGCTGGCGGTGGAGTGGAAGAGGGGAACGCTCGATCCGGCACAGTTTGTCGATCGTCTCGCGGCACTCGGATACAAGGCTTATCCGTTTGAGCCGGTCCGCGCGGAAGTCATCGAGGTCGAGCAGTCGCGATTTCTGCTGCGTTGCCTCGGCGTAGCGGCGTTCGCCACAATGAACGTCATGATGCTGTCGGTGCCGGTGTGGTCGGGCAACGTCTCGGACATGATCCCGGAGCAGCGTGACTTCTTTCACTGGCTGTCAGCGCTGATCGCCTTGCCGGCTGCCGCCTATGCCGGGCAGCCATTCTTCCGCTCGGCAATCGCCGCGCTTCGAGCGCGCAGCGTCAATATGGACGTTCCGATCAGTATCGGCGTTGTGCTGGCGCTCGGCATGTCGATCGTCGAGACGGTTCATCATGCCGAGCATGTTTACTTCGACGCTGCCATCATGCTTCTCACCTTCCTGCTGGCGGGGCGCTATCTCGACCAGAACATGAGGCGCCGCACACGGGCCGTCGCCGGCAACTTGGCGGCGCTGAAGGCGGAGACCGCGACCAAATTCATCTCTCCCACCGAAATTAGCGAAGTTCCGGTGGCCGCCATCGTTCCCGGCGACATCGTGCTTCTGCGTCCGGGCGAACGATGCGCCGTTGATGGCGAGGTCATTGATGGACGATCGGAAATTGACCAGAGCCTGATCACGGGTGAGACACGGTATGCCGCGGCGGAGGCCGGCACTGCGGTTTATGCGGGCACAATGAATATTTCAGGCACGTTGCGGGTCCGGGTCGGGGCTGCAGCAGAAGGAACGCTGCTGGCGGAGATCACCCGGCTGCTTGAAAACGCGCTGCAGGCTCGCTCGCGCTATGTGCAACTCGCGGACCGGGCGTCACGGCTTTATGCGCCGGTCGTGCACGCGACGGCGCTCATCACTATGCTGGGATGGGTTGCACTGGGCGCAACCTGGCACGACGCGATCGTCACTGCGATCGCGGTTCTCATCATTACCTGTCCGTGCGCGCTCGGCCTCGCGATCCCGACGGTGCAGACCATTGTTGCAGGTGCGCTGTTTCGTTCGGGTGTCCTGCTCAATTCAGGCGATGCGGTCGAGCGTGTCGCAGGTGTCGATACGATCGTTTTCGACAAGACCGGCACATTGACCTTGCCCGAACTCGACGTGGTGAATGCCACGGCCATTCCCGCCGATGTCCTTCAGCTGGCAGGACGGTTGGCCCTGGCCAGCCATCATCCGGTAGCGGCGGCCGTTGCCCGCGCGTCGAAGGCAACATCTCCGCTGGAAAGGATTGTGGAAGAGCCGGGGCAGGGCGTGAGAGGTTTCGTGGATGGGATCGAACTCAGGCTCGGCAGGCCATCGTTCTGTGGTGCGGACGGAATGGCGAACGAGATACTGAGCACAGATCCGGAGATTTCCGTGGTCGCTTTCAGTTGCGGGCAGGAGCGATGTGTTTTTGCCGTGCGGCAACAGCTTCGCCCGGATGCGGTAGCCACGATACGCAGCCTTGTCAGGCGCGGTGTCGCCGTCGAGATTCTCTCCGGTGATAGAGAGCCTGCCGTGAAGCATGCCGCGGCGTCCTTGGGAATTCTCGCGTGGCGCGCGGGTCTTACGCCGGCCGACAAGATTGCTCACATCGAAGACCTGAAGCGACGTGGCGGCAATGTCATGATGGTTGGCGATGGATTGAACGATGCGCCGGCGCTCGCGGCTGCGTCGGTCTCGATGTCGCCGGTCAGCGCCACTCATCTGAGCCAGGCGGCGGCGGACATGATCTTTCTCGGCAAGGAACTAGCTCCTGTGCTGGCCGCTATCGATTTCTCGCGCAAGGCGCTTCGGTTGATGCAGCAGAATCTGGCGCTGGCGATCGGCTACAATGCTCTTGCTGTTCCGGTCGCGATTGCCGGATATGCAACGCCGCTGGTTGCCGCAGCGGCCATGTCAGGCTCTTCCATATTGGTTATGCTGAATTCGCTCCGCGCACGCCGCGTTGCGCTGGAGGTGACGTGATGGAGGTGCTTGTCTATCTGGTGCCGATAGCTCTCGCGCTCGGCCTCATTGGCCTTCTGGGGTTTCTGTGGTCGCTCAGGAGCGGGCAATATGATGATCTCGACGGTGCGGGATGGCGCGCGATCGCCGACGACGAGCCGCCCTTGCCGCCCGCATAAGCACCATTGCGTATCCGGCGAGATTACTGACGAACTACCTTCGTTTTTCGCAGCTTGAATACCCGATCAGGCTGTAAGCCGGGCAGGTGGCAAAAAGTCCCGTAACCAACGGCACGATACCGATCAGTCCGGCCCAGTCCCAGCCTTTGATCGGAATGCCATTGCGAAGCGCAAACGCAATCAGCGCCAGACCGACGACGATACGGACCATTCGATCCGCCATGCCTACGTTGCGCGACATCTTGTACCCTCCATGAAAATCGGCCACGGGAGCCGGCCATGTTCAAGGTTGAGCTGATAGGTGCCGCAAGGCTTTGATTTGCATCAATCCGGCGCGTCCTGGCCTGCGCGAGAGGTTAACGGAACCCGAGCCTGTGCCCGGCGATGGTCCTCGGACCGCAGTCCGTCACCCGCAACAACTGAAATAGGTCATGGCGGACCACTTGCGCCAATGTGTTGGCGAGATACTTAATCGTTTCATCGTCTCGGCATTCAGCCAGCCGCCCTTCGTAAGGATGCACGGAAAGATCGCTACGTGCACTTCCTGGTCGATGACGGCAACCGCGAGATATTGCTCAAGCGGCGCGGTTGATATGTCTTGCCACATATCCGCAATCTAGGCGGGGTGTTGAATTCCATCTTGATTCAGATCAGCGGAGGAATGCGCGAGCCGATAACCTTGACCACGTGCTGGCGTGTCTCGATCACACAATGCCGTGCTGCCGCCTGACCCAGGCCTCCAAGATACTCAGCATGCCTCGACCCAAGATCTCGGCAATCAGGAGCTACGTGCTTCGAGGTGTTCGCTTGAGCGATTCATGCGAGTACTGGCGGTGCTCGGGCATGTCCAGATCGTTGTTAGCCCGTCCAAGGGACGATCGTCGGCTCGTATTAACGCGGCGGCCTAACGGCGGTTGCTTGTTCTTGACGTTAAAATAACGAGCCGTGCGGCTCGGTTTGGCCGACTTTTGTTTCCGCAATCCCTGATCGGCTCTGAAAATTCGCTGTTCCGGACCTGTTCGATCCCTGTTCTTTGCGTAGGGAATTCTGCGAGAAAGCCCTACTAAATGGGCGTATCTCACCCTTGTTTCGCAGAAAATTGACCCGATTCCATAAAATATCCTGTTCTTTTCCCTGTTAGCAAGGAATCCGGCCAGAGACTGGTGCGATCAGCACTGCGTCGCCAGCCAGCTTCCAGAACGCCTGATTGCACAGTCACATCTTGGGCGACGCAAACTGCAAACAACCCGGCACCTCTGATCACTGCCTCGCTCCGCAACGAGCGGGCGTGTCCGCTGATGTCTTCGGCATCGATTGATCACACCCATTGTTGACCGCAAGTCTCCTTTCACTCGCACCGACTTTGTCGGACAAATGACATTGAGTGTCATATCTTGTGCGGCGCACCCAGAAAATCGCCGTATAGCGATGTTTATAGGCCATTGACCAAGGGATATTTCATCCATAGCCTTTGTCCGACAAACAGCGATGAGACGCCATGTCGTCCGTGGTCCCGAATTTTGCGCGTATTGAAGTTGCGCCGGCCTATCAAAAGGTGGCTGACGCGATTGAGCGTGAAATCGTCAATGGCCGGATCAAGCCTGACGATCCGATCGGGACAGAGTCTGAACTCGTCCAGCAGTTCGGTGTGAATCGGTCCACGGTTCGCGAGGGCATTCGGGTGCTCGAAGAAAGCGGATTGATCCGGCGCGATTCCAGCCGACGCCTGTATGCGTGCCTGCCGCGCTACAACAAGCTTGCAAGCCGGTTGAGCCGGGCGCTTGTGCTTCACGAAGTGACGTTCCGCGAATTGTATGAAACCGCGATGATCCTGGAGATTGCCGCGATCGAATATGCTGTCGATCACGCGACCGACGACGACATCGCCGAGATCGCGGCGAACATCGAGAAGACCGAGCAGGCTATCGCAAACCATGCTGTGTTCGCGGAACTGGATGCGGAATTTCACATCCTGATTGCGAAGGCCTCCCATAACCGCGTGCTGCAACTCGCGCGTGAGCCGGCGGGTCTGCTGTTTTTCCCGACCACGGAGATGGTGGTTCGCAACGTCGCCGAAGGCATGCCGCGCCTTATCGTTGCACACCATCACCTGCTCGACGCGATCCGTAGACGCGACAAGGAAGCAGGGAAAGTATGGATGCGGCGGCACGTTGAAGACTGGCGCAGAGGTTTTGAACGGGCGGGCAACTCGCTCGATCGGCCGGTCGAGCGGATGTACATGGAACACGCCCTGGTGGGCCGCAAGCGATAGGCACCGAGCAACAGAACAGCCAAAAGAGCGGATCAACCGCCGGGCAAGTCAAAGGGGAGCGTCAGTTGAGTTCGATTGATCCACGCCGTTTGAAGACTGGCAGGCCCGACGCGTCCTTGGCGCAACTCGGCGCACGGCGATGAGCGACCAGGCGTCATCACCGTCTGCCGGATTGACTGTCAGTCATCTGTCGCTTGCGTTCGGCGGATTGAAGGCGCTGTCCGACGTTTCGTTCTCCGTCTCTCCGGGATCGATCACGGCTGTGATCGGCCCGAACGGCGCGGGCAAGACATCGCTGTTCAACTGCATCTCGGGCTTCTACCGCCCGTCAGCCGGCGCAATCGAATTCGACGGCAGCGACATCAGCAAACTGCATCCGCCGGCACGGGCAAAAATCGGATTGGCCCGCACGTTTCAGAACATCGCGCTGTTTCGCGGTATGACTGTGCTCGACAACATCAAACTCGGCCGTCACGCACACATGCGGACGAATGTATTTGACGCGCTGTGGTATTTCGGCCGGGCCAGGCGCGAGGAGCTTGAGCTGCGATCCGAAATCGAGCGGCGGGTGCTTGATTTTCTGGAGATGGAGCACATCCGCGACCAGCCGGTAGCGTCATTGTCCTACGGCCTGCGCAAACGCGTCGAACTCGCGCGCGCGCTGGCGATGCAGCCGCGCGTGCTGATGCTCGACGAACCGGTTGCGGGCATGAACCGTGAAGAGACCGAGGACATGGCGCGCTTCATCCTTGACGTGAAGGAGGAGTGGGGCGTGACGATCCTGATGGTCGAGCACGACATGGGCCTCGTCATGGACATCTCGGACCACGTTGTCGTGCTGAACTTCGGTCAGGTGATCGCGGCTGGGAAGCCGGTTGAGATTCAGAACAACCCGGACGTGATCGCTGCCTATCTCGGGTCCGGCGATGTCGGAGATCTGTCGCGGCGGATCGCGGGCGAGAGGGCAGCGTGATGGATTGGCTGTTCCTGTTCGAGGTCGTGTTGTCGGGGCTTGGATCGGGCGCGCTGCTGGCGCTGACCGGCATTGCTTTCGTGCTGATCTACAAGGCCACCAAGGTTTTGAACCTTGCCGTCGGCGAGATGCTGATGCTGTGCGCGTACTTCTTCTTCGGAATGACCGCGGCATTTGCCCTTCCAGTCTGGCTCGCGATTATTCTCACGGTGATCGGCGGCGGTATTCTCGGCGGCGTTATCGAACGTATTCTGATCCGACCGATGCTCGGTGAAAGCCCGATCTCGGTGTTCATGGTGACTGTCGGTCTGAGTTCAGTGCTGATCGGATTTGTGGAGTTCGTGTGGGGAAGTGATCCCGCTACTTTGCCGAACTTCCTGCCGTCGAAGCCAATATTTATAGGCAGCGCCTACGTCTCGCCGAAGATCGCAGTGGGCTTTGTGGTGGCGACGGTTTTGATTGCTGCGTTTCTTGTTGTCTTCCGGACATGGCGGGGCGGTGTCGCGCTTCGCGCCACCGCAACCGATCAGGGCGCTGCGTTTTCCTGCGGGATCAATGTTCCGGCGGTATTTTCGGTGTCGTGGATTGTCGCGGGCATGGCTGCGGCGGGATCTGGCATTTTGATCGGTTCGATCGGCGGCATCTCACCCACCATGGGTGTATTCGGACTCTCGGTACTGGTCGCGGTCATCGTCGGCGGGCTCGACTCGATTGCTGGCGCTCTGGTGGCGGGGCTCGCCATCGGCGTCGTGGAAGCGCTCGTCGGCACTTACATGGGTGGCGAATTCAAGCTGCTTGTCACCTTCAGTATCCTTGTGGTTGCCCTGATGATCCGTCCTTACGGATTATTCGGCACAGTTGAAATCGAGCGACTCTGATGCGTATCGGCGCGGCCCATCAAACCTACGCTCAGGCAGAAGCACTGCTCGACACCAACGTGCAGCGTGTGATGCTGGTCGCGCTGTTCGCGGCGCTGGCGTTGTTTCCGTTCTTCGCGGATCAGTACTGGATCTATCTCGCCTGCCTTGTCCTGATCCATATCGTCAGCACTACTGGCCTCAACATCCTCACGGGTTATACCGGCCTTGTCAGCCTGGGGCAGGCGGCCTTCATGTCGGTCGGCGCTTACACAGTCGCTATTCTCGAAATTCGCGTCGGTACGCCGTTCATTATCAACCTCATTATCGCAGGCTTCGTGTCGGCCGCGGTCGGTCTCGTTGTCGGGGTGCCGAGCTTGCGCGTGAAGGGGCTCTATCTTGCGATTGCGACCATCGCAGCATCCTTCATTCTGCATTTTCTGTTTGCCAATGGACCGGCCTTCCTCGGAGGCACGCAGGGGCTGAGCATGCCCCCCGCGCGGTTGTTCGGTTACGATCTCGCGCGTCCATTCCAGTTGTATTGGCTGTTCATGCCGTTGACGGCGCTGGCCGTGTTCGCAGCGGCCAACCTGTTCCGGACCCGCATCGGCCGCGCCTTCATTGCCATACGCGACCGTGACATCTCGGCGGAGGTGCTCGGCATTCCCTTGTTGAAGTACAAGCTGCTGTCCTTCGCACTGTCGTCGTTCTACGCCGGCGTTGCGGGCGGCATGTGGGCTTATTTCTTCCGCGTGGTGACGCCAGAGAGTTTTCCGCTGATCTATTCGGTATTCTTTCTCGCCGCCGTAATCGTCGGCGGCATGGGGACCATCCTTGGCGCCATTCTCGGCGCGATTTTCATGACCATGGTGCCGGAGTTTTTGAAGATCGCGGTCTCGTATTTGACCTTCATTCCGAATGCGACAGCGCAGTTGTCGCCAATCCGGACAATCGTTTTCGGCTTGCTGATCATCGGGTTTCTGCTGTTCGAACCGCAGGGCCTTGCCGAAATCTGGCGCCGCGTGCGGCGCTTCTTTCATCTATGGCCGTTCAAGAAATGACACACAGGGAGAAACAACCATGAAATTCTTTCCAACGCGCCGAAAGGTGCTGTCCTACGCAGCTGCGGGCTGTCTCGCACTAGGCTTTAACGCTCCGGCGCGTGCTGCCGACGACATTGTGATCGGTGCATCGATGCCGATGACAGGCGTGTTCGCCTTCGCGGGCATCGCGCTGAACAATGCGTTCCAGGACTACGTGAAAATCGTGAACGATGCCGGCGGCATCAATGGCCGCAAGATCAAGTATGTTGCCGAGGACACCGGCTACAAGGTCGACAATTCGGTGGCGGTGTTCAATCGCATCACCAGCCAGGAAAAGGTGAGCCTCTATTACGGTGACTCCACCGCGTTCTCTAAGACCATCAACGCGGAGCTCAACCGCCGCGGCGACATCATGCTTGCGGGCGCATCCTTTGCGACCGAACTGAACGATCCGAAGAATTTTCCCAACCAGTTCATTGCCGGTCCTGACTATTCGGAAATGATCAGCATTCTGCTGGAGTACATCGCCAAGACGAAGCCGGGTGCGAAAATCGCTCTGGTTAATTCGGATACGGAATTTGGACGCGACCCAATCGCGCCGACAGAGAAGCGGGCGACTGAACTCGGCCTGAAGGTCGTGGAAAAGATCGCGACGCCGCCGACCAGCGTCGACGTTTCGACCGAGGTGCTCAAGCTGCGCCGCGCCGATCCGGACTACACCATCTTCCACGGTTACATTTTAGCGCCATTGCCGGAATTTATGAGTCAGGCGAAGCAGCTTGGGCTCAAGACCAAGTTCATGGGCACGTTCTGGTCGATGGACAATGCGATCTGGGCGAAATCCGCCGATGTCGCGGATGGTTTCATGGGCGTGATGCCGTATCGCTACTATTTCGACACGGAAGGCAAGTCGCCGATGCTGGAGAAGATCCGGCAGATCCGTCCGGAATATCAGTCGACCGGCTACATGCAGGGCTTTCTGACCGCGATGCTGATGACCGAAGCGGCCAAGCGCACGCTTGACGCCAAGAAGGATCTCACTGCGGCCAACATGAAAGCTTCGCTGAACTCGATCAAGGACTTCGATACCGGCGGCATCATCGGCGTGCCGATCTCGATTCCCGGTAACACCGTTCCTGTTGGTCGCGTCTACCAGTACGACGGCGCGAACAAGACGATGAAGCCCGTTTCCGACTGGATCAAGATCGCGAAGTAATGACGATGACCGCGGAAGCACTCCTCTCTGTCAACAACATCGAGGTCGTCTATAACAAGACGGTCCAGGTGCTCCGCGGCCTTTCGTTGAAAGTCGACAAGGGAGCGGTGGTTGCTTTGCTGGGCTCGAACGGGGCCGGCAAATCGACCACGCTCAAGGCTATTTCCAATCTGCTTGAGTTGGAGGACGGCAAGGTCACCACGGGCGACATCCTGTTCAAGGGCAGTTCCGTGTCGCGTCTCGCTCCGCATCAATTGGTGCGGGGCGGGCTCTTCCATGTGATGGAAGGCCGCAGAATTTTCGAAGATCTCACGGTCGAGGAAAATCTGACTGCCGCCACTTACGCAATGTCGGGTCGCAGCGGCGCGAAGACTCCGTTCGATCTCGTCTACACATATTTCCCGCGCCTGTTCGAGCGGCGAACCGGGCGCGCCGGTTACCTGTCCGGCGGCGAGCAGCAGATGCTGGCCATCGGCCGGGCGCTGATTGCGCAGCCGGAATTAATGCTGCTCGATGAGCCGTCGCTTGGTCTTTCGCCGAAGCTGGTCGAAGAAATATTCACGATTATTGCGCGCATCAGCCGCGAGCAGGGCGTCTCGATGCTGCTCGTGGAGCAGAATGCGGCTGTGGCGTTCGCTGTCTCGACCTATGGTTACATCATGGAGTCAGGGAAGATCGTCACGGATGGTCCGACGGCGCAGCTGTTGCGCGATCAGGATGTCCGCGAATTTTATCTCGGTGTCGGCGCAGCGAATGCGGAGACCAAGGGCTTTCGGGGCATCAAGCATTACAAGCGCCGCAAGCGCTGGTTGTCCTGAGATTTTAACGAGGATCGCATGAGCGACAGATTTCCCCAACTGACGCTGCCGCAGATGCTGCGCGAGAACGCGCGCCGCTACCCGGACCGCGTGGCGATCCGTCAAAAGGAATTCGGCATATGGAATCCTTCGAACTGGCAGCGCTATTACCAGCGGGCTTGTCATGTCGGGCTCGGCTTTCGCGCGCTCGGCCTTAACGAGGGCGGCCATGTCGCCATTCTGTCCGAGAATCGGATCGAATGGGTGCTCGCTCAACTTGGCGCAAACATCGTGGACGGAATCGCGGTCGGGGTTTATCCGACCAGCCCGTCGAATGAAGTCGCCTATGTGCTGGCGCATTCCGAATCCGAGATCATCGTGTGCGAAGATCAGGAGCAGGTCGACAAGGTTCTGGAACGCCGCGATGAGTTGCCGAAGTTGCGGCGGATTATCGTCGTTGAGACCAAGGGCATCAGGGACTACCCGCCGGATCAGGTGATGTCGTTCGATGCGCTGGAAGCGCTTGGCGCAGACTTCGAGACGAGCCACCCAGCTTTGGTAGACGGCATCGTCGATCGGCAGCAGCTCTCGCAGATCGGACTGATCATCTACACCTCCGGCTCCACCGGGAAGCCCAAGGGCGCGATGCTGAGTTACAAGAACATTCGTGCGCAAGCGATCGGCTGCGCGGATCGGCTGGTTGTCGATCAATCCGCAAGTGTTCTGTCATATTTGCCGCTGTGCCATGTCGCCGAGCAAATGACGACCGTGATGGTCCCGACGTATCTGGCGTCGCTGGTCAACTTCGGAGAGTCAATCCGGACCGTGCAGGAGGATCTGCGCGAGGTTGCGCCAAGCATGTTCCTCGGCGTACCGCGTATTTGGGAAAAGCTGCATTCGTCGATCCACATCAAGCTATTGGAAGCGGGACGTATCCGGCGCGCCATGTTCGAGCGGGCCTATGCTGCTTGCGAGCCGTTTGCGGAGAAGAATGCGACCGATCGAACGCTGCCCGAAAAACTCCAGTTTACACTGTCGTACTGGCTGATCTTCCGCGCGCTGCAAAACTTTATCGGGCTGCGAAAGACCCGCATTGCCATGACCGGCGCGGCGCCGATTTCGCCTGCGATTGTGCATTTCTTTCGCACCATCGGCGTGCCGCTGATCGAGGTCTACGGCCTGACGGAAAGTTCGGGCATCGCGCTAGGGCAGGTGTTGTCGGACCGGCGAGTGGGGACCGTGGGCGGCGGCATTGACCGGATGGAAACAAAGCTCGGACAGTCAAACGAGTTGCTCATTCGCGGTGATACGGTGTTTGAAGGTTACTACCGCAACGAGGAAGCAACCAAGGCGTCGATCCGCGACGGATGGCTACACACGGGCGACGTCGCGGAGTTCAAGGACGGCCATTTCCGCATTGTGGACAGGCTGAAGGACATCATGATCACGGCGGGTGGAAAGAATCTCAGCCCGTCGGAGATCGAGAACACGGTGAAGTCGAGCCCATTCATCAAGGAGTGCATTGTTATCGGTGAGGCGCGCAAGTACGTCTCGGCGCTGATTCAGATCGACTATGATCTCGCGGGGAAGTGGGCCGAGGAAAAAGGCATCGGTTACACGAATTTCAAGAACCTCACCGAGAACGAAAGCCTGCGTGACCTGATCCAGTCGGAGATCAACACCGCCAACGCGCAGCTTGCGCAGGTCTCGCAGATACGAAAGTTTCATCTTCTGACGAAGGAACTGGACCACGACGACGACGAGGTCACGGCGACGATGAAGGTCCGTCGGAGTAACGTGCAGAAAAAGTACGATTCAGAGATCGAGGGTCTTTATCGATAAGGCCGTTGGCGTGTGCCGTTCTCTGGCACTCACTCTTCGAACGCGCAATCAGGTGCTCTGAAGCGGCCAATGCTCGATGATTGTAAAGCCTGACGCCGCATCGTTCTGGCGCAGCAAAGCCAGCCGGTCAATCGGGACCAATTTCAATTCCAGCGTGTCAAACCGCTTCTGCAAGATGCCCGCAACTGTTTCTCGCCGCTCCGCGGGGAGCGATCCCGCCAGCGTCATGTGAAAACGAAACTCTTCGAGCACATACGGATAGCCCCAGCGATCCAGATAAGTGACCTGCCGGTCGGTGAGGGCCGACACATTGCGTCGTTCACGATCTGCGTCGCTCAGCGGTGCGCGGAAACTGTCAAATACGGTGACGCAGTCTTCGGCGAATTTTTGCAGTTCGGGGCAGAGGCTGTCCGGCACGATGGCGATGAAGTTGCTGATGCTGCGTACCGTGGGCGCGATCACCGGGATTCTGCGAGGCGTGCTCGCGAACTCGTGCATTGCCGCCGTCAACTCATTCTCGGTTCTGTTCGGAGCGAGTGATATCGGCGCTTTGAGTGTCGCGTGGAATCCGTACTTGCGCGGATCGGCTGTAAGTTGCTTCCAGCCCTCGATTTCTGCCTCAATGCCGCCAACGAACGGTATTGGCTGGCCCGTATACGCATCATAGCCGACCAGTTCAGCGCCGAAGCGATAGAGGGCGCTGGCAACTGAAGGCACGAAGTAGATCGCGTAGCGGGGATACTGCGGCATGCGAACCTTGAGTACCCGCCCGGTCAGGCCGGTTCAACCCTTCGCGCGGCGGCAACTCCCGATAAAATGCGCTGCGGTTCGGTGAGGTGAACGATACGGCCGCCGGTAATCGCCGCGACAACTCGCGGCCTCCGCGGCTCGCACGCATCGACGAGGATGATGTCGGCCCGCTTTCCGGCGGTAATCTGGCCGCGGTCGTGTAGTTCTGTTGCCTTTGCAGGCGCTCCGGAGATCAGCGACCAAGCCTGCGGGAGCGGCAGAACATTGTCGGCGGCCAGCAGGAACGCTGCGAGCAGGGGTGCGGGATAGTAGTAGTCGGACGCGAGAATCGAACACAAGCCCTTGCTCACCATCTCGGCGGCGCTGGTCCATCCGGTATGGCTGCCCCCGCGCACCACATTTGGTGCGCCGAAGACGGTGAAATCGCCACTTTCGATCGCGGCGCGTGCGGTTTCCTCGTTGATCGGAAATTCGGCGATATCGATGCCCAGGTCGCGGAAGCCAGCGCGTTGATCCGGCGATTCGTCGTCATGGGACAGCAGTGGAACGCCGTGATCGCGGCCGATGGTTGCAAGCCGAGCAATCGATGCTGGAACATCGTCTGCGCGCGCCAATACTTGCTCGACCAGTTTGTCGAATTCACTTTCGCTGAGACCGGAGCGCTCGACCATGCGGGCGCGCTTCTTCGGGTTGCTCATCGACGCTGTGGTCATACTCATGTGGTCGTTGAAGGCGAGGAGGTCGACGCGACCGGCGGCTAGCCATTGGGCGATGGTAGGCTCGGCATCGAGATTGAATGTCTCCTGCCGCAGGTGAAAGCGGGTGTCTGCGGCGAGCTGTGGCTGCATGGCTTCGATGGCATTAAGGAGACGATGCGCGTTTTCCGTTCCGCGCAGACCAGGCTCCCAGGACCATGTCGTGGCGTGAAAGACCGTCGTGATGCCATTGGCAACCGCCTGACGGTCACTGTCGATAAGCGCGACGTCGATCGGAAAATCGACACCGGGGCGTGGCATCATCTGACGCTCGAAGGCGTCGCCATGCATGTCCACGATGCCGGGAAGCACGGTCAAGCCATTACCGTTAAGACGCAGGGACGCCGCTCCGCTACGCGATGATACTTCCGCAATCCTGCCGTCTGCAACGTGAATGGATGCATCGACCAGGTCGCGTCCGACCAACGCTTCGCCGCCTTCAATTAGTACATCCATCATGTGCCTACTGCTTTCAAAGTCTGATCCGCTGATGCAGTGTACCGGTACTTCTCAATAAAACCTTCGACCGGAAGATTTCTGAAATCCGGCAGTGCAGTCCGCAGGCGCTCGTGCCCCCAGTCCCACCATGCCAGTGCCATCAGTTCTTCGGCGACGCGTTCCGAAAACCGTCGACGGATCAGCTTGGCTGGATTTCCACCGACGATTGTATAAGGCGCGACGTCCTTGGTGACGACGGCGCCTGCTGCGACCACGGCGCCGGTGCCAATGTTGCGGCCTGGGAGCACGATGGCGCCGTGCCCAACCCAGACATCGTGACCAAACGTTACGTGGTGACTGCGCCGCCAGGTAAAGAACTCCGCCTCATCGGCTTCGCCGGGAAAATAGGCGCTGGCGCGATAAGAGAAGTGCGCTTGTGACGCGCGATGCATCGGATGATTGCCGGGATTGATCCTTGTCATCGCGGCAATGGAGCAGAATTTCCCGATTGTCGCGTAAGCGATCTGACTGTCATTCACGACGTAGGAGTAATCCCCGAGCGTGACTTCGTGCAGGAGGGTACGCGCACCAATTTCGCAATAGGCCCCGGCAGTGCTGTCGCGCAGGGTCGCAGTGGGATCGATGAAGGGTTGAGCGGACAGAATCTTTCCGGCCATGATTGATGATCTCGGAGACATGTGTGAACTCGGCGAAAGCCGGTGCGTTGGCATGATCTCTTCATGATGTTTCGTGACAGCATCGTGAATTTTGGATGACGGCTGGCTTTTCGTCACAGCATTCGCGATTCCGGGGGAGGGAAACCATCGCGAGCGGTCATGTCACACAACTGTAGGAAACCCACGCTAGCGAGGGGGAGGATACAGAAACGGAGTCGGCGCATGCTTGAGGTAGACGGATTGACGTGCCGGTTCGGCATGAAGACGGCCGTCGACAATGCCTCCTTCTCGATAGAGCCGGGCCGTTTCGTCGGTGTGATCGGCCGTTCGGGAGCCGGAAAGTCGACGTTGTTGCGAATGATCAATCGGCTGGAAAATCCAACCAGTGGGCGGATCCTGTTTGAAGGCGTCGATGTGACGGCGCTTCAGGGGCGCGACTTGCGCCGCTGGCGGGCTCGTTCCGCGATGATCTTTCAGCAGTTCAATCTGGTCGGACGGCTCGATGTGCTGACCAATGTCCTGATGGGGCGCCTTGCGGGCGTGCCGCTTTGGCGATCGCTGATCCAGCTCTGGCCGCATGACGACAAGGCGATCGCCATTTCCGCTCTGGAGCAATTCGACATGATGCCCATGGCGGCGCAGCGCGCTGACCAGCTCTCTGGCGGACAACAACAGCGGGTGGCGATCGCGCGTGCCTTGGTGCAGCAGCCCGACATTATTCTGGCGGATGAGCCGATTGCGTCGCTCGACCCACGCAACACCCGTATCGTGATGGATGCCCTTCTGCGCATCAACAAGCATTTCGGTATCACGGTGATCTGCAATCTGCACTCGCTGGATCTGGCAAGAACCTATTGCGACCGGCTGATCGGAATGTCCGCTGGCCGCATCGTGTTCGATGGCGCGCCTGCAGCGCTTACCGACAGCATTGCGCGCGAACTCTACGATCTTGAGGCCGGCGAGGTGATGGATGGAACGCCGGACTTCGTGCCTGGAGAATTGACGCCCGCATTCGGAAACGCCGCGGTCGCATAATTCGCTGTTCCATAGAAAATCTAGTCGACTGACCCAAGAGGACATCATGATCAATCGTCGTATTCTCGTTACGAGCGTTGCTGCGCTTGCGTTCAGCACCACCGCTTCGTTCGCGCAAGACTGGAAAGCCAAGTATCCAGAACTCACTTTTGCAGTGGTTCCTGCTGAAAACGCATCGGGCGTGACCGAGCGCTGGGCACCGTTCATCGCTTACCTGAGCAAGGAACTCGGTGTGAAGGTGAACCTGCGCATCGCCAATGACTACGCGGCGGTGATCGAAGGTCAGCGCACCGGCGCTATCCATATCGCAAGCTACGGCTCCGCGTCGTTCGCGCGTGCGCGTCTCACGGGCGTGAAGACAGAGGCGTTCGCCAACGACCGGAATATCGACGGCACCACCGGCTATTATTCAATGTTCTTCGTGCTCGCCAAGAGCCCTTTCAAGAGCATTGACGATATGAAGGGCAAGAACCTCGGTCTGGTCGATCCAAACTCGACATCCGGCAACAACGTGCCACGATTCGAGCTGAACAAGATGCAGATCACGGACGCCGAATCGTATTTCGGCAAGGTCGTGTACACCGGCAGCCACGAGAATGCGTTGCTTGCGCTCTCGCAAGGCACCGTCGATGTCGCCGCCAATCAGTGGACCGCTGAGAACGATTCGACCCTGTCGCAGATGTTGACCAAGGGCATGCTGAAGAACGCCGACGGCTCGGCGATGAAGAAGGAAGATTTTCGTATCATCCAAAAGTCGGCACCGATCCTGAACGGTCCTTATGCCGTCCTCACGGACATGCCGGCCGAATTGAAGACCGGCATTGAGAAGGCATTCTTCGAAGCGCCCACGAAGGACAAGGCCGCCTACGACAAGCTGTCCGACGGACAGAAGAAGGACTTCAATGCTGCCACCACCAAAGACTGGGATGGCATGATCGAACTGATCAAGTTCGTCGACAGCCTTCGCAAGAAGAAGGCTTCCTGATTGAAGACGGGCCGGGCGCTTTCCGCGTCCGGCCCTTCTTCGTCCGTTTTTTTGTAGAGCTAACATTTGACGGTCACCCTTTCCAGCTACCCACCGCAGCAGATTGCGGCACTCGAGGCTGCGTATGACGCGGCCGTCGCGCGCAAGCGTGTGCGCTTCGCTCTGGGTCTCGTTGTACTTGTGGTGCTGCTGGTTATCGCGGGTCTCGGTGCCGAGGTCGCGCCAAGGGTCTTTGTCGAGAAGATCGCAAATTTCATTGGCTATTTTGATCGCATTCTGAATCTGGATACCGGCCAGCGGGTTTGGACCGATCCGGCCGAATGGTTCTGGGGCTGGCAAAAATGGCTCAAGCTGCTCGCGGAAACGCTGCTGCTGAGTTACGTCGGCACCACCATCGGCGCTATAGGCGCGTTCGGTCTGAATTTCTTCGCCGCGACGAACCTGTCGCCGCATCCAGCCTTGCGCTTTGCGGTGCGCAGGTTGCTGGAATTCTGCCGCACCGTTCCGAGCATCGTGTTCGCGTTGATTTTCGTGATTGCCTTCGGCCTCGGACCCATGGCGGGGGTATTGGCTATCGCTATTCATTCGATCGGCGCGCTGGGAAAGCTGTATTCAGAGCAGGTTGAAAATATCGATATGAAGCCGCTGGAGGGTGTCCGCTCGACTGGCGCGAGCTGGATGTCGTCCGTCCGGTTTGCGGTGTTACCACAGGTGATGCCGGGCTTTGCGAGCTACACGCTGTTGCGATTCGAGATCAACGTGCGCGAGGCGTCAGTGATGGGGTTTGTCGGCGCAGGCGGCATCGGTCAGGAGCTTGTGGTTGCGGTGCGCAAGTTTTTCTACTCCGACGTCAGCGCCATTCTGTTGATGATTGTCGTCACGGTCTTCATTATCGACATTTGCACCGGGTGGCTGCGCGGACGCTTGTTCGGGGAAGGGCAACGCGCATGACACCGGCGGTGCGAGACCCGATCGATCTGGCGACGCAGTATCCCGAACTTTTTCGGGGATCGCATCTGAGCCGATTGAAGGCGATCGCCGTAGGGCTCGCTGCTTTCGCGCTGTTTCTGTTCGGTTGCTGGTATCTGGAGTTCTCGCTTGATCGTCTGATGACTGGATTCAAGCAGCTTGGCTGGTTTGTCATGCTGATGATCCCGCCAGATCCCGGCACGTCGCTGCCGACCTATCTCGTGGCGATGGGGGAGACGTTGTCGATTGCGTTTCTTGGTACGCTGCTCGCGGCCGTGCTGGCGCTACCGGTCAGCTTGCTGGCGGCACGAAACATCATTCCCTCCGTTTTCCTTCGCTTCCCTGTTCGCCGTTTCCTGGATTCGATCCGCGGCGTCGATACCCTGATCTGGGCACTGGTCTGGATCAATGTGGTCGGGCTGGGGCCGTTCGCCGGCGTGCTGGCGATTGCGACATCCGATTTCGGTGCGTTCGGAAAACTGTTCTCCGAAGCCATCGAGGGCGCGGATCGCAAGCAGGTCGAAGGCATTCGTGCGGCGGGGGGCAGCAGACTGCATGAGATTCGATTCGGACTGATGCCGCAGGTATTGCCGGTGCTTGCAGGACAGATACTCTATTTCATCGAATCCAACACGCGCTCGGCTACCATCATCGGCATTGTCGGTGCGGGCGGCATCGGGCTGCAACTGGCTGAACAGATCCGCGTGCTGGAATGGCAGAAGGTCTCAACACTGATCCTGATGATCCTGATCACGGTAGCAGTGATCGATTTCATTTCGACGCGGCTGCGCCTTTCGATCATCGGTCGCGCGGGCGAAGCGCGCCACTGATTTCCCGGACTCATTGATTTTCGATGACGAACTGAACGCGCTCGGCGGCAAATCGTGCGCGCGTGGTAAGCAGCGGTGTGCCGTTCGGCTCCGTATCAAGACTATCCGCGACCAGCACCGGACGGCCCAGAGCGAGATCGAGCCGCGCCGCGTCCGCGGCGTCGGCGATTGCGGCCGAAACAGTGGTCCATTCGCGGCGATAGTCGCGCACGCCGAAATGCGCGAGCAGTTTCGTCATCGAACGGGTTTTCTCGTAGACTTGTCCACCGTCTGCAAACCGCTTTGCGTTGAGCCATGTCGTTCCAAGACAGATAGGAACGCGGTTGGCCATGCGCAGGGCATCGATGCGCAACAGCGGTGCATCGGTCTTAAGCCCGAGCCGCTTTGCCAGTTCTCGCGGCGCAGGCTCGATGGATGCGCTCAGGAGTTGACCGCCAGCCTCCAGTCCGCCGGCTCCAACGATTTCCGAAAACCGCGTCCGTGAGCGCAGCGGATAGGCGATGCGCGGTGCCTCGACATAGGTGCCGCTACCGCGTTCGGCGCGCACCAGCCCTCGCTCGGCAAGAGCCGCGAGCGCGCGGCGCACCGTATGGCGGTTAACGCGATGGGCTTCTGCAATCTCAAGCTCGCCGGGGAGGCGGGTGTCACGCGCATAGGTTCCATCGGCGATGGCTTGCTCGATTGAATCTGCAACGCGCCGCCAAAGCGCCACACCGGTGTTGGGCTCGCCGGTTAGGCTCATGATCGCCGCACGTTGTGCTTTACCTGTCGGGACGCTGTGAAAATCATTCCGGTGTCACCAGATTGTCATGGCGCTGCGTTACGAAGTTGTCTATTAACATAGACAACTTGGAATCGGCAAGTCGGACATGATCCAATCCCACCTAGATCCGCAACAAGCCCGTCGCCGCGACGCCATGTCGGTCCTGACACATGCAGAGACGGTACGCATTGCGGCCTGTCTGGAAGCAATCGACGTTCCCTCGCATGAGTTCGCGCGTCAGCCTGAGAGCGGACTCGTCATGGTCCGGGGACGGATCGGCGGTGACGGCGCGCCGTTCAACCTCGGCGAGGCGAGCGTGTCGCGCGCCGCGGTTCGGCTGGTGTCCGGCGAGGTGGGGTTTGGCTACGTACTGGGACGCGATGGCGAAAAAGCCAGGCTGATTGCGCTGTGCGATGCCCTGATTCAGAGTGGTGATTTGGCCGCCGAGATCGAACAGAAAGTCATCGCGCCGCTGCGGCAGGAGCGGGCGATCGCGCGTGGGCAACAGGCGGCGGAGACGGCCGCTACACGGGTTGATTTCTACACGCTGGTAAGAGGCGAGGGCTGACGATGACGCTTCACGCGAGTCTTGTCTCCAGCGCGGGCTTTTCCAATCCGGTGCTGTCGTCGCAATCGGTGTTTCGTAGCGTGATGAATGCGTTGGCGCGACCGGGTTCGATTCAAACGATTGCCCCGCTGGCGGATGCGCCGTCACGCTTGATGCCGGCAACTGCTGCGGTGGCGCTCGCTCTGTTCGACCATGATTCACCGATCTGGATCGACCGTCACTTTAACGCTGATCCCGCGGTTGCTGCATGGCTACGGTTTCAAAGCGATGCGCCAGTTGTGGTTGACGCATCACGAGCCAGCTTCGCTCTGATCCACAGTGGCTCATCGTTGCCGGATTTTGAGACCTTTGCGCTTGGGACACCGGAGTATCCAGACCGTTCGACGACGCTCGTTGTGCAGGTCGATACGCTGACCGAGGGGCCCGAACTGGTTCTTCGCGGTCCCGGCATCAAAGACACTGTATCGTTGCGTGCGGGGACGCTGCCTTCCGATTTTGTCGTGCGCATGCAGGCCAACCGCGCGTTGTTCCCGCGTGGGGTCGACTTAGTTCTGGTGTGCGGGGCTGAACTGACTGCCTTGCCGCGTAGCACACACGTCACCGCAAAAGGAGCTTGAGCCATGTATGTTGCGGTCAAGGGCGGCGAGCGCGCCATCGAGAACGCTCACAAGTTACTTGCACATGAACGTCGCGGCGATCCGGCTGTACCTGATCTCTCGCTCGCGCAGATCTCCGGGCAGCTTACGCTGGCGGTCGATCGCGTCATGACCGAAGGCTCACTCTACGACCGCGACCTTGCGGCGCTGGCGATCAAGCAGGCGCGAGGCGATCTGATCGAGGCGATTTTCCTGCTGCGCGCGTTCCGCGCCACGCTGCCACGGTTCGGCGCGAGCGAACCGATCGATACTGCAGCCATGCATGTGCGCCGCCGTATCTCCTCGACCTTCAAGGACATTCCCGGCGGGCAGATCCTTGGGCCGACGTTCGATTATACGCATCGGCTGCTGGATCCCTCATTGACGCAGGATGCGCCGGTACCCGCGCCCGCGCAGGGCGAGGTGGATAATGCGCCGATGCCGCGCGTGACCGACATTCTCGGTGCGGATGGTTTGATTGAAACGTCGCCTGATGCGAAGCCTGATCAACAGATCGGTGATCTCACCCGCGAGCCGCTGAGCTTTCCGGCGGACCGTGATCTGCGTCTGCAGAATCTTGCACGGGGCGACGAGGGCTTCCTGCTGGCGTTGGGCTATTCAACTCAACGCGGATTCGGCCGGACCCATCCGTTCGCCGGTGAAATTCGTCTCGGCGAGGTTGAGGTCGAGTTCATGGCGGAAGATGCTGGCTTTGCTGTCCCGCTCGGATCTATCACGCTGACGGAATGTCAGATGGTGAACCAGTTCAAGGGATCGGCGACCGAGGCCCCGTGCTTTACGCGCGGCTATGGCCTCGCTTTCGGTCAAAGCGAACGCAAGACAATGTCGATGGCTCTGGTGGATCGTTCGTTGCGTGCACGCGAGCTTGGCGAGGAGGCGCGATCGCCCGCGCAAGACGAGGAATTCGTCATGTCCCATTCCGACAATGTGCAGGCGACGGGATTCGTCGAGCATCTCAAGTTGCCGCATTATGTGGACTTCCAGTCCGAACTGGGACTGCTGCGAAAGCTCCGCAAGGAATTTGAGGCTGCGAAGGAGAGTGACATCACGCTCGCGGAGGCTGCAGAATGAACGCCCCGGTTTACAATTTCGCCTACCTGGACGAGCAAACCAAGCGGATGATCCGCCGCGCAATCCTTAAGGCTATCGCGATACCCGGTTATCAGGTGCCGTTCGCCAGCCGCGAAATGCCGATGCCGTACGGTTGGGGCACCGGCGGCGTTCAGGTGACGGCAGCAATTCTCGGCCGTGACGATACCCTGAAGGTGATCGATCAAGGCTCGGACGACACGACGAACGCGATTTCGATCCGGAAGTTTTTCGAGAAAACCGCGGGTGTAAAGACCACCACGGTGACCTCGGATGCGACCGTGATCCAGACGCGGCACCGGATTCCGGAAACGGCGCTGAACGATAATCAGGTTTTGGTCTATCAGGTCCCGATTCCGGAGCCGCTGCGGTTTCTTGAACCGCGCGAAACCGAGACGCGCCGCATGCATGCGCTCGGTGAGTACGGACTGATGCACGTCAAGCTGTACGAGGACATCGCGCGGCACGGCCACATCGCGACGACCTATGCTTATCCCGTGAAGGTCAATGACCGCTACGTGATGGATCCGTCGCCCACGCCCAAGTTCGATAATCCAAAGATGGATGATTGCGCAGCGCTGCAACTGTTCGGAGCAGGGCGCGAGAAGCGCATCTATGCGATCCCGCCGCACACCAAGGTGACGTCGCTGGATTTCGAGGATCATCCATTCGAGACATATCGGTTCGATGCGCCATGCGCGCTGTGCGGGTCGAGCGTCTCCTATCTCGATGAGGTCGTGGTCGATGACAAAGGCGGACGCATGTTCGTGTGCTCCGATACCGATTATTGCGAAACGCGCCGTGCGGACGGCCATCAGGGCGCCGGTTTCGGCGCCGACCATCAAGTGACGTGATGAGTAACGACGATCAGCCGCTGCTCATCTGCGAGGGACTCAGCAAGTCCTATGGCCGGCAGCTTGCCTGCAAGAACATCTCGTTTCAGCTTTACCCGGGAGAGGTGCTTGCTATTGTCGGTGAATCCGGTTCGGGAAAGTCGACGCTGTTGCAGATGCTGTCGACACAGCTTCAGCCCAGCAAGGGGCGCGTATCATACCGGATGCGCGACGGCGTCACGCGGGACCTCGCTAGCCTCGGCGAAGCAGAGCGACGATTTCTGTTCCGCACCGATTGGGGGTACGTCCACCAGGATCCGGCTATGGGTCTCCGCATGGCGGTATCCGCCGGAGCCAATGTTGGCGAGCGGCTAATGGCGGTCGGCTGGGGGCATTACGGCCGCATTCGCGAAACATCGTCGTCGTGGCTGGAGCGGGTCGAGATTTCGACGGATCGGATTGATGATGCGCCGAAGACATACTCGGGTGGGATGCGGCAGCGGCTCCAGATCGCGCGTAATCTTGTGACCGAGCCGAGGCTTGTTTTCATGGACGAGCCGACCGGTGGGCTCGATGTGTCGGTTCAGGCACGGCTTCTTGATCTGGTGCGGGGACTGGTCAACGAACTCGGGCTTGCGGTCGTCATCGTCACACACGATCTTGCCGTGGCGCGGCTATTGTCGCACCGGGTCATGGTGATGAAGGGTGGAGAGGTGATCGAAACCGGATTGACCGATCAGGTGCTGGACGATCCGCATGAACCCTACACGCAGCTTCTTGTCTCTTCAATTTTGCCGGCGTGAGGACAGCATGTTTCCAATGATCGAAGTATCCCGCGCGTCGAAGACGTTCACCATGCATTTGCAGAATGGCGTGCGGCTGCCAGTGGTGTCGGGCGTATCGATGCAGGTCAATGCCGGGGAATGCGTCGTTTTGTCCGGCCCTTCGGGCGCCGGCAAATCGTCGATCTTGAAAATGATCTTCGGCAATTATCGCTGCGATCATGGCCGCATTGCCGTGCGGCACGATGATGCCATGGTTGACATCGCAACGGCGCAGCCGCGCGACATTCTGCGCGTCCGCAGACGGACCATTGGCTATGTCAGCCAGTTTCTGCGCGCTGTGCCGCGGGTGGCGACGCTCGACGTGGTCGCGGAGCCATTGATTGCGAACGGTGTTGCCCGTAATGAGGCCCGTGCACAGGCGGGCGCATTGCTGAGCCGGCTTAACATCGCGGAACGGCTCTGGACCTTGCCGCCTTCGACTTTCTCCGGCGGCGAGCAACAGCGCGTCAATATTGCGCGCGGCTTCATCTCGGACATGCCGATTTTGCTGCTGGACGAACCGACCGCGTCGCTCGACGGGGCCAATCGGAAGATCGTAGTCGATCTGGTCGCAGAGAAAAAAGTGCGCGGCGTGGCGATGGTGGCGATTGTTCATGACGACGAGGTTCGCAACCTGATCGCGGACCGGATTATCGACGTGGCGTCGTTCGCGGCGGCAGCGTAAGAGGAACAGGATGATTTCCGAACGAACCGACAGAATCTTTAGCAATGCCAAAGTGGTCCTGAAAGACCGCGTGATTGAACGCGGCTGGGTGGCGACCGCAAACGGAATGATCGCGGAGGTCGGCGAGGGCGACGCTCCCGAGCGCGGAGAGGACATGCACGGCGATCTCCTGATGCCGGGGCTGATCGAACTGCACACTGATCATCTGGAAGCGCATTACGTGCCGCGCCCGAAGGTGTTCTGGGATCCGGTTGCTGCCGTGGTGTCCTATGACGGGCAACTCGCCACCAGCGGCATTACCACGGTGCTGGATTCTCTGCGCGTCTGGCGCGAGGATGGCGCTGAGGATGTGGACGGGCAGGCAGAAATTCTGGCACAAGCCATTTCATCGGCTCGCGATGCGAAGTTGCTGCGTGCGGAGCATTTTCTTCACTTGCGTTGCGAAATCCCAATGCCAAGCGTCGTCGAGGAGGCGAAGGAGTTGGTCGGCCGCCCGGACGTGCGGTTGATGTCCCTGATGGACCACACACCGGGCCAGCGCCAGTTTCGTGACGAAGGCAAGCTGCGCGACTACTATCGCGGCAAGAGCGGCGGCCTGACGGACGCGGAACTCGACGTGATGTTCGAACGCCGGTTCTTCTATCAAAAGACCTATGGCGAGGCCAACATGCGCGAGATCGTGGCGCTCGCGCACAGCTATGATATTCCACTCGCCAGTCACGATGATACGACCGAGGAAAACGTCACCGATGCAATCCGCGATCGCGTGTCCGTCGCGGAATTCCCGACGACGATGGAGGCCGCGCGCGCGCTGCATCAGGCGGGCATCGCCGTCCTGATGGGCGCGCCGAATGTGGTGCGTGGCGGATCGCACTCCGGCAACATCGCCGCGGTCGATCTCGCCCGCGAAGGCCTGCTCGACATCATGTCTTCGGATTACATTCCATCGAGTCTCTTGATGGCGGCGTTGCAACTGCCTCGCCATGTGCCGGCGATTGATCTGGCATCGGCGGTGCGGACGGTCACCAAAACGGCGGCAGAGGCCGTCGGACTTAGAGACCGGGGAGAAATCGTTACCGGCAAGCGTGCCGATTTGATCCGCGTGCATCTCGCTCGTGATCTGCCGGTGGTTCGCAGCGTTTGGCGCGAGGGGCATCGGGTAGCATGAGCGACTTAGCGACGTTGCCTGCTTCAAACATGGATTTGATCGGGCCCGGCCGGCTTGTGCTGGTGGTTGGTCCGAGCGGGGCTGGAAAAGATACGCTGATCGGCCTTACTCAGGCGGCATGCGCCGGCGACGGCAGTATCGTGTTTCCGCAGCGCGTGGTGACGCGGGAGGCTTCGCCCTTTGAGAACAACGAGGCCGTCAGCCCGATGCTGTTCGGGCAGATGCTGGCGCACGGCAATTTCGCATTCCAGTGGGAGGCGCATGGTTTGCGCTATGGAGTACCATCTTCGATTGTTGAAGACGTGAAGGTTGGGCGCACTATCGTCGTCAATGCATCCCGCACCATCATCGATTCTGCGCGCAGGTCATACGCCAATGTGACGGTGGTTTCAGTGACGGCCCCGCCGGGCGTTCTCGCGGAACGGCTTGCCGCACGGGCACGCCCGAGCGACGGCCGGATCGATGACAGGCTCCGCAGAACGGTTGTTGCTGCCGTACCGGATGTCATCATCAACAATACCGGTCCTGCAGAAGATCATGCCGCGGAGCTTTTGAGGGCTATCGGCCGGGTTTGACAGGTGTCTCGGTGGCGCGGGCGAGAAACTGCACGAGTGCCTTGCGGTCTTCGTCGGAGCCGATGCGTTGTTCGGGCATCTTTGTGCCGGGCGTATACGCTGCGGGGCCAATTTCGAAAAGTTTCGACACCGTTTCTGGCGTCCAGACGATATCGAGTTTCTTCAGCGGCTCCGAGAAGTTGTAGCCCGGCAAGGTTGCGATCTTCCGTCCGAAAATACCCGACAGCGTCGGGCCGGCCTTGTTGCTTTGGTCCGGCGTCAGTGTATGGCAGGCGACGCAAGCGCGGAAAATTTCCGCCCCCCGATCACCTGCGTAGACGGCAAGCGGATCGTTTGGGTTTTCCTGAATGGTCGTTCCGATTGGTTCACCAGTGCGTGCATTCCAGCGCCTGATCATGCTGTCTGCGCCGCCAGTGAGCAGCGTGCCGTTGTCCGCCATGAACGCCACTGACCACACGGGAAGTCCCGGTCCAATCAGCCTGCGTGCAAGCGTGCGCATCTTGCGGTCGATGATCGCAACCGATCCCCGGACATCCGCCGCCGCGAGCATCGCGCCATCCTTCGATATGGCCATCGCGATCACTGGAATTGGCCCTGCGGTTACCTCGCCGCTGGATTTTCCTGTGCGGTCGAGGAAGTAGACTTTTCCATCTGCACCGGCGACCGCGATCTCGCCGTCGCTGGACGCGACGACCGAATTGAGCGGTGCGGGCAGGGTGACAATGGACGGTGCGGCGGAATTGTCGAGCGGCCAGATGCGAAGGGTCAGATCATAGCTGGCGCTAATGAGCGTCCTGCCGTCAGCGCTGAATGCTATTCCGTTGACGTTCTGCGTGTGTCCTTCAAGTACGCGCGGTGCGCCGCCAGCGAGCGGCCATAGCCTCACAGTATGATCCCACGCTGCGGATGCGAGCATTGCGCCGTCTGGCGACAATGCAAGCGCCGCGATCGGCGCGGTGTGGCCCTCAAACACAGCGTCGGGCTGTTGCTTGCCGGAACTCCAGATTGCGATACGGCCATCGGCGCCTGCGGTCGCCGCACGACCATCCTTGAGTAATGCCGTTGCGTTGACGGCGTCGGCATGAAATCGAAGAACTTGTTCGGCAGCATCGCGACCGAGCGACCAGCGGATCGCGCTGCCGTCAAAACTTCCCGAGAGTAGCGTCTGCCCGTCGGAAGAAATTGCCAGCGCCCGAACAGGTCCGCCGTGACCCCGCAGTTGCGCGACAGCAGGCGCGGCGCCGAGCGAAGAAACGAAAACGCCGATCGCAAGCGTCAGGCGAAGCGGACATTTTCGGAGATGACGATAGGCCTCTCGCACCCGGGGATTCCTTGAGACGTAAATTCTTCGTCGTGCCGTATCGAAGCACGAAAATCAGGTTGAATAAACCGATGCGGAAACGTGCGCTTGGTACGTGGAACTGCCGGTCAGGCGAAATAGCGGATCGTGCCGGCTGGCGAGGTGTCGTAACCCGTGAGATCGTTCGCGCGCTGTTTGAGGGTGGGCTTTGAAATGAAGTTCATCAGCGCTTGCAAGGCCGGCTTGAAGTAGGCTCGCTGATGCATCAGGAGATCGAAGTTCTCCCATAGCAGCGGCACAAAATCGAGGCCGGCTGCTTTGGCGGCTGCGCGCGTCGCGATGCCGCAATCGGCTTCGCCGGCGCGAATCGCCGCCGCCAGATCGGGTCCGGTCAGGCATGGCGGATCGAGCCGGCGCAGATCCTTTGGCTTTGCGCCATGCTGTTTCAGGAGCGCATCGAGCAGCATTTGAGCACCCGCGCCCGGCTGCCTCACGGCCATCCTGGCCCCCGAGGCGAGAACTCCCGCGATGCTCGTAAGGTCTTTTGGATTTCCCGGCTGAAGCAGAAGACCCTGTTCGCGCCGCACAAATCCGACCAGCACGGCATCGTGCAAAGTGGCCAGCGCGCGCACGGCGGAGACATTGGCGTCCTCGCCGGTATCCCGCACATCATTTTCGGTATGGAAATGGATCGCTGCGGCGATTGCTTCGCCGCGCAGCACGCGACCGACGCCGCTCTCAGTGCCTTCAACAAGCGTCGCGAGGCCGGAGCCGGACTCACGCAAGCTCCACTCAAGCAGGGCATCCTGACTGCCGCCAACAATCGAAGGCGCGTCGGCTTGACCCATGCCGGCTGGCCGCATCAACCCCGACAGCACCCATCGATTGAGCTCCGCACGCGGGAAGAGCCATTTGCCGGTCACCTTGGTGCAGGGGATCGCGCCTTCGGCCACCAGCTCGTAAAGCTTGCGTTCGCCGAGCCGGAGGTACTCCGATGCCTCACTGGTCGTTAATAGATCCATTCTGCATTTATATGCATTCTTCTGCATATTTTCAATTGATTGACTTGGTGGGAAAGTATGCAGGATTACACACAAGAGGAAAGTCATGCTGGATGGGTTGAGTGCCTGGCAACTGATCATGAGCGGCGATGCAACGCTGTTCGCCATCGTCAAATTGTCGCTGGCTGTCAGCCTCTCCGCAGTGGTTCTTGCGGCCGTTGCCGGCTTGCCGCTTGGTGCATTGCTTGCGCTGATGCGCTTCCCCGGACGGAGCGCGATTGTGGTGCTCGTCAACGCTTTCATGGGACTGCCGCCTGTTGTCGTTGGTCTCGCGGTCTATCTCTTGCTCTCGCGCTCCGGGCCGCTCGGCAATCTCGGCATCCTGTTCACGCCGACGGCCATGATCATCGCGCAGGCCATTTTGATTGTGCCGATCATCGCAGCCCTCACGCGTCAAACCATTGAAGACCTCTGGATCGAATACCGCGACGAACTGTCGGCAATGGATGTCGGCCCGCTCGGTCGCATAGCGACGCTGTTGTGGGACGCGCGCTTCAGTCTGCTGACTGCGCTGCTTGCGGGGTTCGGGCGTGCAGCGGCGGAAGTCGGTGCCGTCATGATTGTCGGCGGCAACATAGAAGGCTTCACCCGCACCATGACCACGGCGATAGCGCTCGAAACGTCGAAGGGCAATCTGCCACTCGCGCTCGGCCTCGGCATAATTCTTGTGGTGATCGTTCTTGCGATCAATGCAGCGGCGTGGGGTGCGCGGGTCTGGTCCGAACGGCAGGCGGGATGACGATGCGGGCGCCGGTGACCGATCTTCCCGTTATGTTTGATAGCGTTTCAGTCCGAGCAGGCGTGACGACCATCCTTGATCGCCTGACCCTGACGTTATCGTCAGGCTCGCCGACGCTTATTATTGGGCCCAACGGTGCGGGTAAAAGCACCTTGTTGCGCCTGTCCATGGGGCTTGCGGTGCCGACCGAAGGCCGCATCACATGGGGTGGCCGCGCCGACGCAAAGCCGACGCGCCGCGCGTTCGTGTTTCAGCGGCCGGTGATGTTGCGCCGGACTGTAGCGGCCAATGTCGCCTATGGGCTGACCCACGCGGGTTATCCGCGGGAGAAGCAGGCTACGCGTATCGCCGAATTGCTTGAGCGCGTGGGCCTGTCAGATCTGGCCATGCGTCCCGCCCGCCGTCTGTCCGGCGGTGAACAGCAGCGGCTGGCGCTGGCGCGTGCTTTGGCGCGAGATCCCGAGTTGCTGTTGCTCGACGAGCCGACCGCAAGTCTCGACCCGGCGGCCACGCGCAGCGTTGAAGAGATTGTTCGTGATGCCGCGCAATCCGGCATCAAGATCGTCATGGCTTCGCACGATCTGGGTCAAGTGCGGCGGCTCGCCGGCGACGTTGTTTTCATGGTGCGGGGCAACGTGCGCGAGCAGACACCCGCCGAAGATTTTCTTAAAAACCCGTCGACGCCGGAGGCTGCGGCCTTTGTGCGCGGCGATCTCGTTGTTTGAACTCTTGAGGGACATGTCATGAAATACCGATACGCTTCTTTTGTCTTTGCGTTCTCGTTGCTCACTGCTGCGCTCGCAACACCTGTTTCCGCGCAGGACAAATCCATTGTCGTGGCTTCGACCACGTCGACGCAGGATTCCGGTCTGTTCGGTTACATCCTGCCCTTGTTCAAGGCCAAAACCGGAATTGAGGTAAAGGTCATCGCGCAGGGCACGGGCCAGGCGCTGGATACCGCGCGACGCGGCGATGCCGATGTCGTCTTCGTGCATGCCAAGTCGCAGGAAGAAAAATTCGTCGCCGAAGGGCAGGGCGTGAAGCGCTTCGATGTCATGTACAATGACTTCGTCCTGATCGGGCCGAAAAGCGATCTGGCGGGCGTCGGTGGGTCGAAGGATATTGTTGCAGCGCTGAAAGCCATTCAGGGACAAGCACTGCCGTTCGTCTCCCGCGGCGACAAATCAGGCACACATTCGGCTGAGCTGGCGCTGTGGAAGCAGGCGGGTGTCGATATCGAGACGGCCAAGGGGCCGTGGTATCGCGAGATCGGGCAGGGCATGGGTGCCGCGCTCAACACCGCAGGCGCGATGAATGCCTATGTGGTTTCCGATCGGGGCACCTGGCTGTCGTTTAAGAATCCCGGCGATCTTGCGATCGTGGTCGAAGGCGACAGGCGGCTTTTCAACCAGTACGGCGTTATCCTGGTGAACCCGGAGAAGCATCCGGCGGTGAAGAAAGACCTCGGTCAAAGCTTTATCGATTGGTTGATCTCACCTGAAGGGCAGGGCGCTATTGCTGCCTATCAGGTCAACGGCAAGCAGCTGTTTTTCCCCAATGCAGAGAAAAAGGCGTCCTGAACCTCAACGGACGGTCGGTTTATTTTTTCGTTTCGGGCGGGCAATCGGGCCGCACTTCCATCGGTTTTCCGTCGCTCTGCACCGTCGGAGCGGCGGAATTGGCGTGTCCGCCTGCGGATGGTAAGATAGCGCTCTTTTCAACGGCCATCGACGTGTCAGCGGTCTTGGCGTTGCCAGAAGTCGTGCCTGCTGACGGTGTCGTGTTGCAACTCGTCTCAGGCTTGTCACTTGCCGGCGCGGTCGTTTGTGCCAATGAGGGAGTTGCAGCAAACAGCCCCGCAACAGCAACAGCGATGAGTTGAGTGCGCATTTCGGACCTCTGTGGTTATAAAGGAATGAATGAAACGTCCTCCTCAACGTCCCATATTTGAGATGGTTCCTTGGAACTTGCCGCTCGCCTGTCGCATGCCGAGCTGTCATCGAGTGTCAAGATGACACAGCGCTTGCCCGCCACGCTGACCCCGCTCGATGCTGCCCTTCACTCGCTGCTTGATGGTCAGAAGCCAGTTGAGCCCATCGACGTATCGCTTGCAGATTCCGTCGGCCGCATTGCATCTCTGATTGCGCCTCTGCAAGCGGCACATCCGGTATTCAGTATTGCGGTCGCCGACGGCTGGGCAATGCGGGCGCGCGATATCGTCGGCGCATCGTCCTATTCTCCGCTGCCGTCATCTTCATCGCCTGCATGGGTCGAAGCGGGGGATCGGCTGCCGGAGCATTGTGATTGCGTGCTTGATGCCGATATGGTCGAACAAACCGGGCCGATGTTTCAGGTTCTCGCTGAGGCAGTTCCCGGTCACGGCATTCGCCGGGCCGGAGACGATGTCACGGCTGGACGCTCGATTATCTCGCCGGGGCGGCAGGTGATCGCACGCGATATCCTTGCTCTCCAGTCCATAGGATTGGATCGCATCCAGATTCGGTCTCCGCGTGTGTGCGTCATCGACGTGACCTCCACCGACGGCAGTATCGCATCGTCGCAGTTCGTCCTGGAGTTTGTAAAAGCCGCCGGTGCCCGAGCGGTTGGTGTGCAGACAAAGGGGCGAGATGCCGCCAGTGTTTCTACGGCTTTGGGCGAAGGCGCTTGCGATCTGCTGATAACAGTCGGCGGCACGGGCCTCGGCCGCACCGATGCAACGGTTCAGGCGCTGGCAGCGGGTGGAGTTGTTTTGGCGCATGGACTCGCACTGCAGCCCGGACGCACGGCGGCGGTCGGCAAAATCGGCGCGACACCGGTGGTTGCAGTGCCCGGCTTCCCCGATCAGGCGTTGGCGGTTTGCTTGATGCTGGTTCAACCGGCGCTGGACCTGCTCACCGCGCGGTCGCCGCGACAGGACATCGTTCGCCCGCTTGCGCGCAAGGTTTCTTCGTCTATCGGTGTTGCAGAGATCGTGTTGCTGGAATCGCTGGATGACAAGTGGATGCCGATTGCGACCGGTCAGCTTTCGCTGGACGCTATCACGCGTAGCGAAGCATGGTTCGTGGTACCGGGAGACAGCGAAGGTTATGCAGCCGGGACGGCGGTCGGTGCATTTTCTCTTCGCGGTATGACGTGAGACTTTGAGATGATGAAGCCGAAGGCGTCGCCGAACAACGCAAGCGTCGATCAGGAACAGTTTCTGACGATCCTGTCGCGGGAGGAGGCGCTTGCCCGCTTTGAAGCAGCGCTATTTCCGCGCGATCTGGCGGTTAATGACTGCGCGCTGGCCGATGCGCTTGGGCTCGTGGTGGCGAGCGATATCGTCGCGGTCGTTGATGTCCCGCCATTCGATCGCTCCAACGTCGATGGATTTGCTGTGCGTTCCGCCGATCTCGTTGCCGCGGGCGAGGCATTGCCGGTTCGTTTGCACCTGAACAATGAGGTCATCGCATGCGGCACCGCGCCGCAATTGTCTGTGAAGCAGGGTACGGCGACGCCGATTGCGACGGGTGGTCCTGTTCCGCGCGGCGCCGACGCCATCGTCATGGTCGAGCACACGCAGCCTGCGGGCGAGGATGGGATCGAGATCAGACGCGCGACGTCGCCCGGGCAGTTCGTATCCTATGCAGGATCTGACATCGCGCGTGGCGAAATCTTGTTAAGGGCAGGGACGCTGATCGGCTCGCGCGAAATCGGCATGCTCGCTGCATCCGGTGTCGCACGCGTCTCCGTGGTGAGGAAGCCGCGCGTTGCGATCATCTCCACCGGCGACGAACTTGTTCAACCCGGCCAGCCTCTGCGTCCCGCCGCAATCTTCGACACCAACGGTGCGATCGTCACGGCGGCGGTGTCCGAGAATGGCGGGGAGGCGCATTTTCTGGGCGCGTTTCCCGATGACGAGGAGAGGCTCGAAGCCGTGATGCGCGAAGCGCTTGCAACCAGCGACATGCTCATTCTGTCTGGCGGCACCTCGAAAGGCGAAGGTGATGTCTCCCATCGTATCGTCGCGCGGCTCGGCAAACCTGGCATCGTCGCGCATGGTGTCGCGCTGAAGCCTGGAAAACCGCTGTGCCTCGCGGTATGCGACGGCAAGCCCGTTGTCATTCTTCCGGGTTTCCCCACCTCGGCGATGTTCACGTTTCACGACATGATCGTACCGGTGCTGCGCCGTCTTGCCGGCCTGCCGCCGCGCAATGATGCGCGCGTGACGGCGAAGGTCCCGGTGCGGATTGCCTCGGAGCTGGGCCGGACGGAATTCGTCATGGTGTCGCTGGTGGAAGGCGACGATGGACTAATCGCGTATCCGACCGGCAAGGGCTCCGGCGCGATCACGTCGTTTGCTCAGGCTGACGGTTTTCTGAAGATCGATGCACTCGCCGAGCAGATGCTGGCGGGCACCCGGGCGGAGGTGACGTTGTTCACGCCGCATGTGCGCGTTCCCGATCTGGTTGTTGTGGGGAGTCATTGTACCGGTCTCGATCTCGTTACAGAGCCATTGGCGCGCGCCGGTCTGTCCGTCCGTTCGATCTCGGTGGGAAGCCTCGGCGGATTGGCCGCGGCCCGGCGCGGCGAATGCGATCTCGCGCCCATCCATCTGCTTGACGAAAAGACAGACACGTACAACAAGCCTTTTCTTGTCGAAGGGCTCGAACTCGTGCCGGGCTATCGGCGAATGCAAGGCATCGTATTCCGTGCTGGCGACAAGCGCTTTGAAGGCCTCAGCGCCGAGGACGCGGTGCACGCCGCGCTGAAAGATCCATCATGTCTGATGGTCAATCGCAATCAGGGGGCAGGCACACGCATTCTGATCGACCGTTTGCTCGGGGATGCTCGGCCCGACGGCTATTGGAATCAGCCGCGCTCGCACAATGCGGTCGCCGCGGCCGTGGCGCAAAACCGCGCCGACTGGGGCATGACAATCGCGCCGGTCGCACGTGCGGCGGGATTGGGGTTCATTCCGTTCGCTGACGAGCACTACGATTTTGCGCTCGTGACTGCGCGAAAGCAACGCTCTGCGGTGCAAGCTTTTCTGGACTCGCTGTCGTCACCAGAAACGTGCGTGGCGCTGGAGCGGGCGGGATTCCGCCCGGGATAATTTATTAGGATCAGGCATCGTCGAGCGCTGCGAGTTGCTCTGCCTCTGCGACGTCCTCAACCGTATTGGCATTGAAGAACGGATCAATCGGCTTGTCTGGCCATATTACCGTCGCCAGTTTGTAGCGGGCGGTCCAGCGATCGATCTTGCGCATGTCTTCCGCTACCAGCGCGTGCCGCAGTTCGCCGCGCAACGTCACATTCCAAAGTCCAATCACCGGATGGGTGTGTTCGCCGGACGCTGCGACCGCGAGTTGTGCGTCTTCCTCGATCCGCGCGCGCTGCAGTCGCGCAACGAGATCGCGCGGCAGGAATGGGCAATCGGTCGCCGCGCTGAGCACCCATTCGACATCCGGCCTGTGTGCGGCCGCCCAGTCGAGCGCTGTCAGCACGCCGGCGAGGGGGCCTGCAAATCCTTCGACAGTGTCTGCGACGACAGGAAGTCCGAACGCAGCGAAGCGCGCAGGGTCGCCATTCGCATTGAGGATGAGCCCGTCACATTGCGGCGCGAGCCGCGCGATCACACGCTCGAGGATGGTGCGGCCGCCGATGGTCTTCATCGGCTTATCGCCGCCGCCCATGCGGCGTGCCAGTCCGCCTGCGAGAAGAACGCCGAGCGTCGAGGGCCGATCTTCAGTCATCATCGCTGCCCTTGCGCCGATGCCGCGCGGATTCCTCAGTGACAAACTCCAGGCTTTGGTCGAAGACGATCCGTTCCTGTCCTGACAATGCGATGAACCGCTTACCTTTGGTTCGGCCGATCAGCGTCAGACCCACCTGCCGCGCCAGTTCGACGCCCCATGCTGTGAAGCCGGAGCGCGACACCAGAATGGGAATGCCCATCCGCACCGTCTTGATGACCATTTCGGAGGTGAGGCGTCCGGTGGTGTACATGATCTTGTCGGCGACATCGACCTTGTGCCGCCAGGCCCAGCCCGCAATTTTGTCGACTGCGTTGTGTCGTCCAACATCTTCCATGTAGCAGACCGGTTCGCCTTCCTTGCAAAGCACGCAGCCGTGAATGGCTCCGGCTTCGAGATAGAGCGAGGGTGCGGTGTTGACGGCATGGGTCATCTGATAGAGCCATGACGTGCGTAACTCCGCCTCAGGCAGGGTCGCACCCTCGATGGCCTCCATGAGGTCGCCGAAAGCGGTGCCCTGTGCACAGCCGGAGGTGAGCGTTTTCTTCTTCAGCTTCTCTTCGAAGTTGGTGCCGCGCTCGGTGTAGACCACCACCACCTGGAGGTCGTCGTCGTAGACCACTTCAGTCACGACGTCGTCAGGCTTCAGCATGTTCTGGTTGAGGAGATAGCCGAGCGCGAGATACTCCGGATAATCGTTGATCGTCATCATGGTGACGATCTCCTGCGAGTTAAGATAAAGCGTCAGCGGACGCTCGACCGGTACGCTGATCTCGACTGGAGTGCCGGTCTGGTCGATGCCCATGACGCGCTCGGTGAGGCGCGGATTCTTTGGATCCGGCATCACGCGCGGTGCGGGCCGATCCTTGCTCGTAACTTTCGACCTCGTTTGAATTGCTTCCGTCATGGCTTACTCGATCACGATACGCGGTGCGGGTCTGGCCGCGGCGCCGGTGGTGATGGACGTCCAGAGCTGACGCGCGATGCCGATATAGTGCTTCGCGTGAACGCCTTCAGGATCGGTGGCGACGATCGGACGGCCGTCATCGGATGTCTGGCGTATTGTTATGTCCAGCGGTATTTCGCCGAGAAAGGGGATGCCGCGCTTTTCCGCGTCGAGCCGCGCACCGCCGTGGCCAAAGATCGGTGTGACATGATTGCAGGCCGGGCAGCAGAAGCTCGCCATGTTCTCGATCAGGCCCAGTATCGGGATGTTGACCTTCTTGAACATCTCGATGCCGCGCCTTGCATCGATCAAAGCGATATCCTGCGGCGTCGAGACGATGACCGCGCCCGCCAGCGGCGTTTGCTGTGCCATGGTGAGTTGTGCGTCACCGGTGCCCGGCGGCAGATCGACGACGAGAATGTCGAGATCATTCCACGCGACCTCGCGCAGCATCTGCGTAATGGCCGAAATTACCATCGGTCCTCGCCAGACCATCGCGTTGTCTTCCTCGACCAGAAACCCGATCGACATCACCTTGACGCCGAACCGCTCCAGCGGTTCCAGCATGCGCGGGCCGAGCAGGCGCGGCTTGCCGCGCAGGCCGAACAGCCTTGGCTGCGATGGGCCGTAGATATCAGCATCGAGAATGCCGACTTTCAGTCCCAGCGCCGCGAAGCCGAGTGCGAGGTTGCACGAGGTCGTCGACTTGCCGACGCCGCCCTTGCCGGAGGCCACGGCAATGACGTGCTTCACTCCTGGAATACCCGCGGCCTTCGATGTCGCAGGCGCGTTCGGGGTGGCATGGGTAACTGACAAATTCGATCTCCTGACCGATCGCGCTCGCGGCGCGCCGGCTCATTGCGATCCGAAAGGATCGTTCTTTTTTGTTTCGCGCGCCCGCAAATAGTCCTCAGTGGACATCACAGGCGGTCGTTGTGGCGCAGCGTGCGGATCGAAACTCTCGTTGACGACGGCCTCGACGCGGCAATCCGCGCACATCTTGATGACATCAAGCCGCCGGGCGTTGGCGCCTTCGAACATCCAGTGCTTTTCCTGCAGTTTCGACAGCACGCGCTCGATCGAGCTCCTGGTCCCGAACGGCGTGCCGCAGGCGATGCAATGGAATGGCTCTTCCTCCTTCAGCACGCGCAGCGGTGCATTCCACGCCTGGAAGTCGAGCCGCGGTTCCAGCGTGATAACATCCTCGGGGCATGTGGCTTCGCAAAGTCCGCACTGAACGCAGAGGCTTTCCGTGAAGCGCAGCATCGCCCGGTCGGGATTGTCCGAGAGCGCATTCGTCGGGCAGGCGGTCACGCAGGCATGGCAGAGCGTACAACCCTCGACGTTCAACTGAACGCTGCCGAACGGCGCGCCAGCCATCAGCGGAACGACATCAACGGGCGCAGGCGCCGCGAGATGCAGTTCGCGGAACATGGTCTCCAGCACGCCGCGCTTGGCGCCACGCGGAACGAGGCTGGCCGGATTCGATGAAGCAACGCCGGACGGCATGGTATCGAGCATCGCGCGCAACTGATCCGGGTCGTCGGTCTCGATAATGCGCACAACGCCTTCACCGAAGCCGAGTGCCGTAACGATCGTCTGTGACATGTCGGCAGCGCGGCGCAGTCCGGCGGTTTCATGCCGGGGCTGTGCACGCATCAGGAGTGCAACACCTGCACCGCCATAGGCGAAGACCGCGGCGAGGGATTCCGGTCCAAGCTGCGTGACTTCGTTGAGGCGAACCGAGAGCACGTTGGCGGGCAAGCCGTCACCGAACCGCGCCAGCGCATCGATCAATGGCTCGCCATGGTCGCTGTCGTGAAAAAGCACGATCGCCTGTTCGCCGCCCGCCTTGCGATAGGTTTGCAGCAACGTGCGGAGGCGACGCATCAGCGCATCGGCATTCGGGAGCGAATAGGATGCCGCGCCGGTCGGGCAGACCGAAGCGCATGACCCGCATCCAGCGCATACGTTGGGATCGATCGCGACAGCGTTGCCGTTCGGCGTGATCGCACCGGTAGGGCACAGATCGAGACAGCGTGTACAGCCGGTAATGTTTGAGCGCGAATGCGCGCAAAGCGATTCCTCGAAATGAATGAAGCGCGGTTTGTCAAACGTACCGACAAGGTTACCGGCTTCCGCAATGGCGCGCTCGACGGCGGCGCGGTCGCGCGGATCGGCGCGGAGATAGCCCGGCCGCAACTCGTGTGCCGGAAACAGCGGCAGGCCGCCGCTGAGATCGAGAATGAGATCGCAAGTCGAAGTCGCTCCATTACGCGAAGCACCAAACACGAGCTTGCTCCGCGAGGAGGGCGCCGGCAAAGCGTAGTCATCAATGGCGAGTTCGAAATTTCCGAGATAACCGCGCGCATTGCGGATTGTGCCTTTGAGCACGGGAAATTCGTTGACCGCGCGGGGTGTGATATCGCCGGGTTTGGTAAGAACGACGGTGATGTCGAGGCGATCGGCGAGGCGCTTGGCCGCGTCGATGGCAACATCGTCATGGCCATAAATTAGCGTGACACCGCTGCTTTCCAACGTAACGAGCAAGATCGGTGGCATTTCCTCCGAGGCTGCGGCGATCAATGCCGCGGCTTTTGGACCAGCCGCTGCTGCATCCTTCGACCATCCGCCGGTTTCGCGAATGTTGACGAAGGTGAGGGGAATGTCGGGAAATTCCTCGGCGACCTCCTTGAACAACGGCGCTTCCTGCGTACACGCCACCGTGATCGCTTCGCCCTCAGTGAGGGCCGCCTTGAACTGGGCGAGGTCCAGACCGCAAAGCTGGTTGGCCTGCGTCATGTGCGCCGTACAACCGCGCCCGATCGCCTGCGCATCGAGCGGCATGGTCATTTCGCAACTGCAAACCAGAAGGCGGGACTTTGCGCTGTTCATGATCTGCGACCTTAACCCTTGGCGACTGCTCAGAGCGTCTATCTCAATCATATGGTACTGCGGCAGCGATCCGCGCAAGCGCACCGCCACCTTGACCGGGATAGCATAGACTGCCCAAATACAAAGAGCTTAGGGAAATTTTCTACGATGATGGTTTCGCGTACGGCGCAAGTGGAACAGCCGCTCGATCTGCCTCCGGGCTACACGCTCGTATCGCTGCGCGAGTATGGCGATGCGTTCGCGCACGGCTGCAGCATTGCTGCCGAAACCGGTGCGGGAACATTGGTCTGGGTCCGGCGCTACGACCTAGTCGAGTTCGCCGTTGTGCTCGAGCCGGACGAGCCGCTGACGTCGGCGCGCCGCGCCTTCTTTGCCGGCATGAATGCGACGGCCGATGCCATTGCCGTGCACTGCCCGCCGGAGCGGGACGTGCAGTTCACCTGGCCGGACACCATCCTGTTTGATGGCGGGTTGCTGGGCGGTGGGCGGCTCGGCTGGCCGAAGGACTGCCGGGAGGACGAAGTCCCGGCTTGGCTGGTGTTCGGCGTCATTCTGCGCGCGGCGGACATGGCGCATATGGATGAAACCGTTGCGGCGGGCGGCGTTGCCTTGCTCAACGAAGGATTCGAGATGATCGAGACCGAGGCGATCGTCGGCAGTTTCGCCCGGCATCTTATGGCGGCGTTCGATCGGTGGAACGAGCGAGGCTTCGAGCCTATTGCGCGCGATTATCTGGAGCGGCTTACGAAGCAGGCGGCCAGCCAGCGGCGCGGAATCGACGTCAACGGCGACCTGCTCGTCAGTGCAGCGGCGAAGGGGGCGCCAGAGCGAACCAGCCTGCTCGATGCGCTGGCAAGCGTCGCGTGGTATGATCCGGAATACCGCGCGCCGAAACTCGGGTGAGGCGGAGATGCTGAAATTGCCGCGCACGATCAGGCTCGATCCCTCGGATACATTCGTGTTCGAGCGCGCCGCCGAGCCCGGTGAATGGGCGGTGTCCGGTGCGTTCGTGTTCTGGGACACAGATCCCGCGACGCTCGGCCAGAAACAGCGCGTTGCGCTGCGATCCGGCTTTCTCGGGATCGACAGTCTCGGCTGGTCGACGCTTGCGGTCGTGACCGAGGCAACCGAGGGCGAACTGCAGGGCGTGATAGTGCGGTTAGCGGAGCAATTGATGGCGAAATACGGAGCGCCGGATATCGAGGCCGCGCGCGCCGCCGCAGAGGAAGAAGTCAGGTTCGCGGCTTCGCTTTGCGATCATCCGCCGCAGACCTTGCTGGCCGTACACCGGAGCGTGGAGAATGGAGAAATCCGCGAGCGCTTCCGGACGCTGAAGCCGCGCACGAGCGAATCGGGCGAGGATCGATTGCACACCCATGCACGCGCCTTTACCTTTCATGAGGTCGAAGGTGACGAACCGGCCGAGGAAGTCGATCTTCTCGGGCTCACAAAGATGGATCGGACATGAGAGAATTCTGGGTTGCTTCAGGTCATCATCTTACGCGCCGGGCCGATCATGGCGGGCTGATTGCGACACCGGAACTGATCATGGCGTACCTGGCGCGGCCGGAACTGATGCCGCCCGATGATGCCTGCGACGCCGAGCGAAATCTGCATGCGAGCTTGCTGGCCGATCCGCTTCGTCCGGTATCGAAAGCCGATATTGCTGCACTCGCCGACGCTGACGCGCGCGAAAACTGGACGTTCATGACGGCGTTTCGCGATCGGCTGATCGCCGCGCCATCGCTGGAAGCCGTATATGTGGCTATGGCGCGCAAGGGCGCCGGCGATCTGCCGCCAATCTTTCTGTCGCAACTGTGTCACCTGATCCTGCGTAACGCACTTGAGGGCTGCGACGATCCCTACGTGCTGCGCGCCGCCGAATTATTCTATCGGAGCCAGAAAGCCACGTTTCACGACGGCGCGCTGCTGCTCGCCGATGCCGAAGTCGTCGAGGCACAGCATCATGCGCAGCATGACCTTCATGCCTCGCCATTGACCGCCATGCTCCAGCCGCAGGCGTTCGGTGAGATGGACGTCATGGATGACGAGAATGCCTGGACCTATTGGTCGCGATCCGATGCGCATGCGATGGTCATGAATCTCGGCGGCAACCCGAAAGCGCGAGATGCGCTGTGCCGGGTGATCGAGCGCTGGACCGCCCATCTTCTTGCTGTTGCTGTCAAGGTGGAGCCTGTCGCATCGATTGAGGATCGTGATTGGCGGTGGTTCGTCGGCCTCGATAGCGAAGGAACCCGGATCGGCAACGCTCTCTGGAATGGAGATACGCCAGGCGCAGGTGCTTCCGAGCGGATCGTTGCGCTGATGCGTATGACGTTCGAGGATTCGCGGTTCGTCGATGAGCGCGTCGGCAACAAGCCGGTCTATCTCATTCTGGCTATGGATGCCGACAAGGTGGTGCGCCTGAAGCCGCAAAATCTTGTCGCGGGCTTGCCGCTCGCGTCAGCGGCGAATGTCGCATGATTCACCGGCAACGGGAGGATCAAACATGACCGAGGTGTCTCGTGAAGTTGGCGTGGTGTTGCGTCGCCGCGCAATCGACAATCCATGGATCGACCACATGTGGTCACCCGTCACGATCCTCGAGACTGTGCCCGCGACTGCGCCATGGACGGTGTTGTTACAGGAGCCTGCCGAGACGCTGTATTATGCTGGTGCTGCATTTATCGATCTGTACAGCACTGACACCGCCAATTACCGCGATAATCTTGCCGACGGGTCGCCGCAGCTCTGGGTGGCGCTACGGCGTCAGGACGGCGGAGCGGAACTCGAATTGACCAAGGTCACCGCCGATCCGACAGAAGGTGAGGCGATGTTCGAAAGCGGCACCGACGTCATCGGGACTGTCCCGATGCCACCGGAGATCGCGGCGTGGATCGCGGCCTTTGTCGACGAGTTTCACGTCGAGCAGGTATTCCACAAGCGCAAACGCGATCGTGCGAATGTCGACCGGAAACGGGGCGAAGATCTATCCGGGGAACGGAAGGACGGCGCATGAACCAGGACGAGAAGGATAACGACAACAATTTTCTGTCGCGCTGGTCGCAACGCAAGCGCGAGGCGAAGTTGCCGGACACCGACGCCGCGCCTGTACAGCGGGACGAGGAGGCGGAAGCTACCTCGAAGCCGTCTGCGGCCAGCGATGCCGAAGAGCAGTTTGACCTTTCAAGCCTGCCGAAGCTGGAGGACGTCACTGCAACCACCGATATAACCGGCTTCCTGCGCAAAGGCGTGCCCGAAAGTTTGCGGAATGCCGCCTTGCGAAAATCCTGGGCGCTCGATCCTGCGATCCGGAACTACGTCAATCCGGCGCTCGACTATGCGTATGACTGGAATACGCCGGGCGGTGTGCCGGGAAACAGCGAGATCGCGGCTGGCACTGATATCGCGAAAATGGTTTTGCAGATCATGGGTAGCGACTCGTCCAGCAATCCAGATGCATCGACCATCCTGCCGCATAGTGACGCAGCCGATGCTGACAAGCGTGATCCCGATATTGATGCGCCGCAAAATGTGCATCCGGATTTGCCACTCCAGCAAGTGAGATTGTCCGATGCAGTGGCGACCTCAACGCCCGTCACAGCTGATTTTGAACAGGCAGAACGCGTTCGGGTTGAAAACGATGTTGTAAGCGAGAGCAGGTCTGGTGCGTCGCAACATGTGCTGCGACGACATGGTTCTGCAAAACCAAGGATTTAGACAAAAGTTTTTGAGATATAGGACGAACCTATGGTACTAATTGGAACTAGAATAATTCTAGTTAGTCAGATGCCTGATTTGAAGGCACGGGTGGGGGGAACTCGGTTCGTACCATGCGAGACTCAGGATTAGAGCAAGCAATTAAGGCAGCAGGCGGCGTCGCCTCACTGGCGAGAGCTATTGGAATTGCTCAGCCCTCGGTTTCGGCATGGTCGCGTATTCCGGCTGAGAGAGTTCTCGCCGTTGAGTCGCTCACACAAGTCCCTCGCTTCGTTCTTCGCCCCGACCTCTACAGATCAGCCGGGGACGGCATGTCATCGAAATCAGACATCGACGAAATCGATCAACTCCGCGCCGCGGAGTACGGCTTGCTGTCGTTGCTGCTGGGCAAGGCACCCACCGCGGATACGCTGTCCAAGATTGCGATGCTGAAAGGCGATGCGTCCGATCTCGGCATAGCGCATATCGAACTCGCCACCGCGGCGACGGAGTTCGACGAACGTGCGGTCGCCAAGGAATTTTTCGATCTGTTCATCGGATTGGGGCGAGGAGAGCTGCTGCCCTATGCCTCGTATTATCTAACGGGCTTCCTGCACGAGCGGCCGCTCGCGCGCGTCCGCGAGGATTTCGATGTTCTGGGAATCGAGCGCGCCGGCCCGGCGCGTGAGCCGGAAGATCACATCGCGATTTTGCTCGAGGTCATGGCCGGTCTCGCGCGCGGCGACTTTGAAACAGACTTCGTGGCGCAGGCACGGTTCTTCGAGCGGCATCTGAAGCCATGGGCTGCGCGGATGTTCGCCGATCTCGAAATTTCGCAATCCGTTAAATTCTATCGCGCTGTCGGGCGCGTCGGACGTGTCTTCATGGAACTGGAATCAGAGGCCTTCACACTGTCCGAATGATGTGATGGCCGGACTGGAAAATTGACTTGGAGGAGACCGCGATGAGTAAGCCGTCCAAAGCACTCTCAGACAAGCCGCAAGATGCGAAGAGATTCGATCGTCGCAGTTTCTTCATGATGGGCGGATCGGCTGTCGCCGCGGCCGCGATTGTGCCGATAGCCACCGAGGCGGAGGCAGACGAGTCCCAGGCCGAGCGGGTCAAGGCTCGCTACAAGGCGGATTCGCCGGACGTCAAAAACTACTATCGCGTCAACCGTTATTGATGGAAGCACGCACATGTTGATCAAGCGAAAAGAAGGATCTGCCGGCCGCGCGCGCTTGCAGGGCATCGCCGCGGGTCTCGCTTCCGGTGTTCTCGATCGCCGGACCTTTCTGCGCCGCTCAGGCCTTGTTGCGGGCGCAGGCGCCGCTATTGGATTGATGCCGCTCGGATCGGTGCGCAAGGCGCAGGCCGGGCCGAAAATCGCCGGCGCACCGACGGAAATCAAAAAGAACGTCTGCACTCATTGTTCGGTGGGATGCACGGTCATTGCCGAAGTGCAGAACGGCGTCTGGGTCGGTCAGGAACCGGCTTGGGACAGTCCGATCAATCGCGGCTCGCACTGCGCAAAGGGCGCATCGGTGCGCGAACTGGTCCACGGCGACCGCCGCCTGAAATACCCGATGAAACTGGTCAACGGCGAGTGGCAGAAGATCGAATGGGATCAGGCCATCAACGAGATCGGCGACAAGATGCTTGAGATCCGCGCCAAGTCCGGCGCTGACTCGGTCTATCTGCTGGGTTCGGCGAAGTTCTCCAACGAAGGCGGCTATCTGTTCCGCAAGTTCGCGGCGTTCTGGGGCACCAATTCGATCGACCACCAGGCGCGCATCTGTCACTCGACCACGGTCGCAGGTGTTGCAAACACCTGGGGCTATGGTGCGATGACCAATTCCTACAACGACATCCGTAACTCGAAGACTATTGTCTTCATGGGATCGAATGCCGCCGAAGCGCATCCGGTTTCGCTTCAGCACATTCTGACGGGCAAGGAAATCAACCGCGCCAATGTCTTCGTGCTCGATCCGCGGTTCACGCGCACGGCCGCGCATGCGACCGAGTATGTGCGATTCCGCTCCGGCACCGATATCGCGGTGATATGGGGCATGCTGCACCACATCTTTGCCAACGGGTGGGAAGACAAGCAATACATCGCCCAGCGTGTCTACGGCATGGACCAGATCCGGGCCGAGGTCGCGAAGTGGACTCCTGAAGAAGTCGAACGCGTAACTGGTATTCCCGGCGAGCAGGTGAAGAAGGTTGCCGAGACCTTCGCCAAGCAGCGTCCTTCCACTTTCATCTGGTGCATGGGCGGCACACAGCACACGGTCGGCACCGCGAACGTTCGCGCCTATTGCAACCTTCTGCTCGCGACCGGCAATGTCGGCGTCTTCGGAGGAGGGGCCAACATTTTCCGCGGCCACTGCAACGTGCAGGGCGCAACCGACATCGGCCTCGATATCACCTCGTTGCCGCTCTACTACGGTCTGGTCGAAGGAGCCTGGAAGCACTGGGCTCGCGTGTGGGAAGTCGAGTACGACTTCCTGCAGGCGCGGTTCGACGAAGTGCCGGCCAAGGCCGGGCGTCCGGCCCGTACCCGCAAGCAGAACATGGAATTGCCGGGTATCCCGTGGACCCGCTGGTTCGATGCGACGCTTGCCAAGCCAGATGACGTCGATCAGCGCGACACCGTGAAGGGCGTGGTCATCATGGGACACGGTGGCAACACCATCCCGCGTATGACCGAAATGGTGAAGGGCCTTGAAGCACTCGAATTGCTCGTGGTCGCAGATCCGCATCCGACCACCTTCGCGGCGATCTCCGAGCGCAAGAACGGCACGTACTTACTGCCGGCTTGCACCCAGTTCGAGACGTCGGGCTCGCGCACAGCATCCAACCGCTCGCTGCAGTGGGGCGAGCAGATCGTCAAGCCGATCTTCGAATCGAAGGATGACTACGAAATCATCTACCGGCTTTCGAAGAAGCTTGGCTTTGCCGATCCGATGTTCAAGAACATCAAGGTCGAGAATAATCGTCCGATACCCGAGGATGTGCTTCGCGAGATCAATCGTGGGGGCTTCTCGACCGGTTATTCCGGCCAGTCGCCGGAACGCCTAAAAGCGCACATGAAAAACCAGGGCAAGTTCGACCTGGTGACGTTGCGTGCGAAGGCGGACGAGCCAGAAATCGGTGGCGATTATTACGGTCTGCCGTGGCCCTGCTGGGGTACGCCGCAGATCAAACATCCGGGCACTCACACGCTCTACAACACGAATCTCCATGCGAAGGACGGCGGCGGCACGTTCCGTGCGCGCTTCGGCGTGGTCTACGAGGAAAAACAGCCCGACGGCTCGGTGAAGAACGTCAACATGCTTGCGGAAGGTTCCTACAGCAAGGGCTCGGAACTGACCGACGGCTATCCGGAGTTCACTTACGGCGTGCTGAAAAAGCTCGGCTGGGACAAGGATCTCACCGAAGCCGAACTGGCGACCATCAACAAGATCGGCGGCAACAACCCCGACGGCGTGGGCTGGGCGGTCGATCTGTCCGGCGGCATCATCCGCGTTACGCTCGAGCACGGCGTGATGGCCTATGGCAACGGCAAGGCTCGCGCGGTGGCGTGGAATTTGCCGGATCCGGTGCCCGTGCATCGCGAGCCGATTTACACGCCGCGTCCTGAACTGGTTGCCAAGTATCCGACACGACCAGACGGGCGTCAGTTCCGCATGGCCAACCTCGGCTTCTCGATTCAGAAGGCGGCGGTGGACAAGGGACTCGCCAAGCAATTCCCGATCATCCTCACCTCCGGCCGTCTCGTCGAATACGAAGGCGGCGGCGAAGAAACGCGGTCGAACCGCTGGCTTGCCGAATTGC
>JAZKDK010000014.1:0-255252 GCA_040387615.1 Pseudomonadota bacterium | reverse complement strand
TGTTCGAGCCCATCAGCGCGCGGTTGGCGTCGTCGTTCTCGAGGAACGGGATCAGGGCTGCGGCGACCGAAACGAGCTGCTTCGGCGACACGTCCATGTAGTCGACCTTGTCCGGCGTGATCTGCAGAACTTCGCCGGCGTGGCGGCAGATCACCAGATCGTCGGTGAAGCGGCCCTTGTTATCGAGCGGCACGTTCGCCTGAGCGACGCGGTAGCGGCCCTCTTCCATCGCGGAGAGATAGACCACGTCGTCGGTCACGCGGCCGTCCTTCACCTTGCGGTAAGGCGTTTCCACGAAGCCGTACTTGTTCACGCGCGCGAAGGTTGCGAGCGAGTTGATCAGACCGATGTTCGGGCCTTCCGGCGTCTCAATCGGGCAGATACGGCCGTAGTGCGTCGGATGCACGTCGCGGACTTCGAAGCCCGCGCGTTCGCGCGTCAGACCGCCCGGTCCAAGCGCCGAGAGACGGCGCTTGTGGGTGATTTCCGACAGCGGATTGGTCTGGTCCATGAACTGCGACAGCTGCGACGAGCCGAAGAACTCGCGCACAGCGGCGGCGGCAGGCTTCGCGTTGATCAGGTCCTGCGGCATGACGGTGTCGATATCGACCGACGACATGCGCTCCTTGATCGCGCGCTCCATGCGCAGCAGACCGATGCGGTACTGGTTCTCCATCAACTCACCAACCGAACGCACGCGGCGGTTGCCGAGATGGTCGATGTCGTCGATTTCGCCCTTGCCGTCGCGAAGGTCGACCAGCGTCTTGATGACGGCCAGGATGTCTTCCTTGCGCAGCGTGCGCATGGTGTCCGGCGCGTCGAGTTCCAGACGCATGTTCATCTTCACGCGGCCAACGGCCGAGAGGTCGTAGCGCTCCGAGTCGAAGAACAGCGACTGGAACATGGCCTGCGCCGAGTCGATCGTCGGCGGCTCACCCGGACGCATCACGCGATAGATGTCGAACAGCGCGTCTTCACGCGTCATGTTCTTGTCGGCGTTCAGCGTGTTGCGGATGTAGGGACCGATGTTGACGTGGTCGATGTCGAGGATGGGCAGTTCCTTGTAGCCCTGCTCGTTCAGCGACTTCAGCAGCTTCTCGGTGATTTCCTCGCCCGCCTCGGCGTGGATTTCGCCGGTCTTCGGATTGACGAGATCTTCCGCGAGATAGTTGGTGATGAGTTCATCATCGGACAGGCGCAGCGCCTTGAGGCCCTTTTCCTGGAGCTGACGCGCCGTGCGCACGGTCAGCTTCTTGCCGGCTTCGAGCACGACCTTGCCGCTGTCGGCGTCGATCAGGTCATTGATCGTCGAATAGCCGCGGAAACGGTCGGCGACGAAAGGCACGCGCCAGCCTTCCTTGATCCGCTTGTACTGAATCTTCTTGTAGAACGTGGACAGGATTTCTTCGCCATCGAGACCGAGGGCGAACATCAGCGACGTCACCGGAATCTTGCGGCGGCGGTCGATACGCGCGAACACGATGTCCTTGGCGTCGAACTCGATGTCGAGCCACGAACCGCGATACGGAATCACGCGCGCGGCAAACAGCAGCTTGCCCGACGAATGGGTCTTGCCCTTGTCGTGATCGAAGAACACGCCCGGCGAACGGTGCATCTGCGAGACGATGACGCGCTCGGTGCCGTTGACGACGAAGGTGCCGTTCATGGTCATGAGCGGGATATCGCCCATGTAGACGTCCTGCTCCTTGATGTCCTTGACGGACTTGGCGCCGGTTTCTTCGTCGATATCGAACACGATGAGGCGCAGCGTCACCTTCAGCGGTGCTGCGAACGTCATGCCGCGCTGGCGGCACTCGTCGACGTCATACTTCGGCTGTTCGAATTCGTAGCGGACGAATTCAAGCTGCGAGGTGCCCGAGAAATCGTTGATCGGGAACACCGAGCGGAACACCGCCTGCAAGCCTTCGTCCAGCCGCCCGCCGGTGGGTTCATCGACCATCAGGAACTGGTCGTACGATGCCTTCTGAACCTCGATGAGGTTCGGCATCTCGGCAACTTCCTTGATGTGTCCGAAAAACTTACGAACGCGTTTGCGACCGGTAAAAGTTTGCTGCGACTGCGCCATCGTGGCCTCTCATTTCGCCGCCCTTGACTGGCGGCATCTTCCGGAGTGCGATGGGCACCGCCCCCGGGTTAAATTTCAAATTGCCCAAACAACCTGCCTGGGCTTCGCGGCATCCGAGCTTCTGGCGGCGGGCTTTCCCGATCCGAATCTCAAGACGCAAAATGACGCGCGGGGCGCTGGTGGCGCCCTGCCCGTCAAACAAATCCTACGGCTTATTAAAGCCCGAAATCTCTCGTCTCCCGACGTCCCGCCTTGAACTCGTTCCGGGTTTCAAAGGGCGATCCGTCCTTTCGTGCCTCCGCCTATGTAGGCGGCAATCGCGGCGATTCGAGGGGGTCAAATCATCGAACCGTCACACATTAAAGTGTCCGGCCGGCCCCGAAGGACCGGCCGGGAAACGTATCGGCTTACTTAAGCTCAACCTTGGCGCCAGCCTTCTCGAGCTGGGCCTTGATCTTCTCGGCTTCGTCCTTGTTGACGCCGTCCTTGACAGGCTTCGGCGCGCCCTCGACGAGGTCCTTGGCTTCCTTGAGGCCGAGACCCGTGATGGCACGGACTTCCTTGATGACTTCGATCTTCTTGTCGCCGGCCGCAGCGAGAACCACCGAGAACTCGGTCTTCTCTTCAGCAGCGGCAGCACCGCCACCAGCACCCGGAGCAGCAGCAACCGCAACAGCGGCAGCAGCCGAAACGCCCCACTTCTCTTCGAGAAGCTTCGCGAGTTCAGCAGCCTCGAGAACCGTGAGGCTCGAGAGGTCGTCTACAATCTTCTGCAAATCAGCCATTTTGTCTTTCCTTAGCGTATCAGTTCGAACCAGTTGAGATGGAGAATGGCATCACGCCGCTTCACTCTTGGAGGCATAGGCCTGAACCACGCGGGCCAGCTTCGCAGCAGGCGCGGTGGAGAGCTGAGCGATCTTGGTCGCGGGCGCCACAAGGAGGCCAACGATCTTCGCACGCAGTTCATCAAGCGACGGCAGCGAGGCAAGCGCCTTCACAGCGTCGGGATTCAGGACAGTCGTTCCCATCGCGCCGCCAAGGATCACGAACTTTTCGTTGGCCTTGGCGAATTCGACGGCAACTTTCGGTGCTGCAACCGGATCGTTTGAAGTCGCGATCACGGTCGGCCCCTTCAACAGGGAGCCGATGGAAACAACATCCGTGCCTTCCAGAGCAATTTTGGCGAGACGGTTCTTCGAGACCTTTACCGAGGCGCCAGCCTGCTTCATCTGCGTTCGCAGATTCGACATCTGGGCAACGGTCAGGCCGGAATAATGAGCAACGACCGCAACGCCCGTGGTCTTGAAGACCCCGTTCAGCGTTTCGACCGCCTCTTTTTTTGCCGCTCGTTCCACAGCAAGCTCTTTCCGGTTGGCGGTCTGCCTTAAGCAGGACCGCCGGGTTGCACCGATCGTCCTACCCAATGAGCCTCGAGACATTCATCTCTCAACACGTCGGGCACGACGACATTTCGGAAGCCTGCCCTCTCGCCCTGGCCCGCCTTGCGGCACGCCTGAACGAGGTGTCGAGGTTCGAACCAAATCCGCAGCCACCGCCGAATCGGGAGTGGGTCACGAAATCCGGTTTTCACCCGTCTGTGCAGGAGATTAAGCGAAGCCTTTTCCACGAGGGATCAGGCCAGGCACCTGCAGTCTTGGACAGGATGGAGCTTTCTCCGGCTTTTGACACCTGAGACAGCCCCGGCCCATTTTCGTCAGTCAAAACAAGAGCCTTCCGTTCCTGTGAGCAATCCATGCGGAATGATCGACGAGGAATGGACTCCTATTGGTTTGATTTTCGGAAAACGAGCACGGACGCGCCAGCGACAGCCAGCACGCCCGGAAAGGAATGTTTAACGGGTCAGGTTCGCGTTGCCAAGGGGTTTCTGAGTTCCATAAGCATTTTCCGGGCCAGATCCAGCTTGAGCTGACCCCGCAGAAACCTCAGCCAATACATAATAAAGCGAGGCGCTAAGTTCAACCTCTTGTATTAGCTACTATTTTTGGACACGCGGCACCTGCCGCGGCCCAAGCCTTGATCAGATCGCCGAACTCCTTCTGGCTTCCGGGTGCGGGCGTCCGGTTGGCACCGGGCGACCAGGCCCAGCCGACCAGACTGTCCTCTGCCATATGCTTCACAAGTGCGGCCATGTCCTTGCCGTCGTTGCGCTTCGGGTCCTTGATCTGCTCGCAGATCTGGCCGAGCGATCTGCCCTGCCACGCCATCTCCAGCGGCGCGAGATGCCACTGCGGATGACCGGGCACGCCGGCGGGATCGAAATTCGTCTCATGGTGGCAGGTGTTGCAGGCGAGACCGCCCGCTGCCCCCATGCCACCCTCGCCCCGCACCACCAGCGGCTGATGCGGAGTCATCTTGTTGGTCTGCGTCGGACGCTCCGTCGCAGGATGGCAGTTCATGCAGCGCGGCGACATGATCACCTTGCCGGCTTCCTCGAACAGCGCGACGGAGCGCTCGTTCTTGTTCTTGATGTCGTCGAAGGCCGACACCGGCTTCAGCTTGACCGGATTGACCGGCGGCTCCATTGCGGCATCCGCCTCGCCGCGAAATGCCGGTCCTGCGAATGCAAGCAACGTCGCGGCGAAGGCGCCCGCTCCGAGCGCCAAGACTCCTTGCCTGAGGACTCCTTGCCTGAGCAACTTCATGCCGATGCTCCCGGTACGATCGGCAATTGCCGCGGACGCACCTGGCCCAGCTTGGCCATCGCATTAGCCACCGCAGGCCCAATCGGCGGCACGCCCGGTTCACCGACGCCGCTCGGCTTCTCGTTTGACTTGACGATGGTCACCTCGATTGCGGGCATCTCGTTGATGCGAAGCGACCGGTAGGCATCGAAGTTGCCCGGCACCACACGGCCGTCCTCCATCGGCACATCGGCATAAAGGATGTGTCCGAGGCCAAACCCGATGCCGCCCTCCATCTGCGCGCGAATGATGTCCGGGTTGACGGCGATACCGCAGTCCACCGCACACCAGACCTTATGGATTTTTGGGCCTTCCGCCTCCATCGACACCTCAACGACCTGCGCGACGAAAGTGTTGAAGCTCTCGACCACGGCAACGCCACGCGCGCGGCCCGGCTCGAGCTTCGCGTTCTTCCAGTCCGCTAGTTCTGCGACCGCACGAAGCACACCGGCATGGCGCGGCTTCTTGCTCATCAGTTCAAGCCGCCCTTCGACAGGATCTTTTCCGGCCGCCTCCAGCAACTCATCGACGAAGGCCTCGACCGCGTAGCCGGTATGCGTGTGCCCGACCGAACGCCACCACAGCACCGGCACACCGACATCCACTTGATGCAGGTCGCATTTGAAATTGGCGACCTCATACGGGATTTCGTTCGATCCTTCGTAAGCAGTCGAGTCGAGGCCGTCCTTGAAGGTCATCGCCTCGAACGGCGAACCTTTCATGATCGACTGCCCGACGATGGTGTCGCTCCACGCCTGAATCTTTCCGTCACGCACGACGCCGCGCATCCGATGAATGCTGAACGGACGATAGTATCCGCCGCGCATGTCGTCTTCGCGGGTCCATACCAGCTTGATCGGCTTGCCGGGACCTATGGCTTTCGCCACTTCCGCAAGCTCGGCGGCAACATGCACCGTCTGCTGCGCCCGTCGTCCAAAGCTTCCTCCGGCGAGAATGGTCTTGAGCTGGACCTTCTCCATCGGAAGGCCGAGGATTTTCGCGATGGTCGCGTGATCCGGTGTCGGGAACTGGCTGCCGAAACGCGACGACGCAGTGTCACCCTGCCAGTAAATGAACGCGTTCAGCGGTTCCATCGCCGCGTGGGCCAGATACGGAAACGCAAATTCAGCTTCAATCACACGCCCGCCCGGCTTGGCGACCTCCGCATCGAAGTCGCCTTCCGTCTTCACCGTCTTGCCTGGCGTCTTCGACAGCCCACGAAACTCGGTCAGCAACTGCGCAGTGCCGCGCTTTTCTGCCTTGCTGTCGTCCCATGTGATCTTCAGCAGATCGCGCGCGGTCTTCGCCGGCCAGAAGCCTTTGGCATAGACCGCAACACCGGTCGGCACCTGCTTCACATCGACCACGCCGGACACGGCCTTGGCTGCGGTCGCGTCAAAAGAAGCAACCGTGCCGCCAAAGCGCGGCGGCCGCGCAATCACCACCGTCAGCATGTCCGGCTCGTTGATGTCCAACGTGAACACCGCAGTGCCGTTCGACTTCTCGGCGCTGTCGAGACGTTTGACCACGCCCTCCTTGCCGATGAACTTGAACTGCGACGGGTCCTTCAGCTTTGGATTCGTCGGCACCGGCATCTGGTTCGCCTTCTCGGCAAACGCGCCGAACCGGCTCTCCTTGCCCGATGGATGCTTGATCACGCCGTTCTCGACCATGACCTCGGACGCGGGGACATTCCATTCCTTGGCAGCGGCAGCCACCAGCATTTCGCGCGCGGCTGCGCCGACCCTGCGCATCTGCTCGTAGGAGTTGGCGATGGCGCTCGAGCCGCCGGTGCCCTGCACGCCGAACAGCAGATTCTTGTAGAGCACCGGATTGGACGGCGCGTGATCGGCGCGCATCTGCGCCCAGTCGGCATCCAGTTCTTCGGCCACCAGCGTCGCCATGCCGGTAAACGGCCCTTGTCCGAATTCAATATGCTTGCAAAGCACCGTGACGGTGTCATCGGGCTTGATGATAAGGAACGTGTTTGGGGTGATGTTAGGCGGCGCTGCGGCCGGCGCTTGCGCGAAAGCCTTGCCGCCCTTTGCGATATAAACGCCGATCGCGAGTCCGGCCCCCGCCTTCAGAAGCGAGCGGCGTGAGAGTGCGGATGCGCGTGTAACCGTGTTCTTGATGTGGACGTTCATGGCTCAGCCCTCCAGCGACTTGGCAGCATCGTGGATGGCGGCACGAATGCGGACATAGGTGGCGCAGCGGCAGATGTTGCCGTTCATCGCCAGATCGATATCCTCGTCCGTCGGCTTCGGATTGAGCGAGAGCAGCGACGTTGCGCTCATGATCTGCCCGGATTGGCAGTATCCGCATTGCGGTACATCGAGCGCAACCCACGCTTTTTGCACAGCGGCGGCTTCGCGACTCTTGATGCCTTCGATGGTGGTGATTTCGCTGGCGCCCACCGCCGAGACCGGCAGCGAACATGATCGCATCGGCTGGCCGTCGACATACACCGTGCACGCGCCGCATTGCGCGACGCCGCAACCATACTTGGTGCCCATTAATCCCGCGCCGTCGCGGATTGCCCAGAGAAGAGGTGTTTGCGGGTCGACATCCACACGATGTTCGCCGCCGTTGATCTTGAGTACGAATGCCGCCATCGCGGATCTCCTTCGAAATTCGAAGGCGAACACTACATTCGACTCGTTCTAATCAGCAATCAAACTAATGTGCGCTGCGGCGATATAAATTTTTTCGATACGTAAGGAACGAAGCATCGCAATTTGCGTTGCGGCTTCTTACATATGTCAGCATCCGCGACACAGATGATGACAGTTTTATTTTCCGGCTTCACGTCACCGGAAAGCGAAGCTGCTTGCCTGAAAAAAAGGCATCGAGATTAGCGATCACGCAATCCTGCATAGCGATGTGCGACTCGACCGTGTGCCCGCCGATATGCGGCGTGAGCACCACGTTGGGCAGTTTCGTCAACGCATCCGGCGCGTGCGGCTCTTTCGCGTATACATCGAGCCCCGCGCCCGCGATGACATTGCTTTCGAGCGCCGCGACCAGCGCGGCCTGATCGATCACCGATCCGCGCGAAATATTGACGATCGTTCCTTGCGGCCCAAGTTTCTTCAAGATGTCCTCATCGACCGCGTGCTGCGTGTCCGCGCCTGCGCGCACCGCCACCATCAATATGTCAGCCCACTCCGCCAATGCGGCGAGGCTGGCATGATACGCATAAGGGACGTCGTGCTTGCTGCGGCTGTGGTAGGCCACCTCGGTTTCGAACGCCGCGCAACGCGCCGCGATCTTGCGGCCGATTTCGCCCATCCCATAGATTCCGATTTTGCGCCCGGTCATGCCGAGCGGCGGACGCATCGAGGGCGATGGTTTCGCGCCCGACCATCCGCCGCTGCGCACGTAGTCGTCCGCGGGCACCAGTCGTCGCGTCGTGGCCAGCATCAGCGTCATCGCAAGGTCGGCGACCGAAGCCGCGTTCGCAGCGGGACTGTTGCCGACGGCAATCTTGCGCCGCGCGGTTTCCGCGAGGTCGACGCCGTCGTAGCCAGTGCCGTAGCAGACGATCGCGCCCAGCGACGGCAGCGAGTCCAGCACCGCCGGGGGAATCGCCTGTCCGCCTGCGGTGATCATCGCGCGGATCGGCTTGAGCTGTTCGGCACTGAAGGTTTCGATCGGCGGCCGGCCCTTGCCGTCGAGCAACTCGTAGCGCTCGCCGATACGCACCATCTGGGCTTTGGGAAAGCGGGAAAAGATCAGGACCTGATGGGGCATCGTTCAATCCAATTTCAACAACAGGCAAATCTCTCATCTCGTCATGCCCGGGCTTGTCCCGGGCATCCACGCCTGTTTTTGCATGGAAGGAAGACGTGGATGGCCGGGACAAGCCCGGCCAGGACAAATGAGAGATCGATGGAGCATAAAGAAAAAGGCGGAGCGATTTTCACCGCTCCGCCTTCAAACCATTCAAGCCATTGCCGATCAGGAGTTGAGGCTGCCCGGCTCGACCTTGACGCCCGGACCCATCGTCGACGAGACCGCGATGCGCTGAACGTAGGTGCCCTTGGAACCCGCAGGCTTCGCCTTCACGACAGCGTCGGCCAGCGCCTTGATGTTCTCAACGAGCTTCTCTTCCGAGAACGACGCCTTGCCGATGCCGGCCTGGATGATACCAGCCTTCTCGACGCGGAACTCGACCGAACCGCCCTTGGCGCCCTTGACGGCGTTGGCGATATCCATGGTGACGGTGCCGATCTTCGGGTTCGGCATCATGCCACGCGGGCCGAGCACCTTACCGAGACGACCGACCAGCGGCATCATGTCCGGGGTTGCGATACAACGATCGAAATCGATCGCACCGCCCTGCACCTTTTCAACGAGCTCTTCAGCGCCGACAACGTCAGCGCCTGCAGCCTTGGCTTCTTCGGCCTTTGCGCCGCGCGCGAACACGCCGACGCGCAACGTGCGGCCGGTGCCGTTCGGCAGGGTCACAACGCCACGAACCATCTGGTCAGCGTGACGCGGATCGACACCGAGGTTGATCGCGATCTCGATGGTCTCATCGAACTTCGCGCTAACGCGTTCCTTCACCATCTTGACGGCTTCGGTGAGGGTATAGAGATGTTCGCGGTCGATTCCCTCACGGGCTTTGACCAGTTTCTTGCCAACAGCCATGATCGTTACCCCGCCACCTGGAGACCCATCGAACGGGCAGAGCCCTCAACCATTTTCATGGCCGCTTCGACGGTATCGCAATTGAGATCCTTCATCTTCTTCTCGGCGATCTCGCGCACCTGCGCTTGGGTCACCTTGCCAGCGACGTCGCGGCCCGGCGCTTTCGAACCGGACTGGATCTTCGCCGCCTGCTTCAAGAAGTAGGACATCGGCGGGGTCTTCATTTCAAACGTGAACGACCGGTCCGCATAAATGGTGATGACCACCGGGATCGGGGTGTTCTTTTCTTCCTTCTGCGTCTGCGCGTTGAACGCCTTGCAGAATTCCATGATGTTGAGGCCGCGCTGACCAAGCGCGGGACCGATCGGTGGCGACGGGTTCGCCGCACCGGCCGGCACCTGAAGCTTCAGGTATCCGGTCACTTTCTTAGCCATACTTTACTCCTTCAAACGACCCGGACCATTCCGGACCTTCTTAGGACCGTGGTGCGGTTCGACAGGCGGCTGGCGACCGGCTGTCTCCTCCCACGGCATTCTCACGTCCCTGCCTAAGCAGCGACGAAAACGATCAGACCTTTTCGACCTGACCGAATTCCAGTTCGACCGGCGTCGCACGTCCGAAGATCGACACCGCGACCTTCACGCGCGAACGCGCCTCGTCGATTTCCTCAACCACACCGGAGAACGACGCGAACGGGCCATCGGCCACGCGCACGTTCTCGCCGATTTCGAACGACACCGACGCCTTCGGACGCTCCACGCCTTCCTGCACCTGATGCAGGATGCGCATGGCTTCGGCTTCAGAGATCGGCATCGGCTTGTTTTCCGCGCCGAGGAAGCCCGTCACCTTGGGCGTGTTCTTGATGAGATGGAACGCCTCGTCGGTGAGGTTCATCTTCACCAGCACGTAGCCCGGAAAGAACTTGCGCTCAGCGTCGATCTTGCGGCCGCGGCGCACTTCCGTGACCTTCTCGGTCGGAACCAGCACCTGTTCGAACAGATCTTCCAGTCCGCGCTGCTTGGCCTGCTCGCGAATGGATTCGGAGACCTTTTTCTCGAAGTTCGAATAGGCGTGAACGATGTACCAGCGCATGCTCATTTGTTTCGGTTCCGCGCTCAGGCCTGAATGCCAAGAATGAAAGTGATCAGGACGCGAATGATCTGGTCCGCGACGAAGAAGAAAATCGAGGACACCGCGACCATAATGAACACCATGATCGTCGTGATCATGGTCTCGCGGCGGGTCGGCCAGGTGACCTTGGCGGTCTCCGAGCGCACTTCCTGCAGGAATTTGAACGGGCTGAAAGCCATCGTCGGGGTCCGCATCCATAATGCCGGGAAAACGTCGTATCCTGGCGTGATTTCAGTTATTTCAGGAATCCGGACAGCCCTCGCACGCCACAGTTTCTTGCGCCCAACCCTCTTTAGAAGGATGAGCCGCCAAGCGGGCTCGATTGTCCGGGGATTTCAATGCCGCGCCGGATATCCGTCAAAGCGGGCCGGCAGCAGGTGCCGTTATCTACTGTGAGATGACCGTCAGGTCAAGGTTTCCCAAGGGGTTGCGGGCCAGAAATGAGTGCCTTCTGCGGCTGATCAGGAGAGACCGGCGGGGTGACAGAAGGCCGCTGGAACAACAGCTTAGTTGTCGTAGTGGTGTCAGCGGCGGCACAGACCGCACGCTTAAGGCGATGCCGCCAACATTCGGAATTCAAGCCTCGTCGAGCGAGCGACCCGAGTCGATCCCCACTCCGTAGTAGTCGGCTTGGCCCGCCGATCTAAATCTCTGAGTCAGTTCGCCTGCCCGCCGGAAGGCTTTCGCCGTATCGCTCGCCGTGAGCGCCACAGTTGTCGTGATATCCGAAAGGCTTCCGCCGGCCGCGGCAGCAAGCACCGCTGAAATCATCGTGGGCTCATCCGGTGCTTCCGCTATGATCAGCCAATCGTAAGGTCCCAACGTCAGATACCAACCGATCAGACGACCGCCGGCGGCAGCGAATAACTCGGCGACCGCCTCGGAACGGTCCTCCGGCTTCGCAGACATCCCCCTGATGGCCTCGGCGGTGTAACGACCTTGAGAAATGTAGATCGTCATGCTGCATCCCCCTCTTCAAGTGAGACAGACAAGACTGACTCTACTCTTATCGACGCTGCGGAGAAGTACGATGATTGCCTTGAACGTCTGATGCGTTCTTGGAGCGGAGGCCAGCGGATGGTTCGCCGAAATGAATGGCTGCATCATCAAGTGCGATGCAACGGCGCTTCCCGCGCTCGCGGCGAACTCAAAAGCGTAGCTCCCAAAGAGCTACGCTGAAAAAGACGTTTTAATTCAACAGGAAGCCCGCCCGATGGCAGGAGCGGCAGGGCTCGAACCTGCGACCCTCGGTTTTGGAGACCGATGCTCTACCAACTGAGCTACGCTCCTACAGAGTCGCCTCTATAGCGAACCATTTTCGCGCCGTCCACGCCCCCTTCTCGCGATTTTAGCCTGTGAAGGAACCCGGCCTGCGGCGATTGCCGCCATCCGGCACGCCGCGTACATTCAAGAAAAGCTCAACCGGTGGGGGAAATAAACGGTTTGCCGCTTCGCAATGCCATACGCCGCATGTCACTCACCCACCGGCTGCTGGCGCTCACCCTCGTTGCGTCCCTGCCCGGTCTCGCCGCGGTCAGTTACGGTGCATTTGACCTGCGCAACGCCCGTTACGCCGAGGCCCGCGCCGACGCCCTGCGCAGCGCACAGGTCGTCGCGTCCGAGGTAGGCCAGATTTTCGACGGCATCCAGGGTGCGCTTCGCACGGTCGCGGAGGCCGACGAGGTTGACCGGCTCAACAGCACCGCATGCACCGATTACATCATGCGGGTCCGGCCCCATATCGAGCCGCTGACATCCATTCTGGTGGTCGGGCTGGAGGGCAACATCCGGTGTTTCAGCGAGCCAAGCCTGGCATCGCCCAATCTTGCGACCCGCGACTATTTCCGAACCGCCGTCGGTCAGAAAAAATTCGCGATCGGGACGTTCATCGCCAGCAAGGTGTCCGACCGCAACGTCATTCCGCTGGCGACACCCATCATTCGAGATGGAAAAGTCACGGGCGCAATTGTCGCCGGCCTCAATGTTGAATGGCTGGGAAAGCAGTTGAAGCAGCGCGGTGTACAACGCGGCGGCACCATACTGATCGCCGACCGGAACGGCATCGTGGTGTCGCGCGAACCGGCCCCGGAAAAGTTTGTCGGGACGAAACTTGACAACAGCATCGGCAGGATCGGTGCAGCAGCGCCTGGAACCGAGGACATCATCGGTATCGACGGCGTACCCCGCATCGTCGGCTATATCCCGGCCTCCGTGACCCCATTCGGGCTTTACGTCAGCAGCGGTATCGCGCGCAGCGAAGCGTTCGAACCGATCGACCGCGCCGTGCGCAACAGCATCGCGCTGTTCGCGCTTGGCAGCGCGGTGGCATTCCTGCTGGCGTGGCTTGTCGGCGAGAGCATCATCCGCCGGCCATTGATGCGCATGGTGGCGACGGCCGAAGCCTGGCGTCGCGGTCACGATACCGTCCGCACCGGCATCGTGGGCCGCAGTGACGAAATCGGCGTGCTCGGACAGACCTTCGACCGGCTGATGGACGAGAACGCCATGCGGGAAGAGCAGCGCGCCACCGCTGAAGAACGCCGCGAAATTCTCGTTCATGAACTCGCCCACCGCGTCAAGAACACCCTCGCCACAGTGCAATCGATCGCGTCCTTGAGCTTTCGCCATAGTCAGGGGCCCGAAGCCCTGCGCCAGTTCCACGAACGCTTGCAGGCGCTGGTGCGCGGCCATGACCTCCTGACCCGGAAGAACTGGCAGCACGCGGATTTGTCTGAAGTCGCGGAAGCCGCGATTGCCCCTCTGCAGGAGGAGCGCGGACATCGCTTCGTGATTTCGGGACCGCCGGTGGACCTGCCTCCGACGACGGCCGTGCCGATGGCGATGATCCTGCACGAGCTTTGCACCAACGCTATGAAGTACGGCGCGCTGGCGAACGACAGCGGCCGCGTCACCATCGGCTGGACGGCGCAGCCCTCGGAAGCCGGCACCACCGTCAGCCTGATATGGAGCGAGAGCGGCGGGCCGGCCGTCACGCCACCCGATGAAGAAGGTTTCGGCACGCGGCTGATTGCGAATCTCAGCCGGCAACTCGGCGGCGACTGCACGTTCCGCTACCCGCCATCAGGGCTCGTCTTTCATCTAAGCATGATTGCGCCGGGCACAGAGCCGAGAAGCTAAACGTTCGGACTTCGGCCTGAACGCGCAATCGGCTCCGTCAAAGACGCCCGCCCCGACTCCCGATGTCTGCCTGACGAACAACGGCCTGTATTCGACTGCAGGACGGACTCCAAAGTGCGCCCCTTAACCCGGTGTTGATTCAAAATTCCTAAGTTGTCGCCAACAGGTTTTCTGTGATGGCTCGGGATTTTTTGGAGATACGATGCGCAAGCTTTGGTCGGTTTCTGCCAGGATTATGATCGCAATTTCACTGGTGGCGGCTGCCTCCTGTGCCGGGCTGGCTGCGTTCGGCCTTTGGCAACAACAGAACGCCGTCGATCTGGCTCTCCATCGCGAGCTTCAATCCGATTACGCGAACATGATCGGCGCGATGGATTCCGATACACGCGCCGTGCAGGCGGTGGCCAATGCAGTGGCGAATATACCGGAGCTGAAGCCTCTGATCCGCGCGCAGGATCGCGCAGGTATCAACGCGTTGCTCGACAAGACACTGAAGGACATCAAGCCGCTCGGCATCGAGTTGATCACCATTCAGATACCGCCCGGCATCGCCCTCACCCGGGTCCACAATCCGAAGGCCTTTGGCGACGACGTGACCGCCCGGCGCAAAATGATCGTCCAGTCGTTCGCGACGAAGAAGCCGATCGGCGGCGTCGAGGCTGGGCGTGACGTTCTCAACATCTTCGGCGCAACCCCGGTTCTCGATGGCGAGACCCTGATGGGTACGGTCGATGTCGGCGCGCCCTTCGGCCAGACGTTCGTAAACTCGATGAAGGCACGCTTCGGTGTCGATGTCGCGATCCATCAGATCAACGACGACAAGATCCAGACCCTCGCATCGACAATCAAGGGCGCAACCGCAGCGCCAGCCGTCCTCAAGCGCGCACTGGCCGGTGAATCTATCTTCCTCACGGGTATGCTCGACGGCCAGCCGACCGCCACGACCTTCGGCCCACTCAAGAACTTCTCTGGCCAGCCTGTCGCCGTGGTCGAGATCATCCGCAACACCAGGGAATATCAGGAACTCGCCTCCAATTCCGCCAAATGGCTCGCAGCAGGTGCGATTGCCGCCGTCCTGATCGCCGGCCTGATCGCCGCCTGGGTCGGCCGCGGACTGGCACGCCCGATTGTTGCGCTTGAAGGCGCGATGCGCACGATCACGTCGGGCAAGCACGATGTTGTCGTGCCCGGCGGAGATCGCCGCGACGAAATCGGCTCGATGGCGCGCGCGGTGGAAGTGTTCAAGGACAGCCTTGTCGAAACCGACCGGCTGCGCGTCGCACAGGAAGAGCAGCGTGTCGCCTCGGAGACCGAACGCCGCAGCACCGTGCTCGCCCTCGCGGAGCGGTTCGAAACCGGTGTCGGCAGCGTTGTGAATGCGGTGGGCGCGGCATCGACGGAATTGCGCAGCACCGCTGAAAACATGGCGCGCACGGCGGAAGAAGCGACGCAACAGACCGCAACGGTCGCCGAGGCTTCGGAAGAAGCATCGCAGAACGCCCAGGCCGTTGCCGCCGCGATCGAGGAACTCAACGCCTCGATCAACGAGATTGCCCAGCAGGTCAATGAATCCGCACAGGTGGCCGGTCACGCAGCCAAGCAGGGGAACGACACCAATGCGGAAGTTCAGGGATTGGCGCTGGCCGCCCAGAAGATCGGCGACGTTGTGAAATTGATCAGCGCGATCGCCGAACAGACCAACCTGCTCGCCCTCAACGCCACCATCGAAGCTGCGCGCGCCGGCGACGCCGGACGCGGCTTTGCTGTCGTCGCATCCGAAGTGAAGGCGCTGGCAAGCCAGACGTCGAAGGCGACCGACGAAATCTCAGCGCAGGTCGGTGCGATTCAGTCCGCGACAAAGACCTCTGCCGAGGCCATCGACGGAATTACCCACACCATCAGCAAGGTCAACGAGATCGCAAGCGCCATTGCGTCCGCGGTCGAGGAGCAAGGTGCGGCCACTCGCGAGATCGCTCATAACGTCGCCCAGGCCGCACGCGGCACGGGCGAAGTTTCGGCGAATATCGTCGGCGTCCGCGATGCAGCTCGGGAAACCGGCGTCGCTGCCGATCAGGTCGTCGCGTCGGCCGCCGAGTTGTCGATGAACGGCGAAACGCTCAAGGCGCAGGTCGATGCCTTCCTGCGCGAGGTGCGGGCGGCGTAAGTCCGCAAAATGCGTCTCTAAATAATGTGTCTCTTAATAAAGGCCGCTCCACCCTGTGGGGCGGCCTTGTCGTTTCAGCCGCGCGGCCGCGATCATTCAGCCCGCGCCCTTCATGATCTTGAACACGCCGCTTGCCATCACAACGCAGCGGCCCTCCGCCGTCAGTTCGGTGTTCAGGAAAATCAGCGTGCGCGTGCTGCGCACCACGCGCGGCATCGAGATCAGGATTTCCCCGATCTTGGCCGCATCGATGAAGTGTGTGTCCATCTGGATCGTGACGACCGCGCTGGCCCCGCTTCCCGCGCGCGCAGCCATGCCGAGCGAGCGGTCCGCCAGCGTCATCAACAATCCGCCCTGCACGAAACCGCGCCGGTTCTTGTGCTTGCCCTGCGCGACGATGGCGTATTCGCCCGTCGTGTCGTTGGCGCGATGCCAGAGCGGCCCTACCAGATTGAGAAACCCGTCGTCCTCGACGATCGTCCAGCCGTCTTTCGTCAGCTTTTTGGCACCCGCGTCAGTCATCAAACCATCGCCTCGATATTGTCATGGACGTCGGTTAACGACGCTGCCGCAACCCTCGGCCTGCGCCGCCGGTTTCGCGTCCACCGCTCTGTTCAACCGCGGATTTTTGTACCAATCTGCCCCGCGACGCTGCCGGTTCAACCATGTCCGGCGCTTGCACGAAACAAGAAAAAACCGGAGGCAACATGAACGTCCACGCCACACCCAGCGCCGCCAAGGAAACTGCGAAGGCAACTCCAGCCCTTCCCTCAGCCAAACCGGAGACGATTGGCCTTTCCGCGCAGCGTCTGCAGCGGATGCGCGACGCGTTCCAGCGCGAGATCGACAAGGGCACGACGCCCGGCGTGGTGTCGATGGTCGCGCGGCGCGGACAGATCGGCTGGTTCGAGGCGCAAGGAAAACTGGATCCCACGCAGGACCCCGCCGGCAGCACCGCGATGGCGACCAACAGCATCTTCCGCATTTTCTCGATGACCAAGCCGCTGGTGTCGCTCGGCATCATGATGCTGGTCGAAGACGGTCACATCCTGCTCAACGATCCACTGGCGAAATACATTCCGGAATTCGGCAGCCAGAAGGTCGGCGTCGAGCGCAACGGCGCGCTGGAATTTGCGCTGCCCGTGCATCCGATCACGATTCAGGACTTGCTGCGTCACACCTCGGGCATCTCATACGAGATCACAGGCGCCGGCATGGTGCAGCGGATGTACGCGAAGGCAAAAACCTTCCGCCGCGACATCACCAATGAAGAACACGCCAAGCTGATCGCCAGCATGCCGCTGATGTGCCAGCCGGGCACAGAGTGGAATTACAGCCGCTCCACGGACATTCTGGGCCGCGTCCTTGAAGTGGTGTCCGGCAAGCCGCTGAGCGCCTTCCTGAGCGAGCGCATCCTCAGCCCGCTTCAGATGAACGAGACCGGCTTTCATACCGCGCAGGACAACAAGTCGCGCATCGCGCAGCCCTTCCCGGCCGATCCATGGACCGGCGACAAGGTCGCACTGTTTGATCCGCTGGAAGTCGCGAAGATGGAATCCGGCGGCGGCGGGCTGGTCTCGACCGCGATGGACTATGCGCGCTTCTGCCAGATGCTGCTGAACGGCGGCACGCTCGACGGCAACCGTGTGATCGGACGCACGACGCTCGCCTTCATGGCGTCCAACCATCTCGCAGCAAACGTCAAGGTTGAGTCGCATCTGCTGCCGCCCGGCCATGGCTTCGGCCTCGGCTTCGCGGTGCGCACTGATGCGGGCATGGCTCCTTACGCCGGTTCTGTTGGACAGTTCTTCTGGAGCGGCGTAGCGGGCACGTTCTTCTGGATCGACCCGCAGGAAGATCTGTTTGCGATCTTCCTGTCGCAAGGCCCCGGCCAGCGCGAATATTTCCGCACGCTGGTGCGCAGCCTCGTCTACGCGGCGGTGGAATAAGCGACATGAAAAAGCCGGACACGAGGCAACTCGCGTCCGGCTTTTGATTCTTAAAGACGATCAGCTGATCGTTGCGCCGCCGTCGATGACAACCGTCTGCCCGGTCATGAAGTTGCCGGCGGCCGATCCCATGAACACCGCAGCGCCCGCGATTTCATCCGGGATACCGATGCGCAGCAGCGGCGAGCGCGCGGTGGATGCCTTCAGGTTATCTGGATTATCCCACAGCGCCTTGGCGAAATCGGTCTTGATCAGGCCGGGGGCGATGCAATTGACCCGCACATTGTGCGGGCCGTATTCGCAGGCAAGATTGCGCGCGAGCTGCATGTCGGCCGCCTTCGAGATCGCGTAGGCGCCAAGAATGGTCGAGCCCTTCAGACCGCCGATGGATGAGACGATGATGATCGAGCCATCCTTGCGCGCGATCATCTGCGGCACCACCATGCTGATGATCCAATTGTTGGCGACGATGTTGTTGCCGAGAATCTTGGTGAACTGATCGTCGGAAATGCCCGCGAGCGGCCCGTAATACGGATTCGACGCTGCGTTGCAGACCAGCACATCGATCTTGCCGAAGGCGCGCGTGCTTTCATCGACGAGGTTCTGGAGATTTTCCTTGCTCGAAATATTCGCTGCGACGGCGATCGCCTTGCCCTTGCCGAACTTGTCGTTGATTTCCTTCGCCACCTGATCGCACTGATCCTGCTTGCGCGATGAAATCACGACCTGCGCGCCGTGCTCCACCATCCGCTCGGCAATGGCGCGTCCGATGCCCTTGGTGGAGCCGGTGATGACGGCCGTTTTTCCGGTCATGTCGAACAAGGTCATGCGTTTCTCTCCTGCGATGTTTTGTTGTTATCCGAGCTTGTTGGTGACTTCCGGTCCGGCGGGCTGATGCATCGCATCGTGCGCGTGGCTGGCGATCCATGGCTGCTGGTTGATCATCGGCACCCGCCAGCCGCTGTGGCTCTCGCTCGCCAGATAATCCAGCCGCGTCACCGAGCAATTGTCGATGGTGAAAGCGAATCCTGCGCCAGCCTCGAGCCCGAGCGCATGCGCGATCGCCGCCTTGATCGGTCCGCCGTGCGACACGCAAACGATGTCCTTGCCCGCGTACGCGGCATTGATGCGCCGGATACCCGCCACTGTCCGGTCCGACAGATCGTTGAAGCTTTCGCCGCCCGGCGCGCGTTCATGCGCGGGCGCGAACCAGTAGCTGGCGATCGACGCCGGACGCGCAGCAAAGAACGCAGCACGATTCATGCCCTGCCACTCGCCGAGATCCTGCTCCGCGAACGCCTTGTCCTGAAGCATCTGATCGGGCTTCGGCAATCCGGCCGCCCAGATCGCCGCGGCGGTCTGGTGCGTGCGCTTCAGGTTGCTTGAAAACCAGACGGCATCCCTCGGCAGGAATTTCGCGACGCCTGCGAACACGATGCTGTCGCTGCAATCGCAGCCGATGTCGGACTGGCCGTAGATGTTGCCGCCGTCCTCGCGCACCGGTGCATGGCGAACCCACCACCAGCGTGTCGATGTCACGCCCACCGGGACGGCATGTTGTGCAACAAACGGCTTGGCAGGAGCGCTCGACATCAGATCGGCTTGCCGGCGTATGGCATCGATGCGGTCAGACCACCGTCGACCGGAAACGCCTGTCCGTTGACGTAAGACGCTTCGTCGCTGGCGAGGAATAATCCCATCGCCGCGAGCTCATGCGGCTGGCCCGGACGCTTGAGCGGATTGAGTTGGCCGATCTTGTTTTCGGTGCCGCGCTCCTTCGCGCCATCGAAAATCGGCTTGGTCATGCCGGTCTCGATCAAGCCGGGGCACACCGCGTTAATACGAACGTTGGTGCCCGAGAGCGAATAGGCTGTGGTCTGCACCAGGCTGATCACGCCCGCCTTGCTCGCTGCATAAGGATGACCGCTGGCGTTGGCCTTCAGACCCGCGACCGATGCGGTGCAAACGATGGCGCCATGGCCCTGCTTCACCATGTGCGGAATGGAGTGCTTCACCGCGAGGAACGGCCCGATCAGATTGACGCGCAGAACTTCCTGCCAATGCTCCGGCGTCTGCTCCGCCAGCGGCACCAGACCGCCGCCGATGCCGGCATTCGCCCAAATCGCATCGAGCTTGCCGTAAGCCGAGATCGCCTTGGCGATGAAAGCCTTCACCTCGTCCTCGATACCCGCGTCGGCAATCACAGCTTCCGCGGTGCCGCCGGCCTTGCGCACCTGCTCGACGGTTTCCTTGACGCCGTCGGTCTTGTCGACCGCGATCAGCTTCGCGCCTTCCTTGGTGAACATCAGCGATGCCGCGCGGCCGATGCCGCTGCCCGCGCCGGTGATGATGACGGACTTGCCCTCGAGGCGACCCATGACGTTCTCCAGATTTTTGATTGAGTTGAGCGGACGCGCGTTGCCGCGCGTCACACCGCGATTATTTTGGGCGTTAGCTCGCGCCGGCCTTCTGGGCGTAAGCCCACGATGCCTGCGCCAAGGGAATGCGGCGCGCCGCCGATGCATCGGCCTTGGCATTGGAGGCGGTGCCATCCTGAATACGCTTGGCAATGCCCTGCAAAATTCCAGCGAGCCGGAACAGATTGTAGGAGAAGTACCAGTTGAGATTCTCGATCGGCGGAACACCCGCCGCCTTGCAGTAGATGGCCTCGGCCTCTTCCATGGTGGGAATGTTCAGCGCCTTGAAATCGGCGCCGTCGAGTCCCGGCATGACCCACTGCATCAGCAGGTAGGCGAAGTCCGCCATCGGATCACCGAGCGTGGACAATTCCCAGTCCAGCACGGCCTTTACCTGCGGCTTGTCCGCATGAAAGATCATGTTGTCGAGGCGATAGTCGCCGTGAACCACCGAAACACGCGCCTGATGCGGCACGGTCTTTGGCAACCACTCGATCAGCCTTTCCATTTCCGGAATTAGATCGGTTTCGGAAGCCCGGTATTGCTTGGTCCAGCGATCGACCTGACGTGCGAAGTAATTGCCGGGCTTGCCGAAGTCGCCCAGCCCGATCTTCTCCGGATCGTAACTGTGCAGCTTCGCCAGCGTTTCGATCTTCGAGATGAAGACCGCGTGACGTTCCTTGGGCTCAAGACTCGGCAGCGTCGGATTCCAGAACACACGCCCCTCTTCCATCGACATGACGTAGAAGGCCGTGCCCAGCACCGCATCATCCATGCAGAGCGCGTAAGCGCGCGCCACTGGAAAGCCCTGCGCATGCAGGGCCGCTATCACTTTGAATTCGCGATCCACGGCGTGAGCCGACGGCAAAAGTTTACCGAATGGCTTACGCCGCATCACGTAAGACTTTGTCGGCGTGTTGAGCCGGTAGGTCGGATTCGACTGACCGCCCTTGAATTGAAGGACAGTCAAAGGGCCCTGATAGCCCTCAACATTCTCATGCATCCAGGCATCCAGGTGAACGTCATCGATCCGATGACGTTCCTCGACTTCCATGGTTCCTGAGTAGTCTTCGTCTTGCCTTACTTGCTCAGCCACGACGTCTCCCAATCTTTTCTTACTTGATCACTGATTGGAATACTTCCGAAGCTCAAGCCGCGCAATGGCACGGTTGTGAACTTCGTCGGGACCGTCCGCCAGACGCAGCGTGCGGATACCCGCGTAGGATTTCGCCAGACCGGCTTCGTCGGACACGCCCGCCGCACCGAATGCCTGGATGGCGTCGTCGATGATCTTGAGCGCGATATTCGGCGCCGCGACCTTGATCATAGCGATTTCAGTTTGAGCGGCCTTGTTGCCGACCTTGTCCATCATGTCCGCCGCCTTGAGGCAGAGCAGACGGGTCATGTCGATGTTGGTGCGCGCTTCGCCGATGCGCTGTTCCCACACCGACTGCTCGATGATCTTCTTGCCGAACGCGGTACGCGACGACAAGCGCTTGACCATCTTCTCGAGCGCGGCCTCGGCGACGCCGATGGTGCGCATGCAGTGATGGATGCGACCCGGACCGAGACGGCCCTGCGCGATTTCGAAGCCACGTCCTTCGCCGAGCAGAATGTTGCTGGCAGGCACGCGCACGTTCTCGAGCAAAATCTGCGCATGACCGTGCGGTGCATCGTCGAAGCCGAACACTGGCAGCATCTTTTCGATCGTGATGCCGGGCGCGTCGAGCGGCACGAGGATCTGCGACTGCTGCTGATGGCGTGGCAGGCTCGGATCGGTCTTGCCCATCAGGATCGCGATCTTGCAACGCGGGTCGCCTGCGCCGGACGACCACCACTTGCGGCCGTTGATGACGTAGTGATCGCCATCGCGCTTGATGCTGGTTTCGATGTTGGTCGCGTCGGACGATGCCACCGCCGGCTCCGTCATCAGGAACGCCGAGCGGATTTCACCGTTCATCAGCGGCTTCAGCCACTGGCGCTTGTGCTCCTTGGAGCCGTAGCGCATGAACACTTCCATGTTGCCGGTATCCGGCGCCGAGCAATTGAACACTTCGGACGCCCAGTAGAAGTGGCCCATCTGCTCTGCGAGCGGCGCATACTCAAGATTGGTCAGGCCGGCGCCGCGGAATTCATCGTCTTCATGCTCGTTTGGCGGCATGAACATGTTCCAGAGGCCTTCGGCTTTCGCCTTCTTCTTCAGGTCTTCGAGAACCGGGATTACTTTCCAGCGATCACCCGCGGCGTCCTGCTCCTTGTAGATCGGAGCGGCAGGGCGAACGTGCTTGTCCATAAACGCGATAACGCGGTTGCGCCATTCGGTTTGGCGCGCAGACATGGTGAAATCCATAGAACGGTCCTCTCTTGTTGTTGGTTGTAGAAGGTCTTGCAACACTCGCGACCGACTGTCCACCCGACAATCAACGTCAGCATTGTTGACGTTGTCTCGTCATCGTGTCGACGTCTTGCCGCGCAGCAATCTTGCTGCTAGGTTGATTTCATACATTTGTTTGAATGACAAGTGACAATCAAACAAATGTATGATTTTGTTTCGCAGCGCGAAACAGCTTTCGCGCTTTTGCATGGCACCTCTTACCGTTGGCTTCGATGTCGAGCGATCAGACAAAAACCGCTATTCTCACCGCCGCTGAAATGCTCTGGGCCGAGCGCAGCTTCGGCGAAGTCACGATGCGCGACATCGTGGCCGCCGCCGGCGTCAATCTCGCGGCGGTGAATTATCATTTCGGCTCCAAGGACGAATTGCTCGCTGATCTGTTCGTCAGCCGCACCACCGTTCTGAACCGTGAGCGATTTGCCGAACTGAAAGCCGCGGAACTGGAAGGCGGCGGCCGCCCGAGCGTCGATGCGATCCTGCGCGCGCTGGTTGGTCCGCCGTTGCGCTGGTGCCTCAGTCCCGATCTTCAACGCTCTGCGGCCGCCCGCTTCATGACCCGCGCCTCGGTCGAGACCGTGCCGCCGATCAAGAAGATCGTCGATCGCGAATTCCGGCATTTGCAGCGCTTCGCGACCGCGCTGCGTCTCGCCCTGCCCCATCGCGACGAAGTCGATATCTACTGGGGCCTGCATTTCGCACTGGCCATGATCCGGCAGACCGTGACGGACAGCGAACGGCTCCGCAAACTATCCGGCGGACTCTGCGATACGAGCGACACTGACGATATCATCCGGCGGATTGTATCCACGGCGCGCGATGCGCTGGTGGGCGGCGCCGATGCCGCGGCTCCCGTTGCGGTGCGCGCGTCAGGTTCTCGTAAATCCTGAAGGCACCAGGCAGCACACGCCGTTAGAGCAAGTTCTTCAAAACGAAAACGAGGTGCGACGGAGAACCGGCGCACCTCGCATTTCTTTGCAAACCCGCTTTACGCGAGCGCGCAACTATCAGTATGGGCAAACCGTCCGGCCCCAGCGCGGGCTCCAGTAGCAGCCCGGAGCAATGAAGCCATAGCCATAACCACGACCGCGAGAGTACCCGCGACCACGGCCACGACCGCGTGCTACACCGCGACCACGACCACGTCCGCGACCAACGCCGCGTCCGCCACCGCGTCCACCGCCACGACCACGGGCTTCCGCCGAGGTCGATGTCGACGTTGCGACAACGAACGACGTTCCGATGAAGCTGATCGAATAGACCAGCACCAACGCTGCCGCTGCCAAGGCACGCTTCAGAAAGTTCGAACGTGTCTTCATCTGAGTCATAAAAAGCACCTCCATTTCCGGAAACGCCGTGGAGCACTTCCGCGTATTAAACTCACGAACCTGCGTCCCGTTCAGGCACGTTCGGAAAATAGATAGTCAAAAACAAGACTACTGTACGATTCATCCGGTAACAGATTAGGGTCAAGCCCCCTCGCCGGTCAAGCAACCGTATGATGCATCATCTCATCGCGAGTGCATTAACTATCCAGGTATCACAATGTCTTCATGCTAATCTGGATATTGCCACGCTCATGCTGAACCGTTGTTCATCATGCTGAACGAAACACCTTCGCAATTGCGAGACGCGATTGAACCATCCGAACCATTTCCGTCACTAAGCGTTTAAGCCCGCCGCTCCGAAAGTTGGTCTATGCCCAAAAAACATACTTACGTTCTCGGCCTCAACACCTACGACCACGACGTGAGCGCCTGTTTGCTGCGGGATGGCGAGATCGCTTATGCCATCGCGAAGGAGCGCATCACCCGCGAGAAGCACGCCAGCGGATTCTACAAGGAAGTGATCGACTATTGTCTGGACGCCGAAGGCATCACGCTGGACGACGTCGATCTGGTGGTCCGCAACTGTTACATCCTGCCGGTTCCTGAAATGGAAGACCGGCTGCTGTACCAGGATCTGCCGGGCTTCCTGCCCGAATATGAACGGGCGGACGCCAAGAGCCATCCCCATTTTCTGTCACACTCCGACAAGATCGTCTCGATCTCGCATCACCTTGCGCACGCCTACAGCGCCTTCGCCGTCTCCCCCTTCGAAGAAGGCGTCGTGATGATCGTCGATGGCGTCGGCAGCTACCGCTCCGATGTCAACGAGCCGTTTCCCGCGAGCGACGCCGCCACGCCCTTGGCGCGCGAGTCGGAGAGCTACTATAAATTTTCGGGCTCAAAGCTCGAATGTCTCAAGAAGGTCTGGATGGAGCCCGATCGCGGATTTCTCAGCGACGAATTCTACAACATGCCCGGCCTCGGCGCGCTCTACAGCCGCGCCTCCACCTACATCTTCGGCGACTGGAACAAGTGCGGCGAACTGATGGGCCTTGCGCCTTACGGACGTCACGGCAACGTCCCGTCGCTGATGCAGATCAAGGACAATGCCCTCACCGTTCCGCGCTGGACCTCCGAGCTGAACAAGCCCTACATCATGGACAGTGACCAGAAGTGGGAAACCAGCCCGCTGATGAAGCACTGGGAGGATCTCGCCTGGCGCGTTCAGGACGATACCGAAAAGGTGCTGCTTGCCCGCGCGGAATGGCTGCGTGAAACGACCAGTGCGAAAAATCTCTGTATCGCCGGCGGTGTCGCGCTGAACTGCGTCGCCAACGGACGCGTTGCACGCGAATCCGGTTTCGAAAACGTCTGGATTCAGCCGGCAGCGGGCGACGACGGCATCGCGATCGGCTGCGCCTATTATGGCTGGGTGGAAATTCTCAAGCAGCCGCGGTCATTCGTGATGGATCATTCCTATGTCGGACGCCGCTATTCCGATCAGGAGGTGAGCGAGGCGACGGCCAAGTTCCTGGTCAGCGTTCAGACAACGCAAACAAAGAGCGACAACATCGCGCGCGACACCGCGAAGCTGCTCGCCGATCAGAAGGTGATCGGCTGGTTTCAGGACCGCTCCGAGTTCGGTCCGCGCGCGCTGGGCAACCGCAGCCTGCTGGCCGATCCGCGCAAACCCGAAATGAAGGATATTCTCAACAGCCGCGTCAAACATCGGCAGCCGTTCCGGCCGTTCGCGCCGATCGTTCTCTATGAGCGCGCGAAGGAAGTCTTCGAGGGCGAGGAAGACTCGCCCTTCATGCTGATTGCCAAGAACGTCCGTCCCGAATGGCGCGACAAAATCCCTGCCATCGTCCATGTCGACGGCACGGCGCGGGTACAGACGGTGCGCGAGGAAACCAATCCGACGCTTTACCGGCTGCTGAAGGAATTCGACGCCCTCACCGGCGTGCCCGTCCTCATCAACACGTCATTTAACGTCAAGGGCGAGCCGATCATCGAGACACCGCGCGACGCGGTGATCTGCTTCCTGACCACGGGGATCGACCATCTGGTGATGCACGACACGCTGGTCTCGAAGAACGCGATGCACAAGATCGTCGGACCGCTGGTGAATACCTATACCGAGATCGCCACCATGGTGATGTCGAACATGAAACCGGCGTGAACGCGAAAATCGGCACGCCGGCCTCCGCGTGAGATCGCCGCAGGTTCCACCGCGAACTAACCTTGCGCTAGCCGGGCCATTGCTCTCTTGGTTCGATCGCAGGCGGGGACTGGCTCTGGGACTTGCCGCCGTCCGGGAGATTGCCGCGAACAGGCCGCGCCTCGGAATACGACCGGCACTTGAGATTGTCGCCAATTTCCCCGCTGCTTGTGCTCTGCGGCATTTCCCGCGCGCCGTGTCGTGGCATTGCGTCGCCCGGATTCCCGCCTAATATCTAGGCAGAACCAGCGGCGAAAGGCTGTGAGCGTTCCATGACAATCGAAAAATGCATCAACGAGTACGACGCCTCCGAAGTCGTTTTCGAGGAGGGATCGACCGGCCGCGAGTTGTTCGTGGTACTGGAAGGCAAGATCGACATCGTCAAGAATTCGGGGGCGGACAGGACGGTCATCGTCACCCTCGGCAAGGGCGAATTCTTCGGAGAGATGGCCGTCATCGACGGTTCGGCGCGGTCGGCGACCGCTGTCGCTGCCGTCTCCGGCACGCGGGTGATGCGGATCAATCACGCCCGCTTCGTCTACCTCGTCAGCCAGCAGCCGGCCTTCGCGCTGATGATCATGGACGCGCTCAGCAAGCGATTGCGCGCCTCGAACGCGATCACCTTCAAGGGCGCAGCGCCATGAGCGACCGCAAGCCTTCGCCCTTCCCGATCCTTCTCAACAACGATGTCTGCTCGCTGATACAGGCCGCAGACGACGTTTATCAGATCCGGTTCAAGAACCGCGCCGCCAACGCCTATCTGGTTCGCGGCAGCAAGCGGACCATTATGATCGACGTCGGCCTGTCCTCGAACTTCCCGCATCTGCTGGAATGTCTTCAACACCTGGGCGTCAGCCCTTCCGACATCGACATGGTGGTGCTCAGCCATGAGCACCTCGACCATATCGGCGCGGCCTACCACTTCACCGGGAAGACGATCATCGCCGCGCATCGGCTCGCTGCGAACAAGATCATGCTGCGCGATGACTTCTCAATGCTGCGCAAGATGTTCAATGAGCCGAATATGCCGATCGATGTCGACATCTGGCTCGAAGAAGGCAACCTGATCGACCTCGGCAACTTCAAGCTGAACGTGATGTACACGCCCGGCCACACCTCCGCGTGCATCAGCCTGTTCGATCAGGACAAGGGTCTGCTGTTCGCGGCCGACACATTGATGCCCGGCGGCGTGATGGGCGGCGTGTTCGGGTCAGGAAGCATCGCCGATTACATCCAATCGCTGGAGCGGCTGAAGGGATTGAACTCGAAAATCCTGCTCTCCGGGCATGGCCGCCTGTCCGATACGCCGCAGGACGACGTGAGAATCGCAATCCAGCGCTCCCACACGTTGCTGTCGGACACAGCCCAGTTGTTCGATGCGCTGGACGCGCGGTCGAATTTCGAGCCGATCATGCAATCGGTGCGCGACCTCAACAAGCTCGACGATTCGTGAGGCGGTTGCGCCGAGTGAGATGATCCTTGAAGGAAACCTGTTCATGATTCATGCACGTCGCTTCGCCGGTTTGACGATTGCTTTCCTTGTCGTCGTCGGCTGTCATTCGGAATCGCAGGCTGCCGGCCTTCGCGCCGGCGTTTGTAACCCGGCCGCCGCAGCGACGCTGGCCGGCAAAAACAGGATTTCGGACCGTCGTGCGAAGCGCTTAACCCGAGCCACGATCGTCCGCCAGATCAAGCCCGGTCAGCCTGTGACCATGGACTACAGGCAAGAGCGCATAACGATTGAAACCGACAACAAGACAGGCAAGATCGTCCGCGCCTTTTGCGGCTAAGAATCGCCCATTCTCAACGACCGGCGGACCGGCGGACATTTCAGGAAGCGTTTGGAGCGGGTGAAGGGAATCGAACCCTCGTATTCAGCTTGGAAGGCTGCTGCTCTACCATTGAGCTACACCCGCGTCGCGGCGAGCACTAGCATGGCCGTCCCGCCGCCTCAACCACGATTGATTTGCAGTGCGGGACCAACGGAACCATATTCCGGATGAGTGGGTTCTCATTATAACCAATTTCCAACCGGGAGATGTCTCATGCGCAAAGCACTTTTAGCCGCCATGGCCCTGGCAGGCGTGGCTGTGTTCGGCACAGGCACTGCCGAAGCCCGGGATTATCGCTATTGCCTGCAAGAGGGCAATCAGCCCGGACCTGGCACCTGCTATTACGATACCTATGCGCAGTGCATGGCGAGCGCGTCGGGACGCCGGGCTTATTGCCAGCTCAATCCGATCTTCGCTTTCGCCGAGCAAGGCCGGCCCGTGAAGCCGCGCAAGGTCTACCGCGAGCGGCGCTATTACGAATGAGTCTAAGTCGCTAACATGCGCCGTTCATCGAGAACGCCGCCCCGATCTACCGAGGGCGGCTTTTCGTTGTGCCGCTTTTTGTTGAGTCAGTCCCGGCGCTCCAGGTCCCGGTACGATCCAAGCCGGGACAGAAACGCCAATACCAGACCGATTCCGACCAGCGAGAAGCCCATCGTGAATATCTTGGACAGACCGGTGGTCGGCCCAAGGTTGGCGTCGCCCACCGTGGTCAGGGCCACCACGCTGAAGTAAGCCGAATCGAGCCACGACCAGCCCTCGACGGAATGGTAGAAAATCGAACCGCCCAGCACCGACATGGTTAGCAGGAAGACGATGGCCTGAAATTCGGGATCGCGCATCCCGTGATAGAATCCGAGAGACAAGCGAACGAGGCCCAAAGCCAACGATCTCATCGGTGTCGATCCCCGTGATGGATAGAATCCCGTGCGACAGCCTGACACAGCTGCGACCAATAAAAAATCGCCCGGAAATGATTTCCGGGCGATCTTGGATTGGTGGGGGAAGAAGGACTCGAACCTTCGAAGCCATACGGCGGCTGATTTACAGTCAGCTCCCTTTGCCACTCGGGACACTCCCCCGCTCGACGCCATCCGACACCCTCAACCACCCGAACGGGGGTGGTTGAACGGCCATGGATGACGGTAAAAAGCGTGCCCGCTAACGGGCGCCCGGTCGGCGCGTTTATGGGCGAAGCGCCGGGGTAAAGTCAACCAAGGCGGGGACGAATATGACAGGTCGTTGCGATCCCGCCCAAAGCCGAAAATTGCCATTATTCCAGCCCCGTGGGACAAGGCCGCATGAGCGATCGAGACCGGACATCACGTTTCAAAGGCCCGAAAACAGGCGGACGCGGCGGCGACCGTGATCGGGAGCGCCCGGAACGGCAAGCCAAACCTCAGGGCGGACGCCCGCACTGGCGCGACCGCGACGCCAAGGGTGGCGGAAAGGGGCACGCCAAGGGACACGTAAAGGGCGAAGGCCCCGTGATTCTCTATGGCTGGCATTCGGTCACCATGGCGCTGGCCAATCCCCAGCGGCACATCCGCAAACTGTTCGTGACCGAAAACGTCGCCCGCCGGCTCGCCGATGAGAAGATCGACACCCGCGTCCCGCCGGAACTGATGCACCCGGGCGATATCGACCGGCGGCTCGGGCCGGATGCCGTGCATCAGGGCCTGCTCGCGGAGGCCGATCCCCTGCCCGGTTTGCATCTCGACGAACTGCCGCAGGACGGCATCGTGCTGGTGCTTGACCAGATCACCGATCCGCACAATGTCGGCGCGATCCTGCGCTCGGCGGCGGCGTTCGGCGTCAAGGCGATCGTCACGACCGGGCGGCACAGCCCTGAAGCGACCGGCGTGCTGGCGAAGTCCGCATCCGGTGCGCTCGAGCTTGTGCCGATGGTCGAAGTCGCGAACCTGCATCGCGCGCTCGGCGAAATGAACGAGGCAGGCTTCCTGACGGTCGGCCTCGACAGCGAAGGCCAGGGTGACCTCAGCGTCGTGCCGCTGCATGCGCCGCTGGCGCTGGTGTTGGGCGCTGAAGGCAAAGGCCTGCGTCAGCTTACGCGCGAGACCTGCAGCGTCGTCGTGCGCATGGACATGCCCGGCGCGATCAAGAGCCTCAACGTATCGAACGCCGCAGCGCTCGCGCTGTACATCGGATCGACCCGCCTCGGCCTGATGGGCTGAATCAAAACGCCCGCCTGCACAATGCAAGCGGGCGTCCGAACTTCAGATCGTTCGAAAATCAGTACTTGTAGCGAAGCGGCTTCACGCGATGGCCGTAATGACGCGCGTGATAATACTTCGGCGCGGCGCGATACGGGCGGTGATGCATGTGGTGATAGCCGCGATGATAGTGGCGGCGGGCGAAGCGATAGCTGTAGACCGCCGGTCCCTGCACGCCCGGAGCGCCATCATAGTAATGGCTGGTGGCGTTGCCGTAAGGGCCGCCGTCATAACCGTAGCGATAAGGCCGGCCATAGTAGCGCGAACCGACCACGGCGCGTTCCTGATAGGTCGGCACCGGAGCGAAGTTGCCCGGGCCGGAATAAGTCGGACCCTGGTTGACCCAGTAATACTGCGGGCCAGCCGGATCAGGCAGACGCTCGCGTACGCCACAGGCGCCGTAGCCACATCCGTTATTGTAAGCGTAATAACCGTAGTTGCCGCACGGGTCGGTCACGGCACACGCCTGCGCGGGCGCCGCCGTCGCCATCGTGGCGGCAAACGCCACACCCGCAATCAATCCTGCAATCATCTGACGCATAACACTCTCCTGTTTGAACGCTTTTTGTTTTGGTTGTGGTCTACTTTTTCAGATCCGGCCGAAACCCGTTCGGCCGGTAGCTGTGAAGATCAGGCCTGAATCCGTTCGGCCGGTAACTGTTGTCCCGAGGCGCTTCGATGATCGTCGGATACTCTGGCACGTCGTATTGCTGCTGTGGCGCAGGCGGCGCGGATTGCGCGGACCATGAGCGGTGGTAGCTCTCGGCCGGCTGCGGCAGCGCGCGGTTGGCGGAAGGCTGGATTTCGAGACGGCCATAACCCGGTGTGCGTCCGGCGCTCGGATAATAGTGCCCGACCTCCGGGCCGATGTAGCGATCCCAGCCACCAAACACCCGGGCAGGATTTCTGAAATGTTTCGCGAGGCCCCATTCGCCTTCGACGATGGCGTAGGACGCATCGCGCCCGTTGATCATGACGGGAACACCCGCCCGGCCCGGAATCACGATCAGCGGACCGGTATCGGCCAGAGCCGTCACCGCCGTTCCGATCAGTAACGCCATAGCAACTATCGCGCGCATGGAATGATGCCTTCGTTGAAGCTGCACCCTAGTCCAGCGGGCCGTTACAGGAGTTAAAGCGCCCGCCCAATCGTCAGGTAAGCCTAACGCGTAAGCATTCCCGGTCGTTCAATTGCGAACGATTTCAATAAGGTTTTGGCAAGCGGAAGGTTAATGGCCCGGCCGCAAGCGGCTCTCTCGCCACTCCAGCGCGCAAACGGCCCGGACCGATGCCTCTCGATAACGTGATTATATGACGATTATCATTCCATTGATCGGCCACACGTAGCGATTAGTTCCTAAACAGTACTTACAAAGGAGAGTTGAGATGACCACGCAAACTAACGAGATCAAACACCATCGCTATGAGTTCGTGCATGGCAACGACGGCGATTTCATCGCCTATCAGCGTCACTTCGGCGACGGCGTCTGGCAAACATTTTCAACGTGGCTGATCCCGCGCACCAACGAACACTAAGCCCATCTGGTCGACGGCAGCGGTGTCAAACGCACCGCCGGCCGCTGGCACTACCTCACAAGCACAACGAGCATCATTCGGCCCTTTGCGATCACCTGACCCGGCAGCAGATGGACGAGGCGCTTTCTTCAACATCAGGGGCGTCAAGCTCCCGGTGGCCGTGAGCGCCTTCCCTGACGAGATCTATGCGGCGCCGCGGAGCTGGGCAGAGCGGGGCCTACCGGGGCTGATCCATTACGACAAGCTCCCCAACGGCGCCACTGGCCGCCTGGGAACAGACGGAGCTGTTCACCGCCGATGAGGGCGGCGTTCAAGTTGCTGCGTTGGTTGGTGAATTCCGGGGATTTTTGCCGTTCCGGCGTGACAAGTGGTGCCGGTTGAGAGGATTGAACTCCCGACCTTCGGTTTACAAAACCGCTGCTCTACCGCTGAGCTAAACCGGCATCGGGGGAACAGCTATCAGCGCCGCCGCGCCGGGACAAGACCACGCCGCCCTTTTGCGGCTTGGCCCGGAGCCCCGCCGTCCGGTTTGCGCTGTTGTGCAATTTACGTCACCAATACTGCAAACGGCGTATCGCCGCGCGGGAGATTTCGCATGGACGGCACTGGCGGGTTCCGCGCGCACCACAAATACATGATCGCGGCAATCGGCGTGATCGCCATCCTCGCCTTCCTCTACAACCTCGGGGTGTTCGACATCTGGGTGGTGGATCAGGCCGCGAAATAGCGCCCACACGTCCGCCAAATACTCCCTCCGGGAGCCCGGAAAAGCGCGAAAGCCCCTGTGAATTGCGTGGACAAATCGGCTCGCCTTGGAACGGTCACCATCCGGTCACCGTTAACCACACAGGTATACCGTGAGTCAGGCAAAAAACCGGAACGAGGACGATCATGAGTTTAGCAAAGCCGCATGATGACCGTTATGAAAATGCCCTTGATGATGTCATCGCACAGTGCGGCGGCGACACGCGCGGCGCCTTGATGGCACTCTTGGCCGCGAACGAATATCTCGAGGCACAACTGAATACGCTCCACGCCGCGATTGAAAGCGGCGAGGTTCCTTTCCATTCGGAAAAAGTACCGCGCAACCTGCTAAATTGACTCAGAGGAACAGCGTCAGTTCCCGGAACATAAGCAAGTGGTTTGGGTTCTCCCGGTTCAATCGATTTATTGAAAGGAGAATCCGATGATTAAGAAATATGTGGCGGCAGCTCTGCTTGGAACCGCATTGGCTGGTGGAGCAGCGTTCGCACAGACCACAACTCCGGCATCACCTTCCACTGCTCCGGCTGCGTCGGCATCCAGCGAACAGATGATCCTGAAGGACAACTGGCGGGCTTCCAAGCTTGTCGGCCTCGCGGTCTATAACGACGCCAACGAGAAGCTCGGCGACATCAGCGAAATCCTCCTCGACAAGAGCGGCAAGATCAATGCCGTGATCATCGGCGTCGGTGGCTTCCTCGGCGTCGGCCAGCACGACATCGCGGTGACGTTCGACAAGCTGAATTGGGTCGATGAGCCGATCCGCTCTGCATCGGCCGACAAGATGCCGGGTTCGTCGGGAACGTCGTCAACGGCAAGGCCGTCGACAACGACGGGTGCTGCAGGCGGCGGGATGGCTGCAACAACAACCAAGAATGATTGGTACCCGGACCATGCGGTCATGAGTGGGACCAAGGAGCAGCTGAAGGCTATGCCTGCCTTTAAGTACTCGGAGAGCGCCAAGTAACCGACTTGGACAATCCCTGGATCAACAGCGCGGCCGAATCGATCAACCGATTCGGCCGTTTTGTATCAGTGCGCCTGTACAGCTCAGAGGTAGGCGCTGAGGCACCAGGCATTGAGCGAGGCAGCAACGGCCAAAGTGAAGACCAATATCGTGTTCACGGCTAAGGGCTCCTCAAAAGGCTGTCTGAGAATCATCCGCGTCTTGCCGAGATATGAACGCCGTCCCGGCGAAGAGTCTCGCGCATTGTTTTATACCGGCCCTCTTGCCAGACGGCCCTTTCCGAGTCCGATTCTCTCCTGCCCGCCGCCATGGTTGTGCGGCGCAGTGTTGTCTTGCGCCGATTAACGCGCACAATGCGCGTGCGCAGTCTCCCGCCAAGGCGATCATCCACGCCCGACCGCGTCCAAAAACAACAATGAAACGATTCAGTCCCGCTGGATCGGACTCCGGAGAAACGAATGTCAGCCAAATCGACCGCGAAGAGTCCTGCAAAGAATCTCATGAACGAATTCCCGCCGTCGCGGGACAACCTGGTGACGCTCGCGAACTGGCGCATCCAGCCTTACAGCGAGTGGAGCTTTCACAACGTCCGGCGCGTGTTGCCGACAGCGAACATCGCGGCGTCGAAACATCCCGTCCCGCTGGAAAGTTCGCTGGCCGAAATCGGCAACGTCGCCTTCGAGGGCAACAAGGGGCCGACGACGCTGCGCGAGGCGCTGCGCACAACGAACACCAAGGGATTTGTCGTACTCCGGCGCGGACGGATTGCAGCCGAATGGTACGCGAGCGGCATGGACGCCACGACGCCGCATATCGTGTTCTCGGTGAGCAAGTCGATCACCGGCGCGCTCGGCGGAGTTCTCGCGGACAAGGGATTTCTCAATCCCAACCGTCCGGTCACCGATTACGTCCCCGAAGTTTCGTCATCTGTGTATGGCGGCTGCTCCGTGCGCCACTTGCTCGATATGTCGGTCGGCATCGCCTTCACCGAAGACTATGTCGATCCGGACGGGGATGTCGCGCGTTACCGGCGCGCGGTGGGGTGGGATGTCATCAAGCCCGGCCAGAGCACGATGCAGTTGCGCGAATATCTCGCCACCCAGAAGCCGGACGGCAAGCCCCACGGCCACGCGTTCCACTACGTCTCGACCAATACGGATCTGCTCGGCTGGGTCTATGAGCGCGCCGCTGGCCGCGCCCTCTCCGATCTGCTCAGCGAATATCTCTGGACCCCGCTCGGCGCAGAAGCCGACGCTTACATCACGCTCGACGCGGAAGGCGCGATGCGCGCAGCCGGCGGCATCTGCGCCGCCCCACGCGACCTCGCCCGCTTCGGCGAAATGATCCGGCAACGCGGCGTCGCGAACGGCAAACAAGTGATCCCGGGCTGGTGGATCGACGACATCAACGACAACGGCGATCCTGAAGCCTGGGCGCGCGGCGAATTCGCCGAGATGTTTCCCGATGCGGCCTATCGCAGCAAATTCTACCAGATCGACCGCAAGCGGCGGACGCTGTGCTGCATCGGCATCCACGGCCAGTGGATCTATATCGATCCGATCAGCGAGTTGGTGATCGTTCGCGTCGCGGCCGAACCCATCCCGCTCGATGTCGAGAACTACCGCGCCTGGCGACGGGGGTTCGAATCGATCGTCCAGCACTTTTCGTGAGACATACATCCGTCATTGCGAGCGCAGCGAAGCAATCCAGAGCTAGAAAAAAGACCTGGATTGCTTCGTCGCAAGGGCTCCTCGCAATGACGAGTTGCTAACGCGCAGGATTACCGCGTCAGCTTTTCCATTTCCGGAAACGCCGCATAGGTTGCGCCTTTGCACAGGTCGCCGGGCTCTTCCATGATGCGATCAAGCCTGCCGTCGACGTACATTCCGGCGCGCTCCTTCACGCCGGCATAACCGCCGTCCGCACCGCGGGCGTTGAAGCGGACGCAGACCACATAACGAAGCCGCCCACCGACTTCGCGCTGAGCTGGCTGCGCGATACTCGCCTCGCGCACGCCGCGCGGATCGTTGAGGTAGGTGCGCAACAGCGCCAGCAATTCCGGCCTGTAGTTGGCGGGAAACTTCTGGTCATCGACGCCACGATCGGCCGTATAGGACAGCCCCTCGTTGCCGCCGGTCCAGGCACAGCCGGCCACGCCCAGCGCAAGCAGCATTGCCGCCACACGCGGCCCATATGTCACCAATTTGCAACGCATCCCGATGAAGTCCGTAACCTGAGGCATGGCATTGGGTTTCTTGGACAATGTGTCATTGACAAGGCAACCCTCCGCCGATTGATTGCAACCACGGCACAGGTGCCAGCGCAAGCTGGCCAATAGGGAATTCGGTGCCGCCGTGCGTTTGTCAAAGTGACGCATGCACGGCTAGTCCGAAGCTGCCCCCGCAACTGTCAGCGGTGAGTCGTTGTCCATTAGGCCACTGAGCGAAGGCTTTACAGCCGAGCTTGGGAAGGCGGGCAACGGCGACGATCCGCGAGCCAGGAGACCTGCCTGTACCGGTCATCCTTCCGTCGCACGGGGCGTGCGAAGGGGCGGCATTTCCGCAGCGGTGACGTGACGTAACAGTTGCGGAGGTTCGGCCGATGGCCTGTTTCCTCAGTCACGACGTAAAGTCCGGCAGCGTTCGCTTGCCGCGCATCGTCATGCCTGCGCGCGTCTTCACCGCGCCTCCGCGATCACATGCATCGGCGGGGCTCAAACGTGACTCTTTTTCCTAAATCTCTCTTTCCGGCAGCGACGCTCGGATTGTCATTCGCAGCGGCATGCCTCGCGGGCACGGCGCTCGTAAACCCTGCCCTTGCGCAGAACGCTGGCGGCGCATTGCCGCCGATCAACGTCGATGCCAGCCGCCTCTATGGCGGCATCGTCGGCGCTTCCACGGCCGTCATCACCGCGGAAGACATTGCACGTTCGCCAGGGCAGACCATTCAGGACGTGCTGGCAACGGTGCCCGGCGTGCAGATCAAAAACCTTTTTGGTGCCGTGAACGGCGCGGGCAGCGTGGTCGATCTGCGAGGCTTCGGCGCGTTCGCCTCGGCCAACACGCTCATCCTTATCAACGGACGGCGCGTCAACGACGTCGATCTTGCGGGCGTCGACCTGTCCACGATCCCGCTCCAATCCATCGAACGGATCGAAGTCACCAAGGGCAACAGCGGCGCGGTGCTGTACGGCGATAACGCCATCGGGGGCGTAATCAACATCATCACGAAAACCGGAGCCAGCAGCGGCAAGCCGATTGCAATGCGCGCCGAGGCTGGCGTCGGATCGTTCAACCAGCGTCTTGGAAACGTATCCGCCAGCGTCAACGCCGGTCCATGGTCTTCCGCCGTTTTTGGCAACGCCATTTCGTCCGACGGATATCGCGTCAACAATGCCTTGCGGCAGACTAATGGCGTCGGCGAGGTTCGCTACTCTACGCCTGACTTCAGCGCCTTCCTGAACCTGTCAGGTGACAATCAAAGCCTCGGTCTGCCCGGCGGCAGGGCAACGAGCGAATTCGGCACCGGCATCAACCGCCTTGCAACCGATCCGCGCGGGGCAGCGACGCCTTTCGATCGCGGCGAAAAGCAGGGAAAGAATGCCACCGCCGGATTCACGAAGTCGTTGTGGGACGGCGCGGAGTTGATCGTCGATGGCGGCGTGCGCGACAAGCAGCAGCAAGGCTCGTTCCTTGGCTCAGTTCCGCTAAGCCCTTTCAGCGCGACCTACGTCGATTCCTCCCTGCAGACATGGTCGATCACGCCACGTCTCAGCATCAAGAACTCGTTCTTCGGCCTGCGTTCGAACATTCTGACGGGTGTCGACTATTACGATGCGGCCTACGATTCAAACCGGAGCCGCTATGCCGGCGATGCGCCGGTGCACGTCTACAACCTGAAACAGCAAACCCTCGCCGGTTACTGGCAGCAGACCATCGGTCTCCTGCCGAGCACGGACTTCTCATATGGCGGCAGACTCCAGAACACGAAACTGCAGGCAAGAGACAAGCTCGACACGACGGCGCCAAACTATTTCTTTCCGGACGCCCAAGCGGCACCGCTCAACACCGACGAGACCAATCACGCCCTTCACGTCGGTCTTGAACACCGCATCAACGACAATTTCGCCGTCTTTGCGCGTGCTGCCCAAGCGTTTCGCACGCCGAACGTCGATGAGCGGATCGGGTCCGGCCCGTTTGGGACGTTAGGTACATTCAGCCTGAAGACCCAGACGTCTCACGATGTGGAAGGCGGCATTCGCATCCATGGCGGGCCGCTCGATATTCAGTCAAGCTACTACGATATGCGGCTGAAGAACGAAATCCAGTTCAACCCGGCGCTGTTCTACAACATCAACCTTGATCCGACTCATCGGTACGGCAGCGAAACCAGTGCAACCCTGCGCGCCAGCGATACCGTCCGGCTCAGGGGTGGCTTCGCCTATACGCGTGCCGTGTTCTCCGAAGGTCAATTTGCCGGCAACGACGTTCCGCTGGTTTCACGTGTCACCGCCTATGGCGGCGTGTCGTGGGACGTGTGGCAGCGTTATCTGGTGTTCGATGCGACCGTCCGGTACTGGGGCGCGCGGCGTATGGACAACGACCAGCGCAACTTCCAGCCACTCATACCTGCCAACGCAACCATCGACCTCAAGCTCAGCGGCGAGATCGATCGATTCTTCTGGTCGTTCAGCGTCAATAATCTCCTCGACGTGCTGACCTACGATTACGCCATCGCCAGCGCGTCGACATACGGCTCGTTCAACGCCTATCCCCTGCCCGGCCGCACCTACATGCTCAAAGCCGGCATGACTTTCTGATTGCTCGGGACTGACTGAAACAAGCCCGGCCCGCGCTCATCTCACGATGATCGCGGGCCGTTCTTCTTTCCATGAGCCGCTTCGATGCGGGGGCTATGCAAGTGCAACCCACGGAAATATCGAAACGTCAGAGGGGATCAGCCCTTCTTCTGCACGGCGATATGCTTCACAGGCGCTGTGGACGAGATGTGCTTCTTGCTCACGACAGCACTGGTCTTCTTGTGCGCCTTGTGATGCCTGACCTTCTTTGCCTTCACTTTCGCATTGGCGTTCGCAACCGACGGCTTCATGGTTTCGGACTTGGCGACGGGCGCCGTTTCGATCACGGTGGCGGCCATGGCAGGTGCGACAATCATCGAACCCGCAACAAGGGCGGCAGAAATGATCTTCAGCATGGGTCTCTCCTGTTTCTCGCGATCGAGAAGCGGCCTGTCTGGGCCGGGTGCCGATCGTGGCAACAACGCTAGGCCCGGCGCGCTGAACTCAATCTGAAGCGCGCCAGCGGCTTTCGTTCATCTGGATGACAGTTTGGTTATGCGCCGACGCCCCCGGCCGGCGGAAAATCGCCGGAATTATGACGGCAATCGCAGGAATGTTTGAACCCGGAGGGTGTTTAAGACGTACAAACAGGATAGGATCGTTTTTACTGATCAACGGAGGCTTGGCATGAGCAACTTGACCATCAGGCAGATATTTCTGGCGCTAGTTCTTTCGGCGTTCGTCGCGGCGCCAACCATCAATCTGGCGCAAGCCGCCGGCTCGGACACGCCTTCGCCCCCTCCCGCCTCCGACACCAAATCGCAGCCCAAGGAAAAGAAGAAGAAGAGCGAGAAGAAGTCGTCGATCGAGGATCCCGCTTTCCTCCAGGGCTACCGCACCGCCTATGCGACGATTTACGAGCAGCACGACTACACCGCCGCGATTCCGCAGCTCAAGGCGCTGGGTCAGGACGATCGCGCCGATGTCGCCAACCTGATCGGCTATTCGTATCGCAAGCTCGGCAACTACGAGCTGGCCAGTGTCTGGTACGAGCGCGCGCTGAAATCCGATCCGGACCACGTCCGCACCTGGCAGTATTACGGCCTGTGGCAGGTCGAACAGGGCAACCGCGAACAGGCAAAGCATCACCTTGCCAAGATCGAAACCCTGGCAGGCCGTGACAGCGCCGAATATCAATCGCTGGCCTCCGCGCTGACCAGCGGCCGGACGTCATACTGACCGGAGATATCGGTTAGCCGCCTTGGTTAACCAGCAGATCAAGCCCCGCGGGTCGGCTATCGGCCGCGCGGGGCTGTTTTGCGCGGCCTGATCGCTCCTCGACAACCCCCAAAAACCTCGTATAGACGAAGCCCGCGCGCTCACGACCTCGTGTCGCGCCTTGAGGGCTGACATGACGACGCCGAGGAAATATGAGCGGATTGCCTTCGTGGCAGGCCCGAGCGACGAGGCCCAGCAGGCCCTCGCCCAGCTGGTCGCCGCCTACGGCAACCAGCCGTCCGACAAGGCCGACGTGGTGGTCGCGCTCGGCGGCGATGGCCTGATGCTGCAGACGCTGCACCGGCACATGCGCTCGGGCATCCCGATCTATGGGATGCATCGCGGCACCGTCGGCTTCCTGATGAACGAGTTCAGCCCGCACTCGCTGATCGACCGGCTGGAAGCGGCGAAGCTCACCGTGATCAATCCGCTGCTGATGCGAGCCACCGACATCCACGGCAAGGTGCATATCCATCACGCGATCAACGAAGTCTCGCTGTTCCGGCAGACCCATCAGGCTGCGCGATTGCGGATTCTGGTCGATGAACACGAACGGATGGCCGAACTGATCTCCGACGGGATCATGGTGGCGACACCCGCCGGTTCAACCGCCTACAATCTTTCGGCGCAGGGCCCGATCCTGCCGATCAATGCGGCGCTGCTTGCGCTGACGCCGATCAGTCCGTTCCGCCCTCGCCGCTGGCGCGGCGCGCTGCTGCCCAACACCGCCTTTGTCGTGTTCGAGGTTCTTGAGTCCGACAAGCGTCCGGTCGCTGCCGTCGCCGATCACGACGAGGCGCGCGACGTAAAGCGGGTCGAAATCATCGCGGACAAGACCATTTCGATCCGCATGCTGTTCGACCCCGGTCACAGCCTGGAAGAGCGCATTCTCAGCGAGCAGTTCGGGTTCTAGGGCATGATCCCGAACAGTGGGCACCGGTTTTCGGATCAGATCATGCCCAATAATAAGTCCCTTTTCTGATGCCTGCCGCCCGGCTCCCCGGCCCGGCGTGGATAACCATTCGTTAACGGCGGCCGCATATAGTTAATGCGAGGTGTACCCTGTTTTCCGGGTGCGCCACCTCGGGCTGCGCATGTTCATTATCGATTTCAACAAGCTGCGGTTTCTCGTGTGCGACGACAACGCGCATATGCGGCGCATTCTGCGCACGCTGCTGCACTCGTTCGGCGCGCGCGAAGTCTATGAGGCGGAAGACGGCGCGACCGCGCTCGAAATGTATTCCCACTACGTCCCCGACATCGTCATCACCGACTGGTCGATGCCGATTTTCGACGGGCTCGAACTCGCGCAGATGATCCGCCAGCCGGACGGCGCGGGTAATCCTTACGCCCCGATCATCATGCTGACCGGCCATTCGGAAAAGCGCCGCGTCATGGTGGCACGCGATGCCGGTGTCACCGAATTCCTGGCGAAGCCGATCTCCGCCAAGGGGCTTTATCAGCGCATTCTCAACGTCGTGGCCAATCCCCGGCCCTTCATCAAGACGAAGAACTATTTCGGACCGGACCGGCGCCGCAACACCAACGCCGCCTACATCGGCCTCGAGCGCCGCAACGGCGGCCACGCCGAAATCGTACAGCAGCCATCGCTGCTCGATAAAGCCCGTTCCGGAAACTAGGAGCACCAATGGCCCGCAAGCCGCCCATCGAGATCAAGGTCGATACCTTCGCGGACCACCAGGTCATTTCGCAGCCCAATCCGCTACGCAAGATGGTGCGGTATTCCGAAGAGAAGGACATCGACGATCCTGTCGCGCGCGCCGAAAAGGCGCTCGCCGCTCTGTCCGGCGAGTTCAAGGACTGGATGCAGGTGGAGTGCGATCGGCTGAGCGCGGCCTATGCCGCAATCGCGCGCGACGGATTGAACGGCGAGAATCACGCAGAGCTTTTCCGCGCCGCCCACGACATCAAGGGCGGTGCCGCGACGTTCGGCTTTCCCACCGCGGCCGCGGCCGCGGAAAGCCTGTGCCGGATTATCGAACATGCGCCGGATCTCGCTCAGGTGCCGGGCGAGCTGATCAAGCATCATGTCAACGCGATCCAGGCAATCTATCGCGAGCAGTCGCGGATCGAGGCCGTCGGCATGGCCGATGAACTGAGCAGGAAGCTGCGCGGCGTCGCGGACGAATATCTGATTCACGTCAACCGCGACCGCCCCGAACACCTCGAAGCCGTGCTTGCGCCGAGCATCGTGCCGGAAGGCTGAGATAGTTCACAGCGTCGTCCCGGCGCAGGCCGGGACCATCATCCCGGATCATCAGCGTACGACGGAAACCACTCTCTATAGTTACAGAGAATCCGGTGGTTATGGGTCCCGGCCTGCGCCGGGACGACGATAGTAATTGACAGAAATAACGTCAGAAAGGGTTACGCCGCGATGCGCCGGTCATCGTACGCGTAATCGCGATATCTATAAACATCGGCGACATCTGCGTAGCGATCAGCAGCGCTGACGTCTTCGGCCCGAGCATATTCCTCGACCGGAGCGTACTTCTTGACCCGGACATAGTCCTCGACCTCGGCATAGTCTTCAGCCGATGCGTCGTGTTCAGCCTCATCGTAGTGGTCAACCGCCGCGTAAACTTCGGCGGCCTCGTATTCCTCCTGCTCCGGATACAGGACCGTGTCTGCCTCATATATATAGTCGCGGATCTGGTCGGCCGCAGCGTGCGCAATCAACGTACCGACAAAATCCTCGGCCGCGAGTTCGTCGCAGAACAGACGCGCTTCTTCCCGCGCCGATTCCGTCGCGAAGCGACGCAGCAGAATTAGCAACGGCTCCGATACTGTTTCCGATGTCTCGCACTGGGTCAGCACGCGCTCGACCATGCGGCGGCGAAGCCGTGTCGCGCCGGCAACTGTTCCGATGAAGCCGATTTCGTTGGACGCTTCCAGCGCAGCGCGGAAAGCGCGATAGGTCGATTCCGGCAAGCCGGCTTTCGCGAGCAGCGCGTTCAGGCTGGCGCCGCCACGGTCGTGAACGATCGCAGCCACGCGGCTGGCAGGCAAACCGGATAACTCGACCAGCGACTCCTCGAACAGTTCGATATTGCCCGACAACAATGCGCGCAGGATCAACCCGACATTGAGTTGACCGATGGAGCGCAGATGACTGACGAGCGCGGTCATATCCGCGCCGCGCGTCTGGGCGGCGATGTTGACCGTGGAGCGTTCCATCGCCTCGCCTGCGATGCGGCGGGCGCGATCAGGGTGAAGCCAGTCGCGCGCGGTCACCAGTTGGGTCAGCGTATCGGACAGCTTCTGCGCCAGCCCGAGCCGCACGGTGGCGGGCAATTCGTCCATCGTCAGCAGCGACTCCCGGATCGCGGCAAGATGGCCGTGACGATCGGCGATGCGCGCCAGCGAGAACGGCGCCAATTGGGCGGCGCGATTTTCGATCAACTCCAGCGCCGATGACGCACAGCCGACTTCAGCAATTGCCGCGCAAACCGACGGCGGCAGATCGAAGCGGCGCGCGATGGCGCACTGCGTCTCGGAATTTCCGGTCGCAACGATATCTACGAGATCAGAGTCGAGCAGCAGCGGCGAATGTTCGAGGATCGAAACTGCGACCGAGGCCTGATCGACGGCAAGAGCCGCAATGATCGCCGGCGGCGCATCCATCGAATGGGCGAAAACTTCCGCCATCGCTTGCCGGACCAGCGGCGAAGCATCATCGAGAAGCATCAGCAGCGCGCCTTCGGCGGCGGCGCGATCATCCTCGGACAAATCGGAAATGAGCCAGGCGCGGGCCAGACACCGCGTCGCCTCTGCGCGCTCCCCTGCGGGAGCCGTGCGAACCCAACTTATAAACTGCCGAACGATCATGGGTGTTCCGGCTTACGCAACATGCCAAGGCACCGCGACGCGACGCCACTGTTACGAACCGTAAACCATGACACTTAAGAAAACGTTCACCATAAGCGGCTGCGTTTGTTGAGGTTTTGTTAACCTCGCTAACCCCGCTACGCCTTCGCAATCCGCCGGATCAATGTGACGATCGCGGCTTTATAATCTTCGGCATCTTCATCAGCATCAATGGCGAGCGCTGCGCGATCGAAGGCCGCCGACAACAAATCGGCGAGCGCTGCAATTGGTAAATCTCGAACATCGATGGCCGCTTCGAGGCCGCTGCGCAGCGTGCGCGCCGCGTTGTCCTCGTCGAGTTTTTTCATTTCTGCGGGACCGAGAACCGACGGTCCTTCGATCAGCAGCAATCGCGTTCGTCCCGGCACGCGCATGGCATCGAGATAGGCCGCGCTTCCTTTCAGCAGTGCATCGATGGGACGCAATCCGGCGGGCGTTTCGCGCTCGATGGCACCGGCCACCGCGAGCGCCTCGTCCATGACGATGGCCCTGAACAGCGCCCGCTTGTCCTCGAAGTGATGGTAGAGCGCGCCGCGCGTAATGCCTGCAGCCGCGACGATTTCCGGCGTCGAGGTGTCGCCATATCCCTTGTCGACAAACAGCGATCGGGCCGCCTGCATCAGCGCCGCCCGGGTCTTTTCGGTCCGGTCCCGGTTCGTGCGTGGCAGATCTTTTGACTGGGGGTCTTGCATACATACAGCCTGTATGTTATTTGCGATTAAACATACAGACTGTATGTTAATTGGCAAGGGATGACCACCATGAAAATCACCAGTTTCTACCCCGTCATCATGACCCCCGACGTGTACGCCACCGCCGATTTCTACACGGCGCATTTCGGCTTCGAGGAGAAGTTCCGAAGCGACTGGTACATCCATCTCCAGTCGACCGCCGACGCCTCGGTCAATCTCGCCGTTCTGAACGGCAGCCACAAAACGATCCCGGAGGTCGGCCGTGGCCGGGTGTCCGGGTTACTTCTGAATTTTGAAGTCGAAGATCCCGATGAGATGTACGCCAAGGCAAAGGCTGCGGGTCTTCCCATCCTGGTCCCGCTGCGCGACGAAGACTTCGGGCAGCGCCACTTCATCACGTCGGACCCCAATGGCGTCCTGATCGACGTGATCAAGCCGATTCCGCCGAGCAAGGAATTCGCGGAACTTTATGCAGAGGATTCACTGCCAAAGTGAGTCGCATCAAGGAGCTGCGATTCAAAGCTGACTCAAAGTCTCAGCCTTGAATCGCACTCCAGAACATCGACAGGCCCGCGACCAGCATCAGGCCGTCCATCAAAAAGCGGAAAGATTCAGGATCGAGCCGCATCACGAAACGCTTGGCGATGAAAGCGCCGGCAAACAGCGACGACCCGGCAATCAGCCCTTTCAGGATGATGTCGAGCGGCAGCGCGTCGAAGCGCCGGAAGGTCAATGCCTTGCTGATATAGATCGCCAGCGACCCGGCGGCTTCGGTGCCGAGCAGCGCGCCCTTGACCAGGCCGTAGGACATGAAGATCGGCACGGTCATCGGTCCGGTCGATGCGACGATGCCGGTGAGATAGCCCATCGCGGCACCGATGATGGCCAGCGACCACAGCGGGAGCGTGAAGCGTTTCGCCGCCATCCAGCGCCGTAGCGGGATCATCGAAATCAAAAACACGCCGATAGTGATCTCGACCACGCCCGACGGCAGCGCGAGCAGCGTTCTCGCGCCAAGGACTGCAGCAGGCACGGCGGGAATTGAATAGGCTGCAACCGCTCGCCAGTCGACCTCCCGCCACCACGCGATGATGCGCGAGAGATTCGCCATGATTGCCGCGATCGCCATGATCGGCACCGCCTGTTTCGGCCCGAAGGCATAGGCCAGCACCGGCAGCAGCATGATCGAGGAGCCGGTGCCCACGATGCCGCTGATGATGCCGGCAGCGAGGCCGACGATGAGGATGAAGGCATAGATCAAGGAATGGCCTTGTCCTGCAGGGCACGAACTGGCGATGTTGTCTCAATTGTCATTGCCGGGCTTGACCCGGCAATCCATCACTTTGGAAAGAGTTTTTTGAAGATGGAAGCGCGGGTCAAGCCCGCGCATGACACCCTAAGGGGTTCATCACCCGCTGAACACACCGGTCGAATCGCTGAACAGGCCGAGGCCCTGCGGGGCCTCCGTCCGGGCTGCGCCGCCCGCCGGCATCGGTTTCGTCAGCGAGGCGTTGTTGCCCCACAGTTCACGCACGGCGTTCGACACCGGCTCGGGGCGATCGCCGGTCTGATACAGCGAACGGAAGACAGGCTGGGCAGGCGTTTGCAGCGACGCGACCTGCGTGGGTGCATCAACCGGCGCTCGCGCCTGCGGGAAACTCGAGAGATAGGCCGCGTTGTCGATCGGCGCAGCCGCCATGCGCGAACCGGGCGTGACCCCGGCAGCTGCCATCGCCGTGCGCGCCGTCTGGGAATTCGCGGCCGCGTCATAGCGGGACGTCAGCACCGAATAGACCTGCGACACGCTGCGCGCGCTGCCGTCGCGATTGTAGAAGATCGAGCGATTGGCGGCAGCCGCACTCGGGAACATCGCGGGGCCTGATACGCCCGGACTGTCCTCGGCCTTGGAGATCAATTTCGACGCACCGCTCACGCCCATAAAATGCGCCATGTAGAGTTCGCTGTCGGTCGGGCGGCGGCCGATCATGCCGGTCAGCTTGAAACTGTTGGATTGCGTCAGCACGCCCGCCATGGCCGCGTTGGCGGCGGGGTCGTCGCGCAGTTTCAGAATTTCGTCTCGCGTGGCTGAATCGGCGACCGTATAGCGGCCCGACCCGGATTTCGAAATCGCATCGGCGTATTTGCCGAAACCGAATGCAGCCCCCGCCTCTTTGACCGTCCCGAGCCAGGTCTGTTCGATGAACTGATAAAGCCCCCGCGCCGACGACGTCGAAGCCTGCGCCTTGGGATTAAGGTTGGATTCGATCTTCGCAGCCGAGATCAGATACTCGAAGCTGGCGCCGGTCGCGCTGGCGGCATTCTTGATCGTGCCCGCGATTTTCGCGCGCGCGGATTCCAGCCCAGCACCGATGGTTGTTGAATCGACCGCCATGTTTGGTGCCCGCTCCCTTGAGCGCGATCAGCAAAAGTGGGAACCGGTTTTGCGTCCGATCGCGCTCAAATTTATGAGTGCGCGTGACCTGATCGCAGAACCGCCCACACTTCTGCGGGTCACGCGCGGAACCTAATCCAGCGTGCCGCATTTATGGTTAATAAGGGGTTAATTGCCCCCGAATGCGCGCCGGTTAACGCTGGGCATGCAGCAGCCATGCGGCTTTGACATGCCCAAAGGTCCACGCTTTGCATTGTCCTGAGCATGATCAACGCACTCAGCATACCCGACGCGACATGGGCCTTCCTGGGGCTGATCGCTTGCTTGCTGGTCACATCGACCGCTCTGTTCTGGAGCATCGAGGATCAGCGGGCCAAGCGCCGGCTCCCGAAGGACTGACCCGCGAGGGCCGTCCCTCCCGCCAGTGTCTAGCGATAGACCTTGGCGGGATCGAAGACCTTGTCGGCGTCGATGAATGTCAGCTTCGCCTCGCCACCCTCGCCGGTGACGGCGCGGTAGAAGCATGAGCGTCGGCCGGTGTGGCAGGCCGCGCCCATCTGCTCGACGCGAATCCATACTGCGTCCTGATCGCAATCCATCCGCATCTCAACGACACGCTGAACGTGGCCGGAGCTTTCGCCCTTGCGCCACAGCGCCTTGCGCGAACGGCTGTAGTACCAAGCCTCGCCGCTGGCGATGGTCTTGCGCAACGCCTCGTCGTTCATGTGCGCAACCATCAGCACGTCGCCGGTGGCGGCGTCGGTGGCAACACAGGTCACGAGACCGGACGAGTCGAACTTGGGCTGAAACGTCAGCCCTTCTTCGATGTCATGCGAGTGGGTGTGCGATGAAGTCACGGCGTCACCTTGTCAGAGAAGGCGCGGACGCCTTCGTTCAAAGGCTTATACGCCACGCACCATGTTGAGAAAACGGGCCTGTTCGTCGGGATTATCCTGAAACACGCCGGTAAAGCGTGTCGTCAGGGTCTTGGCACCTTCCTTGGCGATGCCGCGCACCGACATGCAGGTATGCTCGGCTTCCATCACCACCGCGACACCGCGCGGCTTGAGGATGGCGTTGATCGCACCGGCGACCTGCGCGGTGAGATGTTCCTGGGTCTGCAGGCGGTGGGCGAACGCATCGACCAGACGCGCCAGCTTCGACAGGCCGACCACCCGATCCACCGGAGCATAGGCGATGTGCGCCTTGCCGTAGAACGGCATCACGTGATGCTCGCAGTGCGAATGGAAGTTGATGTCGCGCATCAGCACGAAATCGTCATAGCCCGCCGTCTCGCCGAAGGTGCGGTCGAGGATTTCGGCAGGGCACTGGGTATAGCCCTGAAACAGTTCGTCATAGGCTTCGACCATGCGGCGCGGCGTATCGAGCAGACCCTCGCGGCCGGTGTTCTCGCCGATATAGGCCAGCAGCGTCTTGACCGCCGCCTCGGCCTCGCCGCGGGAGGGCCGAACCAGACCGGGATCGATGGCCGATGCCATGTAATCGGAAGCAGGAATTTCAGATTTTTCCGCCGGCTTACCGCTGCGGATCGGCTTGATGATCGCGTCCATTTCGTCTCCGTTCGACCGGCCCTTGTCCATAACAACCTCGATGGAGGGCCGGAGTGTCACCGGTCAGCCGCAGCAGCCCATCAAGTCGATTGAGCCGCCGGACGCCTATCCCGCACGTTCGCAGCAAATCGCAAGGAAATCCGTCTATATTTCCCTGCATCGCTGGAATGCAGGCGGTTTATTCCTGCATCCAGGTCATTATATAGGCTCAGAGCCGCGACCGCCAAGGGCGGCGGGCGGCAAGGGTCTCATGCAACAGCGAATTCGACCGCCATGCTGAACGACATCTACAACAAGAAAATCATCGAGTTGGCGGGCAATATCCCACGTCTGGGGCGGCTTGCCGACCCGGACGCCTCGGCGACAGCCCACTCGAAGCTGTGCGGCTCGACCGTCAAAATCGATCTCAAGATGCAGGACGGCGTGGTCAGCGATTTCGCCCACGACGTCAAAGCCTGCGCGCTGGGGCAGGCCTCCTCCTCGATCATGGCCCGTCATGTGATCGGCGCGAACGCCACGGAGTTGCGCGAACTGCGCGAGGCCGTGCGCAAGATGCTCAAGGAAAACGGAACACCGCCCGACGGCAAGTGGGCTGACGTTGCGGTGCTGGAGCCGGTACGCGAGTACAAGGCGCGCCATGCCTCGACGATGCTGACGTTCGATGCGGTGGTGGATGCCGTCGGCCAGATCGAGGCGAAAGCCGCGGGCACCCTCACCCCGGCGCAAGCCTGACGGATTACTTCCGCTCAGCCGCAGCAGGCGCCGCGCCGCCGGTCGGCGCGTGAGCCTCGGCGGTCCGCGTCCCGGGAACAAGCCGGGCGCCCTTCTCCGAGACATCGGAAATCATCGAAACCGCCGGAGCGTTCACCACAGGCGTGCTCACGACGCGCTCCTGCGCCTTCGGTGTCACGCTTCCCACCACATCGTCCGACAACTGCTTGGTATCGGCCACCATGTCCATTGTGACGAGGTTGGTGAGGCGCAGTTCGTCGGCGGACAATTGATGCAGCGGCTCCCACGGCGGGACGCTGAGCGCGAGCGACAACAGATCGCCGGTGCCGCCCATGTCGAAAGTGTACTTCGCGAGGCGGCCGATATCGCGTTCCACAATCATCAGATCGTCGGCGGAGTAACTCGCAGCCCTCGCATCGTCGGCGCGGTCGCCCATCCAGATCTGGTGCACGCGAACGCGCGCGCCTTCCGGCACGGTGCGCGCGTTGCCCGACAACAGCAGAAACACGCACATCGATTCACAATAGGCCTCGGGGAGAATGTCGCGCCCGACGCGGCCACCATTCTCGCGTTCGATCACGATGCCGACGGTCGTGCGCAGCCCGAGATTGCGCCAGCGCCGCCCGAGCGAAATGGCATCCAGTACCGAACCGCCGCTGGAATCGAGCACCACCGTGCTGCCCTTGAGATTGCGGGCCTTCGAGAATTCCTCGAATTTAGCGGGCGTGTCGGAGGTGATGACGCCGACAGCGCCAATCCATCCGGCGCAATCCCGCTCGCACGCAGCCTGCGCCGCGTGCCATTTGAAGTTCATGGGAAGCTTGCGTTCTTCGAGAGTCGGAGATGCGCCGACCGTGCCGCCGAGCATGGCAGAGCCAGGCAGCGCGAGACAAATGGCGGCGGCGCAAAGTCGCACCCAGCCGCTCAAATTCAGCGACCCCACGATAGACAACTCGGTTCCTTCCCCGCCCTACTCGACAACGGCATCGGCCCCAACCCGCGACGACGATTCTGTCATACGGGTGTTATGGAAAGCGTAATAGTGCTTGGGATTCGCGTCCATGCGACTTTTGCTGCGACGCAGTCAATTTCATGCGATAATCTGTGTGGTGTGGCGCGAAAGACAACATGTTGCGGTTCCCTGCGCGGGAACTCATCATCCGGACGCCAGCAAATCCGGCAAGCGCCGGAAAACCCGGCATGACGTCCGGCAAGGCAACATCATGAAACACTCAGCCCGGTGCTCCGATTGCGGCGGCGGACTTCAGAACCTCCCGCGCAATGCCGGCCGCGGGATGATCTGGATCTATCGCCACACGCTTTCACCGCTGGTTGGCTTCAACTGCCGCCATCTGCCGACCTGTTCGGTCTATGGCGACGAAGCCATCGGGCGGTTCGGCTTGTGGGCGGGTGGCTGGATGACGCTGGCGCGGCTGCTGCGCTGCCAGCCATGGGGAACATCCGGCATCGATAATGTACCGGGCGCGATCTCCGCCGATGCACGCTGGTATCTGCCGTGGCGCTATGCGCGATGGCGCGGCGTCAACGACGGCAGCTAGAACGTCGCCGTCATCGCCGCGAGAGAAACACCGCGATCAGCGCCAGCACCAGGAAACCAACGCCGACATAGCCAATCGCGTAATACATCTCGTGCGAAAAAAGAAAGCCGCCGATCCCTGACCCGATGGCCTGGCCGATATAGAGCCCCGATGTGTTCAACGACACCGTGGCGCTCGCGAACAGCGGCGCCGCCCCGGCAAGCCGGACCTGTTGCATCGAATTGGCTGAGGAGAACGCCATGCCCCAGGGGACCATCGACGCCAGCATCACCGGTACGATGCCCGCGCCCAGCGCCCACATCGCAATTCCAACCAGCAGCATCGCAATCGCCGTCAGCGACGTCCGGTAGGCACCCCACGTATCGACGACACGACTCGCGATCACGTTTCCGATGAAGCCCATCGCGCCGTAAATGCCGAACGCGATAATCGCCAAATGAGAACTGCCGCCGAGCTTCGCGAACAACGGGCCCAGATAGGTGAACACCACGAATTGCCCGGACGTCTGCATCACCGTGATGACGAGCAGCAGCACGATCAACGGATTGCGTACGAGATCGCCCCACGTCTTGAGATCAACCGGCGTACCAATGAGGCCGCCGGGAATCCGCCAGATCAGCAAAGCCAGATTCAGAAGCGCGATAACACCGATGCCGCTAAAGGCGACGCGCCATCCAATGTGACTCGCGACATAGGCCACCAGCGGCAGACCGATCGCAAGCGCCAGCGACCAGCCGAGAAACACGTAGGACATCGTGCTGCCGCGCCGTTCCGGCGGCACCATCATCGCCGCCACACCAGCTGCCTGCGGCGTGAACAACGCTGCGACCGCAAGCATGACGAGCCGTATCGCCATCAATATCGCGTAGTTCGGCGCAACCATCGATGCAAACTGCGCCGCCGCCATGATCGCCACCGTCACTGACAGCAAAATCCGCCGGTCGAAGCGGCTGGTCAGCCACGCGGACACCGGCGAGCCGATACACAGAACGATGGCGCCAAACGTAATCAGCAGTCCCGCTTCATGAATCGAGACGCCGAATTCCTGCGACAATTCCGGCAGCATACCCGCCGGCGCGAGGATGCTCACGCCGGTGATAAAGTTGCCGAGCATCAAGGCTGTGGGGGCAAAGCGTTTCACGCCGCGGTGTTAGCACACGAACAGTTAAATGCAATTGCATGAAAGCCATGCGCAGCATGATTCAGGTGCCGTGATTCCGCTCGCGATACGTCCGGGTCTTCTCGCGGTTTCCGCACAGCGCCGAAACACACCAGCGCCGCGTCCCCGGCTTCGACCGGTCGTAGAACACGCGATGACACTCATCCGAGGCGCACATCTTGAGGCGGTCCAGCGTCCCGTTCGCGGAGCCATTATACAGTTCCGCGACGACAGCCGATAAACCGGCCAACGCATCGTCCCGCGCGGGGAGCAACATGATCCCGCCGTCATGCCCTGCACTCTCGTGAAGCTGCGCTGTCAGCGGAAAATGCTGCGTTATCCGGTTGAGCGCGCGACCGATAGTCTTGTTTCGCCGCCGTTCGTCCGGATCGCATTGCAGGTAGTCGCGCATGCTGGATCGAAGCTGAAGCGCAGTATCGAACATCGCAGGCGTAACCTTTCCGCCTGAGCCGAGTTTTCGTTCCGACATCCATGCCGCGAGCCGTGCCGCATTGCCCAGTTCATCGCTTTGTGGATGCTGTACACCGTGATGCGTGAACCGGCGCAGGTCGAGCGTGTTGGCAAAATCGTAGAGATTGGCCAACTCGTCCGGAACCTTGAACTTTCGCGACTCTTTCGACACGGCAATTCCTTGAAACACCAGTAAATCACTTTTAACGGTTGACATCAAGCGACACCAGTTTGATATTTATACTGGTGTGAACAAAAAGAGCCGCTCCGGCGGCCATCAGGGAGAAACCATGACCACCGATCGAACGATCCCCAATCCCCGCCTGTTCTACGGCTGGTTCGTGGTTGCGGCCGCCTTCACCGTCATGATGCTGGGCTTCGGCAGCGCTTACACCTTCAGTGCATTCGTCGAATCCCTGCAGCGCGACTTCGGTGCGTCGCGCGGCTCGGTGTCGCTGGTGTTCTCGCTGGCCGGCTTTCTCTATTTCGGATTGGGGATTATCAGCGGTCCCCTCGCCGACCGCTGGGGCTCGCGCCGCCTCGCCATCGCAGGCATGATCCTCATCGGGCTCGGCCTTGCCGCCGCAAGCCTCGCGCGCAATCTCACCGAGGTCTATATCGCTTACGGGCTTGGTGTCGGCCTCGGCGTCGGCGCGTCCTATGTTCCGGCCATCGGCGCCGTTCAGCGCTGGTTCGTCAGACGCCGCGGCTTCGCATCGGGACTGGCCGTCAGCGGCATAGGTGTCGGCACGCTGATCATGCCGCCGCTTGCCGCCTGCTTCATCGACACGCTGGGATGGCGCACCGCCTATCTCGTTCTCGGCGCCCTCACTGCCATCGTCGGTGCCGGCATGGCGCTGCTGATCGAAAACGATCCGCGCGACCGCGGCCTCGGCCCCGATGGCGACGCCGCGCAGCCGGGTGTCCATTCAATGACGCCAACAGGCGCCTCGGTCGGCGAAGCCGTCCGGTCGCGGCAGTTCATCAGCCTTTATGTCGCGTGTCTCATCTGCTCGTTCGGCGTGTTCGTGCCGTTCGTGCATCTCGTGCCCTACGCGCTCGATCATGGCGTCGCAAAATCATCTGCCGTGCTGCTGCTGGGCGTGATCGGCGTCGGCAGCACTGTGGGACGCTTTTTTCTGGGCGGCCTCGCCGACCGGATGGGCCGGCACACATCGCTGCTGGTGATGTTCATCGGCATGGGGCTGGCGCTGGCGATCTGGGCTGTGGCGGCAGATGTCTGGTCGCTCGCAATCTTCGCATTTGCCTACGGCGTTTTCTACGGCGGATGGGTCGCGGTTCTGCCGGCCGTCGTGATGGATTATTTCGGCGGCCGCAACGTCAGCGGCATCATCGGCATACTCTATACAAGCGTGGCGTTCGGAACCCTGATCGGCCCCAGCGCTGCCGGGTTCGCGTTCGACGTCAGCGGCAGCTACATGCTGCCGATCCTTGCCAGTGTCGCCGCGAACATTGTCGCTGCCGGGATCATGGTGGCGATGTCGAAGACCGCAGCACGGGCTTAATCGCGGTGGTCTAAAATCGCCGGTTTCACCTGAAACTCAAACATTGCACCGCCCGAATCCGCTGCTATACAACGGATCCACCGCTTACCTGCGCCCGTTCGCAGGAGTGAGCCACAGGAGAACAGAATGACCGATAGAGACCCCTCCGCGCCCGGATTGAAGTACAGCCTCGCCAATCTCAAACCTGTCGAGACCAATAAAGTCAAGGTCACTTTCCCGGACGGCGCAGAGCGCGAATTCCCGAAAAACACCACCGGCCTCGACATCGCCAAGGGCATCTCGCCTTCGCTCGCCAAGCGCACCGTCGCCATGGCGCTGGACGGCGTGGTGTCCGACCTTGCCGATCCGATCGCGCGCGATGCGAAAATTGAATTCATCAACCGCGACGATCCGCGCGCGCTGGAGCTGATCCGGCACGACGCCGCGCATGTGCTCGCCGAAGCCGTGCAGGCTTTGTGGCCCGGCACGCAGGTCACCATCGGCCCGGTGATCGACAGCGGCTTCTATTACGATTTCTTCCGCAACGAGCCATTCACGCCGGAAGATTTCGCCGCGATCGAAAAGAAGATGCGCGAGATCATCGCCAAGGATCAGCCTTTCACCAAGGAAGAATGGTCGCGCGACCGCACCAAGAAGGTGTTCGCCGACAAGGGTGAGAACTTCAAGGTCGAGCTGCTCGACGCCATTCCCGACGACCAGTCGATCAAGATCTACAAGCAGGGCGAATGGTTCGATCTCTGCCGTGGACCGCACATGACCTCCACCGGCAAGGTCGGCAACGCCTTCAAGCTGATGAAGGTTGCTGGCGCCTACTGGCGCGGCGACAGCAACAATCCGATGCTGACGCGCATCTACGGCACGGCATTCGCCAAGCAGGAAGAACTCGACGCTTACCTCAAGCAGCTTGAGGAAGCCGAGAAGCGCGACCATCGCCGCCTCGGCCGCGAGATGGACCTGTTCCATTTCCAGGAAGAAGGTCCGGGCGTCGTATTCTGGCACGCCAAGGGCTGGACGGTGTTCCAGGCGATCATCGCCTATATGCGCCGCCGCCTTGCGGGCGACTACGACGAGGTCAACGCACCGCAGATGCTCGACAAGTCGCTGTGGGAAACCTCGGGCCACTGGGAGTGGTATCGCGAAAACATGTTCGCGGCACAGTCGGCGGGCGACGAGGCGGAAGACAAGCGCTGGTTCGCGATCAAGCCGATGAACTGCCCCGGCCACGTGATGATCTTCAAGCACGGCCTGAAGAGCTACCGTGAGCTGCCGATCCGCATCGCCGAGTTCGGCGTCGTGCATCGCTACGAGCCATCGGGCGCGATGCATGGCTTGATGCGCGTGCGCGGCTTCACGCAGGACGACGCGCATGTGTTCTGCACCGAGGACCAGCTTGCGGACGAGTGCCTCAAGATCAACGAGCTGATCCTGTCGACCTATGCTGACTTCGGCTTCGACGGCGAACTGACGGTGAAGCTCTCGACCCGTCCGGAAAAGCGCGTCGGCTCGGATGAGGCGTGGGATCACGCCGAAACCGTGATGGCGAAGGTGCTCGAGCAGATCGCGGCGCAAGGCCACAACCGCATCAAGACCTCGATCAATCCGGGCGAAGGCGCGTTCTACGGACCGAAGTTCGAATACGTGCTGCGCGACGCCATCGGCCGCGAATGGCAGTGCGGCACCACGCAGGTCGACTTCAACCTGCCGGGCCGTTTCGGCGCGTTCTACATTGACGATCACTCCAACAAGGTGACACCGGTGATGGTCCATCGCGCCATCTGCGGATCGCTGGAGCGTTTCACCGGCATCCTGATCGAGCATTTCGCCGGTCACTTCCCGCTCTGGCTCGCACCGGTGCAGGCCGTGGTCACCACCATTACGTCCGATGGCGACGACTATGCGCGTGAAGTGCTCGCCGCATGCCGCAAGGCGGGGCTGCGCACCGAGATTGATCTTCGCAACGAGAAGATCAACTACAAGGTGCGCGAGCATTCGCTGGCGAAAGTCCCTGCTCTCCTCGTGGTTGGCAAAAAGGAAGCCGAGTCGCGTTCGGTCTCGATCCGCCGTCTCGGCAGCGAGGGCCAGACCGTGCTACCGCTCGACGAGGCACTGAAAGCGCTGGCCTACGAGGCCATGCCGCCGGACCTGAAGCGGGCGAACGCCTGACAAATGTTATGAGGCCTCTTTCTTTAGAGGTCTCATAAACTGCAAGACTTGTTATCGCGGTCTGGATTGCCGATATCAGCGCCGTGCACCTCGATGGTGCGCCAACAGCCCGGATACCACATGCTCTATGCCATCGACCTCCTGACCACGCGCCGATCCATCAAGCCGATCGAGATGAGCGGTCCCGGCCCTTCGCCTGCGGAGTTGGAAAAAATCCTGACCGTCGGTGCGCGCGTGCCCGATCACGGCAAGATCGTACCGTGGCGCTTCATCGTGTTTGAAGGCGATGCACGAACCCGCGCCGGCGAGATTTTCGCGAAGGTGTTCCGCGCCAAAAACGTCACCGCGACGCCGGATCAGGTCGACAACGAGAAGAAGCGTTTTACCCACGCGCCGCTTGTCATCGCCGTTGTGAGCAGAACATCGAAGCATCCGAAGGTGCCGCTCTGGGAGCAGGAATTGTCGGCCGGCGCCAGCGCCATGAACATCGTTCACGCCGCACACGCGCTCGGCTATGTGGCGAACTGGCTGACAGGCTGGATGGCGTTCGACCGCGACGTGCTCACCGCGTTGGGCCTGTCGCCGGATGAAAAGCTGGCAGGCTTCATCCATATCGGCAAGGCCGAGCGGCCGACCGACGACCGGCCCCGTCCCGTACTCAGCGAGATCGTGACGCGATTCTAGTTTAGGCCGCCTTCGACGCGTGGTCGCCGAACTTTCCGAGCAACGCGCTGACTTCCGACGCCGGGCGCGCGGCACTGAACAAAAAGCCTTGTACCTCCGTGCAGCCTTCGGCGCGCAGCCAGTCGAGCTGATCCACTGTCTCGACACCTTCCGCGGTGGTTGAGATGTTGAGGCTACGGCCGAGTCCCGAGATGGCCCGGATGATGGCGACGCAATCGAGCCGCTCGGCAAGATCCCGCACGAAGGAACGGTCGATCTTGATCTTGTCGAACGGAAAGCTGCGCAGATAGCTCAGGCTGGAATAGCCGGTGCCGAAGTCGTCCATCGAAATGCGGACGCCGAATTCACGCAACTGATGCAGGATCGCGAGATTGGCCTCGCTGTCCGCAAGAAATATCGACTCGGTGATCTCAAGTTCGAGCCGCAGCGGCGACAGGCCGGACTGCGCGAGCGCCGTGAACACTGCCTGCGTCAGGTTGCGGCTACGGAACTGCGCCGGCGACAGGTTGACGGCAACCTTGATATCCGATGGCCACGCCGCCGCCTGCATGCAGGCCTCACGCAACACCCACTCACCGAGCGGAACGATCAGCCCGATATCCTCGGCGACCGGGATGAAGTCGGCGGGCGAAATCGTGCCCTTCTCTGGATGCTTCCAGCGCAGCAACGCCTCGAAGGATACGATGCGGTCCTGCGCCAGATCGACCAGCGGCTGGTAATGAAGCTCGAACTCGCCGTTCGCCAGTGCATGCCGGAGGTCAATTTCCATGTCACGACGCCGTTGCGCGTGGCGGTCCATTTCCTTCTCGAAGAATCGGTGCACACCGCCGCCGTCCGACTTGGCGCGATACAGCGCCATGTCGGCGTTGCGCAGCAGTTCTTCCCCGGTATCCCCGTCGCTGGGGGAAATAGCGATGCCGATGCTCGCGCCGATAACCACTTCAAGGCTGTCGATCTGATACGGCGCGCTGAGGGTTTCGATGATGCGGATGGCGTGATCGCTAATTTCGATCGGCGACATGCTGCCTCCGAGAATCATTGCGAACTCGTCGCCACCGAGTCTCGCCACCAGACTGTCCTGGCGCGCATCCGCCGCGAGCCGACCGGCCACCTGCGTCAACAGCCTGTCGCCGATCGGATGACCGAAGGAGTCGTTGACGTTCTTGAACAGATCGAGATCGATGCAAAGCACCGCGATGGTCTTGTTGACGAGGCGGCTGCGCTCAAGGTCCTGCCGCAACCGTTCCTGAAACATCACGCGATTGGCGAGATTCGTCAGCCCGTCGTGGTGAGCCATGTGGGCGATCCGCGCTTCAGCCTTGCGGCGCTCGGTAATGTCGACCGCGGACACCAGAAAGCAGTCGCGATCCTGAAATGCGACGCGGCGGCCGAATGTCAGAACCTCGATCTCGCTCCCGTCCGCCTTCAGGTGTCGCCAGTTACGGCCGGAATTATATACATCGCCGACCCCGACCAGCGCGCGGGAATGCTCTTCCCATTCGTCCTTCGGCCAGAGGTCCTGCAACTCCATGGAAAGAAACGTCGCGCGGTCATAGCCATAATGGCTCACTGCGGCGTCGTTCACGCTGCGAAACTTCCGCGTCTCGACGTCGAACACCCACATCGGCATCGGATTGCTTTCGAATAGCAGCCGGAACGATTGTTCGCGCCGCTTCATATCCGTGACATCGGTCAGCGACAGCGCGAGCATGTCTCCGACCGGAGCTGCGCTGATCTTCAGCGTGCTGGTGTCATCGCTCACTTCGAACTGTTCGCTGGTCCCGTCACTGACAACGGCGCACAGCTTGCTGAAAACCTCCGGCGCGCAAAGCGTGTGTGTCCCGGAACTCAACCGGCGCCAGCGCAATTCGTCCGGCGGCAAACGCAAAAGCCGCGCGGCGCCTTGATTGAGATGGACGATCTGGAAATCAGCCGGCCGTCCAGCGGCGTCACGAATTGTCGCCAGCGACAGCACGCCGTCGCCGGCGGCGGAGAAAACCGCGTCGAGCAGATTGTACTGAAGGCCGCGTCGATTCACATAGACGCTGGTCATGGTGCCGCCCCAGCGCGAGGCAACCGGCAGCGCGAAGACATCGTAAATCTGGACAAGACCGTCGCGGACGCAATGAGCCGTCGCCAGATATGGCTGGCCGCTCCGCCGCGCGCTTGCGACCGCTTCGCTCAGGATCAGCGCGCAGTCAGGCGGAAACGCATCGATCGCGGTGTCCTGGATTTCGGTCTCCAGCCATTGCTCGACGTAACGGCCGGCGCGCGAGACGCTGAACTCAACGCCCTCGTCCTTGATGAGCATGATATGATCGGCCAGGCGGCCGAGGCTGCCCAGCATGACGTCTTCAAAGAAGGGTAGATCTTTTCCGGGCTTCAGTGCTGCCTGCCATTTCCGGCGCAGAACAGAAACGTCGCTGAATAATTCCGGAGTTGAAGTCTTCTTCGATTTCGCGACGGCAACCACAGCACACCCCACCCCATCGACACGGCGTTCTGTCGTGTCAGCGGACGGTATCCAATGCAGCCGCGCTTAAGGCTGCGTAAACACAGCGCGCCGATGAAACCAATGTGCGGTTTGTGAAAGTTCTAAGTCGTTTGATGGTTAGTGCGTCTTAGAAACTATGACGGATTTATTACACGCGCTTAGCGCGCGATGACTTCGACTTCGCCGTCGACACCGTTGCTGACATTGAACGGACGCTCGAACACCTTGCCTTCGTTTTTCGCGATCACGCGGTACTCGCCTTCCGAGAGGGTAACCTTCGGAAACGCGCCGTTGTATTCCTTGATGACGTCGCCTGCGGGCGTAATCACCGACCACGCCGTGTTGGCCAGCGCTTCGCCGCCCTTGTCGCTGACGAGCTTGAGCGTGATGACGGCCGCGCGGTGCGTGCAGATCACGTCGGTCAGCTTGCCGGCCTGCACGCGAATGTCCGAACGCACCACCGAGTTCGCGTCACCGTAGTTCGAGATGATGTAGTACGTCCCTTCGGGCACCAGCAGTACATCGCCGGCGGCGACGTTCTGCGCCAGCGGCGCGCGTTCGCCGACTTCAAACTGACTACCCTTGAAGATCGAGAAAGTGATCTGTCCCTGCGGGATCTTGGTGGTGCCGACGCGGCCTTCGATGCGAAGGCCACCGGCGGGGAGATCGAACGATTCGCGCACCGTATCGTTGCGCAGTGTGACCGGACGAACCGCACTCACCAGACCGAGCGAGGCGTGAACGACATAGCCGCCGGGCGCCAGAACGATATTCGGGGTGGCGGTGCGATCTTCGCGCACGAGCTGGAAAGCGCCGCTCGCATCGGGCTTGTCGGAGTAGACGCGCCACACCACGCCGGCGTTCACGGGCGGCAGATCTTTTCCGAACCGCGCGGTCAGCGCGAGGACCCCTTGCTGCGGCGTCGGCGCAGGCTGTGGCGGCAGCGCGGTTGTAACCGGAGGCTGCGTCAGGGTTGCGGGAAATCCCGGTGCGGCAGCAGGGCCGGACGGCGGCGCAAGGCTGATCGCAGGCCCTGACGGGGTCGGCATTTCGGGAACATTGGCCGGGGGAATGGGCGGTGGCGCGTCGCCGACGAACTGCGCGGCCGCGGGCTGCGAGACCACAATCGCGAGCAGACACGTCAGCGCGCGCATCCATGCCCATGCGTGACGATGCAAAGGATCCATGGAGCCTGTCCGCGCGCCGAGGACGGCTGTCCTGCGGCTGTGTCCGGGGGCTGTCATGGCGGAGGTTTTTCACTGAAAACGAGGCAAATTCAAGCCTGACAACGTCCTTGACGGGATTTCAGGAGCCCTATCCGGGGAATAGCGGCTTCTGCCCCGGCAGAAGCCGCGCTACAGTCACATTTCCTGCGTACGCGAGACGCGTGTCCAACCGCACAATCACACCCATTTCGCGTTCTCATGACCAGATCCGGTCGAAGGCGACCGATTCGCCGTCATGAGGCCTCAGGAGACAGACGTTGCTCGAGAGTTTGATCGGATTTCGCCACAACGGCGCAAGGAACAAGATGGAGCTTGGGGCGGCAGTCACGAGGAAGCCGACGATCGGGCTGGCGCTCGGCGGCGGCGCGGCGCGCGGGTTTGCCCATATCGGCATTTTGCGCACGCTTCTCGCCAACGGCATTGTTCCGGACATCGTGGTCGGCACCTCCATCGGCGCCGTGGTCGGCGGCTCCTATGCCGCGGGACACCTCGATACGCTGGAAGCGTGGGCCAAGGGTCTCCTTCCCCGAAACATCTTCAGCTACCTCGACATCCGCCTCAACGGCTCGGGCCTGATCGGCGGTAGCAAGCTCGCGGCCCAGCTCGAAGCGTCATTCGGCGGCACCTACATCGACGAACTTCCGCTGAAGTTCGCGGCGGTCTCCACCGAGGTTAATACCGGGCACGAAATCTGGATCACCAACGGAAAGCTGGTCGATGCGGTGCGTGCGTCCTACGCCCTGCCCGGCATCTTCGAGCCGGTGCTGATCGGCGAGCGCTGGCTGGTGGACGGCGCGCTGGTCAATCCGGTGCCGGTATCAGCAGCGCGCGCGCTCGGCGCAGAAATCGTGATCGCCTGTAACGTATCCACCGACGTGTTCGGCCACGGCACCATCATCTCTGCGCACGGCAAGGCTGCGGAAGAACCTGCGCCAACGGCCGAACCAGCGGTGCCGGAGAAGCGCGGCTTCGGAAAATTCTTCTCAGCCGAAAAAACGGTGAAGCGGGAATTCTTCGGCAGCGCAGGACGTCCGGGAATTTCCACTGTGATGGTGGAAGCCTTCAACATCATGCAGGACCGCATCACGCGCTCGCGCCTCGCGGGCGATCCGCCGGATGTCCTGATCTCGCCGCGCGTCGGGAAAGTCGGATGGTTCGATTTCCATCGCGCCGAGGAAATCATCAACCACGGCACGCGCGCGGCCGAACGCAACATCGAATCGATTCAGGAAGCGATCAACCTGCTGACCCCGACGGCGAACCAGGTGCCGGGCACCGCGCAGCCGACGCAGCCGTAAGGGGCTCCGTCATTGCGAGCGAAGCGAAGCAATCCAGAAAGCTGCAAAGATGAAGCTGGATTGCTTCGTCGCTTTGCTCCTCGCAATGACGACGTGTTCAATCCAGCATTCGCTCTACGCGGTCTTGATGTAATCCTGCAGCGCTTCCTGCTCGCGCTCGTATTCCGCGACGCGCCACTTCACTACGTCACCGATTGAAATCAGACCGACGATCCTGTCGTTCTCGACGACGGGCAGATGCCGGAATTTTCCGGACGTCATGATTTCCATGATCGCGCCGACGGTGTCCGACTCATGACAGGTGATGACCTTCGGCGTCATGACGCTGCGCACGGGTTCTTCGAGTACGGCTGCACCACGCTCGCCCAGCACGCGCACCACGTCGCGCTCTGAGAGGATGCCGTCGATTTTCTGGCCGCTCATCACCATAACAGCGCCGATGCGGCGCTCGGCAAGAATTTTGACTGCTGCTGAAAGCTTGGCATCGGGCGATACGCTGATCACCTGATGGCCCTTGGTACCCAGAACTGCTCGAACCGTCATTGTAGCCTCCCGAAAATTCGACCGCGCGATTGTGCAGGCGCAGTTGTCAATTTTGCTGTCGAGTCAAACAACGTACCGTCTGATTGGTTTCGCGCGCGTCTCCGAAACTGCCTGACCGGATGATGGAGCAAATACCACCGGCTCGCAAGGCGAGCATGACGCCGCATGGCAGCCCGCACAACAGCAGATCGGACGCAGGTCAGTCTGCCGCAGGCGGCAAAACGCCAGCCTTGTTGTCCTGCACGATGGCGCGCGGCACCGGATCGAACAATGAAAACAACAACAGGCCTGCGACAAAACCGCCAATATGCGCCTGCCACGCGATGCTTTGTGCAGATGCGCCGATGGCGATCGCGCCGAGTCCCGTGATGATGTTCAGGCCGAACCAGACGGCAAGGAAGCCGAGCACGCTTGAATTCTGCAACGACTTCACCAGCGAAAGCGCCGGCACCCGCGCCGCAGCTTCCGCATCACCGCGCCGGAAGGACAGAAAGCTTCCATGCTGAAAAGCAAAGCGGATCGCCGCCGCCATCATGCCCGACACCGCTGCAGATGCGCCGATCATCGGCGCGACTTCGTGCTGATGCGTCACCAGATGCGCGAACGCGCCCGCGATCGCGGTGACGGCAAAGAACGCGAAGAACCGCGTCGTCCCGAACCGGCGCGCGACGGCGCTGCCGAACGGCAGCATCCACAGCATGTTGAAAGCGATGTGGGTGATATCCGCATGCAGGAAGGCATAGGTCAGGAACGTCCAGATCTCAGCGCCGACGCCGCCGGGAAATTGCCCGGCCAGCACCGACGCATCGTAGCGCGCGGGCACGAAGCCGAAGGTCCAGATCACTTCCTGATCGGTGGCGAGCGGCAACAGGGCGCGCAGGCCGTGGATGCCGGCCATTACGACGAGAACCGCCGTCATGCCGAACGGAATGGTCAGGATTGGTTCGCGGGGAGATTGAGGAGAGTCCAAGGCGCACAATGTCCGAAGCAGGGGGTACCTTCTGAGATAGGCGGCTTTGGCAGTGCGGTGCAAGCGGCAGGACTGAGGCAACGCAAAAGAAAAAGGGAGGGCTTGAAGGCCCTCCCTTGGTCGTGCCGGTCTTTTTGTACGGTCTTTCGAGTGAGAGCGCTGCTTCAAGCTCCGGGCATCCCCACCCCTCCCCGTACAATGACGAGATCGTTTTCCGCCGCCTGTCGTTCAACCTGAGTTCGTCGTGCCACTCGCCGATCCCTGGAGAAGACCGGCGACTTGGAGTGGCTGGATACTAGCCGCCATACGCATATCCACGAAGCTCGTAGTTAATTTAACGTTAATTTAGCAAACCCGCCCCGCTGAGCGCTGAATCCCGGTTCCGGCATAGACGATGCACCTCAAGTCCCGCACAACAGAAAGGGGCCTCGCGGTGCCTGAAAGCGGGACAAAACTGTCCCGCAGTCATCATCCGCGGGGCGGGACAAAGCGATGAAGCATCCAGCAAGCCGGGAATTCTACGCCTATTGGGACGAGAAGCGCGCCGGCGCTGCCGCGCCCGAACGGAGCGATCTGGCGCCCGATCAGGTCCGGCATCTGCTCGGCGACATCTTCGTCCTGTCCTACGACGTCCTCGCCGAGTACCCGTTCCGGGTGGCCGGAACCCGGATGTGCGCCCTGCTGGGCCGCGACCTGAAGGGGCAGAGTTTCACCAACCTGTTCCGCGACGCCGACCGCGAAGAGATCAAAGACCTTCTCGGGATTGTGGCGGAGGAAACCCAGCCCACCGTCGTCGGCGTCACTGCGGCAGCTCCGGATGCCACCCGAATTCATCTCGAACTGCTGCTTTTGCCGTTCAGCGCCCGCTCCCACAGCCCCGTCAGCCTGACCGGATTGCTCGCGCCCCTCAGTCCCATCGAGGGTTTGCAAACCTACGGCACCCTGAAAGACTTCAGCGTGACGTCGTGGCGTCATCTGCAGCAGGACCGCGGTCCACGCGCGCTCCGGAAGTGGTCGCTGATCCGCGGCTTCACCGTCTACGAAGGCCTGCGCTAGTGTCCCTATCCGACGTTCCCTCCGCAGCACGCACTTCGTTAGGGCTAACGCATCGTTAACCCAGACCACCGTAAGGTCCATCATACCGAAAAACCGGTCGACCGGTGTTGATGATGGCGTTGGTGCAAAGACAATCGATTCGTCCGTCCGCTCAGGAGCGGCGACGCTTTCAGCGCGTGAAGGTTCACTTGCTCGGTCGCTACATGCTGGCGGACCGGCGTGAGTTTCCATGCCAGGTCATCAATATGTCCCCCGGCGGCCTCGCGATGCTGGCACCCGGCATCGGCAATGTCGGCGAACGCGTGGTGGCCTATCTCGATCATATCGGCCGCGTCGAGGGCAAAATCACCCGCCTGCTCGACAACGGCTTCGCCATGACGGTTGGCGCGACGCCCCGCAAGCGCGACAAGCTCGCCGCCCAGCTCACCTGGCTTGCCAACCGCCAGATCCTCAATCTGCCGGAGGACCGCCGCCACGACCGTATCGTGCCGCGCAATCCGATGTCGGTGCTCAAGTTCGACGACGGCCGCGCCATAGCCTGCCGGATCATGGACCTTTCCCTGTCCGGTGCGGCGCTTGCCGCCGAAATCAAGCCGCTGGTCGGCGAGGCGGTCACCCTTGGCCGCGTGCAGGCCCGGGTCGTCCGTCACCTCGAAGAAGGCTTCGCGATCGAGTTCGTTCACGCGCAGCTTCCCGAGACTGTCGAAGACAACGTAAGCGCGCAGTAAAGAGCCGCGGTTACCAGTTTCTGATTTTTGAGGCCAATCAGGGCGAGATCCACATCCGGATCTCGCCCTGACGCTTTTTGCGTGCCGGTTTGAGCGAGCGCTCCCGGCCCTCACCAAGGCTAAAATACTAACACTATCAATTATTTAGATAGAAATAGATAAAATTTGAATCAATTGCAGGTATTTCAAATTTTATGCTCATTTTACTCAAGTATAGATCGAATTAGCTGCAGCTTTTACTTGTATTCGTCTCAATTGTACTTCGACGACTTAGCCGCGGCGAAAATCCTTTGTGTGAAAAGTGGTCCCAACAAGAAACGGGGGCCACAATGTTTTCAATTAGTGGACAGGGAGTCGGTCTGGCAATTGTCGCCAGCCTGTTGGGGATGACGGTTGCGGCGCATGCCGCAGGCGAACGAGTGCTTTATGCCAGCCTGGGCGACACCACGCGTGCACCAATCGGCTGGGTTGAATTCTGCAACGACAATCCGCGCGATTGCCGGGGCGGCGCGACGCAGGCCCGCGACATCGTGATGACGCAGGCGGCGTGGAAAGATCTGCTGCGGGTCAATCGCTGGGTCAACGAGACCATCAAGCCGATGACCGACATGGATCATTGGGGCGTCATCGAGAAGTGGTCGTTTCCGGCTGACGGATATGGCGACTGCGAGGACTACGTCCTGCTCAAGCGCAAGATGCTGATCGACGCCGGATGGCCGCGCGAAGCGCTGCTGATCACGGTGGTGCGCGACAAGAAGGGCGAAGGCCACGCGGTGCTGACGGTGAAGTCCGACAAGGGCGAGTTCATCCTCGACAACCAGAACGAGGAAGTCGTCGCCTGGACCGACACCGGCTATCGCTTCGTGAAGCGGCAGTCGCAGACCGACGCCAACGCCTGGGTTTCGCTTGGAGACTCGCGTCCGGCCGTTGCCACCGCAAGTTCACGCTGAGAATTGGAGCATGATCGAAACGTCATGCTCAAAAATGAATACTTGAAAAAATAGGAACACACGACCCGGTCGTATCCCCACCCCTCCCCGTCCCAGACCGGTTCGTGCGCGGCCAGCTCTCCCCCAGGGCTGGCCGCAACTTTTTTGCGGCCTATTCGCGCAACACCTCACCCGATCTTCTTCAGGCCCTTCTTGAAGCGCTGCCCGTTGTGAACGTAATGCGGCGCGCCGTAGGTCATGGCGGTCACCTGTTCGGGCGTCAGCGTGCGAATGACGCGCGCGGGCGCGCCGATGACCAGCGTGCGGTCCTCGAACTGCTTTCCCTCGGTGACGATAGCGCCCGCGCCGACGACACAGCCTGCGCCGATGCGCGCACCGTTCATGATGATCGCACCCATGCCGATCAGCGCGCCGTCGCCGATGGTGCAGCCGTGCAGAATGACATTGTGGCCGATGGTGCAACTCTTGCCGATGGTCAGCGGAAAGCCCGGATCGGTATGGAAGGTGCAGTTGTCCTGTACGTTGGAGCCTTCGCCGATCTCGATCAGTTCGTTGTCGCCGCGCAGCACCGAACCGAACCAGACGCTGGCATTGGTCTTCAGGCGCACATTGCCGATCACCGTTGCGGTGTCAGCGATGAAGTATTGTCCATCGGCAGGAAGTTCGGGCGCGCGCCCGTCGAGTTCATAGATCGCCATTCCGGTCTCCAGCAAAATCCGGCGCGACAATGCCACGAATGAACGGGGTCTGGCGAGTGTGTGAAATGACAGCCGCTTGGAGGATCAGGCGATAACGCCGGCGGTTTCCAGCAGCATCAGCACGAATGTTCCGGACATCATGCTCCAGAAACCGGCGATGACGGTGGCCATCGCGACAAACTGAACCCGGCGTCCTTCGAGTGTGCGGCCGCGCACGGTGTTGCGCATGATGATGAAGGGCGCGGCGAAGACCAGAAACGGCACGGCAGCAAATGCCTTGGTGCTCGCCTCCTGCATCAGCAATCCAAAACCGGGAGGCTTTTCCAGAAGGGCCTGAAAGCCGCTGGTCAGCGCGCCCGCGATGGCGAATCCGATGAAGATGGCAAAGAACGAATTCAACGCTTCGGGCGACATCTGAAATTTCCAACGCACGAGAACACTTGGAAGACCCACCTGCACGTCATGCGACCCGCATGCAGCCGATTGGCTCGCCCCTAGGCTTCGCAAAATGGCGTCGCGTCCGCCACTTTATCCTTAAAGAAAGGTTAACACCGCGCCGCCGTCCGGCCTTGGGTGCATGGCTCCGGCGGCGTCCTACTCACGCGGAACCCGGGGGAAATCGGCCCGCGCATGGCATAATCGCAGCGATTCGGCCCGCTATGGCGGGCATCACCACGAAATGTCCGTTTCCCGATCATGGCCATGTCTTCGTCAACGTCGTCCCGGCCCGCCCCTGCGCGGCGCGCCCAGCGCAGCCACCTTGTGCCGCTGCTGACCATGGGCGCGATCGGCGCATGCGCCGTCGCTGTCGTGGCTTATCTGCTGTGGCCGACCTGGGGCATGGAGAAGGCCGGCGATCCGGATCGTCTGCCGATCAGCATCGGCAATACGCTGTTCAATGTGCCGACCCAGGCGATCCGGGTGAAACTGCAAAAACGCACCGGCCCTCAGGAGCGCGTCGATCTCAACTTCGCCTATCCCTCGCTTGAGCCACCCGAAGCGCGGCGTCCGGTCAGCGCGGAAACGGTGGAGGAAAATCTCCCGGAGATCGACCGGATTTTCCTGTCGATCGCGGCGCATCACGATGCGCTGTCGCCGGACGAGCGAACGCGAACGATTTATCCGCGCTACTTCGATCAGAATGCGGGCAGCCTGCAGGACGGCTTGAGCATCCGCCCGTTCCGCGACAACACGCCCTACGCGAACGAGGATCTGGTTTATGCCTCGTCGCCGCAGATCATCGCGCGCTGCACGCGCGATGCAAAAACGCCCGGCATGTGTCTTGCCGAGCGCCGGATCGAGGGGGCGGATGTGACTTTCAGATTTCCGCGCGAGTGGCTGTCAAAGTGGCGCGACGTGGCGACTGCGATGGATCGGTTGATCGTCCGGATGCGCACGCCGCACGGTTAGGCAAATCTAACAACCGTCATGGCCGGGCTCGTCCCGGCCATCCACGTCTTGCTTGTTCCAAAGACGTGGATGCCCAGCACAAGGCCGGGCATGACGATCTTTGTTTCAAGCAAATTCTCGTGTGCGGCTTAGATCAAACCTCTTCCTCGATGTCGGTCTCGAGGATCGCCATCTGGAACTGGAAGGACCGATCATCGTCCTCGTCATCGACGAACAGCACGCCGATGAACTCCTCGCCGATATAGACCTCGGCCGAGTCATCCTTCTTCGGGCGCGGCACGACGCGGATTTTTGGATTACCGAACAGCCGCTTGAGATAAGCGTCGAGCTTCCTGACTTCCGTAACGTCCACGGGCGTTTCTCCAACTGAAAAATGATGTTGGTGACAGCTTTAAAACGATCCGGCGCGGACCGCTAGAGCCTGCAGCGCGATAAATCGCAAGCAGCTTGAATCAATTGCCGCTGGCGTTGAGCATCTGGTTCATGGTGCGCGACGGCTCGGAACAGCCGGCCTCACCGACGATCTTCGCCGGCACGCCCGCGACCGTGACGTTGTTCGGAACATCCTTTAGCACGACCGAACCCGACGCCACGCGCGCGCAGTGGCCGACTTCGATATTGCCGAGAATCTTCGCGCCTGCGCCCAGCATGACGCCGTGACGAATCTTCGGATGCCGGTCTTCGTTTTCCTTGCCGGTGCCGCCGAGCGTCACGCCATGCAGGATCGACACATCGTCCTCGATCACCGCGGTCTCGCCGACAACAAAGCCGGTGGCATGGTCGAGGAAAATACCGCGGCCGATTTTCGCAGCGGGATTGATGTCGGTCTGAAATTCAGCCGATGAGCGGCTCTGGATGTAGTAGGAAAAATCCTTGCGGCCGTTGTGATACAGCCAGTGCGCAAGCCGGTGCGCCTGAATGGCGTGGAAGCCCTTGAAGTAGAGCAGCGCGTCGATGAAACGCGACACCGCCGGATCACGGTCGTACACGGCGACGAGATCGGCGCGGAACGCGTTGCCCAGATCAGGATCGGCCTGAAGCGCGTCGTTGTAGGCCTGACGGATCAGGTCGCCGGACAGCGCGGAATGATCGAGGCGCTCGGCGATACGATGCACCACCGCATCCTCCAGCCGGTCGTGATGCAGCACGCTTGAATAGATAAAGGTCGCAAGCTCGGGCTCGCGCTGCACGATGTCCTCGGCCTCGTCCCGGATACGGGTCCAGACGGGATCAACGGTCGAGAGGACCGTCTTCGTGTCGAGATGGTGCTTGGCCATGTAAGGAGTCCGGCTGATGAACGTTGAGGATATCTTACCACATAATGGACTGTTGGAAGGCCGCAACGGTCACCAAGGTTGACGCCAGAATAATTATCTCCCCCTGCCGTAGAATAATTATCTACGCGCTCCCCGCTCATGCGTGCTTCGCAAGGAACTCCAGCACGCCGTCTTTATAAACGCGGTCGCCGACCGCGCGCATGTGGTCGCGGTTTGGAATATCAAGCACTTGCGACCCCGGAATGACCTCCGCAAGCCGCTGCGCAGACCCCGCGATATCGTCGGTGGTGCCCACTGCAATCAGCGTGGGAACGGCAATCGCGGCCGCTTCCTCGCGCGTCATCAGGCGCCGCGAGCCGCGCAGGCATGCAGCAAGCGCTCTGCGATCCGAGCGGGTCTGATCTGCAAATGCCCGAAACGTCCTGCCCACCGGATCGGTGACATCGTCGAGCGACGCGGCTTCCAGCGCCGAGGCGACATTCTCGCCCGGGCCGCCGCCTTCGATCAAACCCATGCCGATGCCGCCGAGGATCGCCGTGCGCAGACGCTCCGGATTGCGCTGACCGAGATACGCGGTGATGCGTCCGCCCATCGAGTAGCCCATCATGTCGGCGCGTTCGATGCCCAAGTGATCCATCAGCGCGCGCACGTCACCGGCCATGATGCCGATGTGATATTCTTCCGGGTCGTACAGCTTCGCGGATTCGCCGTGGCCGCGATTGTCGAGCGCGATCACACGCCGCCCCGCCTTGGTCAGCGCCGATGTCCACGTCGGATAAACCCAGTTCACATTCTTTGTAGATGCGAAGCCGTGCACGAGGACGATCGGATCGCCCTCGCCTTCGTCAAGATACGCAATTTCAACGGAGCCGTTGTGAAAGCTCGGCATCGGATGGTCCAGTGTTGGGAAGGATGATGCGACCGAAGCGGTCGTGATGTGCGGGGCGCAGTTTATCCGGATGCAACGCGCCTGACCAGATGCGTCAGATCGCAAGCTGAGCTTGCGCGGCTGCAAGTTCGCGCCGCGCGCGTTTGAGTTTGGAGTGATGAATCCATGACAACGTGAGCCGTTCGGTCGTTGCCTTGATCGAGGTGATGAAACCGAACAGCGCCAGCAATGCGGCAAACACCCACCACGCCAGATTGAACGCGCCTGCGGTCAGCAGCAGCGCACCGCGCCCGAGAATTTTCACGATGGCGCGGGTCTGGCTGCCTTTGGATTCCGCAAGACGCGCGGCGCGCGCGACATCCTTCGGTCCGTCGGCAATGCGCAGCACATCGAGCGCGCCCTTGGTGCCGGCCTTCTCGCCGACGCGGCCGACATCCTTGGCGAGACGCACCAGCGCCCCCGCTTTCTCCGCCTTGAACGCCGCTTTCATCGCGCTGATGGTCTGGCCCGGACGCGCAATCGATGCGGTGGCGACCGCCTGCTGCAACATCGGCGCATCGACCACGCCGCGCGCCGAGCGGCCCGCCCATTCGGTGAGGCCCGCGCCAAGGCGTCCGACCTTGCGTGCGTCCTTCACCATCGACAGGCCGGCCCGAACCGGCGTCGCGCCGCCGACAGAAACATAGGTTGCCGCCGAGACCACGAGGCCGACGCTTGCCAGCCCGAGCACCAGCTGGTCGGCGTTCTCGCCCATGGCCAGCCGCTTGCCCTCGCGCACCACGTCGCGGATGTCGCCGAAGACGAACAGATCGCCCGCAACCGTGCCGGAAAGACTGGCGACGTCATTGGCCTCGCCGGTCACGAAGCCGGTGGCAAAGCGCCGCGCCGTACTGAGCGTGGAATTTTCATCGGCAACCGCGGCATCGACGCGCTCGGTCACGCCGGGCGGCAGCTTGATACCCTTGTCCTGCGCCAGATCAGCGAAGCTTTTTGCCAAATCCGCGTCGTTGGCTTCGAGCGCTTGCGCGACGCCCTCGCCGATGACGGCATTGTTGTTTCGCAGGGCAGAATCGACCCGAAGGTCCGACAGCTGCGCCGGATCGTCTTGCGCCCGCAGCAATGCAGCGGCCTCGCGCGCGTGCGGCCACACCACGGCGAATACAGCCACTGAGGCGACCGCACTTGCAAGTGTCAAACCGATGCGCCGGGCTGGTTTCATTGCAAAGGACACCCTTTCAGCAGGCCTCGGGTTCAAAATCCGTACTCGGCTAAGCCTGTGACTCGCCGATGACATGGTGTGCCGTTTTTCGGACACAACCTCCCCAACGAAAGAAGGGCTTTCCCAAGGCGGCAAGATTGTGTCGAATTCACATGCTGACTTCGTGGCGAATTGGACGAATCCATCATCGCCACTACACTAGGAATTCGTTGTATCGCTCGGTATGCTGCAAAGCAGCGACTGCGTCGTCGCTGTGTGCCGGGCTATGGGCAAAGACGCAAAAGACCAGGATTGGGGTAGAACTACTATGGCGGATCACGTCGTCCCTCACTTTCATAACGATGCGGGCGTGGCCATCATCGAAATTGGCTCTCGGGAATTCATGTGCGTGGGCGCGAATCCGCCCTTCGATCATCCGCACGTATTCTTGGACCTCGGCGACGACAATGAAATCATCTGCCCCTATTGCTCGACGCTGTATCGCTACGCCGCCGATCTGAAGGCAGGCGAAGCACGCCCTCCCGAATGCGTCCTGAAAGACAAAGTCGCCTAAAAAACCTGTGGCCGATTCACGCACCATCGTTGTTGCTGGTGCGGGTATTGGAGGGCTGACGGCCGCGCTGACGCTCGCCGCGCGCGGCTTTCGCGTCATCGTGCTCGAACGCACCGAGAAACTCGAAGAGGCCGGCGCCGGACTGCAACTGTCGCCCAATGCCAGCCGCATCCTGATCGATCTCGGTATCGAGCCGCTTCTCGCGCAACGCGTGATCGCGCCTGAGTCGATCAGCATCATGACAGCCCGCACGGCTAAGGAAATCGGGCGAATCCCGCTCGGCGAAGCCGCTACGCTTCGCTATGGCGCGCCCTACTGGATCGTCCGCCGTGCGGACCTGCAATCCGCGCTGCTTGCATGCGTGGCGAACCAGCCCGACATCGACCTGCGGCTCGGCGCGCAGTTCGAGGACGTCGCCGTCTATCCCAAGGGCGTCACGGTGGTTCAGCGCCGCGGTGCTTCGCGGCAGCAGGAGCCGGCTTTGGCGCTGATCGGTGCCGACGGTGTCTGGTCCAGCGTCCGCCACCAGACCTTTCCGGAGGCGCAGCCGCAATTCACCGGCAGCATTGCCTGGCGCGGCACCGTCGATGCGGCACAACTGCCGCGCGGCTTCATGACGCAGCGCGTGCAGCTCTGGATGGGCGCGAACGCGCATCTCGTCGCCTATCCGATGTCGGGCGGACAGCGCATCAACATGGTCGCCATTGTCTCGGGCAAATGGAATAGGCCGGGCTGGAGCGAGCCCGGCGATGTGGTCGAGATCGCCAATCATTTCGCAGATCCGCACTGGCCGATCGCCGCGCGCATGATGATCGGCGCAGTCGATAGCTGGCGGAAGTGGGCGCTGTTCGCGATGCGCGACGGCGGCGTATGGAACAAGGGGCCGATCGCGCTTCTGGGCGACGCATCGCACGCGATGTTGCCGTTCGCGGCGCAGGGCGCGGGCATGGCAATCGAGGACGCGGCTGTGATCGCGAAATGCCTGGAAGCTTCGCCTGCGAATCCATCGGCGGCATTCGCGCAATACGCCCGCCAGCGCGCGCCGCGCGTGACTCGCGTCCAGCGCACGGCCCGCAAGAACGGCCAGACTTATCATCTCAGTGGCCCGGTCGGCTTTGCGCGTGATCAGGTCATCAGGATGCTGGGCGGATCGCGGCTGCTGTCGAAGCAGGACTGGATCTACGACTGGCGAATGTCCTGACGCGCTGCGCCCGTCAGCGGCATCAGCGGCGGCGCTTGCCGGTCGGCGCTGCGGGCGCCGGAGGCGGCGCGAGTTCGGCGCTGCAATTGTTGCTGGCGAGCTTTTCATCGATGGCATCGCGTTGCGCGCGCTGCGCGCGATAGTCGGTCTGATAGGCCAGACCCGAGACCAGCGTCCCGCCCGCCCCGGTTTCAGCCTTGGCCATCAACCCTTCAAGCTCGATCACACGGTCGTTGGCACCCTTGCGCGCCGTGGCGAGTTGCTGGCAGTTGTAGAGGTCATACTTGGAGGGATCGACAAACACGCTTGATCCGAAAGTCGATCCGCCGCCGCTTGCGCAAGCGCCAAGGCCGATCGCCAGCATGCCCAGCACGGCGAGACGCAGCCCGGCCGCCCGCCGTCGCCGCGCAGGATCGCAATTCAGATCTTCAGCTGTGAACCCGTGTTTCATGCGCGTCGTGTTGCCGGTCTTCATGTTGAATTTGTGGTGGTGACAGTGGCGTGAGGCGGCGGATCAAAGCGTTTCTTGCTTCTGGCCGCATTCCTTGCAGACGAACTTGACGCGGGTCGCGCCCTTCTCCGCCGAGACACGGTTCGCCACACCGCACTTGCCGCACTTCGCCTCGATGCGGGTGTTGCCCTGTTTGACCACAAGGGCCTTGCGCTCCATCGCCTCACGAACGAGGCGCTCAGTTTCTTCGCGCAGGGCTTTCTTGTCCATTTTGATCCTTCGACTGGCAGGTTGAGAAGTTAGTATTTGACGGCTTCGAGTCAAAGGCGTTCTAGGCGACAACTACCCGCTGATATGACATTCTGCGGGAAGGCTCGTTGAGTGACAGCGTTAAGATGGCAGGCGATTCGGCACCCAATCTTCTATAGGCACGAAATGACTGATATAGCTGACCTTCTTGGAGCTAAGGTATTCCTTGATCCAAACATCTACAAACCATCCGGTAAATTTATTGCAGCTAAAGCTTTTAGGATCAACTTGAGATGTCCTCATTGCAACAAGGAAGGAATTTTTGATCCAATCGATAACATTCAAGACGCGCTTTTCCCGCGCGCCTACAAATATGATGGCCCGCTGAAAGAAGCACTACAATCCGGCGCCGATATGTTTGCGATTGGGATTAGAAGTTGTCCGAACAGCAAGTGCCGCGGCGCCGTAACTATTCTCGCAGAAGTTACTCCAGCGAGTGAAACGCTTGTGGCGTCATCATCACAAATACTGATCCATTTTCGATCCGAAAACATACCGTCAAACATATCCGAATCGCTCAAAGAGGCTGTTGTAAGCAATGGCGCTCACGCATACCGAGCTTCGACATTAATGGTCCGACGCGCGCTGGAGCTATTGTGCGAAGCGAAGGGAGGCAATCTTAAGGAGCGCATCGGAAATCTTACCAATTTCGTTACGTTACCACCCGCGTTGCTGGAAGCCGCTGACGAGCTTCGCATACTAGGAAATGATGCCGCGCACGTGAACGCCCACGAGTACGACAATATAAGCAAAGAACATTCCGACGTTGCAATTGAGCTTGCTAAGAAGATTCTTGAATCCGTCTATCAGCATGACGATCTCGTTGCTCGATTGAGAAATCTAAAGAAGCCAACTGTCGCGAAACACTAGCAAGCATAATTCGCGCTCCGCTATTCGCGTCGATTCTCGAGTTCAAAAGCAAAAGGAGATTGCACAATGAACTCAAAAGAAGAGTTGAGCCCGTTGTGTGGCCTCACGATGGCCCGGATGTCGAAACGTATTCTGGCTCCATCGCTGGTGTCGGCGGCGATCCTGGTCGGACTTTGCCAGGCGGCTCTGGCGCAAAAGGCACCGGAAGCGCCGGCTTCGGCATCTCCCCCCGCCTTGGCCAGCGACGCGGTCACACTCTTTCAGAACGTCCGCATCTTCGACGGCAAGAATGCTGCGGTGTCCGATCCGGCGAACGTGCTGGTCCGAGGCAACCAGATCGAGAGAATCTCCCGAGCCCCCATTCCGGTTGATCGCAGCGCGACAACCAGCATCATCGACGGAGGTGGCAGGACACTGATGCCGGGTCTGATCGACGCGCATTGGCACGCGATGCTGATACGGGTGACTCCGGCGCAGGCGTTCGGTGACCCCGGCTACAACAACCTCATGGCTGGCGACGAGGCGACAGACACCCTCATGCGCGGCTTCACCACCGTTCGCGACGTCGGCGGACCTGTGTTTGGTCTCAAGCGCGCCATCGACGAGGGCGTCGTCAAGGGCCCGCGTATCTATCCGTCCGGCGCCGTTATCACCGTCACGAGCGGGCATGGGGATTTCCGTGAGCTGACCGATCTGCCGCGCACGATCGGCGGTATGCTCACCCGCATGGAGAAGCTTGGCGGGAGCATGGTCGCGGACAGCCCCGACGAGGTCCGCCTGCGCAGCCGCGAGCAGCTCATGCAGGGAGCCTCCCAGGTCAAATTGACCGCGGGCGGCGGGGTGTCGTCACCCTTCAGTCCGATCGACGTGACCACCTTCACCGAGCCCGAACTGCGCGCCGCGGTTGAAGCTGCGGAGAATTGGGGCACGTACGTCGCTGCACATGCCTTTACACCGGCTGCGATCCAGAGATCTATTGCGGCCGGCGTGAAGTGTATCGAACACGGCATGCTGATGGACGAAGCAACCGCCAAACTGATCGCGGACAAGGGCGTCTGGCTGAGCATGCAGCCGCTCCCCGAGGGTTTGAGGCTGGGCTTTCCGGTGGGGTCGGTCCAGCGAGCCAAGGCCGATGAGGTCTGGCCCGGCATAGGCAGGACCTACGAGTTAGCGAAGAAGTACAAGATCAAGACGGCGTGGGGCACCGATGTGCTGTTCTCCCCCGCGCTGGCTCAGCAACAGGGGGCAATTCTGGCTTCGCTCGTCCGCTGGTACACTCCTGCCGAGGCCTTGATCATGGCAACATCGACCAATGCCGAATTGCTGGCGCTGTCCGGAAAACGCAATCCCTATCCCGGCAAGCTCGGCATTGTGGAGCAAGGCGCGTTCGCCGACCTGCTGCTGGTTGACGGCAATCCGCTGGAAAATATCAATCTCGTCTCTGATCCCGGCAAGAATTTTCTGGTCATCATGAAGGACGGCATCATCTACAAGAATACGCTGGCCAAGTGAGGACCGATTGAATTCACATCGCGGATTTCTGTCCAAGGCCCTCGGCTGGTTGATTGCTGGATTTTGGTTTCTTTGCCGGGTGTTGCTCATCGCGTGGGCGACCCTGGCGATCTATTATTCGAACCTGCCATGGACCGAGCTACGGGTGGCGCTGGCGGGGGCCTTTGCAGTTTTCGCGATCTGGGCCCTCTGGTTCTCGCGTCAGCGGCGGATGCCCGTGGTCTTCGGCGCGCTGTTCCTCGGCGTGGTCGCCTGGTGGATATCGATTCCTCCCTCGCACGATCGCGAATGGCGACCGGAAGTCGCGGTGATGCCGCGAGCATTCATCGACGGCGACCGTGTGCGCATCACCGGGGTGCGTAACTTCGACTACCGCAGCCGGAATGATTTCACGGTGCGCTGGGAGGAGCGCGAGGTGTCGCTGTCGCACCTGATCGCCCTCGATTTCTATGTGGCCTACTTCCACGAAGGGCCGGTCGGACACACGTTCGTCAGTTTCATCTTCGACAACGCACCGCCGCTGAGTATCTCCATCGAAACGCGGCCTGAGGTCGGCGAAGGCTTTGCGCCCGTCGCGTCCCTGTTCAAGCAATTCGAGCTGATCTACGTGGTGGGCGAGGAGCGCGACCTCGTCGGCGTGCGCACCAACCATCGCGGTGAGCCCGTCTATCTCTATCGCCTCAACACCTCCGCCGACGATGCGCGCCGGCTGCTGCTGGTTTACCTGACGCGGATCAACGAACTCGCCGATCGGCCAGAGTTTTATCATCTGCTGACCAACAGTTGCACGATCAACATCGTGCGTTACGCGAATGCGGCCGGACGCGCCGGCCGGTTCGACATCCGCCATCTCTTGAACGGTCTGATCGACAGCTACCTCTATCACTCGGGCCGGGTGAACACGACCCTGCCGTTCGACGAACTGCGGCGGCGCTCCTTGATCAACGAGGCCGCGCGGGCCGCCGATGGTGCACCGGACTTCCCGCAGCGCATCCGAGCGTCTCTGCCGACAATCTCGCGCTGATAGGTCGCGCGTGCGCGCGCCTAATTGTCGAAACCGACGAACACCGCAGCTTCATCGACGGACTTTCGCTCGGACACGACCGCATTTGCCGGGAAGCTTTCATCCGGCCAGCCTAGCGCGATGCTTTTCATGATGACCTGATCGTCGGCTATTCCGGCGTGCTCACGCACCACCGGCGATTGCATGATGCCCTGACTGTTAATCACCGCGCCCAGTCCTCGAGACCATGCGGCATTGACCAGCGCGGTCGCCACAGCGCCGCAATCGAACGGCGTATCGTCGCTGCCGTCCAGCACGCGATCATAGGTCACAATCACGCATACAGGCGCGTCGAATTGACGGAAACCGCGCAGGACCCAGTCCTGCCGCTTATCCTTGTCGTCGCGCTCGATCCCCATTGCGGAGAACAGTTGCTTGGCGACGCCAACCTGCCTGTCGCGGTGCGGACCTGCAAAGGCCTGCCCCGTACGAAACTCGCGCGACTGCGGTACGCCTGCCACCATCCGCTCAGTATTGCCGGCGCGGATCCGATCCAGCGGTTCGCCCGTGACAATGTAGAAATTCCAGGGCTGCGTGTTCATCGACGACGGAGCGCGCATCGCCAAACCGATGATTTCTTCAATCAGCGCTTTGGGGACTGGATCTGGTTTGTAACCGCGAATGCTCCGTCGGCCGAGGATAACGTCATCAAACCGCATTGTATGGATTTCCCGTATGACTAACTGGTTTGGATATTCGCGGCTTCTCGGCTTTCGCGCAAGACGTGAGGTTTGGACAGCACCTGTCGTCTCAAAGGAACCCAAGCGTTGGTGCGGACGGCGGGAATCGAACCCGCACGACGTTGCCATCGAGGGATTTTAAGTCCCTTGCGTCTACCAATTCCGCCACGTCCGCGCGCGCGGGTTGTAACATCGCGCGGGGTGCGGCTGAAAGCCCGGTTTGCGCCGGAAATGCCCCGCCTCCGGGTTAAATCCTGACATCGAAATCCCGGCGCCTGGCGGACGAAAACGTTCGCGGCGACAACATCTCCACATGCCGGAATGCAAAAAACATAGGCATAGCAGGCACAATTCGCACGTGCTGCGGCGAAAAGCCCGGCCGGATACCGCGCCGCCGATTTGCAGGCCGCGCGTTTGACGCTACAAATGCCTTGCCGGACGGATCGTCGCGAACAGTCTTTTCAGGAGCCTTCGCGCGCCGGGATCAAAGGTGTGATTCGTCATGCGCTGCCTCGTGGTCGCCGACCTGCATTACTCCCTGCCGCAGTTCGACTGGGTGCTCAACGCAGCACCGCAGTTCGATGTGGTGATCATCGCGGGCGACGCGCTCGACATCGGATCGGTTGTCGATTTCCGCGCCCAGATCGTCGTCGTGCGTAAATATCTCAAGATGCTCGCAGGCAAGACGCGGGTCATTCTGTGCTCCGGCAATCACGACCTCGACGAACGCGACGAGAGCGGCGAGAAAATCTCGCGCTGGATCGGCGATGTCGGCGGACTTGGGGTCGCCCATGACGGCGACAGCCTCACCATCGGCGATACTTTCTTCACCGTTTGCCCGTGGTGGGACGGCCCCCGCGTCAAGGCGCAGATCGGCATGCAGCTTGAGGAAGCCGCCGCCGCGCATCGCGGCCGCTGGATCTGGATCCATCACGCGCCGCCGGCCAACTCACCGACAAGCTGGGCGGGCGCGCGCTTCCAGGGTGACATCGAACTGGTGCAATGGATTGAGCACTATCGTCCCGACATCGTGCTGTCGGGTCATGTGCATCAGTCGCCGTTCACGAAGGATGGCTCTTGGTTCGACAAGGTCGGCGACACATGGGTGTTCAATGCCGGTCATCAGTTCGGAAGTCCGCCGACGTTCATCGCGCTGGACCTCGACGCGGGCACGGCGTTCTGGCTGTCCGCCGCCGGCGAGCAATGTGTTGACCTCGGCGCGCCGCTGGAGCGGCCAGCGCAAAAGATCACTGAATTCCCCGGCTGGCTTATAGCCGCGGGTCAGGCTCGCGATCCGATCCCGGCGACGCTTTCGACCCCGGCTGGTTGACGAGACTCTCGAGCACTTCGCCCACCATCGCAAGATGGGTGCCGTGCCCGGCATACTGCCGCTTGATGTCGGCGAGATATGTCGTTGCGGCATTCAGCCGCTGCGCAAGCACCGTCGCAACCAAGAGCGCCACCGCGGAATTCTCGCGCAGGAAACCGGCGCCGTCATCGATCTGATAAACGGTCGAGCCGGTCGCGGCCCGGACCGTCCCGGTATGGGGCTGGCCGAGGAGCACCGACATCTCGCCGAGAATCGCGCCCGGCTCAGTGACGACCGCGATAGTGGTATCGCCCTTGAGGACCTCCAGCTCACCCTCGATCAGGATAAACAGATCTCCAGTGGTCTCGCCTTCCCGGATCAGCAACGTCTTCGCGGGAACATATTTTTCCGCATGGCCGCTGCAATGTTCGAGAACCGCACGCATACCAATCTCCGTTCTGGCAGGGCCAAAGGCTAGGCCCGGCCACGCAAAACGTCCATCGCATAGTTGTGTCCCGCTTGCGCAAATTGCCAGCACTTCGACGGACGCGCTAGTGTCCCGAATCCGAAGTTCGCTTCATGTCGCAGCGCCTACCGTAGCGAACTTCGGATTCAAAAGGACACTAGAAATTATGATTCTAGTGTGGTTTTGGTTCGCAAGTCCGCAAATGAGCGCGCAGAGAAGATATTGCGGACTTGCGAACCACCACACTAGGGTGCCCGCCTGGTTCGCCCTCGCGCGAACATAAAACAAACAAGCTGGAGGATACGCGGCGATGGCTTACGAACAGATCAAATACGAAGTTCAGGACAATATCCTGACCATCACGCTCAATCGTCCCGACAAGATGAATGCGTTCACCCATGTCATGATGAACGAGCTGATCGCAGCATTCGACGCGGCAGACGCCGACGATAATGTGCGCGCCATCATCCTGACCGGCGCGGGACGCGCGTTCTGCGCGGGTGCGGACCTTTCCGAAGGCGGTGCGACCTTCGACCGCGCCGCACGGCCGGATCGCAAAAGCGCGCCGCTGCGCCCGAACGGAGAAGTCGAGTGGAGCGACGACGCGGTGCGGGACGGCGGCGGCCGCGTGACGCTGCGGATTTTCAAATCGCTGAAGCCTGTCATCGGCGCGATCAACGGCGCGGCCGTCGGCATCGGCGTCACCATGCAGCTTCCCATGGACATCCGGATCGCCTCGGTCGATGCGCGGTTCGGTTTCGTGTTCGCGCGGCGCGGTATCGTGCCGGAAGCAGCCTCGAGCTGGTTCCTGCCGCGCCTCGTCGGCATCTCGCAGGCGCTGGAATGGTGCTATTCGGGTCGCGTGTTCCCGGCACAGGAGGCGCTCGACGGACGCCTTGTCAGCAAGGTGCTGCCAGCCGATGAACTGATGCCGGCTGCGCGCGCCATCGCACGCGAGATCGTGGAGAATACGGCTCCGGTTTCGATCGCGCTGATCCGCCAGCAGATGTGGCGTATGCTCGGCGCCGACGATCCGATGGAAGCCCACAAGGTCGACAGCCGCGGCATCTATTCGCGCGGCCAGTCCGCCGACGTGCGCGAAGGCGTGATGTCGTTCCTCGAAAAGCGGCCCGCGCAGTTCAAGCAGACAGTTTCGAAGGACATGCCGTCGTACTTCCCGTGGTGGACTGAGCGGGAATATAAGTAGACAGGAACTGGCCGTCATATCGAGGTGCGAGCCGCACTTGCGGCGAGCCTCGAAGGATGCGGCCAGGTCGACGATATCGCCGTCGCCCTTCGAGGCCTCCGCTTCGCTACGGCACCTCAGGGTGACGGCTACGACCTACCGCATCATCAGGACCACGCGCCCGATGGCGCGGCGGTCCATCAGCAATCGCATGGCCTTCGCATAATCCTCCAGCGGCAGGCGATGCGAAATGTTGGGGCTGATGCGCCCCTCTTCCGCGAGCCGCGTCAGGTCCGCAAGGCGCACAACGCCGAGCGCGGGGTTCTTGCGCACCGCCTCGCCCGCGCGTACGCCGAGCACGCTCGCGCCCTTGATCAGCACCAGGTTGGTTTTCGCAATACCGACGCCGCCGGTGAAGCCGATCACCAGCAGCCGCGCGCCCCAGCCGATGCAACGCAGGCTGTCCTCGAAAATTGCGCCGCCCACCGGATCGAACACCACATCGACTCCGCGTCCATCGGTGATGCGCTTCACCGCGTCCTTGAACGGCTCGCGGCCATAGAGCACGACATGATCCGCGCCGCGCTGCGTGGCGACCGCCAGCTTTTCCTCGCTTGAGGCGCACGCGATCACGGTCGCGCCGAACACCTTGCCGAGTTCGACGGCGGCCAAGCCAACGCCACCGCCCGCACCATGCACCAGCAGCACCTCGCCCGGCTTGACCTGCGCGCGATCCTTCAGCGCGTGATACGCCGTGCCGTGCGCAGCGAGAAACGCTGCGCCCTGCGCATAGTCGAACGTTGACGGCAGCGGCGTGAGTTGATCGGGCGTCAGCACGATCTCGTCGGCGTAGCAGCCGAACCGCGCCTTCACGATCACTTTGTCGCCGATGCTGACGCCATCTGCGCCCGCGACCTCGATCACCTCGCCGCCCGCCTCCATGCCCGGTGTGAATGGCAGCGGCGGCTTCAATTGATACTCACCCGCCGCCATCAGGATGTCGGGGAAATTCAGCCCGGCCGCATGGATCGCGACGCGCACCTGACCTTGTCCCTGCTTTGGCGCGAGCGGCGCACGCGGCACGTCTTCCAGCTTGAGGGATTCAGGCGGGCCAAGCTCGCGACAGACAACAGCGCGAACCATTATGCCGCAGTCTTCCGCATCAGCGCGGCTCGGATCAGCGGCAGGCGGTCATTGCCGAAATACATGTCGGTCTTGTCGAGATAGATCGTCGGCGACCCGAACGCGCCGCGCGCGATCGCTTCATCGGTGTTTGTCTTGAGCTGATCCTTGACCGGCTGTTCGGCGATGCCAGCAAAGAACTTCGCCGGATCGAGATCGACGCGTTCGCAGATCTTCGTCAGCACCTCGTCCTTGGAAACGTCCTGATCCTCGCCCCAGTACGACTCGAACACCGCCGTTGCGAACGGCAGCAGTTTGCCCTGCGTGTCCGCCCAGATGCAGCCGCGCATCGACTTCACCGCGTTCACCGGAAACACCGTCGGCGGCATCTTGATTTTGATGTTCGCAAGCCGCGCCCAGTCCGCCATATCCTTTGCGGTATAGGCCTGCTTCGCAGGCACCGGATTGGCGCGCGTTTCATACATCGTCTTGTTGACGGTATTGAAGATGCCCCCGACCAGAATCGGCCGCCACGTGATCTCCGCGCCAAGCTCCTTCGCAAGCGGCTGGATGTTGGTGAACGCCAGATAGGTCCACGGGCTGGAGCAGTCGAAGAAGAACTCGATCATGATGGCGTTTCCCTTTTACGTTTTTGTTTCTCTCGTCATTACGAGCGAAGCGAAGCAATCCAGAGCAACATTCAAAGACTGGATTGCTTCGTCGCTCCGCTCCTCGCAATGACGGAACATTCCTATTGCGCCTGCTGCGCGGCTTTGCCGAACATGTTCTTGCGCTGCTCTTCGGTGAACGGCGTCTTGTCGAACTTGCCGACGGAAAGTCCCTTCTGCACCTCCGGCCGCGCGCGCACGTCCGCGTACCAGCGCTTGAGGTTCGGAAAGTCATCGAAGGTGAAACCCTGCGCCTTGTGGGTCATGGTCCACGGGAAACATGCGATGTCGGCGATGGAATACTCGTCGCCCGCGACATAGGCGCCAGTCTTGCCGAGTTGCCGGTCGAGCACGGCATAGAGCCGCGAGGCCTCGTCGCGGTAGCGCTCGATAGCGTAGGGAATCTTCTCCGGTGCATAGAGCGCGAAATGCCCGTGCTGGCCCAGCATCGGGCCGAGCCCGCCCATCTGCCACATCACCCACTGGATCACCTTGAAGCGGCCTCGCACGTCCTTCGGCAGGAAGCGGCCGGTCTTCTCGGCGAGATAGATCAGGATCGCGCCGGTCTCGAACATCGGAATCGGTTCACCGCCATCCGCAGGCGCGCGGTCGATGATCGCGGGAATGCGGTTGTTGGGACTGATCTCGAGGAACTCAGGCTCGAACTGCTCACCGGTCCGGATGTTCACCGGGAACACCGTGTAAGGCAGCCCCAGTTCTTCCAGCATGATCGAGATTTTCCACCCATTGGGTGTCGGCGCGTAATACAGTTCAATCATGCCATGATCCGTGTCTGGATAAGCGAGGCCGAACGGCCGCACGCAATCCTAGCGGCGTCTCCAGCCACATTCCATCCCGCAAGCGCGAACAGCTTGTATGCCATGGCCCGGACATGGCAGATAAGCGTGCAACCAAGAAGAACGGAAACGTCATGCTGTTTCAAACGACCATTGCCGGCTCATTGCCGAAGCCCGAATGGCTGGCCGAGCCCAATACGCTGTGGGCGCCGTGGAAGCTCAAGGGCGCGGAACTGGTCAGCGCCAAGCGCGACGCCACGCTGCTCTGGGTGAAAATCCAGGAAGATGCCGGGATCGATATCGTCACCGAAGGCGAGCAGGCGCGGCAGCATTTCGTGCACGGCTTTCTCGAGCGCGTCGAAGGGATCGATTTCGCTCACAAGGTCGAAATGGGAATCCGGAAGGATCGCTACAAGGCGATGGTGCCGCAGGTGGTCGCGCCGTTGCAACTCAAGGGCCGCGTGCATGCCGACGAGGCGCAAGCCGCGCGGGCGCATACGACGCGCAAGCTGAAATTCACCCTGCCCGGCCCGATGACCATCATCGACACTCTCGCTGACAGTTACTACGGCGACCGCGTCAAAATGGCATTCGCCTTTGCGGATTTGCTGAACGCCGAAGCGAAGGCGCTGCAGGCCGACGGCGTCGACATGATCCAGTTCGACGAGCCCGCCTTCAACGTGTTCATGGACGAGGTCAACGACTGGGGCATCGAGGCGCTGACCCGCGCAGCCGCAGGCCTCACCTGCAAGACCGCGGTTCACATCTGCTACGGCTACGGCATCAAGGCCAACACCGACTGGAAGGAATCGCTCGGCGCCGAGTGGCGGCAGTACGAGCAGATCTTCCCGGCCATCGACAAGAGCCCGATTCAGCAGGTCGCCATCGAGTGCCGCAACTCGCATGTGCCGCTGGAGCTTCTGTCTCTGCTCAAGGGCAAGGTCGTGCAGGCTGGCGTGATCGATGTCGCCAGCGACGTCATCGAGACGCCGGACGATGTCGTGAAGACGATTGAGGCCGTGATGAAGTTCGTGCCGAAGGAAAACATCGTCGCGACGACGAACTGCGGCATGGCGCCGATGCGCCGCGACATTGCGGAAGCCAAGCTGCGTGCGCTCGGCGCAGGCGCGAAGCTGGCGCGACAGAAGCTGGGCTAGTCTCTATCCGCGCGCCAGATCCAGCAGATGATCCTTTGGCGGGGTTGGAGGCCGCGAGCGCCCCGCGCCTCTTCGGCTGCGATAAGTGATCGTCGCGATGGTGATCCATGTTGCGTGGAAGATCAGTCCGGCGAGCAGGACAAGCTGGCCGGGGATCGGCCCGATCGTTGCGCGTGCAAACAGCTCGTGCAGCGAGGCGACAGGCTCCGGATGGATCAGAAGCTTACCGAGATAGGCCGTGACCTGGATCGCGAATATCCAGCAGTAGTTGTTGCGAAGCCGGCGTCCGATCGCTTCGACGTAGCTGATGTGAAGATTGGGCGCCTTGTAATCCTGATAGAGAATCTCGTTCCACCCGTTGGCGGTCTGAACGCCCTCGCCCCTGAGAATCGGTCCGAAGAACTGGACCTCAAGCACGTGCGCCCGCATGCGCCAGAAATCAAAGAAGCGATAACGTCGCGCTTCGATAAACAGGAACGTGGCGACCAGAAGTCCCACCAGCACCAGCGGCAGAGGCGACGCGTGCTCGCTGCTGAACGTTAGCGACAGCGCGATGCCGGTGGTCAGGACCGCCCAGTTGGTCGTGGCATCGAGCCGGGTGCGCCAGACCGTGCTGCGGTAGAGTTCGCCGCGATACAGATGCGACAGCGCAGTAATATCGGCGGAGTCGAACGCACGCTTGTTTCCGATGCTCTCGGTCATTGTCCCGATCCTTCACATCCAGATCATCGATGACCGCACGATACGACGCTGACCGACCGCATTCTACCGCGTTCGGCTGTTGCAGCGCACTACGCCGCCCCATCCCGGATCGGCGGCTGGAACGACAACCCCGTATCCCACGGAAAGAAAATCCAGGTGTCCTGCGAAACTTCCGTGATGAACGTATCGACCAGCGGCTTGCCCATCGGCTTGGCGTAAACCGCCGCGATATGTGCCTGCGGCACCAGATTGCGCACAATGCGCGCGGTCTTGCCGGTGTCGACCAGATCCTCGACCACGAGCAAACCCTTGCCGGTGCCGCCGCCGAGCCGCGCCACCGCGTCGGAGATTCCTTTCAGTACGGTCGGCTCGCCCTGCGAGGTGTGGTCGTAGCTCGACACGCACAGTGTATCGATGACGCGGATGCCGAGTTCGCGCGCGATGACCGCCGCAGGCACAAGACCGCCGCGTGTCACCGCGATCATGGCTTCGAACGGCCCCGCGCCGCTCAGCCGCCACGCCAGCGCCCGCGCGTCGCGGTGAAACTGATCCCACGACACCGGAAACGGCTTTCGCGCGCTCTCGTCATTCATCGCGTGCGCTCCCGCTCATGACGATATCTTCCGGAACATCGCGGTCGCCGTGGCGGTCGCGACGAGCTTGCCGTCCTGAAACAGCTCTGCGGCAAGATGGAAGATTGCCTTGCCGCGCATGGTGATGCGTCCCTTGCCCGTGAGCTTGCCGATCTTGGCCGGGCGGTGAAACTGAACATTCAGACCGAGCGTCGGCGCAAATTCGCCGACGTTCATCGCAGTGGCGGAAGCAAGCCCCATCGTGTCGTCGAGCATTGCGGACAGGAAACCGCCCTGCACGATGCCGATCGGATTGGCGAACTCAGGCCGGCCCTCGAACCCGAGCTCGACGGTATGCGCGTCGAGATCGTAGCCGATGATGTCCAGACCCAGCGTCTTGGCGCATTCCGGCGGCGGGATTTTCCCGGCGGCGATAGCCTCGAAAAATCGTTCGCTCATGACGTGACCTTCCGCAGCAACTACTTCGCGACCTTCAGGTTCGCCAGCATGGCCTCGACCTCCACCAGCGCTGCCTTGAGCTTGTCGGCGTCGCGCGAGCGCACCACGACATTGGTGTTCGGCTTGCCGTTCTCGTCCATGAACGGATAGCTGCCGATGCTGGTGTCGGGATTGGCCTCCTGAATGGCGCGCAGCGGTGTGCCGATATCGCCTTCCCGCGCGTTGGCGCGGACCGAGTCCGACAACATCCGCACGCCGGATTTCAGCTTCGGCGAAACGATGTCCATCATCGCCTGCATGATCGACGGCACGCCGGCCATGACGATGACATTGCCGAGCTTGAAACCGGGCGCAAGGATGGTCGCGCTCGAGATCAGCTCTGCCCCGTCCGGGATACGCGCCATCCTTAAGCGCGCTTCGTTCAGGTCCGCGCCGAAGCGCTCCTCGAAACGGGCCACCACCTCGGGATGGAGATCGATCTTGACCCCGAATGCCTTGGCCACGCTGTCGGCGGTGATGTCGTCGTGGGTCGGCCCGATGCCGCCGGTGGTAAAGACGTAGGTGTAGCGTTCACGCAGCGCGTCGAGCGCCTCGATGATCGAGTCTTCCTCGTCGGCCACGACCCGCACTTCCTTCAGGTCGATGCCGATGTTGGTCAGGTATTCGGCGATGAAGCCGATGTTCTTGTCCTTGGTGCGCCCGGACAGGATTTCATCGCCGATCACGAGAATGCCGGCGGTGACGATATCACTCATCTTATCTCTCCTACCGAACGTCCGGTGCCCCACAGATACGCCAGGAACTTTGGCGCACACAACGCATTGAAGTCACGAGCTTTTGCCGCATCCCTGGGCAGCCGCCCGCCCGTTTTTCAGGCAGATCGACGCAAGGTGCTGCCAATTGCCCGCAGGCAATGCATATCGCGCTGGCCCAAGCCTTGCTACCATCAGTTTGAGCAGCGGTTTCATTCCCCCGCCGCCTGAAAGAAGCGTACTGGTTTATGGCAGTTGCCTTCGATGAAATGAATGGTCCGGGCGGCGCTCTGCGCTCCGCTTACCACGAGCTCTCCCTCTGGCTGAAGGAGACCCCTCCGGATGCGCTGGAATACCGGCGTCAGGAGGCCGAGCTGCTGTTCCGGCGGATCGGCATCACCTTCGCGGTCTACGGCGAGGCGGAATCCACCGAGCGGCTGATCCCCTTCGACGTGATCCCCCGGATTCTGTCGGGCAAGGAATGGACGACGCTGGAAAAGGGACTGAAGCAGCGCGTCAAGGCGCTCAACATGTTCCTGAGCGACATCTATCACAGCCGCGACATCCTCCGCGCCAAGATCATTCCGGACGATCTGATCTTCCAGAACCCGGTATTCCGGCCGGAGATGAACGGACAGGACGTCCCGCACGACGTCTATGTCCACATCGCCGGCATCGACATCGTCCGCGTCGATTCCGATAACTTCTATGTGCTGGAAGACAATGCCCGTACGCCGTCCGGCGTGTCCTACATGCTGGAAAACCGCGAAATCATGATGCGGCTGTTTCCGGACCTGTTCGCGCGGCATCGCGTGGCGCCGGTGGAGAATTACCCGGACGAACTGCTGGCCGCGCTGCGCTCGGTCGCCCCGCTCACCTCAAAAGCCGAGCCCACTGTCGCCTTGCTGACGCCCGGCATCTACAACTCCGCCTATTACGAACATTCGTTTCTGGCGGACAAGCTCGGCGTCGAGCTGGTCGAGGGCCGCGACCTCATCGTCAAGAACGATGAAGTGTTCATGCGCACCACCGAGGGGCTGAAACGCGTCGATGTGATCTATCGCCGCGTAGATGACGACTTTCTCGATCCCCTCACCTTCCGCCCTGACTCGGTGTTGGGCGTTCCGGGCCTGATGTCGGCCTACATGGCCGGCAACATTACGCTGGCCAATGCGGTCGGCACCGGCATCGCCGACGACAAGGCGGTCTACAGCTACATGCCGGACATCGTGAAGTTCTATCTCGGCGAAGAGCCGATCCTGAAGAACGTCCCGACATTCCGCTGCCGCGAGCCGAAGGATCTCTCCTACGTGCTCGACAACCTGAAGGATCTCGTCGTCAAGGAAGTGCACGGCTCCGGCGGCTACGGCATGCTGATCGGCCCCGCCTCCACAACCGACATGATCGAATCCTTCCGCGCCAAACTGCTGAAGGAGCCCGAAGGCTTCATCGCCCAGCCGACGCTGGCGCTGTCCACCTGCCCGACCTGCACCGCGTCGGGCCTCGCCCCGCGTCACGTCGATCTCCGGCCGTTCGTGCTGACGGGAAAAGATCACGTCACCGTGGTGCCCGGCGGGCTTACACGTGTAGCGCTGAAGGAAGGTTCGCTCGTGGTCAATTCCAGCCAGGGCGGCGGCACCAAAGACACCTGGATACTCGAGTAACGCATGCTGTCGCGCACCGCAGAAAGTCTCTACTGGCTGGCCCGCTACGTCGAACGCGCGGAATACCTGGCGCGCACCATCGAGGCGACCTTGCGCGCAACCGCATTGCCCGATGCCTATGTCGGCAAAAGCAACGAATGGGAATCCGCGCTGCTCACCGCGGGCATCGAGGAAACGTTCTATCAGTTTCACGAAGAGGCCAACGAGCGCACCGTCGTCGACTTCCTGTCGTTCTCGCCCGACAATCCGTCCTCGATCCGCAACTGCATCGAGAACGCGCGGCTGAATTCACGCTCGGTGCGTACCGCACTCACCAGCGAGATGTGGGACACCATCAACAGCGCATGGATCGAACTGCATGCCTGCTGGCCCAAGGGCGCGAAGACACGCGAGGAACTGACGAAATTTCTCCGCTTCGTGCAGGAAACGTCTCTGCGCTTCGACGGCTCCGCCTACCGGACCATGCTGCGCAACGATGCCTACTGGTTCTCGCGGCTCGGCCTGCATCTGGAACGCGCCGACAACACCGCGCGCATTCTCGACGTGAAGTATCACGTGCTGCTGCCCGAGGAAGAACATGTCGGCGGGCCGCTCGACTACTATCAGTGGACCTCGATCCTGCGGTCTGTCTCGGCGCTCACCGCCTATCACTGGGTCTATCGCGAAACGCTGAAGCCATGGCTGATCGCCGATCTTCTGATCCTCAATGAATCGCTGCCGCGCTCGCTGGCGAGCTGCTACGGCAATCTGGTGCGGAATCTCGACCAGATCGGCGTCGCCTACGGGCGGCAAGGCGCGTCGCAGCGCCACGCCCGTGGCGTTCGCAACAGGCTGGAACATGCGCACATGGATGATCTGTTCCAGCGCGGCCTGCACGAATTCATTCAGGAATTCATTGCGGACAACGCCCGTCTGGGCGATACCATCTCAAAACAATACCTGATCTGACAATGTTGTCCCAGCAGGTACGCACTTGCCGTCACCCTGAGGTGCGCGCTCTTTCTGGCGCGCCTCGAAGGGCGACGGCGCGGCTACACCGTGGCCGTTCATCCTTCGAGGCTCGCAAGGGCTCGCACCTCAGGATGACGGAGCAGGGATTGCCGGTTCAACCAGTTTGATCGTGATATCCGTCCGTGACATCGGACGAATTCAAGAGTTGCTATCGCCATGCGCCTGAAGATTTCCCATTCGACGACATATCGCTATGAGCCGCCCGCTACCGGCGTGATCCAGATCCTGCGGATGACGCCGGGCAGCCATGACGGACAATACGTCGCCGACTGGCAGATCGACGTCTCCACCGATACACGCCTCGACGTGCATCAGGATGCCTTCGGCAATGTCACACACGTGCTGACCCATGGCGCGCTGTCGGATCTGACCATTCATGTCGAAGGCCTGATCGAGACCCACGACACCGGCGGCGTGCTGCGCGGCACCGACGAGCGGTTTCCGCCGAGCCTGTTCCTGCGCGCCACACCGCTGACCGAAGTCAACGCCGCGATGGCGAAGTTCGCCAGCGAGTTGCGCACCGAAGCCGCCGGCGACACGCTCGGCTTTCTTCACGCGCTGATGCTTCAGATCAACGATCACATGACATTCGATACCGATCCGACCCACGCCGGAACATCCGCGACCGAAGCCTTCGCGCTCAAGCGCGGCGTCTGTCAGGACTACGCGCACATCTTCATTGCCTGCGCCCGCAGCGCCGGCGTCCCTGCTCGCTATGTCTCGGGGCATCTGCTGCGCTCCGACGGCATGGTCGCGCAGGACGCAGGGCACGCTTGGGCGGAAGCCTTTGTCGAAAAACTCGGCTGGGTCGGCTTCGACGCGGCCAACGCCATCTGCACCACCGAGGGTCATGTCCGGGTCGCGGTCGGCCTCGACTACCTGAGCGCCGCTCCTGCGCGCGGCACCCGCTACGGCGGCGGCACCGAGACGCTGGAGGTCGCAGTGAGGGTCGATCAGGCCGGACGGCAGAGCCAGAGCTGATTTTTACGATTTTATTGCGAATTCCTCTTCATCTCTCCCCGCAAGTCGGGGGAGAGTCCGGTTGCCCCACCCGCCTTCGCCGCGTAGAAATGCGCGGTCTGGAGAGTTGGGGCTAATGACCTATTGCTGCGGAATTCTCGTTCGTGACGGTCTGATGATGATGGCCGACACCCGCACCAATGCGGGCCTCGACAACATCTCGACCTTCCGCAAGCTGCATATCTTCAAGGACCCCGGCGAACGCATCATGGCGATCGCCACCGCGGGCAACCTCGCCATCACCCAGTCCGTCATCTCGACGCTGAATGAAGGGCTGGAGAATCCAGAGACCGGCGAGCGCGAAACGCTGATGAACGCGCCGACAATGTTTCAGGCGGCGCAGCGCATCGGCCGGGCGATCCGCGAGGTTCACAAGCTCGAAGGCAGCGCGTTGCGCGCCGAGGACATTTCCTTCGACGTGTCGTTTCTGTTCGGCGGCCAGATCAAGGGCGCGCGGATGCGGCTGTTCATGATCTACACCGCCGGCAACTTCATCGAGTGCACCACCGACACGCCCTACCTGCAGATCGGTGAGCACAAGTACGGCAAGCCCGTGCTTGACCGCGCGATCTCCTACGACGTCGATCTGTACGACGCGCTCAAGGTTGGACTGGTGTCGATGGACTCGACCATGCGCTCGAATCTCGGTGTCGGCATGCCGATCGACATTCTGCTGGTGCGCCCCGACGCGCTCGACGCCGAACTGAACTATCGTATCGAAGCGGGCGAACCGTATTTTCACGATCTGCGCTCGCGCTGGTCGGCGGCACTCCGTGCCGCGCATCAGAACATCCCGCGTCCGCCTTACGGCAACACGAAATAGCTTTCGCCGCGGCAGGTTTGCCCTGCCGTGACGGATGAAGGCCAAATCACGAAGAAAACAATAAGAGGGAGAAACAGATGAAAGTCGCGATCGTCACCGGCGCCGGTTCTGGAATTGGGCGCGCCTCCTCGCTGGCGCTGATGAAGGCCGGCTTCGCGGTGGTGCTGGCCGGGCGCCGCAAGGACGCGCTGGAAGAAACCGCAAAGGCCGGCAAGGACCTCGGCAAGAGCCTCGTCGCGCCGAGCGACATGACCGATCCGGCGTCGATCGCCGCGCTGTTCGCCAAGACCATGGACGCATTCGGCCGTCTTGATGTCCTTTTCAACAATGCTGGTGTCGGTACGCCGCCGGTGCCGCTGGAGGACATCAGCCTGCAACAGTGGCAGACCACGGTGGCGACCAACCTCACAGCACCCTTCCTCTGCACGCAGCATGCGTTCCGCATCATGAAGGATCAAACGCCGCGCGGCGGACGGATCATCAACAACGGATCGATCTCGGCCTATGCGCCGCGGCCGTTCTCCTCGCCCTACACCTCGACCAAACACGCCATCAGCGGCCTGACCCGCGCCACCGCCCTCGACGGCCGCGCCTATGACATCGCCTGCGGCCAGATCGACATCGGCAACGCCGCGACCGAGATGACCGAGCGCATGACCGGAGGCGTGCTTCAGCCGCGCGGCGATACCATGGTCGAGCCGCGCATGGATGTGCAGAACGTCGCCGACGCCATCGTGTTCATGGCGACGCGCTCGCTCGACGCCAACGCGCTGTTCCTCAACATCATGGCAACCAAGATGCCGTTCGTCGGACGCGGGTGAAGACTTTGCGCGCACACATCGTCGTCGCTCATCCAGAGCCGAAATCCTACAATGCGCACCTGGCCGCGACGGGCCGGGAGGCGCTTGAACGGAACGGCTGGTCGGTCACAGTCTCCGACCTTTATCAAATGGGGTTCGATCCCTGCGAGCGTCCGGAGCACTATCCGGCGCCGCTGGATCGCAGCCGCTTCGACGTGCAATCCGAACAGCGCCACGCCTCCGCGACGCAAACGATCCCGCCCGACGTTGCCGCAGAAATCGCGCGGCTCGATCAGGCCGACCTGCTGATCCTGCAATATCCGATGTGGTGGCACCTGCCGCCCGCGATACTGAAGGGTTGGTTCGATCGCGTTTTCATCTACGGCGACGTCTACACCAGCAAGAAGCGCTTCGAGAACGGCCGGTTTGTCGGCAAGAAGGCGATGCTGTCGGTGACGGTCGGCACCAGCGAAGACACCTACGCTTATAATGGACGCAGCGGCGACATCGACCTGCTGCTGTGGCCGATCAATTTCTCGCTCGCCTACGGTGGATTTTCGGTTCTCGAACCCTTCATCGCCTATGGCGTCGAAGCTGGCCTGCGCTATTCAGATCCCGCCGAGGTCGAAGCGCGTTTGAAGGCGATCAGCAACGAATGGGCCACAACGCTCTCAACGGTGGATAAAATTCCGTCCATCCCGTTCAACCAGATGGCGCATTGGGGCAGCGACGGCCGGATCACGCCCGACGCACCGGTGTACTCACCGTTCATTCGCCGCAAGCCGCAACTGCCGCTGGAGTGAATGCCGGCGAAAGCGCCAGTATCGGATGCGCGGCGACATCGTCAGCCGCCGACATCAACCAACCGCTGACAAATTCTCCCGCAAAACCTGGCATCCATTTTCAGCAAACTCGCGCGTGCGCGTAGCGGTTGCAGGCGAGGCCTCCGTCCGCACCATTTGCGCAATTTCGGCCGAACACTTCGGCCGGCTGAAGTAATAGCCTTGCATCTCGGCGCAGGCCTCCTCGCGCAGGATATCCATCTGTTCCTTCGTTTCGACCCCTTCGGCGGTTGTCGTCTTGCCAAGGCTGACGGCAAACCGCACCACGGCCCGCGCAATCAACCGCGACTCGTCGTTCTCACTGAAGAGTTCATTGACGAAGCTGCGATCGATCTTGATTTTGTCGAACGGGAATTTTTGAAGAAAGCTCAGGGATGAATAGCCCGTTCCAAAATCGTCCAGGGCAATTCGAACGCCCAGTTCGTGCAACTGACCGAGCGCCGCGAACACAGCCTCGCTGTCATGCATGATTGCCGTCTCGGTCACCTCGAGTTCAAGCCGATGCGGCGCAATTCTCGAAGCCGCGAGCGCACCAAAAACGACCGGGACCAGTTCCTTGCTCCTGAACTGAGCGGGCGACAGGTTGACCGCGATCTTCAGACCGGCAGGCCATTTAGCGGCTTCGGCGCACGCCGTCCGCAGAACCCACTCCCCGATGGGCACGATGAGACCTGTCTCTTCCGCAAGAGGGATAAACTCCGCAGGCGAGACCAGTCCGCGCTGGGGGTGATGCCAGCGCAATAGTGCCTCCATACCGCTGATGTCGCCGCTCTTCAGATCGACAATCGGTTGATAATGGAGTTCGAACTCACCGCTGATAAGTGCGTGGCGCATGTCACGCTCGAGATTCCGCCTCGCATGCATGCGCTGGTCCAGCTCAGGCTCGAAGAAGTGGAAGCTGCCGCGTCCGCTGCTTTTCGCACGATAGAGAGCGAGATCCGCCGCCTTTAGAATCTGATCGGAATTGATTCCATCAGCTGGCGCGACGGCGATCCCAATGCTCGTTCCAGTGATCACCTGATGATCACCAAGATCGAAGGGCTCGGAAAGCGCCCGCTTGATCCTCTCGGCGAGAGCAGCAGCTTCAACAACCGGATTTGGCATGTGCTCGATGACGGCGAATTCGTCACCGCCCAAGCGGGCGATCAATGCCGTGTCTCTGATACACGCGAGCAGGCGCGCGGCGACAGCCTGTAGCAATGCGTCGCCTGTCGGATGTCCGAGCGTGTCGTTGACCTCCTTGAAGCGATCGAGATCGAGCATCAGCACTGCCAGGTGCGGCCCTCCCCTGCGTGTAATGGAAAGAGCCTGCTCCAGCCGGTCCCGAAGCAGCACGCGATTCGGCAGATCGGTGAGCGCATCGTGCTGCGCCATATGAGTGACCCTGGCTTCAGACCGCCGTTGCTCGGTGACGTCGAGATGCGTGGCGACCCAGCCACCACCGGCCATTGGCTGCCGCGTGACGCAGATCGAGCGGCCATCCGCGAGTTCTTCGATCCGACTCGAAGCTGCGTCGCGTGGCAGCGCACCCAATCTCGAAATCACCCGCGTCGCGGCATTCTCGCTGGTTTCGCCCTTGAGGATACCGCTGACGATGCGGTGTTTGATAATGTCATGGTGGGGCGTGCCGGTCTTCAATAGCTCCGGCGGCAGCCGATACATTTCGGCATAACGACCGTTGCAAACGACCAGCCGCTTTTCCGCATCGAACATGCAGAGGCCTTCGCCCATGTTGTTGATGGCGGTATCCAGCCTGAATTTCTGATCCTGAAGTTCTTTTTGTGAGCTTTCGATCTGCTGCCGGGCGAGTGAAAGCTCATCGATGATCTCTTCGAATTTGTGAGTGCGGATGGCAAGGCGGCGATCCGCCAGCACACCGACGAAACTCATCCCAAGCACCGAAAGGGCGACACCGGCAATCGCCAGGGCAAGCCAGGCGGGAGAAAGTGACAACGCGTCGGGTGCCCGCGTCGGATCGGGAATGATCTCCGCCGCGCCCATTCCCGTGAAGTGGTGGGAGACAATTGCGAGCGTCAGGAAAATTGCGGCGAGAAGCGTTCCCCAGCGGTCACTCCGCCGGACCGCGATCAGCAAAGCGACATAGCCGAACAACAATGCGAGAACGATGGACGTGATGACAAGGTCCAGGGACCAAACCACGCGCCCCGGCACTTCAAGGGCCCACATTCCAAGATAGTGCATGCTGGAAATGCCGGCGCCCATAATTGCTCCGCCGATCGGCGCGCGCCACTGGCCGGGATCGCTCGCGGCAAAGCCCAAACCGCACGACGTTAATGCCATTGCCACGGCAAGCGATAATGCCGTCAAGCCGATGCCGTATCCGGTAGGAACGCCCGGCTCATAGGCCAGCATTGCAATGAAGTGCGTCGCCCAGACGCCGTATCCGAAAACACCGCCGGCAATTGCAATCCAGATCAAGCGCGTCTGCATCTGCGACGCGATCGCCCGATGAAAAATATTGACGGCAACAACGCTGGCAACGAAACAAACAAGCCCGGCAAGCAAAACAAGCCACCAGTCATGCTCGGCGGCCAGGCACGTAAGGATACGAAACATGGTATTCTGCCCACGTTGTTCGCCTGACGAATACCCGACGATTGTTTGCTGTCCTCCTAACGATGCACAACTTATGGTAGCATGGTTACCACACTTTAAATCATGGTTGTATGAGCCCGACCGCGTCCGAGTCGCAAATTCAGCGGTTCAATTCGGCTAACGCCAATTCCGCGACCCGCAGATCGACGTCAGCGGGATCGCCATCGTCCAGGTACCAGGCCGCGGACAATCCGGTCCACGCAAGTATCCAGCGCAGCATCCGCGTCCGTTCGATCTTCGCAGCCTTCGTGACAATCTCCAGCCGCTGCGCGAACCGCTCGGGGTTTGTCGCGACAGGCCATTGCGGATGATCGAGGTCCGGATTGGTGAAGATGTTCGCGTAGTCGAAGCTGCGTTCGCCGATGAGATGCTTGGGATCGATCGCAAGCCATCCGCGTGCGCCGAAATCCAGCACATTGTTATGGTGCAGGTCGCCATGCAGAACGCAGACATCGCGTGGCTCTGCCAGCAGCGTTCGCGCGGCTTCCGCGCATGTCGCCAGAATGCCGCCGTGCTTTGCCACCGCAGGTTCGAGATCGCGAAACCATTGCACCAGTGGCACGAGATTCGGCGGCGGATTTGATCGATGCCCGTGCAGCCGCGTGGCGACGTTGCAGAGAATGGTACAGGCTTCGTCGTCGCGTCCCATACGGGACATCACGGCGAGCGACGCCATGCCTTCCGCGCGTTCAAGCAGAATTGCAATGTCGTCGCGGGCCAGCACGCGTGCCGCGCCCTCGCCGTTCCACCACTGCATCACCGAACCGCCGATCCGCTCGTCTTTGTGATCGGCGATCTTCAGCATCGCTGCCGCGCCGTTTTGCCGGACCGGCAACAGGCGGGACGCGCGCGTCGTGATGGGAGCACCGTCGGGAATCAGATTCCAAGCGTGAAGATATTCATCGAACATCGCCGATGTTTACGACATGGGACGCGAGTTCGCACCACCCTGCGGCAAACGGACGTACCGCGCGCTACGCGGTCAATTCGACCGTCTCGAAATCCGCGGGCAGGATCACTTCCAGCAATTCGCAATCGTCCGAGTAATCGCGGATCAGATGCTTGATGCGCGGCGGCTGCGTCCAGCTGCTGCCTTCGCGCATCATGATCTCGCCCTGCCCTTCGAGATACGTCTTCACCCAGCCTTTCAGGACGTAGACCATCTGAAACTCGACGCCGTGGAAGTGGAGCTTGGAGACTTCATTCGGATCGCATGGCCCGATCAGGCGGATGACATGCGCCCGCGCGAGCCCGTGGGTGCCCTCCGCGATGCCGAGATCGCGATAATGCGCGTAGGCGCGCAGACCGTCGGCACGAAAATCCTCCTCGCGATGATGGCTGACCACGAAGCGCTGCTTCGGGCGCGCTGGCTTCGCTGCGCTTCGTGCCGTCGATGCACGCGGCTTGCTCGATTTGGCTTTGGCGCGGGATGTGGACGCGGCGGCCTTCTTGCGCGGCGCGGATTTTTTCAGGGCAACAGATCGCGCCGCTGCCTTCAGCCGCTTGCGGGATGCCGCTGATTTCGCTTTCGCCGATTTCGCTTTGGCGGATTTTGTGGCCGATTCAATTTTAGCCATGCGCGGCCTCCCTGTCTTGACCCGCTGCTGTGTCGCAGCGTGGCCCGGGAAGACTAGCCATTGGCCGCCGCGCGGACAATGCGCGTCGGCAAGCCTTCAAAAAGTCTCGCGCGTCTAGTGCAGCCTGAACATGCCGTCGATCGCCTTGATCTCCGCCGGCTTGATCAGCTTCGAATGCGCGACCGTGACCGAGACCAGTGGCCCTTCCAGCTTTGCCTGCCAAAAGGCGAGAAAATCCTTCAGCGCGGGAAAATTCGGGAACAGGTCGTAGTTCTGCCAGACGTAGGATTGCAGCAGCCAGCGGTGATCGGGGCGCCGGTAAAGAATTTCGGCCGTCGTCAGGCCGTAACCGGCGAGTTGCCGCTTGAAGTCCTCAGATACGTTGCCCTGAGGAACGGTAGCATTCGGGACCATCAGAACCTCCTTAGAGCGTTTTCCGACGAGGTGGCCTTCCGGCTTGTCGTAGAAAACGCGACCATCAAAGATGTTCGGAGGCGATCGGCAAACAGTGGCAACCGGTTTTGTCGAACGCGCTCGCACCCGCTTTCGGGGGCATTTTCTGGCGGCGAACCGGAAGCCCACTTCGCCGGAAAAGGCCCTGTTGAGCGCGAAAGTCGCGAACCGGATTCCACGTCGCGAACAAACGCGCTGTCTGAGAATCTGACGCAATACGAAGCTTCATCACAAGCTTAAATGTTAAATAAAGTGTTGCCTTTCAAGGCAGTAGCAGCATGACACCGAGACTGCTGACAAGGCGGTGCTGACAGCGCGCCGCGCCCGTGCGAGTCTCGCTCGCGTCAATACGGAGCGGGGCCATGAGCCGTTTCACCGGCGAACTCACCATCACGCAGCTCGATGTCGATTACCGGACATGGCGGCTTGAACAGCCGCTGGTCTATGAGGTCGGCGACGAGAATTCCGGCCACGTGATCGAAGTGCACAAGCTGTTCGAGACCGACGGCGCATCGATCCCGCGTCTCTTCCAGTCGTTCCTGCCGACATGGGGCCGCTACAGCCGCGCCGCCGTGATCCACGACTACCTCTACAACGAGCTGCGTCCCGGCACCGAGCCGCACCCGGAAGCGCCAACAAGACAACGCGCCGACGCGATCTTTTATGAGGCGATGCAAGTGTCCGGCGTCGGCTTCCTCACCCGATGGATCATGTGGGCGGCGGTCCGCACCTTCGGATTCCTGGCCCTGCAGGCCGCCCGCGCCATGGCTTGGAAAAACGACAAGCCGATGCCCGCCGAGGTCGCGCCCCGGGCCGAGCTGGACATCGTGAGCAAGCGCAAGCGAGAGGCCGGGACAGCTCCGCCTCCGCCCAAACCGCCCGGAAATGAGCCACCTGCCCCGCGTTAACGCTGGAGCAAAAATTGGCAGCCGTCACATCAGACTGCCAAATTTTCTGCTAGAAGCCCTTGCCCGGCACCCGCCATGGGCCTATGTCCGATGCAGTCCTTGGTAGCACTCGCTCACCAAGACTGCCAATTCGCAAAACCAAGACTTATCAATACATTAGGAGGACTGCATGAAATTCCGTCCGCTTCACGACCGCGTCGTGGTCAAGCGTATCGACGCCGAAGAGAAGTCCGCTGGCGGCATCATCATTCCGGACAGCGCCAAAGAGAAGCCCTCGCAGGGCGAGATTCTCTCGGTTGGTCCAGGCGGCCGCGACGAGGCCGGCAAGCTGATCCCGATCGACCTGAAGGTCGGCGACATCGTCCTGTTCGGCAAGTGGTCCGGCACCGAGGTCAAGATCGATGGCCAGGAAGTCCTGATCATGAAGGAAAGCGACATCATGGGCGTCATCACCGGGCTGCCCGCCACGAAGAAGAAGGCCGCTTAAGAGCGCCCTCTCTCATCTGAAATTCCAAATCTTCCTGACACTCAAGGAAATCCAACATGGCAGCTAAAGAAGTCAAATTCGGCGTTGAAGCCCGCGACAAGATGTTGCGCGGCGTCGACATCCTCGCCAACGCCGTCAAGGTGACGCTCGGTCCGAAGGGCCGCAACGTCGTTCTCGACAAGTCGTTCGGCGCTCCGCGTATCACCAAGGACGGCGTTACCGTCGCCAAGGACATCGAACTTGAAGACAAGTTCGAGAACATGGGCGCTCAGATGGTCCGTGAAGTGGCTTCAAAGTCGGCAGACGCTGCCGGCGACGGCACCACCACCGCGACCGTGCTGGCCCAGGCCATCGTCAAGGAAGGCGCCAAGGCTGTTGCCGCCGGCATGAACCCGATGGATCTGAAGCGCGGCATCGACCTCGCGGTCGAAGCGGTCGTTGCAGACCTCGTCAAGAACTCCAAGAAGGTCACCTCGAACGACGAGATCGCCCAGGTCGGCACCATTTCGGCCAACGGCGACAAGGAAATCGGCGATTTCCTCGCGAAGGCCATGGCGAAAGTCGGCAACGAAGGCGTCATCACCGTTGAGGAAGCCAAGTCGCTCGACACCGAACTCGACGTCGTCGAAGGCATGCAGTTCGACCGCGGCTACATCTCCCCCTACTTCGTCACCAACGCCGACAAGATGCGCGTTGAATTCGACGATGCCTACATCCTGATCAACGAGAAGAAGCTCTCCTCGCTGAACGAACTGCTGCCATTGCTGGAAGCCGTCGTGCAGACCGGCAAGCCGCTCGTCATCGTTGCTGAAGACGTCGAAGGCGAAGCTCTCGCCACCCTCGTCGTCAACCGTCTCCGCGGCGGTCTCAAGGTTGCCGCTGTGAAGGCTCCGGGCTTCGGCGACCGCCGCAAGGCCATGCTGCAGGACATCGCTGTCCTGACCGGCGGCCAGGCGATCTCGGAAGACCTCGGCATCAAGCTTGAGAACGTGACCCTGCAGATGCTGGGCCGCGCCAAGAAGGTGATGATCGACAAGGAAAACACCACCATCGTCAACGGCGCCGGCAAGAAGGCCGACATCGAAGCACGCGTGTCGCAGATCAAGGCGCAGATCGAAGAAACCACTTCGGACTACGACCGCGAGAAGCTGCAGGAGCGTCTGGCCAAGCTCGCAGGCGGCGTCGCGGTGATCCGCGTCGGCGGCGCGACCGAGACCGAAGTAAAGGAGCGCAAGGACCGCGTTGACGACGCGATGCATGCGACCCGTGCGGCGGTTGAAGAAGGCATCGTGCCGGGCGGCGGCGTCGCCCTGCTGCGCGCCTCCGAGCAGCTCAAGCGCATCAAGACCCAGAACGACGACCAGAAGACCGGCGTCGAGATCGTCCGCAAGGCGCTCTCCGCTCCGGCCCGCCAGATCGCCATCAACGCAGGCGAAGACGGCTCGGTCATCGTCGGCAAGGTGCTCGAGAAGGAGCAGTATGCTTACGGCTTCGACTCGCAGACCGGCGAATACGGCAACCTGGTCACCAAGGGCATCATCGACCCGACCAAGGTCGTTCGTGCGGCGATCCAGAACGCAGCTTCGGTTGCGGCTCTGCTGATCACCACCGAAGCCATGATCGCCGAAGTCCCTAAGAAGGGCGGCGCAGGCGGCGGCGGAATGCCTCCGGGCGGCGGCATGGGCGGCATGGACTTCTAAGTCCAGCTCATCCAATCAGGTACAAAAGGCCCGGAGCAATCCGGGCCTTTTTCTTTCGTCATTGCCGGGCTTGACCCGGCAATCCGCCTTTTTGAGAAGGGGCAAGCCCGCGTATGACAAGTCGAAAAATGCAAAACCCCGGCAGCGATGCCGGGGTTTGTTTGCAAATGCAACACCAACTCGTTTCGGAAAACGTGCCCGCCCTAATTGCGCGGCTTCGCAACTATCTTCGCGAGCATTTCTGCCATGGCCGCTTCAAGCATAGGCATCAACTGAGCCTCAACCTGCGCGCCACGCTTGACATTTCCTGATATAGGACTATATTCCTTCTTGTCCTGCCCCGTCATGAGGGGCGTTTCGCGATCGTCACGATACGCGGGGCGGGATGCGGTGGCTGCGATCGGTGTTCGATCGCCCCGACGCGCACGGGACTTCTTGTCCGGCTGGGTCCGGCAAGATCGTGCGCCAACGGGCGATGACGACAACACCGAAAGCGGACGGCTTCGAGGCGTGTGATCCCGGCGCGGCGGCCCGCGCCATAGGAGGCAGGACAATGCGCCGCTGGCCCGAAAGGCAGCGGTGACAGCGTCCGTCAGTCCTCCGCAACGGTGGTGCACTCAGCACCGGACACCGGGGGTTATGACATGCAGCTTGCCGTTCCAACCATTGCGTGCGGAACGCCGGATGCCTCCGGCGCGACCGTGGCGACGACACTCGTGTGCTTTCTACTTTTGCACACGGGGCTGCGGATGCGCTCGTGCATCCGGCGTTCCGCGCGCCCTCATTTCGGGGCGGAGGAAACGAGGACTTCGGGCGCCCCCGCGCCGTCACAACAACAGGGGTGCTGGCGTGTGGCTGTTTGAAAAACAGAATCTGGATGATGTGGAGAGAACGTGCATGCGATGTCGCCTCGCCCACAATCGTCATACGCGGGCTTGACCCGCGTATCCATCTTTCCAAGGAGATGGATGGCCGGGTCAAGCCCGGCCATGACGGAATGAAGGTTATCGCGATTACGGCGCTTACATGCTTGCGACGACGACCAGGCGCCGCACTTCGCCGTTCTGATAGGCTTTCAGGAACGCGTTGTAGTCCTTGAACGACACGCAGCCGTTGGAATCGCCGTTCGGTCCCAGCATGTAGCTATGCGTCAGCAATCCGGTGCGGCCGTGGATCGCGCCCTCGCCGCCCACCGGCGTCAGCCGCAGCGCCGCCACGCCGTGAAACAGCGCCTCGCGCGGCTTGAGCGTGTAGATGTGCGGCGGCGTCGCGCCGTGCATGCGGACATGGACGTAACGCGGATCGTCCATCTTGGCCCCGAGGCCGGAATGCGCTTCCAGCTTGGTGCCGTTCGGCATGTAAACGGTGCGCGCGGTGATGTCGTAGATCGCGGTCAGCTTGTCGTCTTCGCTCGATCCGGCGGGCGTCGTGGATGTGCCGTCGCTCATCACGCCGCCGTCGGAGCCGGCATAGGCAAGCACGGGACCGGGCGCCGTGCGGCCGAACAGCTTGTCGAACAGGCTTGGAGTCTTGCTGGCCATCGCGGCGAGCGCGGCGTTCTTGGCCCGCTCCACCATCTCGGAGTGGCCCGGCTTGACGCGGCTTTGCGGGAATTTGAAGTCGGACGGCCGCGCCGATGGAAGCGGCACGCTGGCGACGCGCGCAGGCGGCGTCGGTGGAAGCGCGACATCGGGGGCGCTGGCGATCTCGGCCCGCGACGGCGCGGGCTTCGGCGTATCGGGGGCTGCGACAACGGTCGGCTTGAACATGACCGGTGGTGCGCCGAGCGAATGGGTGACGTCGAGCAATGCGGCGTAATTCTTCTGCTCGACGGTGAGTGCGGGCGGCTCATCAGCGACGGTGACCGTCAGCGCCGTGAAGCGATCGGTGAATGTCTGCTGGTCGAGACCGCGGCTGGCGGCGACAAACACGACGCGCCGCTCAGCGGCCGGCGCATCGACGCCGGCGCCGAACGGATTGCTGCCGAACACGTTGCTGTAGAGCGTCCAGCCGCACGCCAGCGTCACGAACGCAATCGCTGCGCCGCCGACGATATTCAAAGGGCTGGAGGTCCGCGAGGAACGTCCGTGGTGGGCCGTGTAGCCGGTACGCGCAACAGAACTGGTACTCATACGCCTTGCATCCAGAACAATCCCACCTTGTCCTTCCGGCTGCATTCGGCGGTTCATGCGGGAACGGCGCATGCGAAAGCGGGCCAGCGTCAGTTGCCGTGCGGAGCTTGGAGTTCCCCACGCGACATCTCGCAAAGGTGCGGAGCGGCATTAAGGCGGCATTTAGTTAAATGCGGATTAAGTGCGGGCAGATGTAAGGCAGGCCGTCAGACCGGCCGGGTTCCATCAGGCCGGTTATCGCGGCCCGCCAAGCTCCGGCGGCAGGGAACGATCGAGCACCTCGCCCTTTGCCCCAATCAGCAGATCGACCGCGTAGGTTTCGATCGCAACTCCGCTGCGTTTACGATTTAGCTCGGCGAGGTTTTCGACGCGCGCATAGCCAGCACGATAAGCATAACTTGCGCCCGCCGGGCCGATCAGGAGCGCTTTGCCTTTGAGCAGGCTTGCATCCGGCTCGTTCATGAAGGTCCAGCGATAGCGCTGCTGGAATTGGGCGACGCACGTTCCCTTCGGCAGATAGAACATCAGCCACGAGGTGGTGCCGTAGTCCGCGGCCAGCACGCAGATTGCGTTTTGCTTGAGACGGATCGCCTCGATCTCGCCGGCAAGCGCCGGCCAGCCGACACCGACGCTGCGTACCGTGGCGTCACGGCGAAAGCCTGTGAACACGCCGGTGTTGGTCTGCACGATCAGCGCAACGAACAGCGCGACGCCCACTGGCAAGGCGAGACGGCGCGACCAGTTCATCGTGCGCTGCTCGCGCGGATTCCATGTCGTGCCCCATGCGGCATATGCAGCAGCGATGGCGAATGCGGGATAGATCGGCCCGAGCCAGTTGGCTTCGACGCGGGCGTGCAGCGAATGCCAGACGAAATAGAGGAAGATCGTCCAGACGCTGACATTGATGAGCGTAGCGCCTGCGGTATACGCAGCCCTCGCTCGCGTCAGCGCATAAAGCCCGAATACGCCGAGAATGAACACGGACGGGGTCGCGAAGGCGAACTGCGTCGGGATCATCTCGCCAAGATACTTAAGCGTCATGCCCTCGACGCGCGCACGGCCGAGTTGCTTGATGAACGACACCCATTGGTGATCGGCATTCCAGAGGATCACCGGCGAGAAGACCGCAAATGCGACGATGCCGCCGAGATAAGGCCACGTCGACGCCAGCCAGCGGCGCTGATCCTTCACCAGCAGAAGCCACAACAGAATCTGCGCGCCGAAAAACAACGCGGTGTATTTCGACAGCAGTGCCGCTCCCACCGCCGCGCCGACCGCGAGCCACCAGACGCCCCGGCCGGTCTGCCAGACCTTGGCGAGGAAAAAGAGAACGAAGCTCGAGGCGACCATCAAAGGCGCATCGGGCGTCACAATGGTGGTGCCTACCGAGGCCATCAGCGTGGCGTTGAGAAAGATCGTTGCTGCCGCCGCGATCCGGGCGTCGTCAAACAGGATTCTGGCGGTACGATAGACTGCCCAGCTCATTGGGAGCGCCAGCAGGATCGAAACCAGCCGCACACCTAATTCGGTGTCACCCGCGATCATTGTGCCGAGACGGATCACAACGGCGGCCATCGGCGGATGATCGTAGTAACCGCCAGCGAGATTCTTCGCCCACGTCCAGTAATAAGCCTCGTCGAATGTCAGCGGCGTGAATGCCGCCGCAATCAGACGAAGCAACACAAGTGCGGCCACGGTGACAGCGGTGCCGCGGACCAGCCTCGTCTCGGGGGAAATCATTTTGCGCGCCAGACGAAGAGACTGGATACGCCGTAATTCCAGACCACGCCCATCAGCGCGCCGGCAGCGCCCGCCAGCCACCAGATCGGCTCCTGATCGAAGACGGTCGCCGCGACGCCGACATTGGCGAGCAGGCCCACGCTGCAGACCAGATAGAACAGCAGCAGGCCGCGAATGAGAGCGAAGCCCTTCAGGCGCTGGTCCCGGTAGGTCAGCCGGTTGTTGAGCAGGAAGTTTCCGGTCATCGCGACGAACGCAGCGAGGCCCTGCGCTTCGGCGAAAGGAACATTCAGTCCGAGCGCGGTATAAAGCGTGACGAGGTGCACGCCGAGGCCGATCCCACCAACCAGCGCGAACAGCAGAAAGCGCAGCGACACCAGATCACCGGTCAGCTTGGCAAGGACGAGCCCAAGGAAATCCAGCACGACCATCGAATCCAGCTTGCTCTCACCGTGCAGCCGCGCCCCGAAGGAATACGGCACCTCGACGACACGGAGTTTTCCGCCCGCGGTCGCCACGATATCCAGCAGGATCTTGAAGCCCTGCACTGACAGCGATGGCGCAAGCTGCTCGAAGCGGTCGCGGCGAAGCATGAAAAAGCCGCTCATCGGATCAGCGATCTCGATATGCAGCAATTTCTTCGCGATATTGGTCGCGAATACGCTGCCGCCGAGGCGCGCGCTGCCGAAACTTCCTGTATCGCCGCCGCTGACATAACGGCTCCCGACAGCGAGTTCGGCTTCGCCCGATTGCAGCAGCGCGAGCATCTTCGGCAATTGGGTTTCGTCGTGCTGAAGGTCGGCGTCCATGACGGCGACATAAGGCGCGCTCGAAGCCAGAATGCCCTCGATGCATGCGCCGGACAGCCCGCGCCGGCCAATGCGGCGAATGCACCGCACCCGGGGATCGGTCTGGGCCAGCTGGCGGGCAACCTCCCAGGTCCCGTCGGGCGAGTTGTCATCGACGAAGATGACTTCCCACGCAATACCCGCAAGCGCGGCGTCCAGCTTGGCGAAAAGCTTGGGAACGTTGTCGCGCTCTTTGAAAGTTGGCACCACCACGCATAGTTGACGCGCAGGTGCCGCCCCGGGTGAGATGGCCTCAGTCATGGGCCCAGCGTATATCCGGGGTGCCGGACGATGCCAAGACGCCTCCCGGGACGGGATTTCGATGCGATAATACCGGGAAACCGGGTGGCGGCAGGTTTTGATGGGGCCAGAAATGCCAACGACCACGGAGGGAAACCGGTGAGAGAATCAAGGCAGCGCGTACATCCGGCGCGCTCAACCTCTCACGGTGTCTTCTCGTGGTCGTCCCGGCGACGGAGCGTGGCTGCAACATCGCCGATAGAAACTAAATAGGTACGCAACGGCGTTCCGCAAGGGGTCCTCAGGGAAGCGAGAAATGGCGAAAAAATCAGGTCAAATCCACATCGGAATCGGCGGCTGGACCTTCGCACCGTGGCGAGGCGTGTTCTATCCTGAGAAGCTGACCCAGGCGAAAGAACTCTCCTACGCCGCCTCCAAACTGACCTCGATCGAGATCAACGGCACCTATTACGGCTCGCAGAAACCCGAAAGCTTCCGCAAGTGGGCCAGCGAAGTGCCGGACGGCTTCATCTTTTCAGTCAAGGGACCACGGTTCGCCACCAACCGCCGCGTGCTGGCGGAAGCCGGCGATTCCATCAAGCGCTTCTACGATTCCGGCGTCACGGAGATGGGCGACCGGCTCGGGCCGGTGCTGTGGCAGTTCGCGCCGACCAAGAAGTTCGACGAAGCCGACTTCGGCGCCTTTCTCGAATTACTGCCGCGCAAGTTCGACGGCGCCGCCCTGCGCCATGTGGTCGAAGTGCGCAACGACAGTTTCTGCACACCGTCATTCATCGCGCTGCTGCGCAAGCATAACGTCGCGGTGGTCTACGCCGATCATGCGAAGTATCCGGCGATCTCCGACATAACCTCCGATTTCGCTTACGTCCGGCTTCAGACCGGCCAGGATACGGTCAAGACCGCCTACCCGCCCAAGGTGCTGGATGAATGGGCCAAACGGCTGACGCTGTGGGCGCAGGGCGGCGAACCCACCGACCTCGCCCGCTCCGACAAGACGCCTGCAAAGAAAGAGCCGCGCGACGTGTTCGCCTATGTGATTCACGAAGGGAAGATCCGGGCGCCCGCAGGCGCAATGGAATTGATCGAGCGGGTGAAGTGAACTCGCAGTCTAGTTAGTCACCAAGTGCCGGAGACAGCATGGCCAAGGCCAAGAAGCTTTTCACCATCGGCTATGAACAGACGCCCGCGAAGGCCGTGCTCGATGAACTTCAACGCGCCGGTGTGAAACTGCTGGTCGACGTCCGCGCCGTCGCATCGTCGCGCCGGCCGGGCTTTTCCAAAAGCCAGCTTGCGGCAGGTCTCGATGAGCGCGGCATCTCGTACATCCATCTTCGGGGGCTCGGCACACCAAAGGATGGCCGCCTGGCTGCACGCAGCGGCGACATGAAGGCACTGTCGAAGATCTATCATGCGCACCTGAAAACGCCGCAGGCGCGCGGGGAAATGGACGAGTTGGCCACGCTCGTGATGAAGGCCGGGCCGGTCTGCATCCTGTGCTATGAGCGCGATCACAACGTGTGCCACCGGAAATTCATCGCCGAGATCATCGAAGATCGTGAAGGCGTGAAGATCGAAGACCTCGCCGCCCCACAGATCTGAGTTATCCACAGGGTGCCCAAAATCTTCCGGGCCTGCTCGCCCCGCGTTCTCGGTTCGTTCGCTAGACGAACCTCCGCTTCAGCGCTCTAATCCTTGCGTATTTTTACGTAAGTATTTCAGTGTCCGGGGCTCGGGGGCTCCATGCGTTGCGTTGGACGGGTGTACGCGTTTTGCGTCACCGCCGCCGCTCTTATTTGCGGAGGCTCTCCAACTGTTGCCGATCCCCTGACCAATCCATTGCCCTCGAGCCAACTGAGCGGGGGCGCATATCCCGAAAAGTTTCTCTATTTCAGCGGGTTCGATCTCTGGCGCAGCGGCGGCTCGGTCTACGGCGGCGTTCAATGGGCACCAAGCGGTCTGAACGAGGACGGTTTCACGCTTAAGCTGCTGTTGGCGGAAGGCAGCTATCGCTATCTGGCCGGCGTTACCAGTATCCGCGGCACAGGTCTGCTCGCGTCGATCCTTCCCGGTTGGCGGATCAAGCGAGGCGATTTCGAAATCAAGCTCTTCGCCGGTCTCGACCTTCAAAACCACCGTCTGTCGCCGGACGATCCCGGCAACAGCCTGCGCGGCAATCACGCGGGCGTCCGCGTCGCCGCCGATCTATGGTGGGAGCCGACGACATCGCTCATGCTGGCGTCGTCGATCTCGGGCTCGACCATCGGCAACAGCTTCGGCATCCGTGGAGCCGCCGGCTGGCGCTTCATGGATCGTTTCTGGGCCGGTCCGGAACTGGAAACATCGGGTGACGAAGTCTATCGCCAGTACCGGATCGGCGCTCACCTGACGTCGCTCAAGTTTGCCGCGTTTGAATGGTCGCTCGGCGCGGGCTATGTTGAGGATAACAGCCATCGCTCCGGTCTTTATGGGCGTATCAGTTTGCTCACGCGCCGATAGCAAGCCAGAGCCTGACGATCTCGAAAGTATAATGCACGGAAGGTTGAATGGTATGATTCACGTCATACTGTAAAAGCCTGTTCCCGATTTCCCGCCAGGACACGCAATGATTTCCGCATGGGTTTCCGCCCGCCTCGCCGCTCGAGGCATACACTACGGCTGGGTCATGGTGGCCGTGACGTTCTTCACCGCCCTCATCAGTTCGGCCTCCGTCGGCGCACCGGGCGTCTTCATCCTGCCGCTGGAAAAAGAATTCGGCTGGACCACCACGCAGATTTCGTCCGCGCTGTCGATCCGCCTGCTGCTGTTCGGGCTGATGGCCCCCTTCGCCGCAGCGCTGATGGTGCGCTTTGGGCTGCGCAATGTGGTAATGTCCGCGCTGACGATCATCGCGACCGGCCTGCTCGCATCACTCGCCATGACCCAAGCCTGGCACCTGATAGCACTATGGGGCTTCGTTGTCGGATTCGGGACCGGCATGACGGCGATGGTTCTCGGCGCAGCAGTCGCAACGCGCTGGTTCACCGCGCACCGGGGACTGGTCGTTGGCATTCTGGCCGCCAGCGTCGCCACCGGGCAGCTCATCTTTCTTCCCGTCATGGCGTATTTCACCGAAGCATTCGGCTGGCGCACCGCCATGGGCACCATGTGCGTGATGCTCGCTATCGCAGCCGTGATGGTACTGCTGTTCATGAGTGACAGGCCGTCGGACCTGGGGTTGCGCCCGGTTGGCGACAACGGCACAGCGCCTGTTCCCACAGCGCCGCCAGCGTCATCGATCATCTCGGCGGCTTTCGCGGCCTTGCGCGGTGCATCGAAGACCCGTGTGTTCTGGATTCTGTTCGGCACCTTCTTCGTCTGCGGCGCGAGCACCAATGGGCTGGTCCAGACCCACCTCATTCCGATGTGTGCCGACTTCGGAATCCCGGCGACCACGTCCGCGGGCTTGCTCGCCGCCATGGGCATTTTCGACTTCGTCGGAACCATCGCCTCAGGCTGGCTGTCGGACCGTTACAACAATCGCTGGCTACTGTTCTGGTATTATGGCCTGCGCGGTCTATCGCTGGTGTTCCTGCCGTTCACCGACTTCTCCTTCTACGGACTGTCGCTGTTCGCTGTGTTTTACGGACTCGACTGGATCGCCACTGTGCCGCCCACCGTCAGGTTGACTGCCAAGCATTTCGGACCGGAGCGCGCAGCGATGGTGTTCGGCTGGATTTTCGTCGGCCATCAGCTTGGATCAGCAACCGCCGCATTTGGCGCGGGCCTGACGCGAACGCTCTATGAAAGCTATCTGCCGGCATTCTTTGCGGCAGGTATTCTCTGCCTGATCGCGGCGGCGGTGATGATGCTGCTTCGAAGCGAGCCGAAAGCAGCGACCGCATAAAAACGATCAGCCGAGGCGCCACACCGTCATCGGCTGATCGTAACCTCTAACTGCAACCTCGCCGAGGGACACCGCGTCGGCGCATGCATCGCCGAGAGCATCGCGGACGACAGATGAGATCAGCAGTTGCGAATTGAATTCCTTGTTGAGGGATTCAAGCCGCGCAGCGAAATTCACCGTGTCTCCGATAACCGTATATTCCTTGCGCCGCGACGAACCCACGTTGCCGGCAACGACATCGCCGAAGTGAACACCGATCCCGATGCGAAGCGGCCAGCTGCTGGCTTCGTTGTTGCGCGTCATGGCTACAAGCATTTCGCGCCCAGCCGCGACCGCATGTTGCGTGGCATCGGGCGCCTCGAAAGGCGCACCGAACAGCGCCAGAAATCCATCGCCCATGAACTTGTTCACGATACCGCCATGCCGATCGACAATCTCGACCAGCACTGCGAACGCCCCGTCCAGCCGATCAACCACTTCCTGCGGGGTGCGTGATCGCGCCGCTGATGTGAAGCTGCGAAAGTCAACGAACATCACCGCGACGCGACGGGTATCGCTTGCCGTGCTCGTTCCCTCGGCGAGCAACCGCTCAACGACCTGCGGCGAAACGTGTTGACCGAACAGGTTGGTCACCCGGTCGCGCGCGGTCGCCGCTGCGATACTTTTCTCGAACTGCCGACGCAACTGGATCCCGACCGCACCCGCGAGCACCCCGCATACGAAGACGATCAGACTCCGGATGACATGATAGTTCACGTCAGGCGTTGCATCCGGATGATAGAACAGCGCCATACCCAGCAATTGAACGGCAGCGACGAACCCGGTGAAGGTGGACAGCCAGAAATCGAGCCGAAGTGTCGAGAGAATAATGAAGATGAAGTAGCTCAACGGCACGATGTAACCAAGCGCCTGAACCGATCCCATATTGTCGATGTGAAGAGCCAACGCGATCGTTGGCGTGCTCGTCTCGATAAAGGCGCTGAGATATCGCCGGAAGACAGGCAGATCGCGGTCGAGCTTCAACTGTCGCTTGACCATGGCATGGACAAACAACTCGAACAGGATAAACGGCACCAGAGGAATATAGAGATAAGCCGGCTTGAATTTACCATGCCAGAGCTGGTTCAACTGCTCTGGTGAGAGGATATAGAACAACCAAAGGACCAAGGTGAGAGCTGATGTCGTCACGATCAGCGCCTTGATGCGCACCAGTTCGGTCTTCAGGATCTCCCGCGTCAGAACTCGCCGGAAATCATCCGAAACCACGGCGCGATCAGCCTTTCTCGTCCAACTCTCCAGCCAACGCATAACCTGCCCCGCAGCATCTGCCATTCCGTGACACAGGATACAGAATTGCGGATCACGCTCAATCCAGTGTTCGCCTGAATCGGGTCACCGCGATGGTCATGGCAACCAGCACCAGCACACACAGGGCGATGGCGTCGTACTGCAGATTTTCGAGCGACGCACCCTTGAGCATGATCGCGCGGACGATGCGGATGTAATGCGTGAGCGGCAACGCTTCCCCGATCCACTGAGCCCATACGGGCATACCCGCGAAGGGGAACATGAAGCCGGACAGAAGAATATTCGGCAGGAAAAACATCATCGACATCTGCATGGCCTGAAGCTGGTTCTGCGCGATGGTCGAGAATGTGTAGCCTATCGAGAGATTAGCCGCGATGAACAGCGTGGACAGCGCTGCGAGCATGGTCAGGCTGCCCAATATCGGCACCTCGAACAGAAAGTGACCGATTCCGATGATGATCGCTGCCTGCAGAAATCCGACCAGCACATAGGGAATGATCTTGCCGAGCATCACCTCAACCGGGGTGATCGGCATCGCCAGCAGATTTTCCATGGTGCCGCGCTCTATTTCGCGGGTGACGGACAGCGCGGTGAAGATCAGCATAGTCATGGTCAGGATTGTTCCAACCAGCCCCGGCACGATGTTCAGCCGCGACTCCGCCGCCGGATTGTAGCGCGCATGGGCGCGGATCTCGAACGGCATCTCCGGCGGGTCGCCGACCTGCAGATCGTGCTTGAGCGCCGACTGCACGACCTGCCCCAACGCACCGAGCGCAGATCCGGACGCCACCGGATCGGTCGCATCAGCCGCGACCAGCAGCGCCGGTTTGTCGCCGCGACGAACGCCACGCTCGAAGCCGCGCGGGATTTCGACGCCGAACAGGACCTTGCCGGATTCCAGCAGACTGTCGAATTCGGCAACGGTATGAACCTCGCGCGTAAAACGAAAGTAAGCCGTATTCTGGAGTGCCTTGAGGATCGAGCGGCCAAGATCGCTGTCCTCCTGCAACAGCACGGCCGTCGGCAGATGGCGCGGCGTGGTGTTGATGGCATAGCCGAACAACAGGAGTTGCATGATCGGCAGCATCACGATCATCGCGAACGAGACGCGGTCGCGGGCCAGTTGCAGAAATTCCTTCACCAACATGGCGTAGGTGCGCTGCCAGAAGCCGCGTGCGCCACCATTGTTTGCTTCAGTTGCGCTCATTGGAAGTTGTCCTTCGCGCGGCCCATCAGCTCGATGAAGACATCTTCGAGCGACGGTTCGGACTTCTGCCAAACAGTATCGCCGGTGAACTTGAACGGCGCGACCGCGTCTTCGAGCGCTACAGCGTCGCGACCGGAGACATGCAGACTGGTGCCGAACGGCGCGACCATGTCCACACCGGGCTTCCCGGTCAGATCGGCGGTGAGCTTGTTCAGCCCCTCGCCTGTCACGGTGTAGGTCGTCAACGCCGACTTGGCGATGACCTCTTCGACCGTGCCATGCACCAGCAGGTTACCGTAGGCGATATACGCGATTTCGTGGCAACGCTCCGCTTCGTCCATATAGTGGGTCGAAACGAGCACGGTCAGCCCCTCAGCCGCGAGCGCATGGATTTCGTTCCAGAACTCGCGCCGCGCCTTGGGATCGACACCAGCGGTCGGCTCATCGAGCAACAACAACTGCGGGCTGGGCAATGTGCAAGCCCCAAGCGCAAGCCGCTGCTTCCAGCCGCCAGACAGTTCGCCGGCAAGTTGTTCCTCACGTCCCGTCAGCCCGATGCGCTTAATCATCTCGCGTGCGGCTCCGCGCGGATCGGGCACGCCGTAAAGCCGCGCGACGAATTCCAGATTCTCGCGAACTGATAAATCCTGGTAGAGACTGAAGCGCTGCGTCATGTAGCCGACATGACGCTTGATCTTGTCGGCATCGCGCCGGATGTCATAGCCGAGGCACGTCCCCTCGCCACTATCCGGAGTCAGCAGTCCGCACAGCATGCGGATGGTCGTGGTCTTGCCGGAGCCGTTGGGACCGAGGAACCCATAGATCGAGCCACGCTTCACCTGCATCGACAGGTCATGCACCACTTCGCGGCCGTTGAACGACTTCGACAGGCCGTGGACCTCAATCGCGATATCGGATTGTGCGGTTTCGGTGCTCACAGCGTTTTGCCACTGGTGAAGACGCTGACCGGCTGGCCGACGCGCAGACTGTCCGGCTTGGTCGGACGCGCCTGGATCAGATAGACCAGCTTCGATCTCTCATCGAGGCTGTAGATAACCGGCGGCGTGTATTCCGCCATGGTGGCGATGAAGTAGATCTTTGCCGAGATATCTCCGGGGCAGCCGTCACACGTCACCCGCACGTCCTCGCCGACTTTGATCTTTGGCAATTCTGGTTCCGGCACGAAGAAACGGACCTTCATGTTGCCGGGCGGCAGGATCGAGATGACTGGACGCTGGGCCGCGACAGTTTCACCCTCGCGGAAGTAGATCTGCTGAATGGTGCCGGCGATGGGCGCCTTCATGCGCCGGCGCTCCAGCTTGGTCTGCGATGTGTTTACGCGCGCTTCGGCAACGCGAAGATTCGCCAGCGCCGAATCGTAGTTCGCCTGCGTGCCGGAGCCGGTCTTGCTCAAGGTCGCCGCACGGTCGTAAGCCTGTTGCGCATTTGCGAGCGTCGCGTTGCTCTGGTTCAGATCGGCCTGCTGGAGATCGTCATCGACCGCGTAAAGCGGCGCACCAACCTCGACACGATCGCCCTCGCGGACGTTGAGCTTGACGACGCGTCCCTGTTCATCTGGGCTGACGAAGATCATGTCGGCTTCGACCCATCCCTGGTAGCCGGGATTTTTGGAATCCGAGCACCCGGCCAGCGAAGCCGCGGCGAGCAATAGCACGAGAGTACGCGCAACGTTTCGCGACGCAATCATGTCGCTCTCCCTTCATCAAAAATCAAATCGAGATGAACACGCAGCATCGCGGCGACATCGAGCGGCGCGTGCTTTCCGAAAAGACCCTGCCAGATCACCGCAACAACCAGCGGCCCGACCAGAAGTTGCGGAAACTCCGCCAGTCCCGGATTGCGGATTTCACCGCGTGCGACGCCGTATTCGATCAGCTTGCGCATTCCGGCAATGCCGTGTGCAACCACCTCGCGGTAGTAGAATTCCGCAAGTTGCGGGAAGCGCGTGCCTTCGGAAATAATCATCCGCACGATATCGGCGCGTTTTGTGCCGATGACGTCACGGGCAAACGTCTCGGCCAATAATTCGATCGCCGCGCGCGCCGATCCTGCGCCCGCCCCGATCTGCGGATTCGAAATCCGTACAATCAATGGTCCGAGCGCGGTGCGCACCAATTCCTGAAACAGCGCTTCCTTATCCTTGAAGTGCAAATAGATCGTGCCTTTGGCGACGCCGGCGCGTTTGGCCACGTCATCAAGACGGGTCGCGGCAAATCCCTTGGCCGTAAATTCATCGAGACCCGCCGCGATGATCGCCGCGCGCCGTTCGGTCGCGCCGACCGCGCGTTTTGACGGCCGGGTTGCGGTGCGATCAGCAGACGCAGCCGTTCTCGCGCCACGCGCGGGCTTGTCTTTGACGGGACGGGTATTGATCAGCGGGAGCTTTGCCATACTTTGAATATGACTGACTGGTCAGTCATATTCAAGAAGAAAAATGGAGTCCGAAGAAAATCATGCAAGCCATTGGTTATATGAGAGTTATTTGCGCTAAGGCAGGCTCCGCGTCGCACAACACCGTGAGGAAGCCGCAAACTAGCCCTTGGCGTCGCAGGCCCAGGCGCGGATGACGCATTCCTTGCCGCCGAACGCGTAGCACTTCTTCATCGCTTCATTGAGCGCGCTCGAAATGCGCGGTGCGACGGCATAGCCGTGCGGGCCGCAAGGCTTGGTCATGTCGAGGGACAGCGCGGCGCACGCGCGCTTCATGATCACTGCGGTGCAATCACCCTTGCACTGCTTGAGAGCAGCCGCGCGCGCGGCCTGCTCGGCCGGATAGTCGAATGCCTGGCCATAAGCACCGCACTTGCCGATCGCCAGCGCGCCGGCTGCGGAGGCCGGTGTTGCGACGAACTGGGCGGCAAAGGCTGAAACAAAAGCAACAATAAAAAACGCGCGAACCTGCGCGACGGTACGGTCGAACAAAATCCCCTCCCCCGAGGCCTATCGGATTCACCTTAGGCGGAAGGGCGTTTCAACTTGGTGAACGAAACGGAAAGGGCAAGGTCGCCGAAACAGACCCTATCCGCGCCGAGCATCGGCGAGCATTTCCGGCGTATCGATGTCGAGGAACGCGCTTTTGCCCTCGACCTCGACTTCTGCCACCGCTTCCGCGTGCTGCGCGATTAGATGGCGCGCGCCGATGTCGCCATCGAGCGTCATCAACTCCGGGAAGAACCTCCGCGACCACAACACCGGATTACCGCGCCGCCCGCCTGCCACCGGCACCACAATCAACGAACCGCGGTCCGGCGCGAAGGCATCCACGAGCCGGTCGATCAGCTTCGCATCGATCAGCGGCATGTCGCCGAGGCACACCATGGCGCCATCGGCGGTTTCAGGGACCGCGCCGATGCCCGCTTTCACGGACGTTGCGAGGCCTTCGGCAAAATCCGGATTGCGGGCGAACTCGACCTTCAGTCCCTTCAGCGCGGCCTCTATCTCAAGACTTTGATGGCCGGTCACGACGATCACCGGCGACGCCTTCGAGGCCAGCGCCTGCTCGGCGACGATCCGCACCAGCTTCTTGCCGTTCAGTTCGGCCAGCAGCTTGTTCGGCCCACCCATCCGGGTGGAGCGCCCGGCGGCAAGGATGACCGCCGCGACCTTGCGATTGCCGTCGGCCTCGATCGGCACGCGTGGTTGCGGCCGCGTCACGATTTCCATCAGCAGGCCACCGACACCCATGCCGGTGACGTCCGCGCGGGTGACGGGTAGCCCGGCCAGCAGACGCATCAGAATCCAGTCGAATCCGTTTTCCTTCGGCGAGCGCGCGCAGCCTGGCGCGCCGAGCACCGGCGCATTCTTGACCTTGCCGATCAGCATGAGATTGCCGGGATCAACCGGCATGCCGAAGTGTTCAACCGCGCCGCCGATCAGTTCGATCGCGGCCGGGATCACGTCGCGCCTGTCGGCAATCGCGGACGCACCGAATACCAGCACCAGTTCCGCGCCGAGCCCGAGCAGTTCGTCGATGGCTGGTGCAAGCGCGCTCTCGTCGTGCGGAACGCGGCGTTCGCCGATAATGCGTGCGCCTGTCGGTGCGAGACGCTCTTCGGTCACGCGCAGCGTCTTATCGATCACCTTCGGGGCCAACCCCGGGAGCATGGTCGAGACGATACCAACGCGTTTGATCGTGAACGGCGCGACCCGCATCCGCCCCGCCTTGGCGGCGACGACTGCAGCGTCGCGCAATTTTGCCTTCACGCCGAACGGGATGATCTTGACGGTGGCGATCATTTCACCGGCAACCACCGGCTTGAACGCGGAGAGCGTCGCGAAGGTGATCGCTTCATCCACCCGGTTGATGCGATCGACGGCGTCGCGGTCGACCACCAGGACGCCAGCTTCCGCCGCGAACAGGTTGGCACGGCCGGTAAAGGCGCGCTCGACGTTGACGCCCTCGCCCGCCACCGCCGCAGCGATGCTGGCAGCAGCTTCATCCTCGGACACATCGTCCTTGTCGAGGCGCGCGACAACGATTTCCTTCACGCCTGCCTGCTTCAGCGCTGAAATTTCAGCCGCACCGATGACGGTGCCTTTTTTGAGAACGAGCGGTCCCTGACGGATCGCGTGAACAGTGACGCCGCCAAGGCCGTCTTCAGGCGTAACAGGACCGAACTTCATGCCGCTGACTTCGTCTTGAGCAGCGCATCGGCGGGAAGCCGCAGCCGCGCGGTGATCTCTGCCATGATGGCCACCGCGATCTCCGACGGGGACACCGCACCGATATTGAGGCCGATGGGCGCATGAATTCGGGCCAGCACGGCGTCGCTCGCGCCCTGCGCCTTCAGCCGGTCCACGCGCTTGGCATGGGTTTTCCGTGAGCCGAGCGCACCGATGTAGAAACAGTCACGTTCGAGCGCATGCAGCAATGCCGGATCGTCGATCTTGGGATCGTGGGTCAACGCGACGAAGGCCGTGTAGCGGTCGATGTTGAGCGGCGGCAATGCGACATCGGGCCAGTCCGCGAACAGCGGCACATCCGGGAAACGCTCCGGCGAGGCAAAGGCCGTGCGCGGATCGACCACGTACACCTCGTAGTCCAGCGATTGCGCCAGCGGCGCCAGTGCCTGGCTGATATGAACTGCGCCAATGATGACGAGACGCGCGGTCGGGGCATAGACATTGAGAAACAGCTTCTTGCCGTCGCTCTCGATCATGCCGCTCTTGCCCATGCGCAAGTGCTTGTCGAGTTCTTCATGCAGCGGATCGGTTGCGATGTTCGCAGCCTTGATCAATCGCTGATCGCCAGTCACGACGTCGGTCACAACGATCACGGCCCGGCGCGCCGCGCGCTCGGCGTTCAGTTCGGCCAGCGTATTCTGTTTCAAGAGTTGCCCACCTTCTCGACAAACACGCGAATGGTACCGCCGCATGACAGCCCGACATTCCAAGCGGTTTCATCGGCGACGCCGAACTCCAGCATCTTCGGCTTGCCGCTGGCGATGACGTCGAGCGCTTCGGTGACCACCGCGCCTTCGACGCACCCGCCAGAGACGGAGCCGAGAAACGTCCCGTCATCATTGATGACGAGGCTCGATCCCGCCGGACGCGGCGCGGAGCCCCAGGTCTCGACCACCGTCGCCAGCGCGACGCCGTGGCCGGACTTCATCCAGGTCTCGGCGGCCTTTAAAATATCTTCGTCGCGGTTGAGCATGGTGTGATCCTCAAGCTGCGGAGCGGGAGTCGATGCGCCGGGGCGACTGACTGGACGACAGCGCGGCGATCAGCCCCTCCATGGACTTCAAGTTATGTACGGGGCGGAATTCATCAACATGCGGCAGCATCATTTTGATGCCCTGCGCCTTGGCCTCGAAGCCCTCAAACCGCAGTAGCGGGTTGAGCCAGATCAAGCGGCGGCAGGACCGGTGAAGCCGGTCCATCTCGAATTCCAGCCGCGAATCCGCCTCGCGCTCCAGCCCGTCCGAGATCAGAAGCACCGTGGCGCCCTGCCCGAGCACGCGCCGGCCCCAGAGGTTATTGAAATTATGCAGCGAGGTCGCGATCCGCGTCCCGCCGGCCCAATCCTCGACGCTGCTTGAGCAGGCCGCCAGCGCTTCGTCCGGATCGCGCGCGCGCAAAGCCCGCGTCACATTGGTCAGCCGCGTGCCGAACAGGAACACCGAGACACGTTTGCGCGCGTCGGTAATCGCGTGAAGGAATTGCAGAAACAGCCGGGTGTAGTCGGTCATCGAGCCGGAAATATCGAGCAGCGCCACGATCGGCGCGGGCTTGTCGATACGGCCCAACCGCTGGAATTTCACGATCTCACCGCCAGTGCGGAGGCTCCCACGCAACGTACGCCGCAAATCAAGCCGCTGGCCTCGCGCGTCCGGCTTGAAGCGCCGGGTGCGCAATTCGGCCTGCGGCAATTTCATCTGCGCGATGGCGCGGGCGACTTCTGCGATCTCGGCGGCACTCATCTGCGCGAAGTCCTTGCGCTGAAGCACCTCACGGTCGGAAACCGAAAGCTGGACGTCCCTCTCTTCGATCTCGGGGCCTTCAATATTGCGGCTCTGGGCGAAGGCTTCCTGAACCCGCCGCGAGGCCGGAGGCGGAGGTTTCTTCGCTTCGGGCGGCAACGGGACCGAGTCGAGCATGCTTTCCGTACCCTCGGCACGGCGGAAGAACAGATCAAACGCTTGCGCGAACACCAGTGCGTGCTCTCGCCGCTTGACGAAGATTGATTCAAGCGTGGTGAAGAGATCGGCGCGGTTACCGATGTCGATCAGCCGCATCGCTTTCAACGCATCGATCACCGCACCCGGCCCGATCGGCAGACCGGCCACGCGCAAGCCCCGCGCAAACCCAATGACGTTGTCCGCGATCAATCCGGCCGCTGGGGTCTCGATGTCATTCAGCATGACGATGTCCGGATTGCGTTCAGGCCGCCGGATCGTTGACGGCTTCCTTGATGACCTTGTCGAGTGCCGGACCCTGCATGCGTCCGATGTCGTCCTGATATTTCAACAGCGCGCCGAGCGTATCGCCGACCACTTGCGGCGTCAGCGAGCGTGCATCGAGCTCGGTCAGTGCGGTCGCCCAGTCAATCGTCTCGGCGACTCCCGGCACCTTGAACAAGTCCTGTTCGCGCAACGCCTGCACAAAGCCCACCACCTGCTGCGACAGCTTCGCGCTGATGTTCGGCACGCGCGATTTAACGATGGCCAGTTCGCGCTCGGCGGAGGGGTAATCGACCCAGTGATAGAGGCAGCGGCGCTTGAGCGCGTCGTGGATTTCGCGGGTGCGGTTTGAGGTTACGATGACGATGGGCGGCTGGGGGGCTTTTACAGTGCCGAATTCGGGAATCGTCACTTGAAAATCGCTGAGAATTTCCAAAAGGTAAGCCTCGAAGGCTTCGTCCGCACGGTCGAGCTCGTCGATCAGCAGCACCGGCGGCCCGGCAACATCCGGCTCCAAAGCCTGAAGCAACGGCCGCTTGATCAGATATTTTTCCGCGAACACGTCGGCAGACAACTGTTCGCGATCGGTTTCGCCGCTGGCTTCCGCCAGACGAATGGCGATCATCTGCGCAGCGCTGTTCCACTCATACACTGCGGATGCGACGTCGAGGCCTTCATAGCATTGCAGTCGGATCAGCTTGCGCCCGAGGGCTGCGCTCAGAACCTTGGCAATCTCGGTCTTGCCGACGCCAGCCTCGCCTTCGAGAAACAGCGGCCGGCCCATCCGCAGCGACAGATAGACCACCGTCGCCAGCGAACGCTCCGCGAGATAGCCACGGCCGGTGAGCAGATCGAGCGTTGCATCGACCGATGCGGGAATCTTGCTCATGCTCACACAGACTCCAAACTCAGGTCTTGAAACTCAGGTTTTGGCGGTCGCGGCTTCCACGGCACGGCGCGCGAGCACGCCGATGAGATGTGCTCGATACTCGGCACTGCCGTGAATGTCGCTGTTGAGGCCGTCGGCGGGTACCGTCAAACCGTCGAGCGACTTCGGCGAAAACCGCTTCTTCAGCGCTTCCTCGAATTCCGTCGCACGGAACACGCCGTCCCCACCCGCGCCAGTCACTGCGACACGGACATCCGACGGACGCCTTGCGACGAACACGCCGACCAGCGCGTAACGCGAGGCCTGATTGCGGAATTTCTGATACGCGGCCTTCTTCGGCAGTGGAAACATCACGCGGGTAATGATCTCGTCGGGCTCGAGCGCAGTGGTGAACAGGCCCTGGAAGAATTCCTCCGGCTTCAGCCGGCGCTTGTTGGTGACAATTGTCGCGCCCAGCGCCATGACTGCAGCCGGATAATCCGCGGTTGGGTCGTTGTTGGCGAGCGAGCCGCCGATGGTGCCCTTGTGGCGAACGGCCGGATCGCCGATCAGGCCGGCGAGTTCGGCAAGCGCAGGGATCGCCTCGCCGACGACGGCGGAGTTCGCGACTTCCGCATGGGTTGCAGTCGCGCCGATCACCAGATTGCGGCCCTTCATCTCGATGCCGTTGAGGCCTTCGATGTGGCTGAGATCCACCAGATGCGGCGGGCTGGCGAGCCGCTGCTTCATCACCGGCACCAGCGTATGGCCACCGGCGATCAACTTGGCGTCTTCATTCTTGACGAGAAGATTGGCGGCCTGCCGCACAGTCCCCGGACGATGATACTTGAAGTCGTACATGAGCTGTCCTTCGGGAAAGTCGTCGATTACGCGAGATCGGATTTGGCCATCGCCTTGGCGCCGGCCGCAATCGACAGCACGATGTTCTGATAACCCGTGCAGCGGCACAGATTGCCTTCAAGTTCTTCGCGGATGACGTGATCGCTGAGATCGTGGCCCTTGCGGTGCACGAGATCGACCGCGGTCATGATCATGCCCGGAGTACAGAAGCCGCACTGCAGCCCGTGATGTTCGCGGAAGGCCTCCTGCATCGGATGCAGCGGCGCGCCATCGGCAGCAAGGCCCTCAATGGTTGTCACATTATGACCGTCCGCCATCACCGCCAGGGTGGTGCAGGACTTCACGGCCTTGCCGTCGAGATGAACGACGCAGGCCCCGCACTGCGATGTGTCGCAGCCGACGTGGGTCCCGGTCAGACGAAGATGCTCGCGCAAGAACTGGACGAGCAGCGTGCGCGAATCGACCTTACCCGTCACAGGATTGCCGTTCACGATCAGTGAAATCTTGGCCATCAACACTCTCTTGTTTTCGGCTTGGCGCCCAGATTCTTGGACTTAACCTCTGGGACTCAAGTTCCGCAAGCACCGCATGGCGCGGCGCAAAACGCGTTTATAATGGTTCCAAATTCATAATATGGGCCATTGCGGCAATGAGCAACCTCACTGCACGCCGCTTCCGGACAAGAAGGCTTGATTTGTGCGGGGAGCTGATATGCCCAAACGGCTTCAGGTCGCCTTCACAGCGTCTGCGAACTTCGTGAAGAATTCATCGGCCAGCTTCTTGGCCGCGCCGTTGATCAGCCGCTGACCAAGCTGCGCCAGCTTTCCGCCGATCTGGGCCTCGACATTATAGCTGAGCAGCGTGCCGCCATCCTTTTCCGCGAGCGACACAGTGGCCCCGCCCTTGGCGAATCCGGCGACACCGCCCTCGCCCTCGCCCGAGATCTTGTAGCTGTTGGGCGGATCGAAATCGCTCAGGGTGACCTTGCCCTTGAACCGCGCGGACACCGGCCCGACCTTCATCTTGGCGACGGCCTGAAACTGATTGTCCCCGGCCCGCTCCAATTCCTCGCAGCCCGGAATGCAGGCCTTCAAAACGGCCGGATCGTTGAGCTTTTCCCAGACCACTTCACGAGAAGCAGGAAGCTGCACCTCACCCGTCATCGTCATTGCCATGTGCAAGCCTCCTTCATTCGATAGCCGCGTCCCGCGGCCCTGCCGGTCTCAGTTAGGATACAGCGTTCACAAAAGAAAGGGTATCGTTCGGGAAGGAGCGTTGCAAAAACATCCAGCAGCAGGCCCGCTTGTGTTGCAGTGCTTTCAGTGAAGGGTATCGCGCTATTGGCAGGCGTCGGAGCCTTGGATAGGGTCCGCGCATCATGAGTTCTTCCCTTCCTCCCCTGCTCGCACCTTTGCTGTCGAGCGCCGCCATGCGCACTGTGTGCGACGATGAAGTGTATCTCCAGCATATGCTGGACTTTGAGCATGCCCTAGCGCGTGCTGAAGCCGCGGTCGGCATCATACCAGCCAGCGCGGTCGTTAGTATCGCGAAAGCCTGTCATGCCGAATCGTTCGACCGCGCGGCGCTTGCCGAAGCCGCAGTACACGCCGGAAATCTCGCAATTCCGCTGGTAAAAATGCTAACCGCGAAGGTCGCCAGCGCTGATCCTTCCGCCGCGCGCTATGTGCACTGGGGCGCGACCAGCCAGGACGTGATCGACACCGCGACAATGCTGGGCCTGCGTGCCGCCATCAACGCCCTGCTCGCGGATCTCGACCGCGCTATCACCGGGTTTGCCCGGATGGCGGTCCAGCATCGCGAGACGGCGGTGGTTGCGCGCACATGGCTGCAGCACGCGCTGCCGATGCCCTTCGGATTGAAGCTGGCCGAGTACGCGGCTGCACTGCATCGTTCGCGCGGACGGCTGAAGCGCCTGCGACGCGAAACGCTTGCCCTGCAATTTGGCGGTGCAGCCGGAACGCTTGCTGCTTTGGGCGACAACGGCCTCAAGGTTGCTGAGCAACTTGCCAGCGAATTGTCGCTGCCACTGCCGGATGCACCGTGGCACACGCATCGCGACCGAATCGCGGATGTGGCGACAGCCTTGGCCATCCTTACGGGTACCTGCGGCAAAATCGCCCGCGACGTGTCGCTGATGATGCAGACCGACGTCGCGGAAGCCTTCGAGCCTGCGGGCGAAGGCCGCGGCGGATCATCGACGATGCCGCACAAGCGCAACCCCGTGGCCGCGGCGCGTGTGCTGGCGGCGGCGACAATGGCGCCGAATCTGGCGGCGACGATTCTCGCTGCTCAGGTTCAGGATCATGAACGCAGCGCCGGCCCTTGGCATGCCGAATGGCCGACATTGCCGACGCTGCAACTGGTGACATCGGGAGCGCTCTCCGCAATCGCCGAGATCGCCGAAGGACTCGAAGTCGATGCCGCGCGGATGCGCGCCAATCTCGACATGACCCAGGGCCTCGTTATGGCCGAGGCCGTGTCGATGGCGCTGGCGGAAAAGATCGGCAAAGGCGAAGCCCATCTCATCGTCGAGGCCGCGAGCCGCAGGGCGATCGAAACCCGGCAGCATCTGCGCAGCGTCCTCGCGGAAGATACCCGCGTCACCACCCACATCGACACCGCCACGCTCGAAAGTCTGTTCGACCCGATGGCCTATCAGGGCGTCGCACAAACGCTGATCGACCGGCTGCTCGCTTCGCTGGACAGCGAATAACAACAAGAAGTCAGGAGAAATAGACATGCCTATGATCGATGCCGACGGATGCCTGCTCAATGTCTCGGTGGAGGGGCGCGACGGCGGACCGACGATCATGCTGTCGAATTCGCTCGGCGCGACCATGCAGATGTGGGAGCCGCAAATGGCGGCGCTGACGAAGCTCTATCGCGTCGTCCGCTATGACCGCCGCGGCCACGGCAAATCCGGTGTTCCGGCCGGGCCCTATTCGATGGAGCGTTTCGGCAAGGACGTGCTGGCGATCCTTGACGATCTCAACATCGAGCGGGTGCACTGGTGCGGATTGTCGATGGGCGGCATGGTCGGCCAGTGGCTGGGAGCGAACGCGCCGGAGCGCCTCGACAGGATGATTCTGGCCAATACGTCCTGCTATTATCCCGATCCCACCAACTGGCTGAACCGCATCAAGGCGGTCAGCGACGGCGGTATCGCGGCAATTGCCGACGCTGTGATGGCGGCTTGGCTGACCGAGGATTACCGTGACCGCGAACCGCAGATTACAGCGCGCATGAAAGCGATGCTGATGGCCACGCCCGTACAGGGCTATGTCGCCTGCTGCGAAGCCCTGAGTCGGCTCGATCAACGCGACCTTCTCCCGCGAATCAATACGCCGACGCTGGTGATCGCCGGCCGCCACGACATGGCGACGCCGGTGGAGGCCAGCGTCTTTATTCGCAGCCACGTCCCGAATGCGAGCATGACCCTGCTCGACGCAGCTCATATCTCCAACATCGAGCAGTCGCACAACTTCACCGAAGCCGTGGTCGGCTTCCTGACCCAGCGCTGAGAGCACACTCATGGACGACGATCAACGCCGCGATCAGGGAACGGCCCAGCGACGCAAGGTGCTCGGCAACGCATGGGTCGACAAGTCGGCGGCGGGAAAGAATTCATTCAACGCCGACTTCCTCGACCTCATCACACGCTATGCGTGGGGCGAGATCTGGACGCGTCCGCATTTCGACGAGCGGACCCGCCGCGTCCTCGTGATCGGCACCATGGTGGCACTCGGGCAATGGGACGAATTTCGCCTGCATGTTCGCGCAGCTTTAAGCGAAGGCGGATTCACGCCGGACGACATCAAGGAAATTCTGCTGCAGCAGGCAATCTATTGCGGCGTCCCCGCTGCCAATCACGCGGTCAAGGAAGCCGCCAGCGTGGTTCAGGAATTGGAACTGCTCGACAAGTAACCGTGATGCGGCGCGACAGACTCCGCCGCTTTTGTCTTGCGTTCAACCGCAGGGTCGGTGTCGATAATCAGGATGATCGCCGCGCCGATCAGCAGCAGGGACTCGCTGGCATGAAGACGCAACGCCGCCAGCTCGCCGACCTTTGAGGCGGCGATCAGGCTCGCCATGCTGATGAACGCACCAACTCCCAACGCGTAGGCCAGAGCCTCATCCGCTCCGCCCTTGTTGCGGATCGCCGCGCGGATGACCAGCAGCAGGAAGACGAGGAAGAATGCGGCCACCGTCACCTTGCAGAGCGCAAGCATCCACGCGAGACGAATAGTGCCGATCGCCGAAAGGCTGAGATAGTCGCTGACATACAACGCAGTAGCGATATTGGTGCGGTCGTAGAAACCGCGGATCGGCGAGACCCAGATCTTCATCGCCGAAATGGTCCATGACGGGACGAAGTAGAACGCCAGAAGCACGCCGTTGAACGTGCTGATCCGCCAATCCTTCCACATGCCGCCTGCCTCTGACTTGAGGAACATGGCGTCCGAAACCAAGGTTTCGATGTCATGCTCCGTCCAAAGCCGCGCCATCGGGCGCCGCATTGGCGGAGCTAACTCCGCTCAAACGCGAGCGGCAATTTAAACCCTTCTTTAACCTTAACGCCGCGGCCCCACCCTGTGGACAACCGGCCGGAACAATGCGCCCGAGAAAGGCGCCCACGAAAAGCACCCAAGAAAAATCCCGCCTTTCGGCGGGACTTTCCTTCATCTGCGGGATGGTGCTTTGGCTCCCGAAACGGGAACCAGGTCATCCCTCTAAACTAGTGTCCGCCCTTTTGGCTCTGCTGACCCTGCTGGCCGGGCTTGTGGCTGGGATCCTGCTGTTGCTGCTGGCCAGGCTTCTGGCCGCCACCCTGCTGACCTGGCTTCTGGCTCGGGTTCTGGCTCTGCTGGCCCGGGTTCTGGTTCGGATTGTTCTGGTTGCCCATGTTGGCATCTCCATTGTTGAGAACACGTAGCCAACCGTTGGCGTCTGCATTGGTTGCAAAGGAACTCCGGTTCCGGCGTGGTCTTTTCGCGCGAAATGTTGCGTGGATGACGACCTGAAGCCGCACCCAGTAAGGTTGCCGCCCCCGGTTCCCGCTGTTAGAAAATGGGACGACGCGACGATCCGGCTGCCGGAGCCTTCGACGTGTCGATCGCTTTGCTCAAACACGGCAGCCCATGGATTATTTCGCCCAGCAGCTCATCAACGGATTGGTGCTCGGCTCGATCTATGGCCTGATCGCGATCGGTTACACGATGGTGTACGGCATCGTGGGCATGATCAATTTTGCCCACGGCGATATCTTTATGATCGGCGGCTTCATCGCCCTCATCACCTTTCTCATCCTGGTCTCGATCGGCCTCACCACCGTTCCCGTCATCCTGCTGCTCGTGCTGCTGGTCGCAATGGCGATCACCGCGCTTTACGGCTGGACGGTCGAGCGGATCGCCTATCGTCCGCTGCGGCAATCGTTCCGCCTGGCGCCCATGCTGTCCGCCATCGGCATGTCGTTTGTCCTGACCAACTACGCGCAGGTGACTCAGGGCGCACGCGTCAAACCCGTTCCACCGGTGATTACAGGCGGCCACACGCTGTTCGAGAACGATGGCTTTGTGGTGCGGCTGTCTAACATCCAGATCATCGTCGTCATCACCACGATCATCCTGCTTGCGATCTTCTCATGGCTGGTGGCGCGCACGCGGCTTGGCCGCGACATGCGCGCCTGCGAGCAGGACCAGACCATGGCCGCGCTGCTCGGCGTGGATGTCGACCGCACCATCTCGATGACATTCGTGATCGGCGCCGCGCTCGCAGCCGTCGCCGGCATGATGTACCTGCTCTACTACGGCGTCGTCGATTTCTTCATGGGCTTTGTCGCCGGCATCAAGGCCTTCACGGCCGCCGTGCTTGGCGGCATCGGCTCCCTTCCCGGCGCGATGCTCGGCGGACTTCTGATCGGGCTGATCGAAACCTTCTGGTCCGCGTACTTCACATCGGAATACAAGGACGTCGCGGCGTTCTCGATTCTCATCGTCGTTCTTATTTTTCTTCCGACCGGCCTGCTCGGCCGTCCGGAAGTCGAAAAAGTCTGAGAGGCAGCGTGGCGCGCTCGACCGATCCCGCCATTCGTGCGCCAAAAGCCGCCACAGCCCCGCATGGCATCGCCTTCATTCTCAAAAAGTCATTCATCAGCGCCCTAGTGGCGCTGGTTCTGTTTTCACTGATGATCGGCGTCCGGACCGAAGCCGGACCGGAAGGCCAGTTGATCTACTGGACGCGGTTCGGCGATCTTGCAGCGTTGGTGGCGGCCGTGTTTTTCGGAAGCATCATCGTCGAGCTGCTGCGGCAATGGATCGGACCGTCCAAGGGCGTCTCGCTGCTCCCCGTATCCGCCAACAGCACGATCGCCACGCTGCGGCGCTTTCTCGCGCCTGCGCTTCTCGTCTTTGCCGTAACGGTGCCGGTGATTTTCTACGACCAGCGTTACATTCTTGACCTTGGCATTCTGGTTCTGACCTATGTCATGCTGGGATGGGGACTGAACATCGTCGTCGGTCTCGCCGGCCTGCTTGATCTCGGCTACGTCGCATTCTATGCGGTCGGCGCCTATTCCTACGCCCTGCTGGCGACGACCTTCGACCTGTCGTTCTGGGTTTGCCTGCCGCTGGCCGGAATCCTCGCAGCTTTCTGGGGCGTGCTGCTCGGCTTTCCTGTGCTGCGATTGCGTGGCGACTATCTTGCCATCGTGACCCTGGCCTTCGGCGAAATCATCCGGCTCATTCTCCTGAACTGGCAGCATGTCACGGGTGGCCCAAACGGCATCACCGGCATTCCACGGCCGTCATTCTTCGGCATCCCGCTCACCAACACCGACGACGGGCTCGCCGCTCGGCTCGGCATCGAGTTCTCCACGACGCATCGCGTGGTCTTCCTGTTCTATCTGATCCTCGCGCTCGCGCTGCTGACGAACTGGGTCACCATCCGCCTGCGGCGCTTGCCGATCGGCCGCGCATGGGAAGCGCTGCGCGAGGACGAAGTCGCATGCCGCTCGCTCGGCATCAACACCACGACGACGAAGCTGACAGCGTTCGCGACCGGCGCCATGTTCGGCGGCTTCGCGGGTGCGTTCTTCGCCACCCGTCAGGGCTTCATCAGTCCTGAATCCTTCACCTTCCAGGAATCTGCCCTCGTGCTGGCCATTGTCGTCCTTGGCGGCATGGGATCGCAGCTTGGCGTCGCCCTCGCGGCACTGGCGATGATCGGCGGGTTCGAGCTGTTCAGAGGCTTTGAGCAATTCCGCATGCTGGTGTTCGGCTCGGCCATGGTGCTGCTGATGATCTGGCGGCCGCGCGGCCTGATTGGTCACCGCGCGCCTTCGGTGTTTCTCGAGAAGCCCACGGAGATTTCATCCGCGATGGTCAAGGAAGGCCACGGATGACGACGGACTCTACCAGCAACGACATTCTCGACGTCGACCATCTGTCGATGCGCTTCGGCGGAATTGTCGCGGTCAACGACCTGTCGTTTACGGCGAAGCGCGGCGACATCACCGCGCTGATCGGCCCTAACGGCGCCGGCAAGACCACCGTGTTCAACTGCATCACCGGTTTCTACAAACCAACCACCGGCATGATGCGTCTCATTCATGAGGATCGCCGCGAATTTCTTCTGGAGCGGCTGTTCGATTACCGCATCTCAAAGGTCGCGAAGGTCGCCCGCACGTTCCAGAACATCCGGCTGTTCGCAGGCATGACAGCGTTGGAAAATCTGATGGTGGCGCAGCACAATTCGCTGATGCTGGCATCGGGCTATACCTTTCTCGGCCTGATCGGCGCGCCCGGTTTCCGCCGCGCTGAGAAAAGCGCCATCGAGCTCTCGCGCTACTGGCTCGATCGCATCGGCCTCACATCGCGGGCCGACGACGCGGCGGGCAACCTGCCTTACGGCGATCAGCGCAGGCTCGAAATTGCGCGTGCGATGTGCTCCGAGCCGGTGCTGCTGTGCCTCGATGAACCTGCCGCCGGATTGAATGCGCGGGAGAGTGACGAGCTGAGCCAGTTGTTGCTGGCGATCCGCAAGGATCACGGCACGTCCGTGCTGCTGATCGAACATGACATGTCGGTGGTGATGGAAATTTCCGACTGCATCTTCGTGCTCGACCACGGCGTGAAGATTGCCGCAGGCACGCCACAGGAAATCCGCAACGATCCGAAAGTCATCGCCGCCTATCTCGGCGCGGACGAGCAAACCGCCATCGAAGTCATGGAGGGCGGAACGTGAGCGTAGCGCCCCTGCTCTCCATTCGCGGTCTCTTCGCGGCCTACGGCAATATCGAAGCGCTGAAGGGCGTCGATCTCGACATCAATCCCGGCGAAATCGTCGCGCTGATCGGCTCAAACGGCGCCGGCAAGTCCACGCTGATGATGTCTGTGTTCGGCCGACCCCGTGCCCGCGCCGGAGTTATCGCGTTCGATGGCCGCGACATCACGAACGAACCGACCCATCATGTCGCGCGGCTGCGTATCGCGCAGTCACCCGAAGGGCGGCGCATTTTCCCGCGCATGACGGTGGCGGAAAACCTGCGTATGGGCGCGGACGCCGCCACTGAAAGCACGGAGGCCGAGCGCAACGAAGATCTTGAGCGCGTCTTCACGCTGTTTCCGCGCCTCAAGGAGCGCATTTCGCAGCGCGGCGGCACGCTGTCCGGCGGCGAACAGCAGATGCTGGCGATCGGGCGCGCGCTGATGAGCCGCCCCCGCCTGCTGATGCTGGACGAGCCGTCGCTCGGCCTCGCACCCCTGATCGCGCGGCAGATCTTCGACGCCGTCCGCACGCTCAACCGGCAGGATGGCCTGACCGTCCTGATCGTCGAGCAGAACGCCAACCACGCATTGAAGCTGGCGCACCGCGGCTATGTGATGGTCAACGGCCTGATCACTCTCAGCGGAACCGGCGAGGAACTGCTGGCGCGGCCGGAAATCCGCGCGGCCTATCTTGAAGGAGGACGTCACTGATGTCCTTCTATTCAAACGAGTCCATTTTTCAGGTTCTGTTCGTCACCCTGGTTCTCGGCGGCGGCTGTGCGGTGCTGGCCGGCCGCGCGATCGCGCTGACCTGGCGAAGCATCGGAATGGCCGTGGTTGCGATGATTCCGCTGGGATTAGCCGTGCGATTCATCCACTTCGCGCTGTTCAATGAGACCTTGTTGCAACCGCAAACCTATCTGGTCGAGACCGCCATCCTGATCGCCGCCTCCTGCCTGTCTTTTCAGCGCACCCGGGCACAGCAGATGGTCCGGCAGTATTACTGGTTGTACGAGCGGAGCGGCCCCCTCGGCTGGCGGCTGCGGCAAGATGTGCCAGCCAAGGCCTGAGCGTAGCTCAAAATTGCCGATGACTTGGCGGTAAAATCAGCGGACAATATGCGGGATGTGTTTGCCCGGCGGGCCGTATGGCTGCGCCCTTCGAGACCTGCATGAGGATTGCCCTATGAAACCAACCCGTATCCTTGGCCTCGCACTCGGCGCGTCGATTGCCATGTCGACTGCTGCGTTTGCGCAAGACATTTCCGTCGCTGTCGCCGGTCCGATGACCGGCAGCGAATCCGCATTCGGCCGTCAGATGAAGAACGGCGCGGACCTGGCTGTCGCCGACCTCAATGCCGCAGGCGGCGTCAACGGCAAGAAACTCGCGCTTCAGGTCGGAGACGATGCCTGTGATCCGAAGCAGGCCCGCTCGGTGGCCGAGAAGCTCGCAAGCTCCAAAGTCCCGTTCGTGGCTGGTCACTTCTGCTCTTCGTCATCGATCCCCGCGTCGGAAGCCTATGCCGAAGGCAACGTGCTGCAGATCACGCCCGCCTCGACCAATCCGGTCTTCACGGAGCGCAAGCTCTGGAACGTGCTGCGTGTCTGCGGCCGTGACGATCAGCAGGGCCTTGTCGCCGCGCAGTACATCATGAAGGCTTTCGCCGGCAAGAACGTCGCGATCCTCAATGACAAGACCACTTACGGAAAGGGCCTCGCGGACGAGACCAAGAAGGCTCTGAACGCCGCCGGCTTCAAGGAGAAACTGTTCGAGTCCTACAACAAGGGCGACAAGGACTTTAACTCCATCGTCTCGCGGCTGAAGCGCGAAAACATCGATCTGGTTTATGTTGGCGGCTATCATCAGGAAGCCGGCCTGATCCTGCGCCAGATGCGCGATCAGGGCATGAAGACGCTTCTCATGGCCGGCGATGCGATGAACGACAAGGAATTCGCCTCGATCACGGGTGCGGCTGCCGAAGGCACGCTGTTCACCTTCGGTCCCGACCCGCGCAACAAGCCGACCGCGAAGGCCATCGTCGAGAAGTTCAAGGCGAAGGGCATCGATCCCGAGGGCTACACGCTTTACACCTACGCCGCGTTCCAAATCTGGTCGCAGGCCGCGACGAAGGTGAAGAGCACCGATCCCAAGAAGGTCATGGAAGCCATCAAGGGCGGCGAATGGGATACCGTGCTTGGCAAGCTTTCTTTTGACGCCAAGGGCGACATCAAGGTGATCGACTATGTCGTCTACCGTTGGGACGCCAAGGGTAACTACGCCGAGATCGGCAAGGGGTCGTAACGCGATCCCGCATCACCAAGAGTATCATGGCCGGGCTTGTCCCGGCCATTTTCATGCGCGCTAGTCAGCCGAAATTCTGCAAGGCCGGGAACGTCTCTAGCAGCCAGATGCTGACATCCGTGACCGCGCCGGTGAGAAATCCGATCCCCACAAGAATCATCAGGACGCCCATCGCGCGCTCGACCGTGGCGAGATGCTTTTTCATGCGCGCGAGCACCGATGAAAATCGTTCGACCATGAACGCTGCGATCAGGAACGGAATGCCAAGACCGGCGGAGTAAACGGCGAGCAGCCCAGCGCCCTTCGTCACGGTGGTTTCCGACGCCGCGACCGACAGGATAGCGGCCAGGATCGGCCCGATGCACGGCGTCCAGCCGAACGCGAAAGCCAACCCCATCACATAGGCGCCCCACAGACCGACGGGCTTGGGAATCGGCAGGCGTCCTTCGCGCATCAAAAAGCCGATGCGTGTGAGGCCGAGGAAATGCAGGCCCATCAGGATGATGGCGATGCCGGCAACAATAGACAACTGCGCGGACCATGCGCGGATCAGGCCGCCGATCAGGCTGGCGCTGGCGCCGAGCGCCACGAATACGGTCGAGAAGCCCAGCACAAAAACCAGCGCTGACAGCATCACAGCGCGTTTCGAGGCCTTCCGCTCTTCTTCATTGGCCACATGCTCGATGGTCGCGCCGGTGAGATAAATCAGATACGGCGGCACAAGCGGCAGCACGCACGGCGAGAGAAAGCTGATGACGCCGGCGGCGAGCGCGGCGGGGATGGAAACGTCCTGAATCATGCCGCTTATTGCACTGTCGCCCGTATGCTATGCAAGCTTCGCCCTAGCCTTTCCGCGTGTTGTGATCGGATTGTGATGGGCCTGATTCCGGAAGTTGGAGACCGGTTTCCGGACGCGATCATGCCGAAAATGCCAAGGTGAAGTGATGAAGAACCTGCTGACCGATATTCCCGGCGTCCGCGTCGGCCACGCCCATGATGCAACGATCGCATCCGGCGTAACCGCCGTGATCTTCGACAAGGCCGTTGTCGCCTCCGCCGATGTGCGCGGCGGCGGCCCCGGAATCCGGGACGGCGCACTACTCGAACCGGTCAACACAGTCGAAAGCATCGATGCGATCACACTCTCAGGCGGATCGGCTTTCGGGCTGGAAGCCGGCGGCGGCGTGCAGGCGTGGCTTGCCGAACAGGGCCGTGGCTTTGCTGTGGGCGACGCCCTGATCCCGATTGTCCCGGGTGCCGTGATGTTCGACATGCTGAACAGCGGCGACAAGGCATGGGGCCGCTTCCCGCCCTATCGCGATCTCGGCTACACGGCGGCCGCAGCAGCGACCGATGGGCCGTTCGCGCTCGGCAGCGTCGGTGCAGGCTTCGGCGCAACCACCGCCAACTTCAAGGGCGGACTAGGCTCGGCATCCGCCGTGACGACAAGCGGCGTGCGTGTTGCCGCCATCGCGTCCGTCAACGCGGTCGGCAGCGTCAACGTCGGCGACGGACCATGGTTCTGGGCCGCGCCGTTCGAGCAGAACGGCGAGTTTGGTGGTCGCGGTCTGCCGTCGTCCTTTACGCCCGATATGCTTGCGATGCGGCTCAAGGGCGGTCCCGCCGCGACAGCGATCGAGAACACCACGCTGGCCGTGGTTGTCACCGACGCCGTCCTCACCAAGCCGCAGGTCAAGCGCCTTGCGATGATCGCGCAAACCGGGTTTGCCCGCGCGATCTATCCGGTGCACGCGCCTCTCGACGGCGACATCGTGTTTGCTGCGGCGACCGGCGAGAAACCAATCGATCCACTCTACGGGCTCACTGAACTTGGTGCGGTCGCGGCAAACGTCATCGCGCGTGCCATCGCGCGCGGCGTTTACGAAGCGAAGGCGCTTCCTTTCGCCGGCGCGTTGCCGTCGTGGAAAGAGCGGTTTGGGACATAGCGGTCAGCGCGCTGGATAGCCGATTCAGCTCGCAGGCGAATCCCGGTTACATCAGATGTTGATGGAGACTGATTGCTTTGCTGATGCGGCGAGCGCATCCGTCTGACGCTGCATCATTTTCTCGACGAGATTGTACTGCGTGGAAGCGCCGGTCGATGTGACCGACGATCCCGGCTGGCTCAGCGTGATCTTCGATCCGTCGGCATATGTCAGCGTGGTGGTGATCGAGCCGTCGCTGTTTGTCGTCGAGGTGCTGGATGCACCTTGCAGGGCTTCCTTCAGTGCGTCGGCGCCGCCACCAGCCTGATGCGCATGATGACCGCCGCCCTTGCCCCTGAGCGCCGTTGCCATTTCATCGAGACTGACGGACCCATCCTCGTTGGCATCCATCTTGTTGAAGACGTTGTCGGCAGCAGCGATATTGGTGCCGCCCGCGCCGAGCTTGTCCTCGAATTCAGCCTTGGTGATCTTGCCGTCGCCGTTGCCGTCGATCTGCGTGAACAGACTCTTCAATGCATCTGACGGGCTGGCTTTGCCATTGGAATCCTGCGCCGACAGCAGCGCGTTGAATGTCGATGGTGATAACGCTCCAGCCGGCGTCGGGCTTGCTGAAGACACGGACGTCGTGCTCGGCGTGCTGCTGTTCGATCCGGTCACATCGAAGAGGGAATTCGTCTGCTTGACGCCGGTCTTGGCCGCTGCCGACTTGCCAGGCGTCAGTGAGGACAGCAAATCGAGTGCGCCGATAGCGGCGGCTCCGACAGCACCTGCAGCAAAGAACATCGCGATACTCCCCAAAGCCGATGAAACGCGGCTGAGATCATCCCGAGAAGTATCCAGCAATTGCCATGCCGCTTCGAAAACCCAATAGATCCGGGCTTTTTCGCCGTTGTACAGCGCTTCCGGCACGGCAATTTCTGCCGCTGGCGGCAGGATTTGCCGCTGAATCCGCGCTGTTCCTGTGTACGCCGCCCGCCTCACATTGCCCGCGCGCAGGCGGCATGTTAGGCGAAACCATCCGTCCAGAACTCGTCAAGGGAAGCACCGGAAACCGCCATGTCACAGCCCCTTGCACCCCGCCCGCTGATTATCGCGCCGTCGATCCTGGCGTCGGATTTCTCGAAACTCGGCGAGGAAGTCCGCTCCGTCGATCAGGCCGGTGCCGACTGGATCCATCTCGACGTGATGGACGGCCATTTCGTGCCGAACATTTCCTACGGCCCGGACGTCATCAAGGCGATGCGCCCGTTCTCAAAGAAGATTTTCGACACGCATCTGATGATCGCACCGTGCGATCCGTATCTCGAAGCCTTCGCCAAGGCCGGCTCGGACATCATCACCGTGCACGCCGAAGCCGGCCCGCATCTGCATCGCTCGTTGCAGGCGATCCGCGCGCTCGGCAAGAAGGCCGGCGTGTCGCTCAACCCGGCGACGCCCGCAAGCGTCATCGAGTATGTGATCGACATGGTCGATCTCGTACTGGTGATGTCGGTCAATCCCGGCTTCGGTGGGCAGTCGTTTATTCCTGCGGTGCTAGAAAAGATTTCGCAGGTCCGTGCGATGTGCGCCGGACGTCCCATCGACATTGAAGTCGATGGCGGCGTTACGGCGGACAATGCCGCCAGGATCGCCGCTGCCGGCGCAAACGCGCTGGTCGCAGGATCGGCCGTTTTCAAGGGCGGCACGATGGACAGCTACAAGGCGAATATCTCAGCGATCCGCAATGCGGCCGCCTCCGCGCGCGGCGAAGCGATTTAGGCCAAAAAGCCCCGATTTCCTGCCAGAATCGCGCCTCAAGGGTGGCCTCGCCGGATACGATCTGTTAAAGCGCGGCGTAATCCCCCAAGCCCAAGAGTTCGCGATGATCCCCCGCTATTCCCGCCCCGAAATGGTCTCCATTTGGGAGCCGCAGACGCGTTTCAAGATCTGGTTCGAGATTGAGGCGCATGCCGCCGACGCGCTCGCCGAACTCGGTACGATCCCGAAAGACGCCGCCAAAACCATCTGGGCCAAGGCCAAGGACGCGACCTTCAACGTCGAGCGCATCGACGAGATCGAACGCGAGACCAAGCATGACGTCATCGCCTTCCTGACCCATCTGGCCGAGATCGTCGGACCCGAGGCGCGCTTCGTGCATCAGGGCATGACGTCGTCGGACGTGCTCGACACCTGCCTCAATGTGCAGCTTGCGCGCGCCGCCGACATCCTGATCGCCGACATCGACAAGGTGCTGGCCGCGCTTAAGACCCGCGCCTTCGAGCACAAGATGACGCCGACCATCGGCCGCTCCCACGGCATCCACGCCGAGCCGGTCACGTTCGGCCTCAAACTCGCTTACGCCTATGCCGAATTCACCCGCGCCCGCGAACGTCTGGTTCTGGCGCGCAAGGAAATCGCGACCTGTGCAATTTCCGGCGCGGTCGGCACCTTCGCCCAGATCGATCCGCGCGTCGAAGAGCATGTCGCCAAGGCCATGGGCCTCACCGTCGAACCGATCTCGACGCAGGTGATCCCGCGCGACCGCCACGCGATGTTCTTTGCGACCCTTGGCGTCGTCGCCTCCTCCGTGGAGCGCCTTGCGACCGAGATCCGCCACATGCAGCGCACCGAAGTGCTGGAAGCCGAGGAATTCTTCTCCGAAGGCCAGAAGGGCTCGTCGGCGATGCCGCACAAGCGCAATCCGGTGCTGACGGAAAACCTCACAGGTCTGTCGCGCATGGTGCGTGCTTATGTGACGCCCGCGCTGGAAAACGTCGTGCTCTGGCACGAGCGCGACATCTCGCACTCCTCCGCCGAGCGCATGATGGGCCCCGACGCTACCGTAACTCTCGACTTCGCGCTCAACCGGCTTGCTGGCGTGATCGAAAAGCTGCTGGTCTATCCGGCCAACATGCAGAAAAATCTTGACCGCCTCGGCGGCCTCGTCCACTCGCAGCGCCTGCTGATCGCGCTGACGCAAAAAGGCGCTTCGCGCGAAGACGCCTACAAGCTCGTGCAGCGCAACGCGATGCCGGTCTGGCGCGGCGAAGGCGACTTCCAGTCTTTGTTGAAGAAAGACGCCGACGTGAAGAAATATCTGTCGGACAAGGAGATCGAGGAACAATTTGATCTCGCGTATCACTTCAAGCACGTCGATACGATCTTCAAGCGCGTGTTTGGGGCATGATTCCGAAAAGTGGATACCGGTTTTCGGAAAAAACCATGCCCACTATCAAAGGAGGATCCTGAACCGATGAGCATCATCACCGCAGTGAGCCTGCGCAAGGGCCACCATTTCAGCAAGACGAATTCCTTAAGCATTCGCCTGCTCAAGGGGCTGGGTGTCGATGGTGATGCGCATATGGGCGAGACGGTGAAGCATCGCTCGCGTGTGGCGAGAGATCCGACCCAGCCGAACCTGCGTCAGGTGCATCTGATCCACGAAGAGCTGTTCGACGAACTGGGGCCTAAGAACTTCATCGTCCGGCCCGGCGAAATGGGCGAGAACGTCACCACCCGCGGCATCGACCTGCTGGCGCTGCCGACCGGCACGCGGCTGCATCTCGGCGAGACGGCCCTGGTCGAGGTCACTGGCCTGCGCAATCCGTGCATCCAGATCGACCGCTTCCAGCAAGGCCTGATGGCCGCGACCCTGGACAAGGATGCCGACGGCAACCTGATCCGCAAGGCCGGGGTCATGAGCGTGGTTCTGGCCGATGGCGACGTCCGGCCGGGCGATGCCATCCGGATCGAACTGCCGGCGGAGCCACATCGGCCGCTTCAGCCGGTCTAGCCGCCCTGATTACAACAAACTGGTAACCGCAGATCGGCTATCATGCCTTTTGTGTCCCAGGCGCCAACGATACTCGTGTTTGACTCCGGCCTTGGCGGTCTCACCGTATTCCGCGAGATCGTCAAACTGCGGCCGGGCGCGCGCTATGTCTATGTGGCGGACGACGCCTATTTTCCCTACGGTCAGCACACCGAAGACGAAATCATTGCTCGCGTGGTGCCGCTGGTCGGCGACCTCATCGCAAAGCACATTCCAGACCTTGTCGTTATCGCCTGCAACACGGCGTCCACACTGGTCATGACGCACCTGCGCGAAGCCTACAGCGTGCCGTTCGTCGGCACGGTGCCGGCGATCAAGCCCGCCTGCGCATCGTCCACAACCAAACGCGTCTCCGTGCTGGGCACCAAGGGCACCGTTAAGCGCGAGTACACGAAAAAACTGATCGCCGATTTCGCGCAGGGCTGCGACGTGACGCTGGTGGGCGCGGCCAATCTCGCAAGTCTCGCCGAAGCAGCGTTGCGTGGCGAACGTGTCAGCGACGATGCCATCGCCGCCGAGATCGCGCCGTGCTTCCTCAACGGCGATGCGAAGACCGACACCGTCGTGCTGGCCTGCACGCATTATCCTCTGCTGATCGATCAGATGGTTGCGCAGGCGCCGTGGGCGGTGAACTGGATCGATCCGGCCCCCGCGATCGCGCGGCGCGTGAGCGACCTGCTTGGCGCCGCCAACGGCGTCGGAGACACACACCGTGCTGAATTCATCTTCACGTCGGGACAAGTGCCTTCACCGGTGCTGGCGGATGCACTTGCGCCATTCTTCGGGTCTCGCGAAGTCGCCTGAGACCCTTCCGCAGATACCGTTCCGCTGTTAGCCTCCCGCCCGGTCTGTTCCACAAAGAGAACAGCAACGGAGGATTTATGATGTTCAAGAAGACAGTGCTTTGCGTTTCTGTTCTCGCGCTCGCCGGCATTGGCGCGGCCCTCGCCCAGCAGCCGCCCGCGGGCATCAAGCGTACGCCGCTCCAAACCATCGCCTTTCCCGAGGGCTACAACACGGTCACCGGCCTTGCCGAACTGGCTCCCGGAACAAAGGCCGGCCGGCACACCCATCCCGGCGTCGAGACCGGCTACGTCCTTGAGGGCGAACTGGTGTTGTCCATCGACGGACAGCCCGACAAGACGTTGAAAGCCGGAGAATCTTACCAGATCCCGGCCGGCGCCGTTCACGACGCCGCCGTCCATGGCGATAAGCCTATGAAAGTGCTGGGAGTTTACGTGGTGGACAAGACCAAGCCACTGGCCTCCCCGGCTCCGGCGAAATAGCCGAACTGTTTGACTTATCGGCCTTTTCTACCTATGAACACGTTGCTCGCGGGCCGGTTTCGGCCCGCGTTGCGTTTCGCGACCCGTGGTCCTCCCCATCAAGCTTATGAGGCGGACCTGTCAGCACCGGGATCATATCCCGCTGCACAGGAGGGCGCGTTTCCTCAAAACTCAAACTTACGAAAGAGGACGCGATGACTAAGCGTAGTGAGGCGAAGTATAAAATCGATCGCCGTATGGGCCAGAACATCTGGGGCCGCCCGAAGAGCCCTGTCAACAAGCGTGAATACGGCCCCGGCCAGCACGGCCAGCGCCGCAAGGGCAAGCTCTCCGACTTCGGCACGCAGTTGCGCGCCAAGCAGAAGCTGAAGGGCTACTACGCCAACATTTCCGAGCGTCAGTTCCATTCGATCTACGTCGAAGCTAGCCGCCTGAAGGGCGACTCGGGTGAGAACCTGATCGGCCTGCTCGAGCGCCGCCTCGATACCGTGGTGTATCGCGCGAAGTTCGTCGCCACCATGTTCGCGGCCCGTCAGTTCATCAACCACGGCCACATCAAGGTGAACGGCAAGCGCGTCAACATCGCCAGCTACAAGGTGAAGGTCGGCGACGTCATCGAGATCAAGGAATCGTCCAAGCAGCTCACCTTCGTGCTGGAAGCCAACCAGCTCGGCGAGCGTGACACTCCGGACTATCTGGAAGTCGATCACGGCAAGCAGACTGCCAAGGTCACGCGCATTCCGGGTCTTTCGGAAGTGCCGTTCCCGGTTCAGATGGAACCGCACCTCATCATCGAATTCTATTCGCGCTGATTTCTCAGCGACCGGATTACAGAAACACGAAAGGCCGCCTCACCGGGCGGCCTTTTTGTTTGCGTGAATTCCGTCTGTTATTTCAGCGCGCCGTAGATCAGGCTTCTGAGTGCCGATTGAATCCGGCCGCGCTGCGATGGCGACTGGATCATCAGAATCGCGAACATATCTTCGTTCGGATCGACGAGGAAATATGTCCCGCTGCCCCCGCTCCACTCATACTCGCCGACGGAGCCGGCCCAGTGGCTCACGCCAGCTTCCGTCCGCACGGCGACGCCGAGACCGAAGCCGTAGCCCGCGCCGGGAAAATAATAGACCCACGGCTTGATGCCGGCCGCTTCGCCGATGTGGTTAGACGTCATCAGGTCCACGGTCTTGCGCGCCAGAATGCGCTTGCCGTTGAGTTCACCGCGATTGAGCAGCATCTGAACAAAACGCGCGTAGTCTGCGATCGACGACACCATGCCGCCGCCGCCCGATTCCCATTTGGTGGCAATACGCGGATCGCGATCCAGCTTGTCATGCCTGTTCGGAAGCGGATCGGCGAGCAGCGCCTGCCTCAAAGGGTCGGTGACAAAGAAGCTTGTGTTCGTCATGCCGAGCGGATCGAGCAGGTTTTCTTTCTCGAACTGATAGAGCGACTTTCCCGACACCACCTCGATCACTCGTCCGAGCACGTCAGTGGCATGACCATAGGTCCAGTAATCACCGGGATGGTTGATCAGCGGCAGCGCGGCGATCTTGTCCGCCACTTCCGCATTTGTGAATTTTCCAGACATCAGGTCGGCGTCTTCATAAGGCTTCTTCACCACGCCATAGGCCAGCGAAGCGTAGGGTATGCCCGCTGACTGCCGCAATAGATCGTGGATCTGGATCGGACGCTTCGGCGCGACCAGATCGAGCGCGGGCTTGCCGTCGGGACCGGGTTTCTCCTCACCGACCTTGATATTGTAAAAGCCGTGAATGTATTGCCCGACCTCGTCATCGAGCGCGAGCTTGCCTTGCTCCACCAGCATCAGCGCCGCCACTGAGGTGATCGGCTTCGTCATCGAAAACAGCGTGAAGATGGTGTCCGGCGTCATCGGTGCCTTGGTAGCGACACTGCGCACGCCGAAGGATTCGTAATAGGCAGGGTGGCCGCGGCGCTGCACCAACACGATGGCGCCGGGAATCTTGCCGGTCGTCACCTCATTGTTGAAGTATTCGGTGATGCGGGCCAGCCGCTCGGTGGAGAAGCCTGCCGCTGCCGGCTCGGATTTTCCGATGCTGCCGGCTGATGCTTGAACAACGAAAAGGCCAACCGCCGCCGTCTGAAATATGCACAACGCGAGGGCGCGGGCGGTCACGCGATAAAGAGGAGGGAAATGCAAAATCAGCCTCATCCGGATACAGAAAACATCAAACGGCAAGCCTAGCGATTGACAGCCTCAATGCAAGCAACCCGCCTCGACCGACACCCGTAAAATCCCGTGACTTCCGTTGGACCGGCAGCGCTTTTTTGAATACATCAGGGCAACGGCGCAGACCACGACGCCGCGCAGGATTTGCCATGAGAATGACCCCCACCCCGTCCGATCCGAAGCTACCGCCTGTTCGCATCAATCTGATGTCGGACACCCAGACGCGGCCGACACCGGCCATGCGAGAGGCGATGGCGCGCGCAGAGGTGGGCGACGAGCAGATCGGCGACGATCCAACGACGATTGCGCTGTGCGAGCGAGTGGCCGACTTGCTCGGCAAGAAGTCCGCGGTGTTTTTGCCGTCGGGGACCATGTGCAATGTGGCGGCAACACTGGTGCATTGCCGTCCGGGCGACGAAATCCTGGCGCATCCCTCTGCGCATGTGCTGACCCGCGAAGGCGGTGCGCATGCAGCACTCGGCGGATTTCAGATCACACCGCTGCCTGGCGACAACGGAATTTTCACGCCGGAAACCTTTCGCGCAGCGATCCAGCCGGTTTCGCGCTATTCGGCGCCCCAACGCGTCGTGACCGTCGAGCAGACCGCAAATATCGGCGGCGGTACGATCTGGAGAAAATCAAATCTGGACGAGATCACGGCGATCGCACGCGAGCATGGCCTCATCACCCACATGGATGGCGCGCGGCTGATGAACGCCTGTGTAGCCACTGGCGTGTCCGCCCGGGATATGTCCGAAGGCTGGGACTCGGTCTGGATCGACTTCAGCAAGGGACTTGGTGCCCCCATCGGCGCAGTGATCGCGGGCACAGACGAGTTCATCGACGAGGTGTGGCGCTGGAAACAGCGGCTCGGCGGCGCGATGCGCCAGAGCGGCATTTGTGCCGCGGCCTGCCTTTACGCGCTCGATCATCACATCGACCGGCTCGCAGACGACCATGCCAATGCCCGCGCGATGGCGCGCGGTCTTGCGCAGATCCCGGGCATCAAAGTCAATCAGCCTGAGACCAACCTGATCTTCTTCGATCCGACCGGAACCGGAATCACCACGCCGCAGATGATTTCAGAACTCCGTGGACGCGGCATCCTGACCGGCGCGCTTGATCATCGCATCCGCGCCTGCACCCACCTCGATGTGACGGCGGCGATGATCGAAGAAACCGTTTCAGTAATCCGCGCCATCGCATCGCAGGCGTGATCTATCGCTCAAGCGCGTCATAGACCATAGCCTTCAGCGCCGGTTGAATCCGGCCACGCTCCGACGGCGACTGGATCATCAGGATGACGAACATGTCCTGCGCGCGGTCGATCCAGAAATAAGTGCCGCCCGCGCCGTCCCACTTGATTTCGCCGAGCGAACCCGGAGGCGGCGGCGTGGCGTTGCCGGCTTCGGTACGGACCCCGAAGCCGAGGCCGTAGCCGAAGCCGTCGCCGGGGAAATAGTACGACCCGCGCTTCACTGCGGTCGCAGGCGCGATGTGGTTCGTTGTCATGGTCGCGAACGTCTCGGGCTTCAGATAACGCCTGCCATCGAGTTCGCCGCCGTTGAGTAGCATCTGTGCGAAGCGGCTGAAATCGCCGACGGTCGACAGCAGCCCGCTGGTTCCGGCTTCCCACTTTGTGACTACGCGCGGATTCCGCGAACTGCCGGTCCTGAAATTATTATCGCTCGGCAGCGGCTCTGCAATCCGTCGGTGCTGCGACGGGTCTGCAACGTAATACGACGTATCCTTCATCCCGAGCGGATCAAACAGCCGCTCCTTCTCGAAGGCATAAAGCGATTTCCCCGACACCACTTCGATCACGCGGGCGAGCACATCCATCGAGTGGCCATAGTCCCACAATGTGCCGGGCTGCTCCGCCAACGGCAGCCGCGCGATCTTTTCGGCAACAGCGGCGTTGTCGGTCCCCTCGGCATAGATATCGGCGTTGTTGTAGGCTGATCGGACAAGGCTCTTGCCATAGAAGCCATAGGGAATGCCGGCTGATTGCCGCAAGAGATCCTCGATGGTGATCGGACGGTCCAGCCGAACAAGCTTGAGAACGGGATCGCCATTCTCTGCCTTGGTCTCCACACCCACCTTCGCGTCGGCGAATGACGGAATATATTTGGACACCGGATCGTCGAGCTTCAATTTTCCCTCGTCCACCAGCAACATCGCCGCGACGCTCGTGACCGGTTTGGTCATCGAGAAAATCCGGAAGATTGCCTCCGGCGTCATCGGCTCGCCCGTTGTCACATCGATCTTGCCGAAGGATTTGAAATAGGCCTGCTTGCCGTGGCGCTGAACCAGAACGATCGCACCGGCAATCTTGCCGTTCGCGACCTCGGCATTGAAATAGTCGGTGATGCGTTCGAGCCGCTGCGGCGAGAGAACGGCATCTGGAGGATAGACCCGCATCGCGCCGTCGGCCATGGCGGCACTCGCCGTCAGCGCAATCATCGCCGCAGGAATCAGGCTCCAGATACGCAGCGATCTCATTGGGTTCCTGCTTTCATGTTGGCAGCAGATCCATCAGACACGCACGCCGCCCGGCGCGGTTGCACCGGGCAGCCGTAGATCGGGCTTTTACTTCTCGAACGCACCGTAGACGAGATTCTTTAGCGCGATGCGGTGGCGGCCGCGATGCTGCACGGTCTGGGACATGAACACCACAAACATATCCTCCTTCGGGTCGACCCAGAAGGTGGTCCCGCCCGCACCCGACCAGTTCATCTCACCTGCACTGCCCTCCATGATGCTGACGCCGGGCTCGGTTCGCACCGCGAATCCGAGACCGAAACCGAAGCCCGGACCGGGCAGATAGTAGGGGCCATTCACCACCCCCGACGCGGGGCCAATATGGTTCGATCCCATATAGGAGATGGTCTTCGGGCTCAGGTAACGTTTGCCATCGAGCATCCCGCCATTCGCAATCATCTGCGCGAACCGAGAGTAGTCGCCGATGGTCGACATCATGCCGCCGCCGCCGGACTCCCACTTGCGCACGACGCGCGGGTCATTCATGTCGGCGTCATTGCCGATCTTGCGGTCGCTCGGGAACGGCTCGGCAATCAGGGGCTGCTTGGCCTTGTCGGTGACGTAGAATGTCGTGTCCTTCATACCGAGCGGATCGAGAATGCGCTCCTTCTCGAATTGATAGAGCGATTTGCCCGACACGACTTCGACCACGCGCCCCAGAATGTCGGTCGAGTGGCTGTAGTCCCAGGTTGATCCGGGCTGATAAGCCAGCGGCAGCTTGGCAATGCGATCCGCGAAGCCGGCGTTGTCGACATCCTCCGAGAAGATTTTCGCATCGACATAGGCTTTCTTGACGAGGCCTTCTCCGAAGAAACCATAGGTGATGCCCGACGTATGGCGCATCAGATCCTGCACCGTCATAGGACGGCGCGACGCCACGAGGTCGAGGGTCATATTTCCATCCTCGCCCTTCTTCTCGACGCCGACCTTCACGTCCTTGAATGCGGGAATGTAGTTCGCGACGGGATCGCCAAGCTGGAGCTTGCCCTCCTCCACCAGCATCATCGCCGCGACCGTCGTGATCGGCTTGGACATCGAGTAGATGCGGAAGATCGTGTTCGCCGTCATCGGCGCCTTCGTGGCGGGATCACGGACGCCGAAGGTCTCGTAATAGGCGACCTTGCCGCGGCGCTGGATCATCATCACGGCGCCGGGAATCTTGTTGGTGGCGATTTCGTTCTTGAGATAGTCGCCGATCCGCGCGAGCCCTTTGGGCGACAGTCCGGCTTCAGCGGGCTGGGTGCGAACAACGCTCTCGGCAAAAGCGCCTGTTGCAGCGAGCACCGTGGCGGTGGCAACGACAAGCGACGCCGCTCTGATGTGGCGAGACACGAGCATAGAAAAACCTCCCAAGTCTTTTCAGACGAACGCCCGGATCGTTAGTGTCCGGGCTTGGGAGGACTGTATCGACCCGAAAGGCCGCAGCACAAGCGAGACGGCGACGTGTGCCGCCTCGCCTGAAAATGTCAGCCTACAGGCTGCTGAACCGCGACGCCTTTGTCGGCGAGCAGTTGCTGCAATTCGCCGGCCTGAAACATCTCGCGGATGATGTCGCAACCACCGACGAATTCACCCTTGACGTAAAGCTGCGGGATGGTCGGCCAGTTCGAATAGATCTTGATGCCGTCGCGCAGTTCGGAGGATTCGAGCACGTTCAGGCCCTTGTAGGCGATGCCGACGTGATCGAGAATCTGGACCACCTGGCCCGAAAATCCGCACTGTGGAAACTGCGGCGTGCCCTTCATGAACAGCACGACGTCGTTGGCCTTCACTTCGTTGTCGATGAATTGGTCGATGCTCATATTTGCGTCCTTAGCTGCCTCGGTCCTGCGGCTGGGCCGGGATATCCTCAACGGCCTGTCGCTCTAACCATATATGTAGCGTGAAACGGTTCCGCAGCCCAATCAAATTGCTGAAAGGGTGCCATGCCGTCCCCGAAAAGAGGCCAAAGTGGGCCTCTCAGACCGGCCTCCCGTAACAGCAGCATAGCTGCCGCGTATCACTTCATGGCCGACGGCGCCTTTTATCTCCGGCGGGGCCCCCTATCTAGAGCATCCATTCTGCGGAACCGTTCCGGAGAAGCATCGTTCTCTCCTCAACCGGAGATTCTCGTGACGAAACCAGCATCCCAACCAGACGCCCGTATCGCCACCTCCTCCGCATTTTCGGCCGAATCCCGCCAAGGCCCCCCCAAAGAAACCCGCGATGAGCTGGCTGCCCGGCTGCTGATCGCCTACCGCACCGTCCGGGACGAGACCGAGCGGCGGGCGGCTCCGCTGTCCCCCGAGGACCAACTGGTCCAATCGATGCCGGACGCCAGCCCCGCCAAATGGCACCGCGCCCACGTCACCTGGTTCTGGGAGCAATTCCTGCTCGGCGCGCACTCCCCCGGCTATCAGCCCTATCATCCGGACTACGCCTACCTGTTCAATTCCTATTACGTCAGCGCCGGGCCGCGTCACGCCCGCGCCCAGCGCGGCCACCTCACCCGTCCCGGTGCGGACGAGGTGACGGCCTATCGCAAGCACGTCGATGCCGCTGTCGCGGCATTTTTCAGTTCGGCGGACGCGGACACGCTGGCCAAGCTGGAGCCGCTGATCGACGTCGGGCTCAACCACGAGCAACAGCATCAGGAATTGATGCTCACCGACATCCTGCATGCCTTCGCGCAGAACCCTATCCCGCCCGCTTACGAACCCGGCTGGACATTCCCCGCTGCGACCCGCACCGGCGACGCATGGGTGACGCTGATGGAAGGCATCCACACCATCGGCCACACCGACAATTCATTTCATTTCGACAACGAGAAACCCGCGCACCGCGCGCTGGTCGGCCCGGTCAAGCTGGCGCGCAATCTCGTGACGAACGCCGAGTGGCTCGCCTTCATGAAGGACGGCGGCTACACGACGCCGACGCTGTGGCTGATGGACGGCTTTGCCGCCGCTGCCAACGAGGACTGGCAGGCCCCCGGCCACTGGCGCAAGATCGACGGCGCAAATTCTTCTGAAAGCTGGAAGATCATGACGCTCGGCGGATTGCAGCCGCTCGATCCGTCAGCACCCGTCGCGCATATCAGCTACTACGAGGCGGACGCATTTGCGCGCTGGAGCGGAAAGCACTTGCCCACCGAAATGGAATGGGAAGTCGCCGCGCGCGCCGGGCATCTTAACGACGCCTTCGGCATCGTGTGGCAGTGGACCCGCAGTTCATATTCGCCCTATCCCGGTTACCGCGCAATCGAAGGTGCGCTTGGGGAATACAACGGCAAATTCATGGTCAATCAACTGGTGCTGCGCGGCTCATCGCTCGCAACGCCGGACAATCATAGCCGCATCACCTATCGCAATTTCTTTTACCCCCATCATCGCTGGCAGTTCACCGGACTGCGCCTCGCCGATTACGCCGTTTGAACCCTGAACACATGAGATCGTCATGAATGTGCATGTCAACGCGCGGGCCGATGCTCCGCTCCATGATCAAATTGACCATTCCTTCGCTCAGGACGTGATCGCGGGATTGTCGCAACAGCCGAAAAAGCTGTCGCCCAAATATTTTTACGACGAGGCTGGTTCGAAACTGTTCGAGCAGATCACGCTGCTGCCGGAATACTATCCGACCCGCACCGAATTGCGCATCCTGCGCGACCGCGGCGCTGAGATCGCCCAAGCCATTCCTGCGAATGCCGCACTGGTCGAATTCGGCGCCGGCGCCACAACCAAGGTGCGCCTTCTGCTCAAGCAGTGCGCGTTCAAGGCCTACGTCCCGGTGGATATCTCCGGTGATTTCCTCAACGGTCAGGCGAGCGCCTTGCGCGATGACTTCCTCGATCTCGCGGTTTATCCGGTGACGGCCGACTTCACCAAGCCGTTCGAACTTCCACCGGAAGTGAAGGACATGCCAAAAGTCGGCTTCTTTCCCGGCTCGACCATCGGGAATTTCGATCCGCATGAAGCCTGTGCCTTTCTGCGCAGCGCGCGCGCGATTCTCGGCGAAGGCGCGACGCTGATCGTCGGTGTCGATCTCGAGAAGGACGAGCGCGTGCTGCACGACGCCTACAACGACGCGGCGGGCGTGACCGGCCAGTTCAATCTCAACGTTCTGGCGCGGATCAACCGCGAACTCGGTGGCAATCTCGATCTCGACGGCTTCAAGCACCGCGCGATCTACAACCGCCAGCGCCATCGTATCGAGATGCATCTCATCAGCCGCAAGCCGCAGACCGTGCGGGTGCTGGATCACACGGCGACGTTCCGCACCGGCGAGACAATCCACACCGAGAGCAGCTACAAATACAGCATCGAGCGCTTCACGGCGCTGGCGCGGGGCTCGGGATGGACTCCGCGTGCATCATGGACCGATCCTGACGGGATGTTCTCCGTTCACGCGCTGGTGGCGGAAAACGGGGTCTGATTTCAGACCTCGTCGGATAACGTCCGCGAACCAAGCGAGATCGCTTCCCATGTTGCGACGATCAGCATGATGGCGGTCGTTGCCGATGACAGCATCAGTGGCGACAACATATGCGCGAACGGGATCAGCACGATCAGCAGACCGATGCCGATCAGATGCGAGAGTTGAAAGATGCTCCGGATGCTGCGCTTGAACAGAATGGTGCCGATCAGAAACAGCAACGGCCCGCCGATCATGGTGAGTATGGTCTTGGTGTCGGCATGGCCATCGGGATGCGCCAGCAGCAGTTCGTCGCTCACCGCCGAAACGACAATGCCCGCAACAATCGGCAGATGCAGATAGGTGTAGGCGAGCCGCGCCAATTTCCCGGTCTCTTCGGAATGCGAGATGTGTTCAGCCCCCGCCTCCGCGCCGATATGGAAGTACACCCACCACATGGCGATGCTGCCGATCAGCGCCACAACGAAGCCCATGATCACCGGCGCTGTCCATGCGGCTGACGCGAAGGTCGCGCCGGTGACCACGATGGATTCGCCGAGCGCGATGATGATGAACAACGCGCAGCGCTCGGCCATGTGGCCGCCTTCGACCTCCCAGTCTTCGAGAGGTGTGGCGCCTAAACCGGGAAACCGGAACCGCATCACCGGTCCGCAATACTCAATTGCCACCGCGACGATCCACAGGATGAGCCGCGTTTCCCCCTCCGCAAGCCCGCCCGCAATCCAGAACACGCCACTGCATGTCAACCAGCAAGTGATGCGCAACAGGTTCATGCGCCAGCCGGGCTTCGACTTCGGTATCGAAAGGAACGTGAAAGCCGACCGCCCGACCTGCATGACGACAAAGGCCAGCGCGAACGCCAGCCCCCGGCTTTCAAATGCCTTGGGAATGGAGGTAGACAGCAGCAGGCCTGCGATCATCAGCCCGAACAGCATCACGCGGACCGGCGTGCGCTCAGGGTCGAGCCAATTGGTGATCCAGGATGTGAAAATCCAGACCCACCACACCGCCAGAAACAGGATCGTGGCCTGCAGAACGCCGAGCGGCGTGAAATGCGCCAGCAGCGTGTGGGAGATTTGCGTAATCGCGAAAACAAAAACGAGATCGAAAAACAGTTCGACGTAGGTGACGCGGTGATGCTGGTGCGGCGCTCGCGCCCGCAGCAGGTTTCCATTGCTCGACACGCTTGCCCCCGCTTCCAGACGGTCAGGCGTCAGGCACGCCCGTTTGCAGCGCCAGCGCATGCAGCACGCCGCCCATCTGCCCCTTCAACGACTGATAGACGATCTGGTGCTGCTGCACCCGCGATTTGCCGCGAAAGGCTTCGGAGATGACGGTGGCGGCGTAGTGGTCGCCGTCCCCCGCGAGGTCGCGGATTTCCACCTTCGCGTCGGGCAACGCAGCCTTGATCATCGTTTCGATGTCCCGCGCGTCCATTGGCATGTCTTTGAATCTCCTGATCTTGAGCCGTTTCCGGCCCCGGCAATCCACCGAAATATGACTGATTCTAGCCCGTGCAGCCTGCGCCGTCACGCGAGCATTGCGCTAGTGTGGGGGTTCGCAAGTCCGCATTGTTTCCCCGGCGCATACATATGCGGACTTGCGAACCCAAACCACACTAGAATCATAGTCTTCTAGTGTCCTTTTGAAACCGAAGTTCGCTACGGAAGGCGCTGCAAAATAAGGCGAACTTCGGTTTCAGGACACTAGATCGCTCCTATATTGTGGCCTCAACAGGGAGCCCGTCATGAACGTTCGTATGCGAATTCCAAGCCCGGACCACCCGATTACAATCGCAACAAACCCAAAACGGGTCCGGATCAGCGTCGGTGGCGACGTCATTGCCGAAACCAGCCGCGCCCTGACGTTGAAGGAAGCCAGCTACCCGCCGGTGCAGTACATCCCGCGCGAGGATGCCGACCCTGCCAAGCTGAAACGCACCGAGCACAACACCTATTGCCCCTACAAGGGCGACGCGAGCTATTTCAGCATCGTTTCCGGCGGCAAGACGCTGGAGAATGCCATCTGGACCTACGAAACGCCCTACGATTCGGTGAAAGACATCGCCGGGCATCTGGCGTTCTATCCGAACAAAGTCACGATCGAAGAGATCTAGCGCTCCCAATCGCCCTCCGACAAACGACAACGCCCGCCGGAATGACCGGCGGGCGTTGCTCAGGGCGCTTTCGTTGCGCTTTTATTTGACCAGAGGGCACTCGCTTCCGGCGAGCGGCTTGAACGACTGCTCGCCCGACATCTCCGCCAGTTGCTGATAGAAGTCGCCGCGATACTTCGATTGTGCTGGCGATTTCACTTTCATCAGGAAGGTCTTGTGCATGACGCGGCCGTCCTGCCGGATCTGGACATTCTTGTTGTAGAAGTCGTTGACCGGCAGTTCCTTCATCTTGGCCGCAACGGCCTTGCCCTCGTCGGTGCCGGCCGCTTCAACTGCCTTCAGATAGTGAAGCACGGACGCGTAGGTTCCCGCAGTGATCAGGTTGGGAATGAAACCGCCCGAGCGTTCCATGAACCGCTTCGCCCAGGCGCGTGTTTCGTCATTCGCGTCCCAGTAGAAAGAGGTCGTGAGCGTCAACCCCTCAGCGATGTTCAGGCCGACGCCTTCGATATCGTTGATGTAAACGACGAGGCTGGCGAGGCTCTGACCGGACTGCACGATGCCGAACTCACGCGCCTGCTTGATTGCGCTCAGAAGGTCCGCACCCGACATCGCAAGGCCGATCACCTTGGCCTTCGAAGCCTGCGCCTGAAGCAGGAACGACGAGAAATCCGGCGAGCCGAACGGAAAGCGCACGCTGCCGAGCACCTTGCCGCCGCTTTCGGTGACGAAGTGACTGGCGTCGCGCTGGAGCGAATGACCGAAGGCGTAGTCGCTGGTCAGGAAGTACCAGCTGTCGCCGCCCTGCTTGGTCACCTGGCTCGCCGTTCCCTTGGCGAACGCGTAGGTGTCATAGCTCCACTGCGATGTCGTTGCCGAACAGGCTTTGCCTGTCAGCTCGGTGGTCGCGGCGCCTGAAATCAGCAGCACCTTGCCGCGCGACCGTGCGATTTCCTGAGTGGCAAGCGCGACAGCGGAGCCAGCAACGTCGGTAATGGTATCAACGCCCTCGGTCTCGAACCATTTGCGGCTGAGCGCGGAAGCGATATCCGCCTTGTTCTGGTGATCGGCCGTGATGACGCTGATCGGCTTGCCCAGTACCTTGCCGCCGAAATCATCGACCGCCATCTGCGTTGCCTCGACGGAGTGCTTGCCGACGAGATAGGCGAAGCCGCCCGAGTGGTCGGTCAGCACGCCGATCTTGACGGCGTCGTCAGACACCTGCGCCTGCGCCGTACCACATGCCATCAGCATGGCCGCGACCGTCATTCCGATCGTTGTTGTTCTCACGATAATTGTTCCTCTCTTGTCATATAGGTGTTCGGCGTCAGACCGGCAGCGCGATGCCGTCGTGGCCGGGGTCGGCACCGCCGTCGAGCTTGTCGCCGTCGATCCGGATGCCGTGCACGGCCGCAAAACCGAATGTGTAAGGGCTGCGGATCACTTCGTAGCCATCGGCTTCGAGATGATTGGTGACGCCGTGAATGATGCGGTTCGACACATCGATGGCATTGCTCGTGGCCGAGAAACGCGGCGCGCTCACCGCCTCGGTCATGGTCATGCCGAAATCGAGCACGTTCAGAACGGCCTGCAGAACACCCATCGCGATTTGCGTCGCACCGGGAGCTCCGATCACCAGATACGGCTTGGCGTCACGGAAAATGATCGATGGGACGACCGATGTGAAACGCGCCTTGCCCGGCGCGATTGAGCCGGCACGTCCCGGCCGCGGATCGAACACGCCCATGCAGCCGTTGTAGAAGAATCCAAGCCCGTCGGTGATGACACCGGACGGCATGCCGAGCGAATGTGTCATCGTCACGCAGTTGCCGTCGCGGTCGACCACCGACACGTGCGTCGTGTCCTTCGACGGCAGACCCGAGTTGAACCGCGGCACATCGCCCTTGATGCAGGCCTTGATCTCCCCCGCCATCGCCCTTGCATAATCCTTCGACGTCAGCTTCTCGATGGGAATATCAAGGAACCCGGGATCGCCCAGAAAACGGTCCTTGTCGGCGGTCGCGCGCTTCATCGCCTCGCAGACCACACGCAGATATTCGGCGCTGTTGTGCCCAAGCGCCGAGAGATCGAAATGCTCAAGCATGTTGAGCATCTCAAGCAGCATGACACCGCCGCCGGGAGGATTGTTGGTGGTGACTTCATAGCCGCGATACTGGCCGCGCAGCGGCTCGCACCATCGTGGCTGGTAGTTTGCGAGATCTTCTGCAGTGATGAGACCGCCATTGGCCTTCATGTCGGCGGCGATGCGCTGCGCCAGTTCTCCGCGATAGAACACATCGGAGCCGCCTTCGGCGATCATGCGCAACGTCTCGGCGTAGTCCGGATTGTGAACGACATCACCGACGCGCTTGTATGTGCCGTCCTCGCGGCAATAGAGCCTCCGGCCGGACGCCGTGTATGCGAGGCGATCGATGCCCGAGGCGCGATCCATGATGCCGGGATCGGACCAGAAATATTCGACATGGGGGCGCACCATCCAGCCTCGTTCCGCCCACGCAATCGCCGGCGCGACGATGTCCCGCCACGGCAGCACGCCAAATCTGGAATGCGCCTCGTAATACGCCTTCAGCGACGCCGGCACGCAGGCCGACTGATAGCCGAGATCGTTCACCTTGCCGCGCAGGATGAAGCCATAGCCGTCGCGCGCTTCGCCCTCGATCAGATCGGCCCACATATCGGGACGCGCAGCCGCCGGCGCCGGGGCATGGAAATCGAGATACTGGTGGAAGCCCTGTCCGGGGAAATAGATGCCGGCGCTGCCGAAGCCTGCGATACCGGTCATCAGTGGATCGACGACGCCCTGAACCAGCGCGCAGGCGATCGCGGCATCCATAGCGTTTCCGCCCGCCTGCAACATGTCCGCACCGGCCTCCGCCGCTTCGGCCTGCGCCGCGACGATCATCGCCTTCCCTTTCGGCATGCTTTCTCCCGTCAAACTTTCTTGTGGCTGCGTCATGCACCCGCACAAAAGGGCAGCCGAGAGACCGCATCCTTCCAAGGGAGCAACGGCGCGATTTGACAGAGGGCATTCATGCCTGTCCAATACCAATGATGCCTCAATTGATGCTTTCAAGGTAACAAAGGAAGGCCGCCTTCGCGGCCGTTGCGCGATGGTCCGTCCCCTGCTTCCAGCCAAAATCCCTTACTTTCTTGCGGTGGGTGAAACGCTGAACTTCCGCAAGGCCGCCGAGAAACTCGGCATCGCCCAGCCGGCACTCAGCCGCAGCATCCGCGATCTCGAACACCAGTTGGGCTTCACGCTTTTCGAGCGCTCAACCCGCCGGGTCGCTTTGACGCCTGCCGGAGAAGTGCTTTACCGCGAAAGCGCCGACGCGATGCAGCGCCTGACACGCGCCACTGTGCATGCAGAGCGCGTTGCGCAGGGCCTCAGCGGCACGGTCAGCGTCGGCTACTCGACGTTTGCCACGACCGGCCCGATGTCCGACATCATCATCGAATTCCGGAAACGCCACCCACAGGCACAGGTCGGGTTGCGCCTGCTTGCGTCGTCCGAACAGGCCGCTGCATTCGACGAGGGTACGCTCGATCTCGGCTTCATGATGTCGAATGTCGTCGTGCCGCCGCAGCAGACAATTCCGATCTCGCGCGAACGGCTGGTCGCGCTGGTCCCGACAAGCCATGCCTGGGCAGCAAATCGTGCGATCTCGCTGCGAACCCTGTCCACCGCTCCGCTGGTGATCGGCAGTGCCCGGCGGTGGCGTGGTTTCCGGGCACTCGTCAACGGGTTGATGACCGATCGCGGGCTCTCCCTGACGATTGCCGAGGAAGCTGATGACGTGCCCGTGCTGCTGCAACTGGTGCGCTCAGGCTTCGGCTGCACGATTCTCGATGCATCCTTCATCCCGACTCTGCCGCCGGGGATCATGCCGCTGGAAATCGAAGACGCGACCGCGACGCTCGATATCTCGCTGGTCTGGCGCAAGGACAATCTGTCGCCGCTGGTGGCGCGTTTCGTCGATGTGGCGAGCGCATTCATGACGTCGCACCAGGACGCGCCGCGACGGCGAACTCGCCCAAATCGGAAGTAGCCGCTGCGCGCTGTGAACGAGGTCACAGGACATCTGGCGTTCCATCCGGACATAACGCGCGGAACTCGCGAACACATGCATGGCCAACGATAAGCCACCGAAACGCATGGAACAAAGTCCTGCGGCTCCTATTACCTCCCCAACGGCGCTTTTGCCGAACAGGAGGCGTACCATGAGACATTTCACGATAGCGCTTTTAGCTGGCGCCGGCGCTCTTTTTGCCGGCAGCGCGACTGCCGCGCCAATGACGAATGGCATTTCGGGTGTGCAAACAGGCTCGAACGTCGAACACGTCCGCACAGTGTGTGATGAAGATGGTCGATGCTACCGGACTCGCGGCGCACGCCGCGTCATTGTTCAGGACGACTCGTATGCTTACGCTCCGCGACGCCAATACAGGGAGCGTCGCTACTACAACGAAGGTCCGAGTGTAGGCGTATATGGCGCCCCGGGTGTCGGTGTCAGCGTTGGTGTGGGACGCTGGTAGGTTCTGATATCCCTACAGCCGCAACACGAAAAATCGCGGATAACATCCGCGATTTTCTCGTTTCAGCCCTTGCCTGCCATGTAGGCCGGCAGCCAGTTCTCGTGGCCCGCCTTGAGCGACGCCACCGAAACCGGCGTCTCGCCTTCGACCGCAATATCATGACCGCCGGTCTTGCCGATGACATGGCACGGCACGCCGACAGCTTTGAGCTTGCTCAGCACCGTCAGCAACTGCTCTTCCTGCACGGTGACGACGTAGCGCGCCTGATCCTCGCCGAACCACCACGCATGCGGCACGATCTCATCCGGCGGCGCATCGAGAATGGCGCCGATGCCGCTGGCCATCGCCATTTCGGTCAGCGCCACCAGCAGGCCGCCATCCGCGACGTCGTGAACAGCCGTTGCCGTGCCGCCCTTGATCATGCCGCGCACCACGTCGCCGTTGCGCTTCTCGACATTGAGATCGACCGGCGGCGGCGCGCCCTCTTCCTTGCCGCAGATGTCGCGCAGATACACCGACTGGCCAAGCCAGCCCTGTGTGTCGCCGATCAGCAGGATCGCCTCGTTCTCCGCCTTGAACGCCAGCGTCGCCGACTTGGTGAAGTCATCCAGCAACCCAACGCCGCCGATCGACGGCGTCGGCAGGATGCCGCGACCATTGGTTTCGTTGTAGAGTGAGACGTTGCCCGACACGACCGGGAAATCCAGCGCGATACAGGCGGCAGCAATGCCCTTCAGGCAGCCCACGAACTGGCCCATGATCTCGGGCCGCTCGGGATTGCCGAAATTGAGGTTGTCGGTGATCGCGAGCGGACGCCCGCCGACCGCCGTGATGTTGCGCCACGCTTCTGCCACCGCCTGCTTGCCGCCTTCGAAGGGATCGGCTTCGCAATAGCGCGGCGTGACATCGCAGGTCAGCGCCAGACCCTTCGGGCCGTCCTGCACGCGCACGACCGCCGCATCGCCGCCCGGGCGCTGCATGGTGTTGCCGCCGATGACATGATCATACTGTTCCCACACCCAGCGCTTCGAGCAGAGTTCAGGCGTCGCGATCAGCTTGGACAGCGCCTGCGAAATCGAAACCGGCGGCTGAACGTCGCGTGCGTGAATCACCGGAAGCTGCGGCGACGGCACATGCGGGCGATCATAAAGCGGCGCTTCCGATTCCAGTTCCTTGATCGGCAGATCGACCATCACGTCGCCGCCATGCTTCACGACGAAGCGCTGGGTCGGCGTGGTGTAGCCGACGATGGCGAAATCCAGACCCCACTTCTTGAAGATGGCTTCGGCCTGCTTTTCCTTCTCGGGCTTCAGCACCATCAGCATGCGCTCTTGCGACTCCGAGAGCATCATCTCGTAGGCGCTCATGCCGGTTTCGCGCGTCGGCACCGAATCCAGATCGAGTTCGACGCCGAGATCACCCTTCGCGCCCATTTCGACCGCCGAGCAGGTGAGCCCCGCAGCGCCCATGTCCTGAATCGCGATGACGCAATCCGCTTCCATGATTTCGAGGCACGCTTCGAGCAGCAGCTTCTCCGCGAACGGATCGCCAACCTGCACCGTCGGGCGCTTCTCGGCGGAGTCATCGTCGAATTCGGCAGAGGCCATGGTCGCGCCGTGAATGCCGTCGCGGCCGGTCTTGGAGCCGAGATAGACGATCGGCATGTTCACGCCGGAAGCCGCGGCATAGAAAATCTTGTCGGTCTCGGCGAGACCCACTGCCATCGCGTTGACGAGGATGTTGCCGTCATAGCGGGTGTGGAAACGCGTCTGGCCGCCGACCGTCGGCACGCCGAATGAGTTGCCGTAGCCGCCGACGCCAGCGACGACGCCCGACACCAGATGACGGGTCTTCGGATGGCTCGGATCGCCAAATGACAGCGCGTTGAGGCAGGCGATCGGCCGCGCGCCCATAGTGAACACGTCGCGCAGGATGCCGCCGACGCCGGTGGTCGCGCCTTGATACGGTTCGATGTAGCTCGGGTGGTTGTGGCTCTCCATCTTGAAGACCACCGCAAGCCCGTCGCCGATATCGATAACGCCCGCGTTCTCGCCCGGGCCCTGAATGACCCACGGCGCTTTCGTCGGCAGGCCGCGCAGATGCAGCCGCGAGGATTTGTACGAGCAGTGCTCGTTCCACATCGCCGAGAAGATGCCGAGTTCCGTGAACGTCGGCACCCGCCCGATCAGCTTCAGGATGCGCTCGTACTCGTCCGGCTTGAGACCGTGGCTGGCGACGAGATCGGGGGTGATCTGGGGTTCTTTCCTGATCGTCAAGGTGACGTCGCTCCGGGTCAAATGCTTCGGCGTCCCTCCGGGTAACCAGAGGGGTCGGATATGGCGGAATAGGCGTGATTCCGGGCCTCTTTGTGCACGGCAGCCCGGCCTGCGGCAAGCATCAGATAGGGAGAAATCCCGGCTAAAAAACCCCCGGTTGCGGGCCTGCCCCATGAGGTTCTAAGAGAAGCCTAGAGAGCCTCATTTCAAGGATCCCGATATCTTGGACGACATTGTGCAGAAATCCCCACGCCCCCGCCCCGACCTCCTGATCGCCACCGAGGGCGAGTTTGCCGGATGGCGGACCTGGAGCCGCGACAGCTTCGAGTCCAACAACGGGCCGTTCTGGCACCGCTTCGAGGACGACGGGACCGTCCGCTGCGCGTTTCGCGTCGAGAGGAAGCACCTCAACGGCATGCGCAACGTCCATGGCGGCTGCTACATGACGTTCGCGGACTATTGCCTGTTTGCCTTCGCTGCCCGCGAGCTTGAAGCTCCGGCGGTCACGGTGTCATTCGCATGTGAATTTCTGGACGCCGCCAAGGAAGGCGACCTGATCGAAGCGATCGGCGGCATCACCCGCGCGGGCGGCTCGCTGATCTTCCTGCGCGGCACGCTCGTGACCGGCGACCGGCCGCTGTTCACCTTCTCCGGCACGATCAAGCGGATGAAAAAGAAGGTGTAGGCGAGTTAGATTTCAGGAGTTCGGGGTAGCATCGATAAAGTCGGAATATAGCCACCAGCCACCCAACCCAATCAGTAGTCCTCCGCCCATCAACATTTTTCCGTAGATGACTGGCGAATAAAGAAAATGAAAGCCGACGAAAACAATTCCGCCAATAAGAAGCCCCGAAGCACAAATTAAAGAAACCGTGCGTCGGATGGGAGACATCATGCCGCCTTCAGATGCGCCACCAGGCCAGCGAACAAGCCGCGGCCGTCGGTGCAGCCCATGATGTCTTCGACGTGGTTTTCCGGATGCGGCATCATGCCGAGCACGTTGCCCTTGTCGCTGACGATGCCCGCAATCGAGGCCGCTGCGCCGTTGATATTGTGCGTGTCGCCGACTTCGCCTGAAGCGCTGCAATAGCGATAAAGCACCCGGCCCTCACCTTCGAGCCGGCGAATGGTGTCTTCATCAGCTGCGTAATTGCCTTCGCCATGCGCCACCGGCACGCGGATCACCTGCCCGGCGTTGTATCCGCGGGTAAAAGCCGTATCGGAGCGCTCGACGCGCAGATGCACGTCGCGGCAGATGAACTTGAGCTGCGCGTTGCGCATCAGCACGCCGGGCAGCAGGCCCGACTCGCAGAGGATCTGGAAACCGTTGCAGACACCGAGCACGAGGCCGCCATTGGCGGCATGGGCACGGACCGCATCCATGATCGGCGCACGCGCGGCGATAGCGCCGCAGCGCAGGTAATCGCCGTAGGAGAATCCACCGGGCACCACCACCAGATCCGTGCCCTTCGGCAAGGCGGTGTCGGCGTGCCAGACCATCGCGGAATCGTTGCCGGACGCGAGCTTGAGCGCGCGCGCCATGTCGCGCTCGCGGTTGATGCCGGGGAAGACGAGAACGGCTGATTTCATCGGTCGCCTAGCCCGAAATCTCGACGCGATAATTCTCGATCACCGTATTCGCGAGCAGCTTGTCGGCCGCTTCCTTGAGCGCAGCTTCGGCCTTCGCCTTGTCCGCGCCGGCGACTTCGATGTCGAACACCTTGCCCTGCCGCACGCTGGCGATGCCATCGACGCCGAGCGATTTGAGCGCCCCTTCGATGGCCTTGCCCTGCGGATCGAGAATGCCGTTCTTCAATGTGACGGTGATGCGCGCCTTCATCGAATTCAGCTCTTCACCAGCACCGGGCCGGAGCCCGCGGGACGGTCGTTCTCGATCAGGATGCCGAGACGCTTGGCAACTTCGGTGTAGGCCTCAAGCAGCCCACCGAGATCGCGGCGGAAGCGGTCCTTGTCCATCTTCTCGTTCGACTTGATGTCCCACAGCCGGCACGAGTCGGGCGAGATTTCATCGGCGACGATGATGCGCATCATGTCGTTTTCGAACAGCCGTCCGCATTCCATCTTGAAGTCCACAAGGCGGATGCCGACGCCGAGAAACAGCCCAGTCAGGAAGTCGTTGACGCGAATGGCGAGCGCCATCATATCGTCGATTTCCTGCGGCGTGGCCCAGCCGAACGCGGTGATGTGCTCTTCGGAGACCATCGGATCGCCGAGCTGGTCGTTCTTGTAATAGAACTCGATGATCGAGCGCGGCAGCTGAGTGCCTTCCTCGATGCCGAGGCGCTGCGACAGCGAACCCGCCGCCACGTTGCGCACCACAACCTCGAGCGGCACGATCTCGACCTCGCGGATCAACTGCTCGCGCATGTTGAGCCGCTTGATGAAATGAGTCGGCACGCCGATGTCGTTCAGATGCTGGAAGATGTATTCCGAGATCCGGTTGTTGAGGACACCCTTGCCCTCAATAACCTGATGTTTCTTGGCATTGAACGCAGTGGCGTCGTCCTTGAAATGCTGAATCAGGGTTCCAGGCTCAGGCCCTTCGTAAAGGGTCTTGCCCTTGCCTTCGTAAATGCGACGCCGACGGCTCATAGGGATGTACCGTGTGTTGTTGAAGTCCATAAGTGGGGTGCTCCGGGTGATTTACGCGACCCACGGCGGAGCTGCCGTGAAGTCCGGAATCGTGAAACAAACCGCGAACCAGACTCATCGGCAACCTAACCGATTGATGTGACGGATACAACGCAACGAAAGGCGTTTTACCCGCTTCCTGCGACCTCTCGGACGTTGCTTTGCGGGGTCCGCAACCCCTATATGCTGGGTTCCGCCGCCGGTTCAGGCAAATCCCAGATTCAGCTTACGGAACAGATATATGTCGACTTTTGACAAGCGCCAGGAAGGCTTCGAGAAGAAGTTCGCCCTCGACGAGGAACAGAAGTTCAAGGCGGAAGCCCGCCGGAACAAGCTGCTGGGCCTGTGGGCCGCCGAAAAGCTGGGCAAAACCGGCGACGAAGCCGCAGCCTATGCCAAGGAAGTGGTTTCGGCCGATTTCGAGGAAGCCGGTGATGCCGACGTCCTGCGCAAGGTCGCAACGGACCTCGCAGGCAAGGCCACCGAGCAGGAAATCCGCGCCAAGATGGACGAGCTGGTGGCAACCGCCGTCGCCCAGATCAAGGCCGGGCAGTAACTCTGCCACGTTGAAAGGAAAACGCCGCGCGATCGGATCGCGCGGCGTTTTCTTGTTTCAGACGGGACGCAGTTACTTCAAAGCGTCCTGAACCTTCGCAATGCCAGCGAGGACGCAGACTTCGTCCTTTTCACCGCCCGGTGCACCCGATGCACCCACCGCGCCAATCACTTCGCTGCCGACCTTGATCGGGACAGCACCACCCGCTGCAACCACACCCGGGATCTGCCTCAGGGAGGCGGTTTCAGGCTTGTCCGTCTGCTTCATGAATTCGAGGGACGTTATCCCGCGCGTGCGCGAGGTGTAGGCCTTCAGGCGGCTGAACTCCATGGTGTGCGGATTGGTGCCGTCACCGCGAACCTGCGCCGCGACGTTACCGGCCTTGTCCACCACGGTGACGGACACCTTGAAGCCGTCTTTGGTGCACTGCTCGATGGTGCCCTGGATAATGGCCATCGCCATCGCCATCGACACATTCTTCTCAACCTGCGGCGCCTGCGCATAAGCCGGACCGGCGATAACGATTGCAGCAGTCGTCAATGCTGCAAGACCAAGTGAACGCATATGGAAGCCTCCCTTTGATGGTTTTTTAGTTCGCGCGTTTTTATAGCAACCCTTGGTAGCGCGCTTTCATCCCATCAAAAAAGAAGAATCGGTATTGCAGTAGCGAAGGCGCTAGACCGTCGCAGCCAGCCGGTCGAGCTGGGCGTCGAGATTGGCTTCCACGTCCACTGCATTAATCAGACAAACGCGATATCCCCGCGCTGCGAGCCATTCGCCCCGTGCCGCGCGGTCCCGCGCGATCACGTCGGTCTCTTTGGCGTTGACGAGTTCGATGGCAATCCGTTTCGAGAACGACACGAAATCCGGGATATGACGCCCCACCGGCGTCTGCCGCTTGAAATGGGATGCGAAGCGGCGGTCCGTGGTCAGAGCCTGCCACAGGATGCGTTCGGCATCGGTGGGATTCCGCCGCAGCAGGCGCGCAAGCCCCCGCACCGTGCCGCTATCGGACGGCGCCCGTCCGTCGGAGTGCTCGGCCAGCAGCGCGCGCAGCCGCGTCGCTTCGTTGCCGTCGAGAACCCCGCCTTTTGCAGGGCCCTTGCGCCCTTCCGCGATGGCCATCACCACGCCGTGCAGGGTGTGCATGTCCTGCTTGGTCGGCTCCATCCGCGTGAAGATGTTGCGCATGTTCACCAGCATGGTGTCGCGCTTTTCCGGCGGCCTGAGGAATTCGACCTTGTCGAGTTCGTTCACGAGGTTATCGAAAAAAGCCTGCATCTGGTGGTTCGACGCCCGCTCGGAACGCTCCGGCATATCGAACGGCAACGTGTTGGCGGTGACGAGCTTGAACCACTCGTAGCCCATCAGCAGCACAGCCTGAGCGAGATTCAGCGAGGCAAAACCCGGATTGACCGGGAACGTAACAATCCGGTTGGCGAGCGCGACCTCATCGTTTTGCAAGCCGTAGCGCTCGCGCCCGAACATGATCGCCGCCGTGCCGCTGCCCGCGGCTTCCCCGACGATCTGGCGGGCGGCTTCTTCTGGACCGACCACCGGCTTGGCCTGATCGTGCGCCCGCGCGGTGGTCGCGAACAGGAGGGAGCAGTCGGCCACGGCCGCCTCGACCGTGTCGAACAGTTCGACTTTATCGAGAATGTGATCGGCGCCTGCGGCGGCGCGCTGGGCTGCCATATTGGGCCAGCCGTCGCGCGGATTGACAATCCGCAGCCGCGTCAGGCCGAAATTGCCCATGGCGCGCGCGCACATGCCGATGTTTTCGCCAAGCTGCGGCTCGACCAGAACCACCACGGGTCCAGCCAGTTCTTTTCGCGTCTTGGTTTTGTCGGTGCCTGAACCGGTCATGATCCTGCTTTGGGTTTTCACTGCGTCCTGCCGTAACGCAGTTGATGCCGGACAGGTCAAGAGATTTTTCAGAATGGTGAAATTCCGGCAGAATTCACCGCAATGCGGCCATGCTGAAAAATGCGGGTTCGGCTTTGAATTTTCTCCACCGGTTGGAGTAGCGTGCTGCTAGGGGTGACCCATGGCTCAGACCGATAACGACACCGCCGCCGGCGGCCCTACCCCGCAGCAGGCCGCCGCACCGACCTCCGCCCCGCCTCCGGAGCCTTCGCATGTGAGTGCCACGCTGCGCCGGCTGGCGATTCCAATCGCGTGCCTGATTGCCGCGGCGATCTTCGTGACATTGGCGACGCTGCGCTGGGATGCCTGGGTCGGCAGCGCCGTGATCCAGACGACGAACGACGCCTATGTTCGCGCCGAGACGACCCAGCTCAGCAGCCGCGTCGCCGGCGAGGTGATCAAGGTTGCCGCGAGCGATTATCAGCGCGTCAAGGCCGGTGATCTGCTCGTCGATATCGATCCGGCGGACTATGAAGCACAGGTCGCACAAGCCGAAGCCGCCGTGACCGGCGCTCAGGCCGCCCTCGACAATCTCGCCAATCAGGTCGAGCTTCAATACGCCACCATTGCGCAGTCCGAAGCACAGCGCGCCTCCGCGGAAGCCCTCCAGGTCGAGGCACAACAGGAGCAGGACCGTCAGCAGTCGCTGATCCAGAGTTCGTCGGGCACGCGCCAAAGGCTGGAACAGGCGACCGCCGCGCTTGCCAAGACGGAGGCGGATGTCCGCGCCAGCCGGGCGGCGATCGCTGCCCAGCGGCATCAGCTCGAAGTTCTTGCCGGAACGAAGAAACAACGCGCCGCCGACGTTCTCGCTGCTCAGGCGGCGTTGAAGGCGGCCCGCTTGCGGCTCGGTTACACGCGGATCGTGGCTCCGTTCGACGGTGTGGTGGGGGCGCGGCAGGTTCAGCCGGGAGACTACGTCAATATCGGCAGCAACCTGTTCAACGTGGTGCCGCTCCCGAATGTCTACGTCATCGCGAACTACAAGGAGACGCAGCTGACGCGCGTGAAGGCCGGGCAACCGGTGGAGGTCACGATCGATACCTTCCCGGACGAAAAGCTGCGCGGCCATGTCGCGCGCATCTCCCCGGCGAGTGGATCGCAGTTCGCGTTGCTGCCACCCGACAACGCCACCGGCAATTTCACCAAAGTGGTGCAACGGATTCCGCTGCGGATCGAGTTCGACAAGGGCCAGCCGCTGCTCGACCGTCTGCTGCCGGGCATGTCGGCGGTAACGCGGATCAATACCGAAGGAACAGTTGCCCCCTCGAACGCCGGAGCCAAAGCCGGTGGCGGAAGCTAAAATCATCGCTAGCGGGCCGGTCTCGGTCGGCGAGGCCGTTCACTATCCGCTGCTTGCCGTGATCGCCGTGCTGCTCGGCTCGTCGATGGCGAACATCGACAGCCGGATGTTCTCGATCGGCCTGCCCGATCTCAAGGGAGCCTTTTCTCTCAGCTTCGACGAAGGCGCGTGGCTGAGCACGGCGTCAACCGCCTCGCAGATATTCATCGCGCCTGCGGTGGCCTGGCTGGCCACGGTGTTCGGCCTGCGCCGCATCCTCGGCGTCCCGAGTCTCGTCTTCGCTCTGATCTCGCTGGCTCTTCCATTTGTCCTCGATTACCAGACGCTTCTTGCCCTCACCATCGTTCACGGCCTGCTGCTCGGCACCTTCGTGCCGGCTACGCTATTGATCATTTTCCGCAACCTGCCGATGCAATGGTGGCTGCTGGCGATCGGGATCTACGCCCTGAGGGTCGGCTTTTCGCTCAACTTCGGCCCCGCTCTGGTCGGCTTCTACGTCGATCAACTCGGCTGGCAGTGGCTCTACTGGCAGGATGCGATCATCGCAGTGCTGATGGCGTTACTGGTTTACTTCGGTGCCGCCCGCGATCCGATCAACCGGAAGCTGCTGGAAACCGCGGACTGGGGCGGCATGCTGTTGCTCGGGACCGGCATTGCCATGGTCTATGCCGGCCTCGATCAGGGCAACCGGCTGGACTGGCTCAATTCCGGAACCGTTGTCGCGCTGCTCTGCTGCGGCGCGGCTCTGCTGGTGGCGTTTTTCATCAACGAGGCCTTGGTGAAGGAGCCGTGGGCGCATGCCAATGTGCTGTTCTCGCGCAATATCGGTCTCTCTCTGGTCGTCATCCTTCTCTACACCCTGACCGGTCTTTCGAACTCGTCGCTGGTGCCGAATTTCCTCTCGGCCGTGGCCCAGCTTCGGCCCGAACAGACCGGTCGCCTGCTTCTGATCTATGGCGTTCTGCCACTGGCGGTGCTGTTTCCCCTCTCGATCTGGCTGCTGCGGCGGTTCGATGTGAGGATCACGCTGATAATCGGCCTGATCACGTTTGCCGCCGCCGCACTGCTCGGAACGCAAATTACCAACACCTGGCGGTTGGCCGATTTCATCCCCATCGTACTGCTGCAATCGGTCGGCCAGGCATTCACGTTGTTCCCGATCATTATCATTGCGCTTTCCAATTCCGATCCGACCCGGGCGACCGCATTCGCCGCCTATATCCAGATCATGCGCCTTGGCGGCGCGGAGATCGGCATTGCGCTGATGGGCACCTGGCTGCGGGTGCGCGAACAGATCCACTCCAACCTTCTCGGACAGCACATCACCCACGCCACCGATCAGGTGGAGCGCTTTCTCGCTCACATGTCGGGCTATTTCGCTAGCCATGGCAGCGCAACGGCCCCCGCGCGAAGCGTCGGAACGCTTGCCGGCATTGTCCAGCGCGAGGCAAACGTGCTCGCCTATATCGATGGCTTCTGGCTGACCTTCGGCTTCGCGATCGCTGGGCTGCTTGTCACCGCCCTGATCACCAAGTCTCCGCCGGGGCCCTTCACACCGGTCACGAAAGGCCGATAGCGCGCCCGCACCGCACCATCGGCCTGCCGTTCAACCCAAAGCGTGAGCATTCCGAATCCGGGGCGATGAAGTCTTGAATCAAGCTCTGACGATGCGGATTCAAGTTGCGAAGACTTTGAATCATCATCCGAAGACTTTGAATCATCGTCTGAAGACTTTGAATCATCTTCTGAAGGTTTTGATTCAACCTGTGAAGGGACTGATTCAAGAACCGAAGAGGCTGATTCAAGTCCCAACGCTTCGCCGTGAAATTATCCTTATAAATCAATGAGGTTAGCGAATCGTTTGAATCTCATGCGACACGCGAGGGAGCAGCGCATACGCCTCGCGATTTGCCCAAACAGCAGCCCCCGGAAGTGCCGGGCACTTTCCCCTCTGAACGGTTTTCGCGAGACGCCAGAATGCCCAAGTATTTGGCGTGGAATGGCTCCAGATTTGCACGTCAGAACAGATCCGGGCGAGGCATGCCAGAAAGTCTCAGGTACGTTGCCTTCCAGCCCACGAAGGCGAGTGCTATAGCCACGCTACGGAACCAGTTGCGGTTCTCTCGCCCTCTCCGCCCCCAATATTAAGGCCCGATCCCCCATGGCAAAAATCAAGGTGACCAACCCCGTCGTCGAACTCGATGGCGACGAGATGACCCGGATCATCTGGCAGTACATCAAGGACAAGCTGATCAACCCGTTCCTCGATGTGAACCTCGAATATTACGACCTTGGGATGGAGTACCGCGACAAGACCAACGATCAGGTCACGATCGACGCGGCCAACGCGATCAAGAAGCACGGTGTCGGCGTCAAGTGCGCCACCATCACACCGGACGAGGCCCGCGTGAAGGAGTTCGGCCTTAAGGAAATGTGGAAGTCGCCAAACGGCACCATCCGCAACATCCTCGGCGGCGTGATTTTCCGCGAACCGATCATCTGCAAGAACGTGCCTCGCCTCGTTCCCGGCTGGACCAAGCCCATCATCATCGGCCGCCATGCCTTCGGCGATCAGTATCGCGCTACCGACTTCAAGTTCCCCGGCAAGGGCGTGCTGACGATGAAGTTCGTCGGCGAGGACGGCACGGTGATCGAGAAGGAAGTGTTCAAGTCGCCGGAATCCGGCGTCGCCATGGGCATGTACAATCTCGACGGCTCGATCCGCGATTTCGCCCGCGCCTCAATGAATTACGGCCTGTCGCGCGGCTATCCGGTGTACCTGTCGACCAAGAACACCATCCTCAAAGTCTATGATGGACGCTTCAAGGACATCTTCCAGGACATCTACGACACCGAGTTCAAGAAGGACTTCGAAGCCAAGGGCCTGACCTACGAGCACCGCCTGATCGACGACATGGTCGCCTCGGCGCTGAAGTGGTCCGGCGGCTACGTCTGGGCCTGTAAGAACTATGACGGCGACGTGCAGTCGGACACCGTGGCGCAGGGCTACGGCTCGCTGGGCCTGATGACCTCGGTGCTGCTGACACCGGACGGCAAGACGGTGGAAGCCGAAGCCGCCCACGGCACCGTGACCCGGCACTACCGCGAACACCAGAAGGGCAAGGAAACCTCGACCAACTCGATCGCGTCGATCTTCGCCTGGACCCAGGGCCTGTCGCACCGCGCCAAGCTGGACAACAATGCGGAACTGGCGAAATTCGCCAAGACGCTGGAGAAGGTCTGCGTCGATACGGTCGAATCCGGTTTCATGACCAAGGATCTCGCGCTGCTGGTCGGCGCGGATCAGCGCTGGCTCTCGACCACCGGCTTCCTCGACAAGGTCGCGGAAAACCTCACCAAGGCAATGGCCGCCTGAGACGCAGCCTGCATCTCATGTTTTCAACGGCGCAGACATTGTCTGCGCCGTTTGCTTGTGAACTAAAAAGAAACGGAATGACGAACATGACTCGGGATCAATTCAGCTTCTTCCACCCCTTCCGGATCCGCTATTCGGAGATCGATGGTCAGGGCGTGGTGTTCAACGCTCATTATCTGACGTTCTATGACACCACCATCACCGAATACTTCCGCGCGCTCGGCTACGACCAGTACGCGGACGCCAAAAAGACCGGCATGGACTTCCATGTCGTCAAATCGGTCGTCGAATACAAATCGCCGATCCGCTTCGATGCGGAAATCGACGTCGGCGCCCGCGTCGCGCGGATCGGCAGTTCGAGCATGACGTTTGAGACGGCGATCTTCCTGAAAGACAGCTCGGAGCTGATGGCCACCGGCGAAGTGGTCTGGGTCAATACCGATCAGACCACGCATCGGCCCGCTCCGATCACGACCGAAATTCGCGATCTCATCGCTACCCGCGAGAAGCAGCTCGTATCCTGAGCGGCGGAGACGTTTAGACGCTGGCCAACCCGATCTGCGCGATCATCGCCTTGGCGATTTCCTGCTCGCCCATGATTACTGAATTCGCGCCGTGATGTTTGAGGTGTGCGATTTCCTCTTCCGAATGGGCGCGCGCGATAATCGGCAGCGTTACACTGATCGCGCGGGCCTTGGCAACGATCTGTCCGCCCTCGAACGCATCGGGAATCGCGACGATAAGCCCGCGTGCGGCTTCCAGATTTGCCGCCACCAGCATTCCCGGCGCAGCCGCATTTCCCGTGATCTTCTCGATCCCGGCCTCAGTGAGCCTTTCAAGGCAGCCCGGGTCATCCTCGATGACAAGAAACGGCACGCCTCCCTGCTGCAACGATTTGCCGACAACACTTCCCACGCGTCCGTACCCGACCAGCACGACATGATTGGTTAGCGCGGTGACCGGCAGTTCAACGCGGACCGGCTTCTTCTTTGCTGCTTCCGCGACAGCCTCAGCTGCGGTGTCCTTGACGGACTGTGCTGCCGCCTCAACGTCCTCGGCTGCCTTCTTCTTCGCCTCATAGCGATCGAGCAGCGCGAAGAATAGCGGGTTCAACATGATCGAGATGATCGCGCCGGCAAGCACAAGATCGCGGCCGCGGTCCGGCAGCAGCGCAAGGCTGACGCCGAGACTGACGAGAATGAAAGAGAATTCGCCGATCTGGGCGAGACTTGCCGAAATCGTCAGTGCGGTGGATGTCGGATGCCCGAACATCCGCACAATGCCGAACGCGGCGACGGACTTCCCGAAGATGATGATGAAGACAGTCACGAGCAACGGTAGCGGCTCGCGCACGATGATCGCAGGATCCACCAGCATGCCGACGGACACGAAGAACAGCACGGCAAACGCATCGCGCAGCGGCAGCGTTTCGTTCGCCGCGCGCTGGCTGAGTTCGGATTCGCTCAGGATCATGCCGGCGAAGAACGCACCCAGCGCGAACGAGACGTCGAACAGAAGCGCCGCGCCAAACGCAACACCGAGCGAAATCGCGAACACCGCAAGCCGAAACAATTCGCGCGAGCCGGTATGCGCAACGTAATGCAGAATCCACGGAATCACGCGGCGGCCCACCACCAGCATGAAGATGACGAACGCCGCGACCTTGCCGAGCGTAATCAACACAGGCAGCGCCATCGCATAGGCGCTGAGGCCATTGGCGCCCTCGCCTTTCAGCAGTCCGGCAAGCGCGGGCAGCAGCACCAGCGTCAGCACCATGGCGAGGTCTTCGACAATCAGCCAGCCGACAGCGATCCGCCCGCGCTCGGTATCGACCAGCCGCCGCTCCTGCAATGCGCGCAGCAGCACGACCGTACTGGCGACCGACAGTGCGAGACCGAACACCAGCCCGCCGCCGACCGGCCAGCCGAGCGTCCAGCCAAGGCCCATGCCGAGCAGCGTCGCAACTGCGATCTGCACCACCGCGCCCGGTACGGCGATAGCCCGCACCGATAGCAAATCCTTCAGCGAAAAATGCAGGCCAACACCGAACATCAGAAGAATGATGCCGATCTCGGCGAGTTCGTTGGCGATGTTCTGGTCCGCCACATAACCCGGCGTAAACGGGCCCATCACCACGCCCGCAAGGAGATAGCCGACAAGCGGTGAAATACGGACCCTTTGGGCCAGTGCGCCGAGTATGAAAGCCAGCACGAGGCCGACGACAACCGTAGAAATCAATGGGGTGTTGTGATGCATGTCACATTTTGCCGCATGAGAGAGATAGATGCCAGTGCATCTTTCGCTACGCATCGCCGCAGCAACAAGCGATGGTGAGGCTATTGAAAAACGAGGTGCGAGAGAAGATATCAAGCACTGAGCGGATTCCGGATTGTCTCGCATCAATTCCTGCATTCCGCCCGCGCTGCCGCGAGGGACCCGCCATGATCAGGGACATCCTCCTCAAGGTCGAGAGCGACAAGCCGCATGATCCCGCTCTTGATTATGCCGTCACAGTAGCCGAGGCATTCGACGCTCACCTTGCCTGCATTGCTTTCGGCGACCTGGCGAATATGCCCGCCTTCATGATGCCCGGCTTGCCCTCTGAAGCGCTCGCGGAAATACTGGCCGCCAGTGAAAAGTCTGCCCGCGCGGCGGTCGAGCGATTTGAGACGGCGGCGCAACGAAGTCATATCTCGACCGAGCACCATCTTGTAACTCAAGGTGGCCTCAGCCCGGGCGAAGCTTTTGCAACAATGGCGCGACGGTTCGATCTCAGCGTTCTTCAGCAGTCCGGTGCGGATGGTGCAAACAACGATCTTCTGATCGAAGCGGCCCTGTTCAGCTCCGGACGGCCCGTGATGATCGTGCCCTACATCCAGAAGGCCGGGCTGAATCTCGGTCATGTACTGTGCTGCTGGGATGGAGGCGCCGCCGCCGCGCGCGCCATCAACGATGCGCTACCGTTCCTGAGAAAGGCGGAAACCGTTGAAATTCTGGTCGTCGTCAGTGAGAGAGCCAAACATTCGAAGCGCGAAATTCACGGCGCCGAGATCGCAAGACATCTTGAGCATCACGGCATCAAGGCCGAGGTCAAAACCATCTCGGAATCCCGTATCGATGTCACCGATTCAATCCTGTCGCACGCTGCGGATTGCTCGGCCGACATGATCGTGATGGGCGGCTATGGGCATTCGCGCCTGCGCGAATTCGTGCTCGGCGGCGCGACGCGGGGTATCCTGTCCACGATGACCGTTCCAGTCTTCATGTCGCACTGAATGTCGAGGATGCGCCACGAAGGCGCGTCCGCTACGCCCCCATCGCCGCTTCGATGGCCTTCAATGCAGCGTCGGCCTTCGCGCCGTCCGGACCACCGGCCTGCGCCATGTCGGGACGGCCACCGCCGCCCTTGCCGCCCAAGGCTTCCGAGGCGATCTTCACGAGATCGACGGCGCTGAAACGCGAGGTCAGATCCGCCGTGACGCCGACCACCGCACCCGCCTTGCCGTCTTCGCCGACATTGATGATCGCGACGACGCCGGAGCCGATCTGCTTCTTGCCGTCATCGGCAAGGCTCTTGAGATCTTTCATCTCGATGCCCTGCACGGCGCGGCCAAGGAATTTCACATCGCCGATGGTGCGGATATCGGATGCTGCACCGGCGCCGCCACCTGCCGCCGCACCGCCGCCCATGGCGAGCTTCTTGCGCGCGTCGGACAGAGCATTTTCAAGCTTCTTGCGCTCCTCGACGAGTGCGGCGATACGCGCCGGCAAATCGTCCAGCGTGGTTTTCAATTCCGCAGCCGCCGCCTTCGCGGTGTGAATGGTGGCGTTTACCGCATGACGCGCATTGTTTCCGGTCAGCGCCTCGATGCGCCGGACACCGGAGGCCACAGCACTTTCGCCGCTGATGGAGATGAGGCCGATATCGCCGGTGCGACGCACATGGGTGCCGCCGCACAATTCGACCGACCAGCCGAGCGCGTTGCCCTGCCCCGCGCCCATCGACACCACGCGCACCTCGTCGCCGTACTTCTCGCCGAACAGCGCCCGCGCGCCGGAATCCCGCGCATCGTCCACCGCCATCGAGCGGGTGATGACTTCGCCGTTCTCCAGCACAACATCGTTGGCGATGTCCTCGATGCGGCGCAGTTCGTCCGCCGAGATCGGCTTGTTGTGCGCGAAGTCAAAGCGCAGCCGCTCGGGAGCAACCAACGAGCCGCGCTGCGCGATGTGATCGCCGAGCACCTGACGTAGCGCCTCGTGCAGAAGGTGCGTCGCGGAGTGATTGGCGCGGATCGACGTGCGCCGCCCGTGATCGACTTCGAGCTGCAGCGGCACGCCTAGCTTCACAGTGCCCTGCTCGACCGTGCCGAGATGCACGTAAAGATCGCCTGCCTTTTTCTGAGTATCAGTGACACGCACGCGCACGCCGTCGCCGGTCAGAACGCCGGTGTCGCCGACCTGACCGCCGGATTCGGCGTAGAACGGCGTCTGGTTCATGACGATGGCGACGCTGTCGCCAGCCTTGGCGCTGTCGATCTCCTTGCCGTCCTTCACCAGAGCGGTGACGACGCCTTCGGCGATTTCCGTGTCGTAGCCCAAGAACTCAGTCGCGCCGAGTTTCTCGCGCAACGGAAACCAGATGGTCTCGGTCGCGGTGTCGCCGGACCCGGCCCACGCCGCGCGCGCCTTCTTGCGCTGCTGCTCCATCGCATCGGTAAAGGATGCGAGGTCGACGCCGATGCCGCGGTTGCGCAGCGCATCCTGCGTGAGATCGAGCGGGAAGCCGTAGGTGTCGTACAGCGTGAACGCGGTCTCGCCGTCGAACATGTCGCCTTTCTTCAGCGACGCGCTTTTCTCGTCCAAGATTGTGAGGCCGCGATCCAGCGTCTTGCGAAAGCGGGTTTCCTCCAGCTTCAGCGTTTCCTCGATCAGGTTCTCGGCGCGCACCAGTTCGGGATAGGCCTGGCCCATCTCACGCACCAGCGCCCAGACGAGGCGATACATCAGCGGCTCTTTCGCCCCGAGCAGCTGCCCGTGGCGCATCGCGCGGCGCATGATCCGGCGCAGCACGTAGCCGCGGCCTTCGTTCGACGGCAGCACGCCATCGGAAATCAGGAACGACGAGGCGCGCAGATGGTCGGCGATGACGCGCAGCGACGCTTTTTGTTCGCCCTGCGGATCGGCGCCGGTCAGCTCTGCGATGGCACGGATCAGCGCAACGAACAGATCGATGTCATAGTTGTCGTGCTTGCCTTGAAGCACGGCGGCGATGCGCTCCAGCCCCATACCGGTGTCGATCGACGGCTTCGGCAGTGCAACGCGGTTGCCGGGTGCGATCTGGTCGAACTGCATGAAAACGAGATTCCAGATCTCGATGAAGCGATCGCCGTCTTCCTCGGTCGAACCGGGAGGGCCTCCCCAGATCTTGTCGCCGTGATCGAAGAAGATTTCGGAGCACGGACCGCAGGGGCCAGTGTCGCCCATCTGCCAGAAATTGTCCGACGTCCCGATCCGGATGATTTTCGATTCGGGCAGGCCCGCGATCTTTTTCCAGAGTTTCGCCGCGTCCTCGTCCTCGGAATAAACCGTGACCAGAAGCCTGTCCTTCGGGAGCCCGTACTCCTTGGTGATTAAATTCCAGGCAAGTTCGATTGCGCGCTCTTTGAAATAATCGCCGAACGAGAAGTTCCCGAGCATCTCGAAGAAGGTGTGATGGCGCGCGGTGTAGCCGACATTGTCGAGATCGTTGTGCTTGCCGCCGGCGCGGACGCATTTCTGCGACGAGGTGGCGCGCTGATAAGGTCGCTTCTCAAGACCCGTAAATACGTTCTTGAACTGCACCATGCCCGCATTGGTGAACATCAATGTGGGGTCGTTGCGCGGAACCAGCGGCGAAGACGGCACGATCTCGTGGCCGTTTTTCGCGAAATAGTTCAGATACGCCGACCTGATCTCGTTAACGCCGCTCATAATCGTCCAATCGCGCCTAAAAGCTCTGATGCTCTGATGCATTTTCGTCACGCAAAACGCTCACCGTTTCGCCCGAAAACACCCTGATGCGCCGCCCGCCTTCAATGACGCGTGCAGCGCAGTTTGTCCTGCCCCGTTTCTAGACGGAACGGGCCTGCAATGTCCAGAAAGTGTGCACCAGATCAGCGGCTTGCAAGCGGTCTCAATCGCGCCGCGAAGCCCGTTGATAATCTCGCAGTTGCGTTGACAGGGCCTCGAAAGGCGTGTTTCCCTGCTTAAGTGAGCTATATGTTAAGCTGACAAGTCACGTCGGGAGAGACCGGCTTTATGCCGGCGCCGAAGGAGCAACCGCCCCGGAAACTCTCAGGCAAACGGACCGTGTGACTGACTGAAATCTGGAAAGAGATGCGGCCGGAACGTCCGGCGCGGCATCCGCCGACGGGATAATACTCTCAGGCGCAGCGACAGATGGGGCTTCGACAGGGTTTCGGGAACGTCCCGGAATCCGTCAGGAGCCCGACCATGCTAGCTGCCGAACAAAAAACATCCTCCTCTGCCGATACGGCGCTTAAGCGTGTTCCGTTGCATGACCTGCATGTGGCGCGTGGCGGCAAGATCGTGCCGTTCGCCGGCTACGAGATGCCGGTACAGTACGCCTCCGGCGTGCTGAAGGAACATCTCCACACCCGCGCATCGGCAGGTCTGTTCGATGTCTCCCATATGGGCCAGATCGCTCTCACGGCGAAATCCGGCAAGGTCGAGGACGCCGCCCGCGCGCTGGAACGGCTGGTGCCGCAAGACATTCTCGCGGTCCCGCAAGGCCGCCAGCGCTATGCCCAGTTCACCAGCGACACCGGAGGCATTCTCGACGACCTGATGGTGGCGAATTTCGGAGATCACCTGTTCCTGGTGGTCAACGCCGCCTGCAAGACCGAGGACGAGGCGCATCTTCGCAAACATCTCTCCGACGTCTGCACCATCGAGCCGATGCCGGACCGCGCGCTGATCGCGCTGCAGGGTCCGAAGGCGGTGGAGGTGCTTTCGAAGCACGCGCCGACGGTCGCCGCGATGCGCTTCATGGATGCCGGACCGCACAAGGTGCAAATCTCTGGTCAAGCCATCGACTGCTTCGTCTCGCGCTCGGGCTACACCGGCGAGGACGGGTTCGAGATTTCAGTTCCTGCGGAAGACGTCGAACGGCTTGCAACCACTTTGCTCGCCGATGCCGCCGTATTGCCGATCGGCCTTGGCGCGCGCGACAGCCTGCGGTTAGAGGCTGGCCTCTGTCTCTATGGCCACGATATCGACACCACAACCACGCCGGTCGAGGGCGCGCTGGAGTGGTCGGTGCAAAAAAGCCGCCGCAACGGCGGCGCGCGGGCGGGCGGTTTTCCCGGCGCGGACATGATCCTGAAAGAATTCGAGACCGGCGCATCGCGCCGCCGTGTTGGCCTGCGTGCCGAGGGCCGCGCGCCGGTGCGCGAGCACGCGGCGCTCTACGCCAGCGAAACATCAACCGACAAAATCGGTGCCGTCACATCCGGCGGCTTTGGACCGACCCTGAACGCCCCCGTGGCGATGGGGTATCTGCCGACGTCTCTTTCCACTGAAGGCACGATTGTCTTCGCCGACGTGCGCGGGCAGCGTTTGCCGCTGCGCGTCTCAGCGATGCCGTTCGTGCCCAATGGTTACAAACGATAGCAACATCAACATTGCAAATGCTGAGGAACACCATGACCACGCTGTTTACCACCGATCACGAATGGCTCCAGATCGACGGCGATGTCGCCACCATCGGCATCACCGATTACGCGCAGACCCAACTCGGCGACGTCGTGTTCGTTGAACTGCCGAAGGTCGGCCGCACGCTGAAGAAAGCCGAAGCCGCTGCCGTGGTCGAAAGCGTCAAGGCTGCGTCCGACGTCTACGCGCCGATCACGGGTGAAGTGCTCGAGGTCAACGACGCCGTCGCCGCCGATCCGTCGCTGGTGAATTCCGATCCTGGCAAGGGTGCCTGGTTCTTCAAGCTGCGCATCGCCAACAAGGGCGATCTCGACGGACTGATGGATGAAGCCGCCTACAAGGCCCACACGGCTTAACTTTTAAGACGCGTTTTCTTTACGCGAACCGGTACCCACTTCGGTCGAAAACGCTTTAGGGAGTTTCACATGACCGCGCATCGCAAGCCTGCCGAACCCGCTGTCGATTTCGTCCGCCGGCATATTGGCCCCTCGTCGCGCGACATCGACGCCATGCTGCAAACCGTCGGCGCGTCGAGTCTTCAGGCGCTGATGAGCGAAACATTACCTGCCTCGATCCGGCTGAAGGCGCCACTCGACCTCGGCAAGCCGCTCAGCGAAACCGACGCGATCGCGCATATGCGCGACATCGCCGCCCGCAATCAGGTGTTCACCTCGCTGATCGGCCAGGGCTACTCGGGCACGGTCCTGCCCGCGGTGATCCAGCGCAACATCCTCGAAAGCCCCGCGTGGTACACGGCCTACACGCCGTATCAGCCCGAGATCAGCCAGGGGCGGCTTGAGGCGCTGTTCAATTTCCAGACCATGATCTGCGATCTCACCGGGCTCGACATCGCCAACGCGTCGCTGCTGGATGAGGGCACCGCCGCGGCGGAAGCCATGGCGCTTGCCGAACGCTCTTCCGCGGTGAAGACCAAGGCGTTCTTTGTGGATCATGAGGTGCATCCGCAGACACTGGCGGTGCTGCGCACCCGCGCCGAACCACTCGGCTGGTCGCTGATCGTCGGCGATCCGGCGCGCGATCTTACGAGCGCTGACGTGTTCGGTGCACTGTTCCAGTATCCCGGCACGCACGGCGGCCTGTTCGATCCGCGCGCCGCTATCACAGCATTGAAAGCGAAAGGCGCCATCGCCGTCATCGCCGCCGATCCGCTGGCGCTGGCGCTGGTGGCGTCGCCCGGCGATCTCGGCGCGGACATTGCCATTGGATCAACGCAGCGCTTCGGCGTGCCGATGGGTTACGGTGGCCCGCACGCAGCCTACATGGCGGTGAAGGATGCGCTGAAGCGCTCCCTGCCCGGCCGCATCGTCGGCCTCTCGGTGGATTCGCGCGGAGCGCCCGCCTATCGCCTCGCGCTACAAACACGCGAACAGCACATCCGCCGCGAGAAGGCGACGTCGAACATCTGTACCGCGCAGGTGCTGCTCGCGGTGATCGCGTCGATGTACGCGGTCTATCATGGGCCCGAGGGACTGACGCACATCGCGCGCACCGTTCATCGCCGCACTGCTGTGCTGGCGGCCGGATTGCGCAAGCTCGGCTTCGCGCCGCTGAACGACAGCTATTTCGACACAGTCACAGTCGCTATCAACGGTCAGCGGCAAGCTATCATCTCCCATGCTGCCCATGAGAGCATCAATCTGCGGCTCAACGAAACCACCGTCAGCATCGCGCTTGACGAGACCACGACACCCGCGATCGTCGAGAGTGTGTGGCGCACCTTCGGCGGCAACCTCGTTTATGCCGACATCGAGAAGGAAGCGCGCGACACACTGCCGTCCAGCCTTGCGCGCAGCAGCAAGTTCCTGACCCACCCGGTTTTCCACGAGCACCGCTCGGAAACCGAATTGCTGCGCTATATGCGCAAGCTGTCCGACCGCGATCTGGCGCTCGACCGCGCCATGATCCCGCTCGGCTCCTGCACCATGAAGCTGAACGCCACCACCGAAATGATCCCGGTGACCTGGCCGGAGTTCGGCGGATTGCATCCGTTCGCACCATCGGCGCAGGCCGCCGGCTATCACGCCATGTTCGCCACGCTGGAGAAGTGGCTCGCCGACATCACCGGCTATGACGCCGTGTCGCTGCAGCCAAACTCCGGCGCGCAGGGCGAATATGCCGGGCTGTTGGCGATCCGCGCCTATCACGCCTCCCGCAACGAACCGCACCGCAAGGTCTGTCTCATCCCCTCCTCCGCCCACGGCACCAATCCGGCCTCCGCCAGCATGGTCGGCATGGACGTCGTGGTCGTCGCCTGCGACGCGCGCGGCGACGTCGACGTCGAAGATCTGCGCAAGAAGGCCGAGCAGCATTCGGCGAATCTTGCCGCGGTGATGATCACCTATCCCTCGACCCACGGCGTGTTCGAGGAGCATATCCGCGAGATCTGCGACATCGTCCACGGCCATCGCGGACAGGTCTATCTCGACGGCGCGAATCTGAACGCCCAGGTTGGCCTCGCCCGCCCCGGTGACTACGGCGCGGATGTGAGCCACCTCAACCTGCACAAGACGTTCTGCATTCCGCACGGCGGCGGCGGACCCGGCATGGGTCCGATCGGCGTGAAGAAGCACCTCGCGCCGTTTCTTCCGGCGAATATCACAAACGATAGTGACGCCGCGGTTGGTCCCGTGTCGGCTGCGCCTTACGGCTCGGCGTCGATCCTGGTCATCTCGTACATCTACATCCTGATGATGGGCGGCGAAGGCCTGACCCGCGCCACCGAAGTGGCGATCCTGAACGCGAACTACATCGCCAAGCGTCTCGATTCGCATTTCCCGGTGCTCTATCGCAACCACAACGGCCGCGTCGCGCACGAGTGCATCGTCGATCCGCGCGGGCTCAAGACCGGCTCCGGCGTCACCGTGGACGATATCGCCAAGCGCCTCATCGATTACGGCTTCCATGCCCCGACCATGAGTTTCCCGGTCCCGGGTACACTGATGATCGAACCTACGGAATCCGAATCGAAGGCCGAGCTTGATCGCTTCTGCGACGCCATGATCGCAATCCGCCGCGAGATCGCCGACGTCGAGGCCGGGCGATGGCCGATCGAAGCGTCGCCGCTGCGGCATGCGCCGCACACAGTGCATGACATCGCCGAGGACCACTGGCAGCGGCCCTATTCCCGCGCCGAAGGCTGCTTCCCCGCAGGCACTTCGCGCACTGACAAGTACTGGTGTCCGGTGGGACGGGTCGACAACGTCCACGGCGACCGCAATCTGGTCTGCTCGTGTCCGCCGGTGGCGGATTACGCACAGGCGGCGGAGTAAGTTTTCGTCATTGCGAACGAAGTGAAGCAATCCAGAAAGCCAAAGACTGGATTGCTTCGTCGCTCCGCTCCTCGCAATGACGGATACAATGCCGCACACCAACCACTATCGTCACAGCGAGTCCCAAAACAAATCGGGCGCTGGGGATGTCGGCAACTCAACATCCACAACGCCCGTTTGCTTCTGAGGTACGATGGATGCCCGAAAAGGATTCCCGTCTTTTCGGATCGCACCGGAACCCGGGCGGTTAGGCCCGAGCCAGAAAAGTATTTTCAGGTTGTCGCGTTTTCTTCACGCGAACCGGTACCCACTTCGCTCGAAAACGCTCCTTAATCCTCCACAGGCTCCTCGCCGTCAGCATCGCGCTCCGGCGAGCCTGCGAGGATCTGTTCGGCGATCAGGCCGGAGTTCTGACGAATCAAGGCCTCGATCTTCGCCGTCACGTCCGGATTGGCCTTCAGGAAGGTCTTGGAATTCTCGCGGCCCTGACCGAGGCGCACGCTGTCATAGGAGAACCATGCGCCGGATTTCTCGACGATGCCGGCTTTCACGCCGAGATCGAGAATTTCGCCCAGCTTCGAGACGCCCTCGCCGTACATGATGTCGAATTCGACCTGCTTGAACGGCGGCGCCAGCTTGTTCTTCACGACCTTGACGCGGGTCGAGTTGCCGATCACTTCGTCGCGTTCCTTGATCTGGCCGATGCGGCGGATGTCGAGGCGCACGGACGCGTAGAACTTCAAGGCGTTGCCGCCGGTGGTGGTTTCCGGCGAGCCGTACATCACACCGATCTTCATGCGGATCTGGTTGATGAAGATCACCATGGTGTGGGACTTGTTGATCGAGGCGGTCAGCTTGCGCAGCGCCTGGCTCATCAGCCGCGCCTGCAGGCCGGGAAGGCTGTCGCCCATCTCGCCTTCGAGTTCGGCACGCGGCACCAGCGCCGCCACCGAGTCCACCACCAGCACATCGACTGCGCCGGAGCGCACCAGCGTGTCGGCGATTTCCAGCGCCTGCTCGCCGTGATCGGGCTGCGAAATCAGAAGTTCATCGACATTGACGCCGAGCTTGCGGGCATAGACCGGATCGAGGGCATGTTCGGCGTCAATGAAGGCGCAAATGCCGCCCTTCTTCTGGGCCTCGGCCACCGTGTGCAGCGCCAGCGTGGTCTTGCCGGACGATTCCGGGCCGTAGATCTCGACCACGCGGCCCTTCGGCAGACCGCCGACGCCCAGCGCGATATCCAGCCCGAGCGAGCCCGAGGAAATCGTCTCGATATCCATGGAACGGTCGTTCTTGCCGAGCCTCATCACGGAGCCCTTGCCGAACTGGCGCTCGATCTGGGAGAGCGCGGCCGACAGGGCCTTGGTCTTGTCCATGGATGATCCTTCAACGATACGCAGGGCGGCGGGGGCCATAGTGGTGCTCCTTATGAACGGGATTCGCCAGCCGGACAAACAAGCTGGCTGGCCTGCTGCCCTACGGCGGACCGGAATCAGGATCGATCCGATGGAACAAAATGTACCCTATTTGTTCTAAGTTCGCAATATGTTCTTTTGCGAAAGCCGGCAGATATATACCCTTTGAACATGTAGCTGGAACCTGACTACAGGTTGTGCAATGGTCCCCCCACTCGCGTGTATCTGGGGGGAGCATGGCGGACACGACAATCGAAGTTGCTGCGCTGAATATCGTGGCTTCGCCACATCCAGACGGAATTTACCTCAAGCTTTTCCAGCACGTAGCAGGTAAGGAAATTCTGCTGTGGGGCAGTGATAGGGCTAAAATCACGGAACCCCGTGCAATCGAGGGCCGCGATAACTATTTCTATGGAGAGGTGCTGGTCTGGGCGCATATCGATACCGATAGCCCTTGGCTCAACACCGATACCGATACTGAAGCCACCGACGAAGAAATGCAGGCGGTTGTTGAGGCGTTGCCTACCAACCTCGAACCTAACTTTCGTCCTTTCACTTATGTGCTCAATCAAGCTGAGCACATAGTACTACTCGAAATTCGAAATGAGGCTGGGCAGCGGTTCTCGCCTAAGCGCGCGAAAAGAATGTTCGCGCGATTGTTCGAAGACCTTCCCGCTGATTTGCCAGAGGTCGACGTCACCGTCATCCCGGAAGAAGAAACGCTAGAAAAAATCTTCGCTATCAAGCGCCTGCGAAAGTTGGACATCGTTATCAAGAGGCCAAACGGCGATGACCTAGGTGACGACTTCAAGCGCGTCATGGACGCTCTGACCCAGGAGGGTGTCAGGGTTCAAAAAATTGAGAAGACAAAGGCTGCCAAGGTACCAACGATAACCCCGAACGAGGACACAAAGAAGCTAGCTGTAATCGCATCAACAAACGGCTATGTTTCTGGCGAGGGAAAAGATGAGTTGGGAAATCCCGTATTTGAATCAACCGAGGAACATCCTAAAATCCGTAAGCTTGACGTCAATACGTCAACGTTTGCGACGGTTGTTGCCGCCTTCAGATTCTTTATCAAACAAGCAATGGAAAAACCAATCAGAGGCGATTAGCCACTATTGGGCAATCTATGGTGGATTTAGGTCGCTACTTCTATCGCCATACCTGCACATTTCTCTGGCGCTGACCATCATTTGCGTTTTGTTCTGGACGACAACGAGTGCTGCTTCCGAGATAGCGGTCAGCGTTCTTCCCAACCTGCTGGGCTTTACAGTGGGAGCTTTGGCTATCGTCCTTGCGTTTTCGTCCGCGCCTGTCTTCACCACGTTAGCGGAGCACGGCGCGCCGCAATCATTCTTTATGAAGCTCACGGCGAGCCTGATTCACTTTATTCTCGTCCAAGTCCTCGCTCTCACAACCGCTATTGTCGCTAGGATAACGGGATCGGCGGGCGTTGACATACTGGCCTTGTTTCTTCTGTTCTACGCCGTGTTAGTAACGTTTGCTGCGGGACTTCAGTTATTCCTCACAGCGATAATCTATAACGCGAGGGCCAGTTTGGATGACAAAAAGAAATCAGGCGACGCCTCAGGCGGACAGTAATAAAAGATTCGATAAGCTCTTGCAGATGATGGCTACTCAACCCGAACCTTCGGAAAAGCCTGCAAAAGCAATTCGAACATCAAAGCAGGCTGCTGACGCAAGTTATGGCGATACTCGAACTCGCGCAGGTAAGTCTGCAAGTGCTTCTTCGAAACCCAAACATAAGTCCCGTTGATCCCGCGCTTGACGCTGGACCAGAACGACTCAATGCCGTTCGTGTGAACGTCACCGCGAACGTATTCCTTGGCTGAATGATCGACCGTCTCGTGATCGTAGCCATGACGCTCAGTCAGCGAGCGATAGCTAGAAAATTCGTCCGTGTGGACGCGCGATCCCTTCTTCACGAAGTTCACGACATGCGGAACAAGCGTCTTGGCCGTGCGGTCGATAACGTGACGTGTCACCACGTCGCCGCCACGCTCTAGGATGCCGAACACCACGGACTTGTCGTCCTCGCCGGCCTTGTCCTTGCCGCCAATGAACGTCTCATCGGCCTCCACGGTCTTGCCGTGGCCGCCCACAGGGTAGTCACCGTCCACGTAACCCATGTAGAGGCGGATCAGGCGGCACATGCGCCACGCCGTCTTGTAGGTCACGCCAAGCTGCCGCTCGACTTCCTTTGCGGCCACGCCGTTCCGCGTAGTGCAGAACAGGAACATGACATAGAACCAGTCGCGCAGGCTGGTGCGGGTCTTCTCAAACGGGGTGCCAGCGGTCGGATAGACCTGATAGCCGCAATGCTCGCACTCGAACGAGCGGCGGGCTTTGACCCGGTAATACGTCGCCTGCTTCTGACACTTGAAACAGGTGAACCGCTCGCCAAACCGGGTCCGCATTAGGTGGTTTAGGCAAGCATCCTCGTCGGGGAACCGCTTCTGGAACTGCCGGATATTCGACAACTTCTGAGCCATGTGAGCCTCCCCGTAGAATATAGGTACTCTAACCGGGTTTGTTCTACATGTCCAGAGGGTATATATGCGAAAGCCGGTACTGGCCTGTTTTAACCCCTCGAGGCTCAGTTTGATTTTGAGAGTGGCCTAATTTGAAAAGGGCTGCTGGGACAATCACAGAGTTAGTCCGGGAAAGCTGCCGCATCATTGAAACAATGGATGACATTCCCCGGCTTAATGGGGAAGACTTCTTGAATTGCAACCGGAGGAATTTTTAATGCGAAAGGTAATTGGGTTGTGGCTACTGGCCCTGAGTCTAATCATAGCGCAGAGCGTCGCGATCTCGGTGAGCTATGCGGCGGATCAGCAAGCGACGCCAAAGGCTAGCTGGCGTCAGAAAGTTCAGAGTCTAAATTGTCCCGGCAACCAATATTGCAGAGGTGATTGTCGAGGCTTCGGAGGTGGCGGCAACCAATTGTGTTTCATTTTTTGCAAGGCGAACGGCCAAAACACCGGGCAACAGTGCCAGACTTCACTAGGTTGTCCGCTACCCTGTTGAGCGCAAGCTTGACGGAGACGGAGGCCGCCTCAGTTGGCGGCCTCTTTCTTTTCAAAACTTACAAGCGGCCAACGGGGCGCCAATTCCCGCCACCTCCGTGACCGTACCCGCCTCCGCGATGACGATCGTAGCGCGGAGCATGTCCATACCGGTGGCCATGGCCGTACCGTGGCCCACCGCGATAGCCGTGTCGGCGCGACTCGTAGCAACGTCCGTAACGATCACACACCAGGCGAACCTGATCTACGTTCGATTCGATGGCGCTCTTTGTGGTCAAGCCGTTCGGCATCGCTGACGCGGTTTCAGTGACCGCTAAAATGCCGAGAGCGGCAAGTCCAACAAGGGCGAATGAGGATTTCATTTCTTACTCCGGTATGTGATTCAAGTGAGCGCACATCGCCACCCAAACATGACCGCAATATGAGTTCCGCGCGGAGGACGCCCTCGCTGTGTGGCGGGCATTTTCACGGGCTGAGTGAAGGTTTCACGCACATAGCGGTGGTGTTGACACGACCGGATCGGGGTACTGGTCGCATATTACCCCTCGAAACTGGCAGGGCCGATCGGACGAAGGCGTCTGGTTGCTGGCGTTGCGCAAGTTGAACAGAACGTGACGTACGCATTCTCAAACCTGTCGTACGCTCTCACAAAATTGGAGGGAATCCCGATGCGCGCACTTCTCGCTTCAACTGCCATTGCCCTGCTGGTCGGCCTTTCACCGGCTGCTGCGATGTGTGGTGGCTCAGGCCAGCAGGCTCAGAACACAACGGCCCAAGGCGGAATGTGCGGCAAGTCCGCCGCCGTTAACGACCCGATGGCCGACAAGCCCGCCATGTCGATGAAACAGTCCGGCATGGGTATGTGCGGTTGCTGCAAGAACATGGCGATGATGGACGGCATGAAAGCCGACGATCCGCACAAGGGCATGGATATGCCCAAGCAGTGAGAAGCGGCGACCGCCACAGCCTTGCGCGCAGGAAAACCAAGCCGGTCGATCGAATGAAGAAATAGATCTGCGCAACCACTGCGCAAACGAGATGGGCCACCTCGATGGCGGCCTTTATTCGTAGTCACCGGATTTGCGATCGCACGCTGTCGGGCGTCAGGAACGATCGACTTCGTTCGCCTGCCCGTCGCCCTGCCCGCCCGCCGGATCGGACGACTCGCCTTCCGTTCCAAGCAGCCGCACCAGATCGGCCATGCTGGACGTATCCTGCGCTTCTGTTGGAGTTTCCGCTACCGCCGGCCACAGCCAGCGTTGCACCAATCGGATCAGATCAACCATTATCCCGCCAAGCATTGCCCAAGATACAGACGAATGCGGAACGGCATTCGTTCCATTGCGGGGCAAAAAAATTTGGCGCGCGGGCATGACGTTCCGCGGATCATTTCCACCGACCGATGGTTGACACGGTCGAGACCGATCACAAACCGGTGTGCTCACACCTGACACGCAGGAGAGCCTCATCCATGCACAGGACGAACGAGATTTCCATTGGAGAGAAGTGGCAGAAGATCGCGGAGGAAACCCGGAACAGGGCCCGCGCGATGCCGCCGTGCGAGAAGCGCGATGATCTTCTGAAGAAAGCCCGTCAGCTCGACGTTGCCGTCAACCTGAACAACCTGCTTTCGTCAGAGCCGAAGATTTCGAAGTAACCGCCGCGCGACAGAGCAATTACTTCGCGTTCGATTTCGCTTTCGCGGTTTTCGCGGCAGGCTCGGTTCGCACCGTGGCCCACGGATCGTTGCTGGCCTTGGCATCGGGGATCTTCGACCGCGCCGCCTTTGCAGCGTCCTCGTTGGCCTTGGCGCGGGCCTTGTCTTCTTCGCTGAGTTCCTTGCCTTCACCCAGCTTGAACCCCGGCATCATCTGGGCGAACGCCGGCGGAGAGACGGGAACCATCGTCAAGCCGATCAGCATCGCCACCCGAAACACCCGCATCGAAACTCTCCCCGGATCAGTCATCTTTAGTGAGGTTGGTCTTTGAGATTGGTCATTGTCGTCCGGACGCGCGCCGCCGGTCATTGACAGTGTACCCCACCGCAAAACGATGGCCAAGGCGGGGTAAAGGCGGGGCAAAACCCCGCAGAAAGCATGACTCAGCCGCTGCGCAGCTGTTCCAGCCAGCCCCCAAGCACCGCCCCGGGGCAATGTCGTGAATCAATCCTGAACATGACCTCGGCCAGCACCAGGTATCGTTTTATGGGCTGGCAACCTGCCGCCGCCATATTGACGGCCATGACTCACAAGACTGCGGCCTTGACAGACACAGTATCGATAGAGCGGCGGTCGGAAACGCGTCGCCGCGTTTTCAAAGGCGGCGTCATCACGTTCAATGGCGCGGGCGTCGACTGCACCGTGCGCAACATATCGACGCGCGGCGCGGCGCTGGATGTCGCCAATGCCGCGATGATTCCGCCGCGATTCAACCTTGCCATCAAGGCGGATGATTTTATCGCCCGCTGCCGTATGGTCTGGAATAACGGTCAGCGCGTCGGCATCGCGTTCGACTGAACGCCCCGGAACTCATCGATACAGCGATCTAGAATGAAACTCCGAGGCGCGGGCCCTTCACCCACACCACGCGGCATTTCTTTTTTGATCCGGCATAGAGCAGTTCGAACCTGTCCGGCAACGGTATGCCGGGCGTCACTTCGAGACATGCCCCGCCCGCGGAGTAATCCACGACGTTGCAGCCGATCACCGGGGATTTCGGATCGACTATGATCTTGGCCGTCCGGGAGAGATTTCCCGAAGGCCGGACGCGGCTAAAGCGGCGATCTTGATGCATGAGGGCTCACACCTCGGACTCAAACAAGGCTTTTGCGGAACTGTCGTCAGGTCAAACCTTCCACTGACACCCGCCTCGCAGACGGAGATGCTGACTTCTTCTTGCCGTCGGGTCTCAGAAAAATCACGCCGATCTGGTCGCCGTTCACCCGCACCATCTTGCATCGCCGGTAAGCGAGACCGGTCGAGGACAGCAGCAGGAAAAATTCCTTCAGATCGAGATCGCCGACAGAGCCGTCAACCTTCAGCAACGCGCCGCCGTCGGACGCATCCAGCATCCGGCACGACCGGCGCCAGGTGCCGTCGATCCCCATGATCTGCACATCAATGCCGCGTTCGAAATCGATCCGCTGGCTCTTACGAAGTTCTTTGCCCATTGCGACCTCCTGGGGAGATTGCTGCCTGGTAAAATGGTGTTCCGAGAAACTCGGTTTACAAAAACTGACTTCTTGAAATCGCACCGCCGCCCAAAATCGCACGCAGTCGGTGTCATGGTAATTAAATGTTGCGCGCAAATGCTTAAATTTTTCTGCACGCCGCGTTTTTCAGCCGGATGATACCGGCAATCATCGTCACGCCTTCGTGAGCGGGAGGGCATCGTTAACAAACGATGAAAAAAGCGCGCCGCATTTAACCCTAATCCCACATCCGATTTTGATGTTTGGCCCGTAGCTTCCACAAAGGGACAACAACAATCGCGCGAAGCTCTCGAAGCCTCGTGCTTAAAAAAACGCGTGGAATGGGGACGGGTCCGTGGTCGAGATTGCCAATGCAGCACAAGCCGCCGCGCGCCGCGAGGTGAGTTTTGCCCGCGAGCAAGCCGGCGGCCATTCCGTGACCGAAGCATCCGTTCCGCTTGTACCGCTCGACACCGTTGCCGCTGAACGCTGGCGTCGCCTGAGCGACAACGCCGTTGAGCCCAACGGCTATTATCTGCCTGAGTGGGAACTGGCGGTGAATGCGTCCGCGCAGGGGCGCACCAATGTCAGCGCTCTCACAGCTACGACCGCCAACAATGACAGTCCGCGCCTGATCGGTCTGCTGCCGGTGATTTCCGCCTGGCGCGCCTACGGCCTTCCCCTGCCCGCGCTGGTCAGTGCCGATCCCTACGGCACACTCGCCACGCCGTTGCTCGATCGCGACCGGGCCGAGGAGGCCGCCGCTGAACTGATGCAACAGGCGCGCAACGCCGGTGCGCATGCGCTGATCCTGCGCGATCTTCCGCTGGAAGGCGCGGCGATGACGGCGTTGACCCGCGCACTGGCGTGCCGCGGTTTGAAGCCGCGCATCCTGCAGAGCCATGCGCGCGCCAGCCTCGACGCAACACGCAATGCCGACGATCTGCTCCGTGATGCGCTCGGCCCGAAGAAGCTGAAAGAGCTTCGCCGCCAGCGCAACCGGCTTGCCGAACATGGCGATGTGATTTTCACGATCGCAACCGCGCCCAGCGAAATCAAACGCGACCTTGGAATTTTCCTCACCCTCGAAGCCAGCGGCTGGAAAGCCCGGCGCGGCACCGCGCTGGCGCAGCACGACGGCGACGCCGCTTTCATCCGCCGCGCGGTGTTTGACGCCGCAGCGCGCGGCAACTGCGAAATCGTGACGCTGCATGCCGGCGAAACGCCCGTGGCCTCCGGCATCGTGCTCCGGCACCTCGACCGCGCGTTCTATTTCAAGCTCGGCGTCGATGAGAACTTCGCCAAATGCTCACCCGGTGTGCAACTGACGCTGGAACTCACGCGCCATATGTGCGCGGACAACACGATCACGATGGTCGATTCCACCGCGATCCCCGGCCATCCCATGATCGATCCGATCTGGCGCGGACGCCTTGTCATCGGCGACGTGCTGATCCCGCTTAATCGCCGCGATCCCTTCGTACCCGCCATCCGGCTCGGTCTTGCCCTGCGCAAGCTCGTCCGCGAGCCGGTGCGCCGCCTTGTTCACACCATCAGAAAACTCCGGGAGACACGCTCATGAACGTCGCCTCAAGCATTTCGCCCGTCATCACCGCCGACAATGAATCGCTGAAGCGCGATTTTCCGCTGAAGCCGTTCGCGATCCGCCACAAGCTTGCGGGCCATCCGCTGCTGACGCTGTCGCGCGTCGCACAGCTTGCCGCGGACATGCCGCGCGACCTGATCGAATACAATTCCGGAGACGCCTCCGTCAGCCAGGATCCGGACAAGGTGAAGAGCGTCGACCTCGATCCGGTCGAGGTCGTCAACCGCATACAGACCGCGGGCGCATGGATGGTGCTCAAGCGCGTGGAGAAAACTCCGGAATATCGCCAGTTGCTGGAAGACGCGCTGACGTCGGTCGCCCGCGCACGCGGCTTCAAGAGCATCGAGGATGCGGGCTTCTCGCAGATCGAGGGCTTCCTGTTCGTGTCGTCGCCGAACTCGACAACGCCGTTTCATATGGATGCCGAAGACAATTTCTTCGTGCAGATCTACGGCGAGAAGATTTTTGCGGTCTATGACAATCGCGACGGCAAGATCGCCGACGACGCGCAGGTCGAGCACTCCACCGTCAAGCACCGCAACGTGCCGTTCGACGAGAGCTTCCGGCCGCGCGGCATCGAATTCAACCTCGACGCCGGCGACGGCTGCTACATTCCCTATCAGTGGCCGCACTGGGTGAAGACCGCGGGATCGCACTCGATCTCGCTGGCGATCACCTGGAAGACCGAGGAAGTGCGCCGGCTGAACGACCTGCATCGCTTCAACTCGATGCTGCGCGGCATCGGCCTGCCGCAGGCCGCTCCCGGCGCAAAGCCGGGGCTCGACGCTGCGAAACTCGCCGTCTACCGCACCGCCGCCGCGATCATCGAACCGCTGCGCGGATCGGAGACCATGCGCCGGATCATCCGCCGCGTCGCGCTCGGCAAGAACGCCAACTACTATCTGAAGAAGGCGTGAGGGATAAGGAAGTTCCGACTTCCAATAGTTAAGGCGGACTAACCAAGGATGCCTCTGTCGGCCGCGCCCTTGCGGATCGCCTTCGCACACACGCGGTTTCTGTAGATGAGGCTTCAAATCTGCATCTCAAGGATTTTTTTGTACGGCACCTTGTCATTGACGATATTTGGATCCCACTCGGGGAAAACATTCTCATCGAAACTTTCAAACCTCTTTGGAATAGGGCCGTTGATGGCTTTGGAAATAAAGATCCTGGCAAGCGAAGGTCTAAACAATTCAATTCACCGTGGGATGTTCTTCATCAGGCAGAAAGTTCGCTGAAAAACTGGCTGACGGCGGCATTACCACAGAGTTCATCGCCGGAAGGATTTCAGACTATTTCGCTGGGCTCCCCTTGAGGAAATTGCCAAAGGCGATCGAAGAACAACAAGCGAAGGAACAATTGGAAAATGAGGAAGATGCAGACGAAGTCTAGAATATCCGAAAAAGCGTGAGCTGACCGCTCACGTCCCTCCCTCGCCCCTCAACGAACTCGGCGGCTGGCCCATCGCCTTGCGGAACGCCGCCGAGAACGCGCTCGCGCTGCGATAGCCGTTGCGCTCGGCGACGCGTGAGATCGGCTCGCCCGCAACGATGGCTTGCAGCGCGTTGTGGAAGCGCACGCGCTGCCGCCACGCCGCGAAGCTCAACCCCAGTTCAGTCTCGAACAGCCGCGCCAGCGTCCGCGACGAAGCGCCCGCCGTATCGACCCAGCTATCCAGCGTGAGGCGGCTTGCGGGATCGGCCAGCAACGCGTTGCAGACGCGCAGCAGGCGCGGATCGCGCGGCATCGGGATTACCAGCGACAATCGCCGCGCTTTCGCAATCTCGCTCAGGATCAGCAGCGCCACTGCGCCGCCGCGTCCCTGCTCATCGTAGATCACCGGCTCCTCGACCAGCGCCAGCACCAGTTCGCGCAGCAAGCCCGAGACTTCCAGCACGGTCGGCGCGGCAGGAAGATCGTCACGGGCATCTCGCGCGATGTAGAGCGTGCGCATCTCCACCTGACCGTGGATGCTGATGGAATGCTCCGTGCGCGCGGGAAGATAGACCGCGCGATCCGGCGGCACGATCCACGCCTCGGTCGCGGTGCGGACCCGCATCACGCCGGTCACCGCATAGACGAGCTGGTCGCGCGCGTGATGGTGCGGCTCGATTTCGAAACCGTCCCTGAAACTCTTCGACATCGCCGCAAGCGGACGCGGCACAGCCTGATAGTCGTTGGCATCGGTGCTGCGGCGTGGACGCGGGGTCATGACCGGATACCCGCGCATGATCCGGAAAAGTGGAAACCGGTTTTCCGTAAAGATCATGCGCTTTAGAGAAATGGCAGATTATCGACGAATTTTGGCATGACAGCGCCATCGTGCCAAGGGTACTTTTGGAAGAGATTCATGCCGAGGCTCCCATGACGCGCGACCGCATCCATTTCCTGTTCCTGAACATCGGCCATTTCCTCGATCATCTGCTGACGCTGATTTTCGCGACGGTGGCGGCGCTGGCGCTCTCGCGCGAATGGGGGCTCGGCTATGGCGAGTTGCTGAAATACGCGACGCCGGGCTTCTTCGCGTTCGGCTTGTTCTCGCTGCCCGCCGGCTGGATCGCCGACAAATGGAGCCGCGAAGGCATGATCGCGGTGTTCTTCGTCGGTATCGGCGCGTCCTCGATCGCAACCGCATTCGCGCAGACGCCGCTACAGGTCGGCATCGGTCTTTTTGTCGTCGGCATATTCGCCGCGATCTATCATCCGGTCGGCCTCGCCATCGTGACGCAGCGCTGGAAGAACACCGGGATGCGGCTCGCCATGAACGGCATCTGGGGTAATCTCGGCGTTGCCAGCGCCGCGCTCATCACCGGCTATTTCATCGATCACGGCGGCTGGCGCATGGCCTTCGTGGTGCCGGGAATCTTCTCCATCATTGTCGGCGTGCTTTACACCGTCCATCAATGGAACGAGGTTTCGACCGCGCACCAGAAGACACCAGCGCCTGTTGCCGTCGCGGCTCCGCAGACCGCGGGCATGAAGGCGCTCATACTGCGCGTGACGGCGATCGTGTTCCTCACCACCGCGGTGTCCAGCCTCGTGTTTCAGTCGACAACCTTTGCACTGCCGAAGATCTTCGACGAGCGACTGCAAGGCATCGCCACCGATATGACCCAGTGGCTGTCGACAAGCGGCGTCACAGCCGCCAAGGGCGATATCGCCACCATGCTTGGCGCATTGACCTTCGTCGTGTTCGCGGTGGCTTCGGTGGCTCAACTCGTGGTCGGAAGCCTGCTCGACAAGCTCGGCCCGCGCACGGTCTTCATGATCGTTGCGGCAATTCAGGTCGTGTTCTTCGCGGCGATGCCCGGCCTGCGCGACGCATGGGCGCTGGCGGCGGCGCTGGGCTTCATGCTCGGCGCATTCGGTCAAATTCCGATCAACGACTTCATGATCGGCAAGATGGCGAGCGGCGAGGCCCGCGCGCGCATCTACGGTGTGCGTTATGTCGTCAGCTTCACGGTGTTCGCGCTGGCGCTGCCGTTCATTGCGTTCGTCTATGGCAACTACGGCTTCGACACGCTGTTTCGGGTGATGGCAAGCTCCGCGGCCGTCATCTTCGTTGCGGTCGCGTGCCTGCCTGCCAAGCTGCCGACACCGGCTGCAGCGGCGGCGAGTGCATAAGGCACGCCGCCTGCTCCAAAACAAAGTCGTCATACGCGGGCTTGACCCGCGTATCCATCATTTTTCATGAAACGCGTTTTGCAAGGAAGATGGATTGCCGGGTCAAGCCCGGCAATGACAAGCTATATTCACGCAGCCTGATTGATCTCCGCCGAGATTTGCCGGATCGCACGCGCAAGCTGATCCGCCGGCTGCGCGCCGGAGACGGCATACTTGCCGGCGAAGACGAATGTCGGAACGCCGGAGATGCCCTTCTCGGACGCTTCCTGGGCATGGCCTGAAATCAGCTCCACGTCCTCGTCGGTCGCAAGGCGCTTGCGCACGCTGTCCGCATCCATGCCGATGTCGGCTGCAGCCTGCACCAGAACGTCCGTGCTGGTGAGATCGCCGCCGTCGCGGAAATAAAGCTCCATGAGCTTCTGCTTCATCTGCGCGGCTTTACCGTCCGCCTCGGCCCAATGGATCAGGCGATGGCAATCGATGGTGTTGGGCTGACGCTTCACGCGGTCGGAATTGTACTCGAGCCCCTCTTCCGCCGCCGCCGCGACAACACGGCCCGCGATACCCTTGTAGGCTTCCGGCGAGCCGAACTTCGCAGTCAGGTATTCGTCGCGCGAAATGCCTTCGCGCGGCACCCACGGATTGAGGAAGAACGGCCGCCAGTTGACATGCACAGGCACATCGCTTGCCAGCGCCAGCGCGTCCTCGATGCGCTTCTTGCCGATGTAGCACCACGGGCACACAACGTCGGAAACAATATCGATCTGCAGCGGCTTCAGGGTGCCCATGGGATGTCCTCGCGAGAATGAACCCGGAAGATAATCAGACGGAGGCACAAGGCAAGCGGGTCAGCCGGGTGATTTCGCCATCCCGTGCAGAAACGCAGTGGTCTTGTCGTCCGCCGGGAAGAATGTCTCCAGCGCCAGTTCCGACAGCGTGACATCGAGCGGCGTGCCGAACACCATCGTGGTCGAAATGAAGCTCAGCACATCGTCGCCCATCCGCATCTGGAACGGGACCGCAAGGCTGCTCTCCGCGCCGACAAGATGCGGCGTCTTTCGTGCCGGGATCGGATAGGTCTTCAGCTCATCGTACAGTGCAATCAGAACGGGATCGGCGGTGGCTTCACACTGGCGATGCAGGCGTTCGAGCAAATGCCCGCACCACTCGGCAAGATTGACCGTGAGCGGCGCAATCCCTTGCGGATGGAAACTCAGGCGCATCACGTTGATCGGCGGCGCCAGCAGTGACGGCGCGACGCCGGCGAGCAGCGGCGCGATCATGGCGTTGGCCGACACCAGATTCCAGTGCCGGTCCACGGCCAGCGCCGGATAAGGCTCGTGCGCCTTCAACACGGTCTCAACCGCCTGACGCGCCGCCGCCAGCGCTGGATCGTCGAGCGAGCGATTGGGAAAAGCGGGCGCAAATCCCGCCGCCACCAGCAGCACGTTGCGCTCGCGCAACGGCACCTCGAGCCGCTCCGCAAGGCGCAGCACCATGTCGCGCGATGGCGCGGCCCGGCCGGTTTCGACGAAGCTCAGATGCCGCGCGGAAATCTCGGCGTCGCCCGCAAGATCGAGCTGGCTGAGATGGCGGCGCTGCCGCCATTCGCGCAAATGATCGCCGAAGGCGTTGGGTCTGGCCTTAGTGGCGGATTTGACGGCGCGGCGCGCCGAAGACTGTGGGTTCATCATAACGAAAACCTAGTGTCCCGAATCCGACGTTCGCCCTACTTGCAGCGCCCTCTTAGCGAACGTCGGATTCGAAAGGACACTCGGAAATTATAACTTGTAGCGTGGCTTTGGTTCGCTAGTCCGCAAACGGATCGCGGTTCGAGGACGATGCGGACTAGCGAACCGCCACGCTACCATGCAGATTTCGTGCGTTCCATTACCTGCAAGGTAATCGATTTGGTCCCCGCATTGGATCATCTTCCTCACCACAGGAGATGACCGATGACCACGCATGACCGACCCACACGCCGCACGACCGCCACCACCAACCTGCCCGCCGATGCCTTCAACTGGGCGCTCCGGCTCGCAACACGGATGACAGCGCGTTCGCTCAACATGCCCGAACCGCTGCTGCACGACACCGGCGTGTTCGTGTTCGCCCATGTCGCCGCCGCCGAGCGGCGCGCCGTGAAAACCCTCTGCCCGTTCACCCTGCTGCGTCAGGCCCTCGCCCGCCGCCGCGGCCGCAAATTCTGATCGACGACCCACCTCTCACAAGGAGAACTGCCATGATTAATCCCGCTCTGTTCCTTCGCCGCGCCCTTCAGATCGATGCCGTCTTCAGCGGAGCCGCCGCGCTGCTGATGGTGTTCGGCGCAGGCTTTCTCGCTTCGCTGTTGAACCTGCCGGAAACCTTCCTGCGCAACACCGGCCTCGTCCTGGTGGTGTTTGCGCTGGGCGTCGGCTACCTCGCCTCACGCGACATGATGTCGAAGACGGCGGTATGGGCCGTGATCGCCATCAATGCGGTCTGGACCATCGACAGCATCGTGCTGCTCGCCAGCGGCTGGGTCTCGCCCAATCTCCTCGGACAGGCTTTCATCGTGATGCAGGCCATCGCCGTCGGCGTGTTCGCCGAGCTGGAGTTCGTCGGGTTGCGCAAGAGCGCGAGTGCCGTGGCGGCCCGCTAAAAATTAAGATCTCGCAACGAATGCCGGGCGGGAGGTCATCCGCACCCGGCATTTTTCGTTTCAATACAATTTTACCGATCTCCGTTCCGGCCATTTAATTCAAATCGGCTAGCTTACTCATGTCGCCATAGGAGCCGAACATGTCGGTTATTGAAGCGGAATTTGGAATGACCAGCGAAGACACGTTCGATCATCGTTTGCCGCTCGTTCTGCTGCGCGAACGACGCCGCGAACTGGTGATGCAGATGGGCTTGGGGGCACCTTCGATTTCCAAGGCCCTGATTCAGGAAATCGCGGCCGTTCAGCAGACCATCAAGGCTGTGGAAGCCGTTATCGCCGAATAATCACCGATCCGGCGCAGTCGTCATCCACAGCCTGAAGCGGTTCCTCCCTTGCCGGGAGTGCTGCGGGCAGGCTTCAGTCCCCTCACCGCAATCGTGCGGTGCATTCAGTCCGGGGACTTGCCATGAATCTCAGCGCGCCATCCTTTCCGATTTTCCTCGTATCGATCATCCTCGCGATTCTGGCGGCGCTCACGGTGTATGCGCGCGTCAAAATCCCGTTCATCAGCGGACACGGATTCGCCACGCTGGGGATCAGCTATCTGCTGCTGCTCGCGGGAAATATGTTCAAGGGCCTTTGAGCGCGTTCGCGTGTAGCCCACCTGGTAACCGAGGCAGAAAATGCTCAACGTCGCCTTTCCCATCGCGCTCGCCTTCGCGGCGGGTATCAGCATTGTCATCCAGCAGGCTCTCAACGCAAACCTGCGGACCGCACTCGACTCGGCCGCGTGGTCCGGTTTCGTGAGCTATTTCGTTGGAGTCCTCTGCATGGCCTTGCTGGCGGTTGCGTTGCGCGACCCGATTCCGTCGGCCAGCGTCGTGAGCCGCATCCCCTGGTGGGCATGGAGCGGCGGCCTCTTCGGCGCGATCTTCATCGGCCTCGCGATCTATCTGGTCCCGCTCCTTGGGGCGGCCACGTTCATTTCGATTCTGATCGCCGGTCAGATGATCGCATCGATCACCTTCGACCACTTCGGCTGGCTTGGCCTTGCGCAACGTTCAATAGACTTGCCGCGCCTGATTGGCGCAGCGCTCCTGATTGCGGGCGTGGTTCTTATTCGGCGTTGACTGCAGGCCGACGTCCGTCTTCACCAGACCCGAAGGTGTCAGTTCGATGAAGCCCGGTTCGCGCGAGCCGGGCTTTTCGGCTCCACGCGCGCGAGCGGCTTGGTGCGTGCCGCCTTGGTCCTGGTCGGCTTGCCGGTACCCCGCGCATGCGCGTTGGCCTTGGCGCCGCTGAGCGTGTTCCGCTTTGCGGCCTTCGGCGTCGTAACCTTGGCAACCGTCTTCGTTTTGCGAGCGTCCCTGGCCGCCTGCTTATCCGCTTTTTTGGCGGCCTTCTTCTCAGCCTTCAGCTTCAGCCGCAGCTTTTCAGCGCGAGCCTCGGCGCGCTTCTTCGCCCGCTTCTTCTCGCAGTGATCGCACTTGCAGCCGATCGGCTTCAGGAAAATCTTGAAGTAGTCGGTGCCGTAGTCGTAGTTGATTTCCTCGCCCGGCTCGATGGTCTTGATGGCGCGGATCACGACCTTGCGCTTGCGCGAATTGACGTCGGACTCGGCATTCGGGCGGCAGGCGTGATTGATGTAGCGCGCGATGTTCTTGCGCACCGACCCGTCGATGGTCCAGCGATTATTGATTTCGAACAGGTACTTGTTGTCGATATCGTCGTGTTTTTTGTTCTTCGAATCGAGCATAGGCCCGAAATAGCGGATGATCTTGTCGCCCTTCTTGATCTTCTGGGTGGCGAAGAGACCGAGCCCGGTCTTGGACCGGCCGATGCGATAGGGCTTGCTGGACGAGATTTCGGGCATGGCTCACTGCAAAACGAAACGAGGGACAACTGAACGAGGACACGTAAAGCACGCTGACAGTGCTTCTAATGCGATTCCGCGCATGATGACACGTTTTTCGCATGCGCGGCATGAACGATCCACACGCCTGATACGACGAAAGAGACCATCCGTGTGACAACACGGCCTTACAAAACGGGTTCCAGATCATGCCGGGCGGCTACCGAAGCATTGCGATAACATTTCTGCTGCTGGTCTGCGCGCACGCAGGCCTCATAGGCACGGCCTCCGGGCAAACCGCTCAAAATGTCAGCAGCTACAGCTCAACCGCCGACAAGGACTGCCGGAAACTCACGGCCGGCAGCGCCGATGACGACGGCGGGACGCGGATCTGTCCCGGCCCCGCGGGGCTTGTGGTGATGGTGAGCGAAGGCGATTTGCGTGAAACGGTCTCAGCCGGGCGGAATGCGAAGGCGGCGGCCATCGAGCCTGCGGCAAAAGCCTGGTTCGGGCCGTTCAGTTCGACGACGCCGACCATCGAATGGCGTCGGATTGCCAAGGACAAGCCGCCGTTTGCGATGATCCAGCGCTGGCACATCGCCGACATCGACGACGAGGGCAAGGACGGCCGCCCCATCGCGAAGCAGCTTGTCGTGGTGACACGGCTACAATCAGGCAGCACGTGTCACATCGCCGACATCGACGTGAAGGCCAATGCCAATCCGAACGATCTGGCGCGCGAGGCCGCGGACACCATCGCCCGTGACTTCAAATGCGGAATTGACAGGGTGAAGGTGATGGGCGCGAGCGGACGGGCGGTGGAACTAGCGCGACCGCGTTAGCTTCAGCGCCCGCAGCTCAATGCGATTTGAGCATCGCAGCCAGCAGCATCTCCTCGGTGATGCCGGGCGCGGCATCCAGAATGTATTGAAGCCGGCCATCCAGATACAGCATCGCGAAGCCATGGACCAACGACCAGATTCGCGCGACGTCGGCGGCTTGCGGCAGCGTCAGATGATCAAGCGCAATTTCTTCATGGCGGCGGGCGCCGACAATGCTGGCCAGGTTGGTAAAGGCGGCCTTGGATGCTTCTTGCAGAACCGGCCTGCTGTGATCCAGCCGCTCGGCGCGGAACATCAACTGAAACATGCAGGGGTTGTCGCGCGCGAAAGCGACATAGGCATTGGCCCTGCCCAGCTCGGCGGCCTCGGTCGATGCAGCGGTACAAGTGGCCGCGCCCAGCGCCGCGGAAAATTGCTGAAACCCGATGGCCGCCAGTTCGCTGAGCAATCCGGTGATGTCGCCGAAGTGATGCGCCGGCGCCGCGTGCGACACGCCCGCCTCGCGCGCCACCGCCCGCAGGGTCAGTCCATTGAACCCGTCGCGCTCGGCGACGCGCTTGGCAGCCAGCAGCAGCGCCTCGTGCAAATCGCCGTGATGGTAAGGCTGGTCGCGATCAGCTTTGTGTGCGGATTTGGCCGCGGATGGAGAGATTTTTTTCACGGACACGGGTTTGGGCAGCGGCTTTTTGCCAACTGCGGCCTTCGGGAGTTTCTCCCGCCTTGCTGCGTTCTGAGCACCCATGATTGCAATTTAGGTATGCATTTTGACGCTGTCAAGATTTTCCTTGACGACTCCCCGGCAGGGGTCTAAATGCATCTTTACAACGTCAAGATATTTCCAGGCAGGCAGCCATGGCGCTCTTTTTGATCCTTGCCCCGTTCGCGACCTTCGCCACCCTGATGATGTTGACCACGGTCAAGATCAGCCTCGCGGCCAGCGCGGTGGTGGCGTTGGGCCTGGTTGCCCGAGATATGGTCGCCGGCCGTTCGATCAAGATGCTGACCACCGGCGCTCTCATTATTTTCGCATCGCTGGCCGGATACCACCTGATGGCCGCAACCGAGATGCACCCGACCTCGGTCCGTCTCGCCGTCGATGGCGGCGTGCTGGCGATTGCGCTGGGTTCGATCGCAATCCGCCTGCCCTTCACGCTGCAATACGCGCGGGAGATGGTCGATCCCGAAACGCTCAAGCAGCCGCGCTTCCTGCGCACCAACTACATCCTCACCTGGGTCTGGAGCGCCGCTTTCGTTCTGATGCTCCTCGCCGACATGGTGGCGATCTACCTGCCCAGCACGCCGCTGTGGGTTTGCGTCGCCATCGCATTCGCCGCCCGCAACGTCGCCACCTACTTTACGAAATGGTACCCGAAGCACGTTCGCGCCGGGATCGCGGCCAGCGCCAATACGGCTGCTGCCTGATCCCGACCACAGCGCAATAAGTTACAAACCCAAGGAGCCTTCAATGGCCCGCACTGCTCTCAAGATTCTTCTCGGCTTCCTGTCGACCGCCGTATTTTTCGCGGCCTTCATTCTCGTCGGTGACGTTCTGCTGGCAGCGATCGCCGCCACCGCCGTCGTCGTCGTGCAATTTGTGTTCGGAAGAACCACGAATGCAAAGCCAAGCGTCGCGATGTGGGCGAGCCTCGCGATTGTCCTCACCCTCACCGGCGTTTCTCTGATGGGCGACGATGCAAACGCTTCGCTGATGTCACGGACGGACGTCACCGGTTCGGTGTCCAACTGCGCCTGTAAGCCCACGACCAAGGTGCATGGCCTGCCGGTCCCGCTCCTTTCCACCCCAAAGACTATTGCTCCGTCGCCCGGCCCCGTGTGACATTTGCGGCATGGCCGCAGTCTTTCGTCAGCTCTTCGTCGATTTCTTTTCCACCATCGTCTTCCTCGCGGTTTACGCCGCGACGGGAGACATCCTGATTGCGACCGGTGTCGCCATCGCGGGCGCGATTGCACAGTTCATCCGCGCGCGCGTGAAGCGGGAAAAGCTCGACATCATGACATGGGCGAGCCTTGGCCTTGTCGTTGTGCTGGGCGGTGCGACGCTGCTCACAAACGATCCCCGCTTCGTCCTGATCAAACCCAGCATCGCGCATTTCGCCATCGGCGCGATCATGCTGCGCAAGGACTGGATGCTGCGCTATTCCCCGCCGATGGTCCGCGACAACATCCCTCACCTCGCCACCATAGCGGGTTACGCCTGGGCGGTTCTCATGTTCGTCCTCGGAGCGGGCGTCATCGCCGTTGCCATGACGGGCGACGTCAAGCTGTGGGCGTTCTATGTCGCGGTGATCGCCGTCGGCGCCAAGGTGCTGGCCTTCGCGATCCAGTATGCGATCTTCCGCATCGCCATCACGCGGAAGCTGCGCGCCGCCGCAGCGGCCCAGCCATCAAGCTAAACCGTCCCCCGAGTGTATGACACAATCATGACGCGCCTCGCCGTTCTCCTCGTCAGTGTTGTGATCGCCGCGCAGGCTGCCGCCCAGCCTGTCACAGAGCCGCCGGTCCAGCCGGAATGGTTTGCGGGCGCAGTCACCTTCATGCCTGACGGGTATGTCGCCGGCATGGGCTTCGCCGCTGACGGCACCGATCTAACCGGCGCCAAGGCGCTTACCGGCTATATCGCGGCCTATCCCAAGGGCGCGAACGATCCCAAAACGCCCGCTAGCGCCTTCGATGCCGGTCACATGCTGGTGGTGACGCTCAATCGCATCGACGGCAAACTCAGGGCCGTCTCGGGCGAACTGCGGCCGCGCGACAAGACAATGTCCGGCGAGGTTGCGCGCGTCCTCAGCGCCGCACGCGACGAGACCGAGTACGACACGCTGAACGCCGAACTGCTGGCCAGGGCAAAGTCCCTCCCCGCAGGCACGATGCCGTGCGATCTGCACGGCTGGTCCGACGACAAGGACCCAAAGGGATTGAACGTCCGCGCCGCACCGGATGCAAAATCCAAGGTTCTGGGCACGCTGCCGCCGCCTTACAAGTTCAAGACCAAGAGCGAGAACTTCCCGGACGGCGGCTGGCTGACGGAATTCGCTGTCGTCGGCTACAGGGACGGCTGGTTCCTGATCGAAGGTGCACAACCGCCCGGCAAGGATTACGAAGGCGACGCTTATCCGCGCAATCATCCGAAACCCTATGCCGGCCGTGGCTGGGTCGCGGCCAGCAAGATCGGCGCGCAATATGCCAATGGCGACACGCGGATGGGCGGGCTTTTTCAGGCGCCCCATACCGATGCGAACTGGATGCCCGCCAAAACTCAATTCGGCAACGAGATCAGCACCGACGGCGGACCAAAGAAAATTCTCGCCTGCAGCGGCTTCTGGGCGCTGGTGGAAAGCCACGACAAGGTGCGCGGCTGGTGGCGGCGGTTGTGCTCCAGTCAGGTCACAAATTGCAGCTGATAGTATTCGCGTCACCGCCGGAAAATGCGCTATATCGGCCAGCGCGTACCGCTCCAGAACCAATTCTGGCTGCGCGGCACGCGGAGAGAGGGAAACACATGGCAGTTGACGGAAACTGGAATATCACCCTGAGCACGCCGCTGGGCGATCGCGATGCGACGCTGACGCTGGCGAGCGCAGGCAACACACTGACCGGCAAGCAGGCGGCGGACGGCAACGAAGCCGACATCGTTGACGGCACCGTCAACGGCAACGACGTTGCCTGGAAAGCCGCGATCACCAATCCGATGCCTCTGACCCTTGCCTTCAGCGGCAAGGTCGACGGCGATTCCATTTCCGGCGATGTCAGCATCGGCCCGATGGGCAGCTTCCCGTTCAAGGGAACGCGGGCGTAAGGGTCTGCGGACAGCACACGGTCGCGCAACATTCTCGATTGTCATACGCGGGCTTGACCCGCGTATCCATCCTTCTTCGAGAAGGTGCATTTTTCAAAAAAAAATGGATGGCCGGGTCAAGCCCGGCCATGACGATCGCGTCTATTGAAGCATCTCGCCTTATCGACTCAACGAAACTCAGCACAAATCAGACCCCCGGCATCCAGTTGCCATGGAAGCCTTGCGGCACCCGGGCCGGAAGCATGATGCGCGCGACGGGCTTTGCACCCATCCGCTGAGCGTCGAGGATCATCAGGTCGCTTGCCCCGCGAGCGCGGTCGTAGACGAATCCGATCAACCAGCCATCGTCTTCGCCCTTGCCGCCATCACCCGGCACGTGAACGAATTCGCTCGCCATGCCCTTGTCGAACGTGTGCTCAGTGCTCTTGCCGGTCTTCAGGTCATACTTGCGCAGCGAACTGTACGAACTGGTCGCGAGATTTTCGTCGCCCGCATCGACCGTATAGACGATGTCGTGAAGCATTCCTGCGCGGTCATCGTTGATACGCGGAAACTCGATCGATCTGTCATCCAGCGTCTGCTCCTGCGCCCTGGTCGCACCCGGCGCAATACGCCAGCGCCGCAGCACCGCCTTGTCGAACGTCTTTGATGATGGGCCGCCGCGCCAAAGCTCGCTGTACCATGCGACATCGATCACAATGGTGCCGTCCGCTTCCTCGAACGCGTTGGCGACGTGAAAGACATAACACGGCTCGATCTCGACCCAGCGCAACGACTCGATACCCGCACCGCGTTTCAGAACGCCGAGCCGCGCCCCGTAGCTGTCGCTCCATGCGAAAGGCATGGTGCCGCGCTGCGCGGCGGGCATGTCGAACACCACCGGCAGATCCATGAAGATGACGTGCCCCGATGTCATCGCGAAGTCGTGCACCATGGTCGGCGCACGCGTCGGCACCGGGATGCTGCGGATCAGCGTGCCGGCCGCGTCGGCGGCATGATAGGTCAGGAACGGCGGCTGGAAGCCGTAGCCAAAGAAGTGCAATTCGCCCGTGGTCGGACAGACCTTCGGATGCGCGGTGAACGGCGTGTCGAGCTTGCCGTCGTAGTCGTAAGACCCGATCGTCTCAAGCTCGCGGTTCATCACCACTGGCAGCGCGCTTTCGACCAGCGCCATGATCTTTCCGGCATGGGCCATGACGTTGGTGTTGGCGACGCCTGAGCGGATATCAGGCATCCCCGGCTTCCGGGGTGCACCGTTGAAACGCGGCGTGCGGACCCAGCGGTTGCGGTACCACTCGGCGCGGCCGTCCTTCAGCGACACGCCGTGCAGCATGCCGTCGCCGAGAAACCAGTGGCCGCTGTGACCTTCACGCGGATTGGCGCCGTTGCGCGCGTACAGTCCATTCAATTCGGGCGGGATGCTGCCTTCGACCGGCAGATCGAACGCCGTGACTTCCTCGTGAACCGGCGCGAGATTGCCCTTCTCCCAAAACGGCTCTTTCTCGGCAGTGGTGTCCAGCTGGCTCATTGCAACGTCCTCCCGATGGTTATGGTTTTAAGTGAACAGTGCATACTTTACGGCCAGCCTGCACTAATGTAAACACCGGTTACATGAAACCCACGAAAAAAGACGCCTATCACCACGGCGACCTGCGCAGCGCGCTGGTGGCCCTCGCCATGGACCACGTCAGGCGAGACGGCGCGGAGAGCTTCAGCCTGCGCGAAGCCGCGCGGGATGCAGGCGTCACCTCCGGAGCCGCTTACAAACACTTCGCGGACAAGGATCAGTTGCTGGCGGCGGTCGCCGCCGAGGCGCTGACGCTGCTCGCCCATCGCTCGCAAAAGGCGACGGCGGGCCTCAAGGGCAAGGAACGCCTGCACACCTCGGCGATGGCCTATATCGATTTTGCCGCTGCCGAGCCGCGGCTGTTCCGCCTTGCCTTCAGCCGCTTCGGATCGGACGGCAAAACGGAAAAGGACGGTGTCCCCAGCGCGTTCGCGCAGTTACGCCTTGCGGTCACCGAACTTCAAACCGATCCCGGCAGGCCTGCCGATCCCGATGCGCTCGCGCTGGCCTGGGCCGTCGCCCATGGCATCGCATCCCTCATCAGCGACGGCATGTGGAAGAAAAATGACCCGCGCGTCGAGGCGGCGCTGCGGCTGTCGTTCAAGGGGATCGCACCGCAGAAGTAGCGCGCATCACTTCTTGCAGATTGCATCGACCCGCTTGTTGTATTCCGCAATGCCGGTGTCGATCGCGCTGACATTCTGCGCGCGGTTGGAGCCGGTGTCGCAGCGTTCGATGACGCCGCGCTGTGCCCTCAACGCTCCGATGTAACGGCGATAGGCCGCGCACTTCGCAGCATCGGTGCCGTCCGCCAGTTTCTCGATGCCCGCCCGCGTCCGGCGCATGTTCTGGTCCGCCGCCTCGTGATCTTCGCGGCAATCGGCCATGGCGGCATTCACGCCGCCACACATCAGCACCACAGCGATTGCAGCAAACAGGCTTGAGCGATGCACGCTGCCCCCTTCGGATCTACCCCAGATTCAATTCCTTGAAGAAGTCGTTGCCCTTGTCATCCATGATGATGAAGGCCGGGAAGTTCTCGACCTCGATGCGCCAGATCGCTTCCATCCCGAGTTCGGGATACTCGGTCACCTCGACTTTCTTGATGCAGTGCTCGGCGAGATTTGCCGCCGAGCCGCCGATCGAGCCGAGATAGAACCCGCCGTACTTCTTGCACGCGTCGCGCACCTGCGCCGAGCGGTTGCCCTTCGCCAGCATCACCATCGAGCCGCCCGCCGCCTGGAACTGATCGACGAACGAATCCATACGCCCCGCCGTGGTCGGACCGAAAGAGCCGGACGCATAGCCTTCCGGCGTTTTCGCAGGACCCGCGTAATAGATCGGATGGTTCTTGAAATAATCCGGCAGCGGCTCGCCCTTCTCAAGGCGCTCGCGCAATTTCGCATGCGCGGAGTCGCGCGCCACGATCATGGTGCCGGTGAGCGACAGCCGCGTCTTGGTCGGATACTGCGACAGCGTTGAGAGAATATCCTTCATCGGCTGGTTGAGATCGATCTGCACCACCTCGCCGCCGAGCGTCGCTTCCACCGCCGGCAAATACTGCGCGGGGTTATGCTCCAGCTCTTCCAGATAGACGCCGTCCTTCGTGATTTTGCCGAGCACCTGACGATCCGCCGAGCACGACACGCCGAGACCGATCGGCAGAGACGCGCCATGACGCGGCAGACGAATGACGCGCACGTCATGGCAGAAATACTTGCCGCCGAACTGCGCTCCCACTCCCAAGCTTTGCGTCATCTTCAGAATTTCTTGCTCCATCTCAAGATCGCGGAAGGCGTTGCCGTCCGGCGATCCCTGCGTCGGCAGTTCATCGAGATAGCGCGCGGAGGCCAGCTTCACCGTTTTCATGCAGAGTTCGGCGGAGGTGCCGCCGATGACGATGGCTAGGTGATACGGCGGACACGCGGCGGTGCCGAGCGTCAGCACCTTCTCCTTCAGGAACGCATGCAGGCGATCCTTGGTCAGCAGCGACGGCGTGCCCTGAAACAGGAAGCTCTTGTTGGCGGAGCCTCCACCCTTGGCCATAAACATGAACTTGTAAGCGTCATCGCCCTCGGCGTAGATCTCGCACTGCGCCGGCATGTTGTTGGCGGTGTTCTTCTCCTCGAACATCGAGAGCGGCGCGACTTGCGAATAGCGCAGGTTACGGCGCAGATAGGCGTCGCGCGCGCCCTCAGACAAGGCAGCCTCGTCGTCACCCTCGGTGATGACGCGAAAACCCTTCTTGCCCATGATGATCACGGTGCCGGTGTCCTGGCACATCGGCAGAATTCCGCCGGCGGCGATGTTGGCGTTCTTCAAAAAGTCGAACGCGACGAACTTGTCGTTGTCGCTGGCCTCGGGGTCGTCGAGGATCTTGCGGAGTTGCGCCAGATGGCCCGGCCGCAGGTAGTGGTTGATGTCCCCGAAGGCCGCTTCGGAGAGCGCGCGCAGCGCCTCGCGCGTCACCACCAGCATGTCCTTGCCCATAACACTCTCGACGCGGACGCCATCGCTGGTAATCTTGCGATACGGCGTCTTGTCCGCCCCCAGCGGAAACAGCGGGGTGTGCTTGTAGGGCGGGACGGCGGATGGCGCAGGCACGGGGATCGGGGCGTTCATTTAGTCATTCTCGCGGGTTGAAGAGCGAAAAGTGCCGGAATTTCAATGGTCCGGCCATCGCAAGGCTCTGGTTTGAACCGTTCTAATCGCTTTTCCGACAAAGGGAAGATGGCCAAAAGCCTCGCAAGACCGCTGTGCGCCAGCCGGGGACGAGCCAAGGATGGAGACCATGAATTCCGCCGCGCCGATTGATGAGGAGGCCGCCGCGCCACCGCCTGCCCAGCGCATGCTGGGCCTGCGCACCGTGCTGATCGCTCTCGCCCTCATCGAGGCATGGTTCGGCCTTTCAGATGCGCCGACCCTGTTCGGCGACATGACGCATATCGGCTCCGGCATCGGCAGCGGACTGGTGAAGGCCCATCTCGCCGCGCATCCGCTGCTGGCCGTCGCCGCCATCGTGTTCGCAGCCATGGGCCGCGTGCGGCACGCGATCATCGCGCTCGGCACAATCATTATCATGACGTGGCTCAGCGACATGCCGTCGGTGGTGGCGCACGGGCTTGAGTTCAAAAGCGCGTTCAGCGCTGTGGAAACCACTGCGAAGGTCATCGCCTTCCCGCTTGTCGCCGCCTGCGCCATCGCCTACGCGGCCCACAACGAACATCTTGGCCGCGCCACGCTGCTGGTTGCGATCCCGACGCTGTTCACGGTGGTGCTCGTGGTCGGGTTTGCGATCAGCGTGATGATTTACGGGTTTTGATGAGTTGATCTCCCTCATCGCAAACTGCCGTCATTGCCGGGCTTGACCCGGCAATCCATCCTTCTGAAGAGTGATGGATGCGCGGGTCAAGCCCGCGCATGACATCCTGCCTGGCCGCCCGCCCCTTGCACTCGCCCCGCCCGCGCGCTTCAATGGCTCGGGGGAAACCATGACAAAACGACTCTCATTTTTTGGATGTGCGGCTGCGGCGCTGGCTCTGGCAGCCACCATGCTCGGCAGCACCGCTGCCCGCGCCGACCGCTGCGACGATCTCGCCAAGGATCTCGTGAAGCAAATTGCCGATCTCAAGATCGGCAAGACGGTGGCCGGCGTGATTTACCTCGAGCATCCCGCCGTGACACAGGCCTCGCTCGGCTGTTCGAGCCGCAACCGCACCAACGAGGTGTTCGCCGCCACCGACAAGAAGAAGCCCACGGACGCCTATTACGAATTCCTCGGCACTGCGGCGGCGCTGGTGTTCACCATTCCGAAGCCCGACGCAGTCAAGGGCACCAAGCGTTGCGTCAGCCGCACCAACATCGTGCGCGGCTACAACATCGACTCACGCTACCGCAAGCTCGACATTCATTGCACCGTCGCCAAGACTGGCGTGCGGATCACGGTGTCGCGCGAAAAGGGCGTGTAATTCAACTAACTTTACCCCATTCATGAGACCGAAAGCACCGAAAAGCAAAGCGGTCGGTTCATAAGGCCGGGCGGAAGTTCGGGTCTGATGAAAGCCGAAAGAGTGTTGAGAGCGCATTTAAACAAGAAATTGGTAAAAAGTGAAAATCGTAGACGCCAAAGCATTAATCGAAAACCTCAGACGCCTTCCGCGCGAAACGGAGTGGGTCGAATTCAAACTAAACCGCTTTAACGAAGAAGACGTAGCTCAATATGTTTCAGGACTTGCCAATTCCGCGATTTTGAAAGGCGAAGCTCGCGCGTTTCTGTTGTTCGGGATAGAAGATCAAACACACGAGATCGCCGGCACCGATGTTCGATTAAAAGAGAAAAAAGTTGGAAACGAACCTTTCGAGAACTGGTTGAACAGGTGTATCGAGCCGCGCTTGAATCTCGAATTTGTCAGCGTTGATTTCGATGGCAAAATCGTTGAATTGATCGCTATCGATCCTGCATATCAACAGCCGGTGCGATTTAAGAAGTTAGCTTACATCAGGATCGATACATCACTTCAGCCGTTGCACGAATACGCTGAAAAGGAACGCGCTCTTTGGCTAGCGACGAGCAGCTTCGCTTTTGAACAAGGTATTGCCGGTCATCATTTAACAGGCGAGGAAATTTTCGAACTAACAGATCCGCTTCAGTTTTTGGAAATGCTTGGTCACCAACGCATGTCTAAGGCGTCCGCTGTAGAGATGTTAGTGGCGCGAGAATTACTAATCGACAACATGCAAGGACGTTGGGACGTCACCAATCTCTTCGCTTTACTTGCTGCCAAGCGGCTAACTGATTTTCCTAGCGTAGCTAACAAAGCCCCACGCGTGATCGAATATAAGAAAACAAAGAAACTTGAAGCTGTAGGCGATGTAACCGGAAACCTCGGTTACGCACTCGGATTCAAGAAGCTTCTTACCTACATAATGAGCCGGATGCCGCATGAAGAAATCATGGTAATGGGTGTCCGACGTAACAAGTATCCGATCCCTGAAATCGCAGTTCGCGAAATAGCTGCGAATGCCTTGATACACCAAGATTTCACAAAGCTTGGCCAACCGACTATCGAGGTATTTAAGGACAAGTTGGTGATTACGAATCCGGGGGCACCACTTGTTGATCCAAAGCGATTTATCGACACCCCCTCAAAATCGCGAAACGAGAAGCTATCAGCTCTTATGAGATCACTGGGTCTTTGTGAGCAGCGAGGCAGCGGTGTTGATAGAGCGTTAGATGCGATTGAGCAGGAAGCTTTACCAGCTCCGTTTTTCCGAGAGGTTGAGGGATCAATGGTCGTAACAATTTATCGGCCAGGGAGTTTCGCCGAGATGTCGCGAGAAGCGCGCATTCGCGCCTGCTACCAGCATTGTTGCCTTAGATTTGAGGCTAACGAGTACATGAGCAATGCGAGTCTTCGATCACGATTGGGCCTTCCGAGCACGCAGTATCCTCAAGCATCTCAAGTCATCAGAGACACAATCGATGAAGGGTTAGTTCGTCCTGTTGACGAAGATCAGGGTAACCGAAATGCGCGATACATCCCGTTTTACGCAGTTGGTTCCGTTTAGTACTGGCTTCCTAGAAGCGTCAGACACGCAATCCCAGTCATAAAAATATGCACATAAAATCAATGCCTTAATGAAATATAACCGCCGGTTCCTTATGTACTAAGTTCGATTTTGGGTATGCGATCTAATATTCAATCACGAGCTTAACGGACCTTCTTGACGTTCTTTCAAATAAGATTATATTCCCATTCATCCTGCCTCGTCATGAGGGGCGTTTCGCGATCGTCACGATACGCGGGGCGGGATGCGGTGGCCGCTTGCGGCGCTCGGTTCGCGGCTGTGAAAAGCACCGCGAACGACGACGGCGCTGCTCGCGGACGGCCAAAGTCGCGTGGTCCCGGCGTCGCGGTGCTGACGTCGAAAGGAACGGGAGGGTCCGTCGCCCTTGTGGCGGTGGAAGTCACTTACGATCCAGAACGGTGGCGAAAGAGCCGTCCACCGGGGAGAGCGCGGACTAAGCCGTTCCAACCATTGCGTGCGGAACGCCGGATGTTTCCGGCGCGACCGTGGCGACGACACTCGTGTGCTTTCTACCTTTGCACACGAGGCTGCGGATGCGCTCGCGCATCCGGCGTTCCGCGTGCCCTCACTTTGGGCGTGGCGCGAATGGGCAAGCCCCAGGCGCGCAGGGCGAAGCGATCAGGATTTCGGGCGCCCCCGCGCCGTCACAACAACAGGGGTAATGGCGCGTGGCTGTTTGAAAATGGAAACTGGAATCGAAGTGAGGCAATGCGCCTCAACACTCTCAGGACGTCATCACCGGGCTTGACCCGGTGATCCACGCCTTGCTTTCAATGTTGGAACAAAACGTGGATGGCCGGGTCAAGCCCGGCCATGACGAACTGTGATTGGAGCGCGATCACGCCACACATTCGATGTCGTCCCCGCGCAAGCGCCGCTGGACGACGGTGAGGAAGTTCCCTCCCCTGCGCTCATACCCGCTTAACCACGCTGGCACCCCGTTCAAACCGTCACATGACCGAATGAACCGGATGGTAATGTCCCGCGACTAAGAGACGGCCTAACCAAGAGACGCTCAAGTCGCACGGGACGGACAATGCTCAGGGATATTCTGGTGACATCGGACGAGGAAGCGCAGCGCCTGCTCGCCGCGTTCAAGGCCATTCCCAACATGCAGGGACGCCTGAAGATCGTCGAACTCGCCGAGCGCATGGCGCGCGAGAAATGCGCATCGCACGCAGTTTCGAAAACGCCCGCTCTCATGAGCCGCTGAACTGCGATACGAGATCGTCATCCTGAGGTGCGAGGGCAACGCCCGAGCCTCGAAGGATGACGGCAAAGTCAAACCACGCATCCTTCGAGGCCTCGCCGCACATGCGGCTCGGCATCTCAGTATGACGCCGAGAAAACCAATTCCGATTGCAATGAAGCCCGGCTGCGCGCGAGCGGCGGCACAGTCTCCTTCGCGTTTCACGAAAAGGTGACGGCGCTTCAACATAACAACGCCATGGCGCGAGAGTTACATTTCCATCACCGCGCATCACCCGGTTGATCATCAACAGGAGTGGCCGCAATGTGTGACTATAGTCTGCACGCCGTCGCAAGCCGCCCCGCCAGGATTGGCGAGACACTGGTATCAACGAAATTCCCCATGACCGTAACCCGCGGCTTCACCGGCGAAGGTGAGCCGAGTGTTGCCGTCTGCGTTCTTCCGGGCACCGAACTCGCGTTCGAGCGCGCGGTGGAATTCGAGGGGACGTTCTTCAGGAAGAAGGTTCATCACACCGTCGCACGGTTCCGGACCATCGATCTCGACAATCCGAACCGGCACCATGATGCGCTGGAATTCCCTGACGGGCAGCTCGTGCTGCTGACCCAGCTCGATCCCGGTCAGCGGGCCACGGTTCTGCAACTGCCCGTGGTGCCTGCGCGTGAAGCGCAACAGCCCGGGACAGCGGAGCCCACGGTTACGCGGGTTGAGAGTTTTATGGTCCGCCAGATCTGACCGGCAGGCTCAGGCTGCGACGCAGCTCTTGACATAAACACGGCGGGCCGGGCCGCGCAGCTTCTGGTCGATTGCCTGCTTGAGACATTCGACGCGCGCCTGCGCCACGCAGAGTTGCATGTGATCGCGGGCCTGATGCCGGCTGAGATGCTTCGCCGTCACCGACTGACGGCAGACTTCACGCCTGCCGACGCGAGTCACCGGCGGCGACTTGCTGTCCGTCGGCACCGCATAAGCGAGCTTGGTGCCTTCCGGCGACGCGGACGCAACCGCGTTGGGGAGTGGATTTTGGGAAACGGCGATATAGATCGCGCCTCCGAGCAGGGCTGCATAGATCGCGGGGGTGATGATTCGCATCGATCCTCCTGCTTCGCGTGTGAATGAAGCCGGAACAGACAGGGTGAATGCGACAGCATTGCGGCAATACGCGTGATTCGGGAACCCTCATCTCTCCGCGCTGTTGACGTGCGGTCAACGTGGAACCCCGAGATGCAATCCAAACTGCTGCACACTGCCGGAGGCCAGCGCACCTTCGCCGTCATTCTCGCGACCGGCGACGAGGTCATGACCTGTTTGAAGGATTTCGTGACCCGCGAGAACATCACAGCGGCGCAGATCAGCGCCATCGGCGCGCTCAGTGATGTGGTGCTGGAATACTTCGACTGGGAGAAGAAGGATTATCTGAAAATCCCGCTGCGCGAGCAGGTCGAAGTCGCCTCCCTGCTCGGCGATGTCGCCGAGGCCGACGGCAAGCCGGCGATTCATCTCCACATCGTGGTCGGGCGGCGCGACGGTAGCGCATTGGCAGGCCACCTCGGCGAGGCGCATGTGCGCCCCACCCTCGAGGTCATCCTCACCGAAAGCCCCGCGCACCTGCGCAAGCGGCACGATCCCGAATCCGGGCTGGCGCTGATCCGTATCGACGGCTGAGAGAGTCAGGCCGCGATCACAGTTTTGCCGTGCACCGCGACCTCAACCGCTTGCGGTTGCTGCGGAGCGGGAATGTCAATCACCTCGGCCCTGAGGATCGCAACGGTGACAAACTGATAGTTGCATGCCCGGCACGACCACAAAAACGAAACGCGGTTGCGTTCGTGTTCGGACCAGAGCGGCGCCGTAATCGGCTTGCCGCATTGAGCGCATGGATGTTTGTTGAGAAGAAACCCAGACTGATAAGGCATGATACGCACCTCCCCGTCGGCGCAAACTAAAGTCGTATGCGTACCGGTCGTCAAGCGCATTCGTCGCTGCGTCGCGCAACGCAATGCGTCAGCGGTTCAGACATGTTTCGCGATGAAATTATTCACGCGCAACCATGCACGCAGGCGTCACGCAACGGTCACTTTGCCGGCTGCTGCGCATATTGCGCGTCGGTGACATGCTCGAGCCAGGTCGCGAAGCTTCCGTTTTCGGACTCCTGCATCGCGAGGTGAGTCATCAGGCTTGTCGGCGCGGCGCCATGCCAATGCTTTTCGCCCGGCGGAATCCACACCACGTCGCCGGGGTGAATTTCGCGCACCGGCTCGCCTTCTGTCTGCACGCGACCGCTGCCCGCCAGCACATAGAGCGTCTGGCCGACCGGATGGGTGTGCCAGGCCGTGCGCGCGCCGGGCTCGAAGGTCACACGTGTCGCGTTGAGACGTCCGGGTGCAGGCGTTTCGATCACAGGGTCCTGCCACACCGTGCCGGTGAAATAGGACGCGGGCGCGCGCTTGGTCGGCACCGAGCCGGATGGCGTGATCTTCATGGGAAACTCCGCGGTGGTGAATCGCCGGGACCGGCGTCGGGACAGACACGCAGTTTACGTCGCAATCCAGCAATCGGGGAGTTTATTTCAGCGACGCGATGACGGATCGTCATGCGTCCGTTGCGGGTAACGTATACCGCGCAGCTGCAGCTCGCGCCGGATGCGCCGCTGCTTGCTGCGCGCGAGCGCTTCGACCATGCGATGCAGAACGAAATCGACAAGGTTCACCGCGCGCCGCGTATGAACGCGCAGCCGCTTCCAGTGGACCGTGGCAGAGTGGTGAACGATCGGCGGCGGATTGCGGCTGATCAGATACGCGCGGTAATCGTCGTCGGCATAGAAGTTGCGATTGTCGTCACCGGAAAACAAGGCGGCCATGACCATCTCCTGAACGTCGTCGCGTTGCACCAGCAACGTGACAACCGGAAGATGATCGCAAGCCCATAGGAATTCGAGACGGGACGCCCGCGCCAGATATAAAGACGATATAAACGCGATGGTACAGGTTAACCGTCCAGCGCCGGATAGTGACGGAAGATGCCGTCCTCGTTGAACGGAATGCGCCGGTCGTTTGCGAGATAGGCCTTGATGTTCGGCCGCGCCGCCACCCGGTCGCGCAGATCGATCAGGTGCGGCACCCTGCGCTCAAAACGCTTCATGTTTTTAGGAAATGCGTAGCGCAGGCCTTCGACAATCTGGAACAGCGATAAATCCGCGTAGCAAAGCCTGCGGCCATTGAGATACGACCCGCCGCTCGAATCGATCAGCCGTTCAAAATAGCCGAGAAACTTCGGCGCACGGTCTTTCCAGAACTCGCTTGAGCGCCGTTTCGCGGCGGGGCGCTGATCTTCGTAATAGAGGGACGTCCCGAGCGGATGATGAGTGTCGTGAACTTCATCCACGAAGTCCGCGATAGTCAGTTGCAACTGATGCACCCACAGGCGCTGCGCTTCGGCCTTCGGCACGAGGCCATGACGCGGTCCGAGATAAAGCAGGATGTTCGCGGTCTGCCCGATCACCAGCTTGCCGGCTTTCAGGAACGGCGGTGCGAACGGCGGCGTTGCTCCGCGCGCCTTCATCATCGCCATCATCCTGCTCTCGCCGCTTCCGTGCCGCGCAGCATCGACATAATCCGCGCCGGCATCCTCCAGCGCGAGCCGGACATACTCGCCGCGCCCCTGAATGGTCGGCCAGTAATAGAGTTCATACCGCATGGAGACCTCACAAAAAGATTCGGCGCGGAGTCTCTCCGCGCCGAATGGGTCAACGTCTCAAGGGCATGATCCCGAAAAGTGGAAGCCGGTTTTCGGGTAAGATCATGCCACACAAAATATGCCGCGGTCAGTTCGACGCGAAGCAATACAGCAGGCCGTCGCCACCGGTGCTCTTGAGATCGTTCTGCGAGCAGCCGCCGTCCGGCCCGCGCGAACCATGCGACGAGTTCCAGGATTTCGATGCGTCGTCGTCACGCAATCCAACACGGTCGGAATGACCGACCACGGCAGAGCCCTGCGTGCTGCTCGTCCAGTTCTTGCAGGTCTTGTCGTCGCCGGCCGCAAAGGCCGTTCCATCGGGCTGCGAACCGGTGAGAACATCGTGACGATTCGGCGTGTCACCGCGCCCATTGATGACCTCGCCCTTCTCGTTCAGGGCGGACTGCTTGGTCAGCGCATTGGGGCCGTGAAGATCGGCAACATCCTTGGCGACCACCGCGCCCTTGGCGTTGGTCCACGGACCCTTGCCGATCCGGTCGCGCGCATTGATCGCGGGCTTGTCGCCGTCCGCCTGTGTCGAAAGATAAGCACGCCAGGCCTTCGCACCGGCGCCCGCAGCCTGCGCCAGCGTCTGGCACTGGTTGTCGGCACCGGCGAGACCGCCGAGGTTTCCACCATTGCCGATCGGTGTGCTTGTGATGAAGAAGGTCATGCTCGCCTGCTGCGCCTGCGCAGGAGCAGCGGCGAGAAGAAGAAGCGGGGCCGCCATCATGTAAAATTTGATCATTCGTCTCTCCCTGAAAGTCATTTTTTTAGCTATCGCGCGGTGATGCGCCTGCCGGTGTGCAAGTTCAACACACAAGGCTGCGATTTATTCCGGGGCGGAACAACAATCCGCAAACGAAAAGGCGCCGCACACGTGCGACGCCTTTCCTATTATGTGAACCCAAGTGACGGGATCAGGTCATCTGAATGGCGGACAGTTCCCACTGGCTGCCGGGACGCCGCACAAACGTCCAGACGTCGGTCACTTCCTGCGGCGCATCGCTGCCTTCGACGATCTTGCCGCTGGCGCGTTCGATGGTCTTGTCGATCAGGCCGTATCGCAGCGCCACGGTTGCGTAATCGGTCGTGCCTTCGCGCCAGGATTCCGCAAGGTCGCCCTGCAGCAGCTTGACGTCAGACACCTTGTTGATCACGCCGCGTTCCTTGTTCGCGTTGAGATCCTCAGTGAAGTACGACACCATTTCCGGCGTCGCCAAGGTGTGAAGCTTGCCAACGTCCTCGTTCGACCATGCGGTCTGGACATCGCCGAGCAGCCGTTCGAAGGCATCGTAATCGTCCGGCTTGATCTCAAGCGGCGCGTCGTTCGAACCGCCGCCCAGACCGAAGCCGAAGCCCGATCGCGCGTTGGCCATAGGTCCCTGATCCTGCGCAGGCACCGGGCCGGGTGCGGCCGATGCATTGGCGTAGGCCGGCGCGTTGCGGCGCTTCCACCACGACATCGCGAGACGCACCACGAGGTAGATCAGGCCGATCTGGAGAACCAGACCGATGATCGATGACAGACCGCCGAGGCCGCTGAACAGGCCGCCGCCGAACATCATGCCGAGCAGGCCGGCGCCGAGGAAGCCCGCGGCGAGACCGCCAAGCATGCCCATACCGGGACGGTTGAAGAAGCCACCGGCCGCAGGAGCGGCCGCTGGGGCCTTGGTGCCGGGCTGGGTCATGGTGCGGTTCAGCGGCTGCGCCGCGTTGGGCGCCGTCGGCGTGGCGGCCGGCGCGTTGAACGTGCGCGAACCGCGGCTGCCGCCGCTGCTCGGGCGGGCATCCACCGCCGATGAAATGGCAAGTGCCAGCGGCATGGCGACGGCCATGGCGATAGCGAGCGTTTTGATGACTGAGCGCAAGCGCTGCGACGAAATCATGTCTGTTCCCTCTCGGCCCTCAAGGGGCATTGATCCCCGGCAAAGGGGACAGCCCATACATGGTCAGCGGCGGCCGAAAGGGAAGCGGATAGGTACGATAGGGCCTGCGGCCCTCAGTCGCGGGGGTGTGTTGAATCCATCGGGCCTGCCGGGATCAAACCTTTGTTTTTGGGCATGATCTCGTCCGGAAACCGGTAACCATTTTTCGAAATCACGCGCAATTATGACGGAGCCGTCATGGTTTCCTTCACCGCCGCGACAAGCTGGCTCAGCGTGAACGGCTTGGGCAGGAAGTTGAACTGCTGGCCTTCCGGCAGGCTCTTCTCGAAGGCGTCCTCGGCGTAGCCCGACACGAAGATGATTCGCAGGTCCGGATTGCGCTTGCGCATCTCGATCAGCATGGTCGGTCCGTCCATTTCGGGCATCACCACGTCGGACACCACGAGATCGACCGCGCCTTCTTCGCGCTCCAGCGCTTCCAGTGCATCCAGGCCGTTCTCCGCCTCGATGACCGTGTAACCGCGCGAGCGCAGGCCACGTGCATTGAGCGAGCGTAATCCATCCTCGTCCTCGACCAGCAAGATGGTGCCCTGCCCGGTCAGGTCCGGCGCGCGCTGCTTGACCGTTGAGTCTGCGGCCACGTCGCTGACGGCGGCGGCGACTTCCAGAACCTTTTCCACTTCCGGGAAATGCCGCGGCAGGAAAATCCGGAACACGGTGCCGCGCCCCTCCACCGAATCGACATAGATGAAGCCGCCGGTCTGCTTGACGATGCCGTAGACCGTGGAGAGACCGAGGCCGGTTCCCTTGCCGACTTCCTTGGTCGAGAAGAACGGCTCGAAAATCTTGTCGACAATGTCTGCGGGAATACCGCTGCCGGTATCGCCGACCTCGATCAGCACATAGTCCGCCGCAGGCATGCCCTTGAACTCGCCGCGCTCGGCATCCTTCGCAGGCACGTTGGCGGTGCGGATCGTCAGCTTGCCGCCATCCGGCATCGCGTCGCGCGCATTCACCGCAAGATTGACGATCACCTGCTCGAATTGCGACAGGTCGGCTTTCACCGGCCACAGGTCGCGACCGTAGACGAATTCGGGCTTCACCTTCTCGCCCGACAGGCGCTTCAGCAGGACGTTGATGTCCGACAGCACGTCGCCGATGTCGAGCACCTGCGGGCGCAGCGTCTGCTTGCGCGAGAATGCCAGCAGTTGCCGCACCAGCGCCGCCGCGCGGTTGGCATTCTGCTTGATCTGCATGATGTCCTGGAACGACGGATCGGTCGGCTTGTGCGCGTTCAGCAGGAAGTCGTTCGCCATCATGATGGCGGAGAGCACGTTGTTGAAATCGTGGGCGATGCCGCCGGCGAGTTGTCCCACCGCCTGCATCTTCTGTGATTGCGCAAAGCTGTTCTCGAGCGTGCGCTTTTCGGTGGTGTCGAGCAGATAGACGATGGCCGCCTCGGCATCGCGGGCGTCCTGCTCCACGGACGTGACGAAGAACTGTCCCCAGCGCTCCTTGGTGCTGTCCAGCGTCGCTTCGACCGGAGGAATGTCGCCCTGCCCGTCGGCGGCCTTGTTGATCGCCGCGACCAGTTCACTGCGCTCGCGCTCATGAACCACCGCGAAGATCGATTTGCTCGACGTCCCGGCCGGCGAGAGGCTCTGGGTGAGTTTCGCGAAACGGGCATTGGCGCGCACGATATTGCCCGCCTTGTCGACCGTGGCGATCGCCATCGGCGTGTGATCGAAGAAGCGCATGAAGCGCACTTCCGCCGCACGCTGCGGATCGGAATGATCGTCGCGCGCGCGGTTGATCACCAGTGTCCGCGACGCCCCCGGCGCACCGTCGGCGCCGAACGCCAGCTTGTGATAGAGCCGCACCGGCATGGTCTTGCCGTTGCGCATGCGCAAATCGAGGTCGAACACCTCGGTCTTCACTTCGCCCGGCTCGGGAGCGATCGAGGTCAACAGCGACGCGCCGTCGCCGGACATGATGTCGGCAACCTTCAGACCACCGGAACCGATCTCCGCGAGGTCGTAGTCCAGCCAGTTGGCAAGCGTCGCGTTGACGTAGACGAGTTCGCCACCTGCATTGACCGAGAAGAAACCGCACGGCGCGTGATCGAGATACTCGATGGCGTGCTGCAATTCCTGGAAGACATCTTCCTGCCGCTCGCGGTCGCGGGTGATGTCGGCAACCGACCAGACCGCGAATTTCGCCTGCCGCTTGTCGGCGCCCAGCGGGCGCACGCGCATGCGCAGCCACCGGCCGTGATTGCTGTCGACGCCGGCGACGCGGACCTCTTCCTGCTGGCGCTTGCCTTCGCGGGCCGCCTTGAGCAGGCGGAACACCGCCTCGGAAACATCGGGATTGCCGATGAAAACCCGTTCGACCGGCCGCACGTCGTTGGGACCGGTCGCCCCGGTGAGCGCGAGATAGGCCGTGTTGGCATAGACGATGTGGCCGCGCGGATCGGTCACCGCCAGCCCGTCCACCGCATGATCGGCGATCGGCCGCGCAATCGGGTCCTCTGCAAGACGGTCGGCGAAACGAACAATGCCAGCGGCGAAGGCGAACAGCGTGAACAACCCGACCATGGCGAGCAGAGCCAGCAGCGCCAGAATGTAGGGCTGGGCCTGACTGCGGCCGAGGGTCATGAAAGCGACCGCGGCCGCAATGATCGCGCCCGCCACCAGCAGCACGAGCAGGATGCTGCCGCTGCGCCGCGCCGGTTCATGGACGGTGGCGAAAGAAGAATGAAGTTCGTTGCCCGTGTCGGTTGTCATCGCTGCCTGTTCGCGCGTGTTCCGCAAGGGACGCGCAAGTCATTGTATTCGCAGTTTACCGGCCTCTGAGTGCCTGAATCGGGCATCCTAACGCAAGGCACATTACGACCGTGCCAGTGCCTGCGCCAGACCTTGTCAACCGAAGATCGCACATCAGCCCATGCCCGTGATGCCGCGCCGGAGGCGCATCACGTAACCGATCACCTCGGCGACGGCATGATAGTGCTCGACCGGAATTTCGTCGTCGATCTCGACGCTCGCATGCAGCGCGCGGGCCAGCGGCACGTTTTCGACAATCGGAATGTTGTTGGCCGTCGCGATTTCCCTGATCTTAAGGGCGAGCACGTCGATGCCTTTGGCGACGCAGATCGGCGCGGGCATGCCGCGATCGTATTTCAGCGCCACCGCGTAGTGCGTCGGGTTGGTGATGATCACCGAAGCGGTCGGAACAGCCGCCATCATGCGCTTTTTCATGCGCGCATGGCGAATCTGCCGGATGCGCCCCTTGATGTGCGGGTCGCCTTCGGACTGCTTGTATTCTTCCTTGATCTCTTCCAGCGACATCTTCTGCCGCTCGAACCACTGCCGGTACTGGAAGAAATAATCGAGCGCGGCCACCACCGCGAGCATCGCCACCACCGTTCCCATCAACTGGAGGGAGATGGTTTTGGTGACAGTCAGGATCGCGATCGGGTCGAATCGGATCATGGCGTCGAGGCGGTGGCGCTCCGGCCACAAGATCAGGACCATGACCACGCTGAGCGCGACCACCTTGAAAATGCCCTTGAGAAAGTTTGCACCCGCCTGCTTGCCGAACACGCGTGCGAAGCCGGCCGCCGGCGAGATCTTGCTGAATTTCGGAGTCAGCGGCTCGGTCGAAAACACCAGCCGGTGCTGGATCAGGTTGCTGACGACGCCAGCGATCAGCAGCATCAGCAGCGGGATGCCAAGAACGCCGATCAGCATCAGTTCGATCTGGCCGAGCAACGACAGCAGGCCCGGACCGTCGACGCGAATCTGATGCATGTTCATCAGCAGGTTGCGCATCGGCACCTCGATGCCCTTGCTGATCGATCCCGAGAACGACGACAGCAGCAGCGTCGATGCCGCGATTACGAACCAGGTGTTGACCTCCTGGCTCTTGGCGACATCGCCCTTCTCCAACGCATCGTCGAGACGTTTTTGCGTCGGGTCCTGTGTTTTTGATTCCTTGTCATCGTCTGACATACCCTGCCCTCAGCGTCGCGGCGCGAGGTCGTGGAGAACGCCGCCGAAGTACTCGAGGTAGGTGCCCATCATGGTGCCGAGGATCGCCGCCAGAATCAGGAAGCCGGCCAGAATCGAAAGCGGCACGCCAATGAAATAGACCTGCATCTGCGGCATCAGCCGCGCCAGCACGCCGAGGCCGAGGTTGAAGACCAGACCGAACACGATGAACGGCGCGGACAACTGGATGCCGATCTTGAACGCCGTCGCGAAAGCGCGGGTGGCCAGCGCCGCAACGTCACCGCTCGACATCAGTTCGCCCGGCGAAAACACCTTGTAGCTCTCGCTCAATGCCGCGATCACGAGGTGGTGCATATCGGTGGCGAACAGCAGCGTCAGCCCGAGCAAGGTCAGGAAATTCGAGATCAGCGCACCCTGCTGGCCCTGCGTGGGATCGATGGTCGTGACGAAGCCGAGGCCGAGTTGCTGGGCGATGACGGAACCCGCGACGGCCAGCGCCGACAGCGTCACGCGCGCGGTGGCGCCGAGCACCACGCCAATGATGATTTCATGAACCATCAGGACCAGCAGCGGCGCCATCGACGTCATGCTGACCGTATAGGCGTTGCGATGCAGGGGCAGAATGATGAGCGTCAGCGCCAGCGCGATCGCAAGCCGGACCCGGACCGGGATGTTGGCTTCGCCGAATCCGGGCAGCAGCATCACCATGGCGCCGATGCGGGCGAACACCAGCATGAAGGCCGCGGCGAGCGCCGGAAACAGCGAGATATCGATACGCATGGAAGACTTGCCTCGCGAAGACCTGCCTCGCCCCTGAACGCTGTGTCCCTGAACAAGTCTTGGATCATGCGCTACCCGCCGATGATTCGCGACGATATCCGCAGCATCTGGCTGTGCATCGCGTCGGCCATGAACGGCAGCGCCAGCACCAGCGTGACAAAAATCGCGAGAATTTTCGGGACGAACACCAGTGTCTGTTCCTGAATTTGCGTCAGGGCCTGCACCAGCGAGATCACGACGCCGACCACGAGGCCGACAATCAAGAGTGGCGAGGACACCTTCACGATGGTCCAGATCGCATCACGCGAGACGTCGAGAACTTCAGCACCTGTCATTTCAATCCCCTGCCCGCAGGCGTGTCGTAAAAGTCGAAATCAGATCGGCATCCGCATGATGTCTTCGTAGGACTGGATCACCCGGTCCCGCACCGACACCAGCGTCGAGACCGCAACGTCGGTTTCAGCCACCGCCGTCACCACGTCCATGACATTGGCCTTGCCTTGCGCCATCGAGATGGTCTGCGCATCCGACTTGCGGCCGGCGTCCATAACGTTGCCGAGCGTTTCCTTGAGCAACGCGCTGAACGACACGCCGCCGGTCTCTCCAGCTTTGGCGCCGCCCGCGGCTCCGCCTGCTGAATCCATGATTTTGGCAAGGCTTGCATAGGCATTGGCGGCGACTGATGGTGAAGCCATGAGCTAGTGTCCCGAATCCGAAGTTCGCTTCATCTTGCAGCACCCTCCCGAGCGAACTTCGGATTCGAGAGGACACTAGTAAAATATGATTCCAGTGCGGTTTTGGTTCGCAAGTCCGCATAAGGAGCGTGCGGTAGAAATGATGCGGACTTGCGAACCACCGCACTGTCTCCTTGTCAGGCCTTGAGAATGTCGAGGGTGCGCTGGATCATGCGGCGCGTGGCGGAGATGATGTTGAGGTTGGCTTCGTAGGACCGCTGTGCCTCGCGCATGTCGGTCATTTCGACCAGCGAGTTCACGTTGGGGTATTTGACGTTGCCGTTGGCGTCGGCCGCCGGATTGCCCGGCTCGTGCCTGACGCGGAAGTCGGAATTGTCAGGCTTCACCTTGCCGAGTGTCACCACCCGCGAATCCAGCGTGCGGTCGAGCTCCGACGAGAACGTCGGCACCTTGCGGCGATAGGGATCGCCGCCCGCGGTCTTGGCCGTCGAATCCGCGTTGGCGATGTTTTCCGAAATCACTCGCATCCGTCCGGCCTGCGCGCGCAGGCCCGACGTCGCGATGCTCATCGACCTGAGAAAATCGTTGCCGTCGCTCATGCTCTTGCTCCCTTAGGCGCGATCATGTATCAGCGCTTCCCGATGGCGGTCTTCAGCAACCCAAGACTGCGGGTGTAGAGCGCTGTCACCGCCGCATAGTCTCCCTGGTTGGCGGACACTTTCAGCATCTCGTCCTCAAGATTGACGGCGTTGCCCGCGGGCCGGGTCGCGTAGCCGCCCCGGTTGTGCGAGTTGAAACTGTCGCTCGTCCCCGCCCCCTGGATGTGGCCGGCACTGGTGCGCGCCATGGTGAGCGAGGGCATATTGCCGGTCACAGGCCCGGTTCCGCTCGAATCGAACTTCGGCGCCACCAGATCGCGCGGCTTGAAGTTCGGCGTGTCCGAGTTCGAGACGTTTTCGGCAAGCACGCGCTGACGCTCCTGATGCCACTGCATCTTGGTGCGAAGCACGGACAACATGGGAAGATCGGTGATTGCCATCGGCCTGTTCCAACCTGAGACCCGAAGCGGCGCTTCAGGTAGGCAGAATTTGCCGTGTGTATGGTTAATAAGGGGTTAAGAAACGTCCGGACCCACTTTCGCCACGAATTGCCTTCAACCGGACAAGTCATTGAAGTTCCGGCATAACAAGTCTTTTGGGCCGGTGAACTTTCTCAGGTAACAGGAGCGGGGACGGCAGCATTTGCCTCCGCGCATTAACGGATCACTCAAACTTCGCTCCCAATTCGTCGCAAGCCGCTTGTTTCGCGGCCAGTGACCTGCGAATCTGGCATAGATGCGAGTGATGTTTGACGGGGACAGGACATGTCGCAAACGCTTTGGTTCTTCTTTGCCTTCGTCATCGTACTTGCGCTGATCGGAGTTGCAGCCTGGTTGGTGCGCCGGTTCGGCGGAAGCAGCCTCGGCTCCGGCACCAGCCGGGGACGCATGCCACGGCTTGCCGTCATCGACGCCGCAGCGGTCGACGGCCGCCGCAGACTGGTGCTGGTCCGGCGCGATAACGTCGAGCACCTTCTGATGATCGGCGGCCCAGCCGATCTAGTGGTCGAGCCCAACATCGTCCGCGGCATGCCGCAGCGCGACCAGGCTCCCCAACGGGGCCCCGCCGGAACCGAGCTTCCGCCGCGTCTTGCACCCGACACCGGATGGTCCGACAGCGAAGCCCCGCATACAGATCCCTTCGAGCATCGCGAGCCGCCGATGCCCGAATTGCCGACGCGTAGCGTCCGCGCACCTTATTCCGACGATGCGCGCCGCCCCACGCCGCCGCTGCCGGACCGCCACAGCCCCGATACGATTCCGAGCTTCACGCCGGAGCCGATGATCCGTCCAGAACCTTCGCTGCGCCCTGAACCTTCGCTGCGCTCCGAGCCACCTCGCGCGATCCCCCGCAGCGAACGGGCCGAGCCGCTTCCGCCCCGGCTGCCGCGTTCGAGCGATGCCGGTCCGAAAGCACCGCCGCTGCCGCCGCGCCCTCCGGTGCGTCCGGCCGATCCCCTTTCGTCAGCGGACCAGAATCTTGCGGATATGGCGCAGCGGCTTGAAGCCGCCTTGCGCCGCCCGGGAGGCGAAATGCGTCTCGATGCGCCGATCGGCCCCATTGAACGGCCCGGCGCACCGCCGGTTGCACCCGAGCCGATGGGGAATCGGCCAGTGCCGCGTTCGGAAGGCGCTCCGCGTCCGCAGGCCCCTCCACCGCCTCCGCCCCCACCGGCTCCCGCGCCGAAGGCCGCGTTCGAGAATCTCGAGGACGAGATGGCCAATCTGCTCGGCCGCCCAAAGCCTCCCGCGTGAGATCGTCGAAACCACCGCGTAGAGTTTTATTTTTTGTCAGTCTCCTCGCCGCCGCCGGATCTCTCATCGATCCGGCGAGCGCGCAGGATATCAGCATCAATCTGGGCCAGGGCAACGGCGGGGTCACCGAGCGCGCGATCCAGCTGATCGCGCTGCTGACGGTGCTGTCGATCGCGCCGTCGATCCTGATCATGATGACGTCCTTCACGCGGATCGTGGTGGTGCTGTCGCTGCTGCGCACCGCACTCGGCACCGCGACCGCTCCGCCGAACTCGGTCATCATCGCGCTGGCGCTGTTCCTGACCGGCTTCGTGATGGGTCCGGTGCTGCAGAAGTCCTACGACGACGGCATCAAGCCGCTGGTCGCAAACCAGATCAGCGTCGAGCAGGCGTTCGAGCGCGGCACCGGCCCGCTACGCGGCTTCATGCAGAAGAACGTCCGCGAGAAGGACCTCAAGCTGTTCATGGATCTGTCCGGCGAGCCGCCCGCGGCGTCGCCCGAACAGATGTCGCTGCGCATCCTGATCCCCGCCTTCATGATTTCCGAATTGAAGCGGGCGTTCGAGATCGGCTTCCTGCTGTTCCTGCCGTTCCTGATCATCGACCTCGTGGTCGCTTCGGTCCTGATGTCGATGGGCATGATGATGCTGCCACCGGTCGTCGTATCGCTGCCGTTCAAACTGATCTTCTTCGTGCTGGTGGACGGCTGGTCGCTGGTGGCAGGCAGTCTCGTGCAAAGTTACGGCGGCGGATAGGCATGATCCCGAAAAGTGGGAACCGGTTTTCGGATCAGATTATGCCTGAATAAGAACGATCAACGCCTAGCGCGACAATCAAGATCAGATCAGCGCGCGGCTTTGACCTTCTTCAATCCGATGATCTCCGGCAACGAGCCTGTCGGGTTCGGATCGGTCTTGATTTCCGGCGGAAGTTTCGCACGCGCCATCGCATCGGGGAAGCGCACGCGCATCTCGCGCAGGAATCCATCGAGCGTGTCGATGGTCGCCGCCATTTTCGCGATCCGGGCAAAATCGGCGCTGTTCGCCCTTGCCGGCTTGGCGGCGAGATCGAAGGCGGCGCGGTCGTTGCCGCCCTCCATCTTCGGATTGTACTTCTCGCGAAAACGCGCGAGGCCGATGGCGTCTTCCGCCAGCGCGTAGCCGATAGCCGCGCGGATAACATCGCTCTTTTCAGTCGGCGTCAGCGGCTGGAAGTCGCGCCAGCGATCGCCATAGAGCAATTCGATCTGTTCGGCGGATTCGCGCCAGCGCCGCGATGCCCAGTAGATGTCGGAGCGCAACCGGACCCCCTCGCGGCCACTGACATTCGAGATGATGTCGAGCGCCAGATCGTGACGGCCGATATCGGTCTGCGCGCGGGCCTCCAGCAAAAGACGCTGCTGGCGGATTTCGCCGGCCAGATCCGCGATCCGCGTGGTGCGCAGGGCCGCGATGGCTCGCTCCGGCTTGCGGTTCATCAGATAGACCATCGCCAGCCTTGAAGCGACCTGGGCCCGGGCAGAACCCTCAAGCCGGTGGTCGATCTGGTATTGCAACAGTTCGCTGGCCTGATCGAGCAGATCGACCGCGACCAGACGATCCGCCAGACGCCGGATCATTTCGTCGCCGCGGCGGCCAATCGGCGTCAGGTCGCGAAACTCGTAAAACATCGCCAGCGCTTCGACGGGCGGAAGGTCATCGCCCTTGGAGCCATTGTAAATCTGTTCAAACAGAACGGACGCCTCATCCTGCATCTTCCGCGATGTTTCGGAGTTTGGCTCCAGTTCAGTCGCACGGAGCGTCGCCGCGAATGTTTCCTGATAACGCGCCTTCGCAGCATAGAGCCGGCTCAGCATGGCAAGCGTCTTGACCTCGGTGGAGTCGCCGCGCCATGTCACGGAGAGAATTTCGAGATCGCGCAACGCGTCCTCGTCGGTGATCTCCTCACGCTTCTGGCGCAGTGCAATCTCGCGAACCTTGGCTTCGGAGGCAGCAGGACGTTCTGTCGATCCGGAAGCCGCCGCGTATGCCGCCAGCGCATCCTGATCGCGGCCCAACGCTTCAGCCAGCCGTCCCCGCAGCAGTGCGATCAATGCCGTCTGATCGGGGCCTACGCCAAGAACATCGAGATCGTTGCTGCGCACCGTCGCGCCCGGATAATCCCTGACCTCGAGCGCCGCCCGAAACGCCTCGGCGACAACAATGCGCTGCAGATCAACCGGCAGGGCGGTGATGGCGAATTCAACGTTCTTGAACTTTTCGCGCGCCTCCGCCCACTTCTGCTGCCGCGCCAACGCGAGCGCCTTCCAAAGCTGGGAATCGATGTTGGCGGCAACAGCAGGATTGGCGAGATCGGTGAGCGCGAGCTCGGAGCGGCCCGCGAGCGTGCTGGCGACCGCATGAACCGTCAAGGCCCCCGCATCCTCCTCGCCGAGCTTAACCTCGGCAAGCACCAGATCGAGAATTCCCTTCGCCTCGACGCTCATGCCGCGTGCGAGATAAAATCGCGCTAGATCGACATGCGCGGGCATTCGCGCAGAGCCCGTCGCCATCGAGGCCGCAGTCAGCAGCTTGTTGCGGGTCGGAATGAACTCCGCATTCTGGAAGGTGCGCCATTCGGTGACATCGAACACTGGACGAACCACGGAGGTGGCGCGATCCGGCGCAGTCATTGCTGTCGACAGCGTCAAGCCGCCGGGCCGGGACAGGATCAGCGTGTCGGATGCAATGCCTGCGGTCAGATCGTCCGATTTTTGCTGAACGACGACGCCATGAATGGATTCGAGCAGTGAGAACTCCACGAAGTCCTGACGCTTCATAAATCCGCGCGCAGGTCCACCGGCCGTCATCACCAGCAGAACATCGCCAGCGTCGGGATCGTTGAAGCGATGAATCTGTCCCGGCTTTGCAAGGGTGACGCCGACACTGGCACGGCTGGGGTCGGCCATGTTGCGTGCGGCGCTCAGCGGCTGCGGCGGTGATTGCGCCTTGTCAGCGAGGATAAGTGTCCACGCCCGCTCGTCGCCGATCATGGTGGCGAGTTGCGGACGGTTCAGGCGAATCTGAAGCGCGCGGCCTTTCGGCAGATCGACCGGGATCGCATCGGCGACGATCCATGCGCCTTCGCGTTTAATCGCACCGGCGTCAATCGGCTGATCGGTGTCGAACACCACCCAGATCGAATCGGACCGGCGAAACACCGCAGCCGGCGTCGGGCTGGTGAACGGAAATGTCAGGCGGAAGTCGTCGCTGGTCAGCCGTGCTTCCACCGTCACGCCGGCTGCGGGTGTCGCCGCAGGACCATCCGGCGGTTGCGCCTTCGCTGGCGCAGGCGGCGATGCCGGAGCCATCTTCGCTGGAGCATCAGCAGCGGCGGCCATAGCCGGTGCCGCCACGGGCGGCGTGGCGATCACTGGTTTGGCGGGAGCCGCTTCAGCCTTCACCACGTCAGCAACCAGCGGCTTGCTCTCCGGCGGTTTGGCGTCGGATGTTTTTGCCTCGGACTGCCTGATCTCGGCAGGTCTGGCGTCAGAAGATTTTGCTTCAGACTGCGCAGTGTCGGGTCTGGCCTGCTTCGCAATCTGCTCGGACGTCGGCGGTACAATTTCGCTGGCCTTCTCGGCGGGCGTCGAGGGCATCTTCGGAAGCGCCGCCTTGGGCGTTTTCGATCTCTGTCCCTGCTCGAACGCGACATCGACGACGTAATTCTTGTCCTCGCGGAATGCGTGGACATCAGCCTCGCCGATCAGCGCGATATCGACCCGCGATGTCTCGCCGTCGATCTTCTGATTGATTGACTGGATGTTCGCTGGCATTGCGATCTTGGCGTCTGCGAGATCGAACGTCAGCTGCGAGGTGAACGACAACGAGAATTTGTCCGGGCCCAATGACGATGACACGCTGACGCCATCCGGCATTTCAAAAACAAAACGGACGAAAGTCGGCTGCACCGAGGCCCGCACCCGGACAGGCGGCCGCTTCTTGGCTTCGTCCGCCATCTTCTGAATGCGCAGTGCCCGTTCAGCCGCAATCGCGCGTTCAGACAATTCCTTCACGACCTCGGCAGGCAGTGCCGGCGGAAGCCCGGTCCATTTCTCGGGCAGCAGATCGATGAACACACGCTCGCCCGCCGTCATCACGTTGACGCGGACCTTTTGCGTCAGTGCCATGCGGATTGCCGTGCCATCCGGATCGCGGCGAACCGATCCGACATAGGCCGGGACCGACTCGGCAAGCAGGTCGATCGGAACGGCAACCGGCTTGCTGAACTGGATCACCAGAATCGCGCCGGCGACAGTGACCTCGGTCGGAACATCTTCCTGAAACTGCAGAACCATGCGCGCGTAGCCGGACTGCGCCGTCAGCGTGGCTTCGCCCCTGACAGGTTCAGCGCGCGCGGATTGAACCCCGATGGAAAGGCAGGTCAATGCGACTGCCAGCGCAAGCGCCGACGGCTGCAGGCCACGGCGAAGCCTGTCCGCAAAAACCCTGGCCCTCGCCCCGGACTTCCGGGCGGCCTTGAACATGAGGGCGGCCTTGCAGGACATTCCCAAATCTTTCTCGTCAGAGACTTTCTCGCCGGATGTTCCCGCCGGCTCTCTGTTGTTGCGGAGACCTGTGGTTCAGACGCGCAATTCGAATCTAGAATTCGCCTGTTAAGGAGCTGTTAATCACCCGCCTCAATTGCGGACCTGTACCTGCGGCCTGCCCTCGATCTTCGGCAAATCGCCGGCGGCCGAGGATCTGTCTCCAGACGAGCGGCGCGCCATTTCGACCGTCAACCGCTCGGCGGCTTCCGGCTGCATCTGTCCCATGATATCCGACATTTTGCGCGGCGCGATCTGCGAAGCGATCTCGAACAACACCGACAGTTCAAGCCGGTCGAAGACTTTCGCGGCGTCCTTCGGCTTCATGGATTCGTACATCGTCACGAGTCCCTTGAAGCGCGCGGCCTCCACTTCCTGCTTCTGCTGTCCGGCGACGGACACCCGCGCCTCGGTCGCCTTCATTTCCTCGATTTTGCCCTCGATCCGCTTTTCGGCGGACTTCATCAGGCTTTCACGAATATCGATTTCGCGCGCGCGGGTTTCGATCTCCTGACGCCGCGCCTGGAGACTCTCAAGCACCGCACGTTCCGAAGCCGTGATCGGACGGTTGGGATCGGGATAAACCACGTTCTGGGGCGGCGGCGGCAAGGCGTCCGGAGCCGCCACAACCGGCTTCTCTTCTTTCTTGGCCGCAACCGAGCCGGTGATGTCCATTGAATCGAGTTTCTTGCCCGACGGAAAGTTGAACGTCTCCTGCGCCCAGGATTTGGGCTTCGGCATATCGTCGTTGAGGATGTATCCGCCTTCGAGAAGTAGGCCCGACACCTTGAGCACGACCAGACAACAGGTCGCGATCAAGAGTATCGGGATGAGCCGGATATCGCGAAGCAGTGTTTTCATGCGGCGAGACCGGTCGCCCTTCGCCGCTCGGAGAAGGCCTGTGCGGCTGCAAGCAGCGCCTTGGCGTTCGACATGTTCTGTGCCGATGCGTTCTGCGCTGGAACCGCCATCGGCTCCGCGACATCGGCCGGTGACTGCGCTTCAGCGCCGGTTGGCCGCGCCGCGAGCGCGATCTGGGTCAGGCGAGTGAGGATCACATCGCCGGCAGTCACCTGCTTTGCGAGTTTCGCGGACAACGCCGTACCGGCCGTGAGCTGCGCTCCGAGATTCTCGTCGCATTCCCGCACCGTCACCTTGAGGCCTCCGATGGCGCGTTCGGCGATTTCCGTCGCCGTCATCAGTTCGGCGATCATGGCTCGCATCGAATGCTCGTCGGCCTTCAGCCGCTTGAGACGCCGATTCAGCAGCGTGCAGTAACCGATTGTAACCAGAAGCAGAACCGCAACCAGGCTCTCGATCACAAGTCCGAATGAATGACTCATTGTGCCTCCATCAATTTGGTTTGCTCATCTTGCTTCTCGAACATCGCGTAGGACGTGTGCGGCTTACGCAGTGGCCTTGTGACGCGAATGGCGACCCGGTCGCCGACCCGTCCCATTCGCCCCTCGCTGAGTGCTACGTCACCGCATCTCACGGTCACCAGCGCATCAGGCCGCACATTGAGCGGCAAGGTGTCGCCGACTTTCAACGTCATCAGCTGCTTGAGCGGGATGTTGGCTTCGTAGAGCACCGCATCGACCGAGATTTCAGCCTGGGCGATCTCGGTGGCCAGATGGCCTTCCCAGATCGGATCGCGGCCGAACTTTTCACCCATGAACATCTGCAACAGCACGTCGCGGATCGGTTCGATGGTGGCGTAAGGCAGCAGAAGTTCGATGTTGCCGCCGCGATCTTCCATGTCGATCCGCAGGCGGACCAGAATGGCGGCGTTGGCGGGACGGCTGATGGCAGCAAAGCGCGGATTGGTCTCAAGCCGGTCGATCGTGAAGGTCACCGGCGACAGCGGCCGGAAGGCCTGCTCGGCATCCGCAAGCACGACCTCGACGAGGCGCTTGACGAGATTGGTTTCGATCGTGGTGTAGGGCCGCCCTTCAATGCGCAGCGATGGCTGCCCGCGGCGGCCGCCGAGCAACACGTCGATGATCGAATAGATCAGGCTCGAATCGACGGTGAACAGGCCGAAGTTTTCCCACTCCTCGGCCTTGAACACGGAGAGCACGCAGGGCAGCGGGATCGAATTGAGATAGTCGCCGAAGCGCACCGAGGTGATGCGATCCAGCGAGACTTCGACGTTGTCGGAGGTGAAGTTGCGCAGGCTCGTCGTCATCAGCCGCACCAGGCGGTCGAATACGATTTCGAGCATCGGAAGGCGTTCATACGACACCATCGCGGAATCGATGATGGCGCGAATGCCGGAGTTCTCGTCGATATTGAGTTCGCCGTCGCTGAAGCCGAGCAGATTGTCGATTTCTTCCTGCGACAGCACGCGTTCGCCGCCGGCCTTGCCGATTTCGAGGTTGCGGCTGCCGTCGTCGACCATCGCGGCCCACTGCTCGGCCATCGTCTCGGTCAGCGTATTGGCTTCCGCTTCAGCCGCAGCGACGGCCGGATCTTCGGAATCGAGCGCACCTTCCCATTCGGCGGCTAGCGCATCCTGATCGACGTCATTATCACCCGGAGACATGGCTTCAACTTCCGTCCGTCACTGAATGACGATTTCCTTGAACAGAACAGCGTTCACCTGACTGGGAGAGATCGCGGCGTTGACGCGGCGCGTCAGCTCTTCTTTCAGGCGGAACAGCCCGACCGATCCATTGAGATCGGAGGGACGCAGCTCGCGCATGTAGGTCTGAAACAGATCGGTCACCCGCGGCATCGTCGGCGCGATCTGCGCCATCAGCGGCTGATCCTTCACCTCGAGCACAATCTTGACCTTGAGGTATTGAATCCGCTCACCCGGCCCATTCGAAAGGTTGACCAGCACTTCGGGGACATCGAGGAACACCGGCGGCTTCGGCGGCGGCGCGACCGCGTGCACTTCCTTCGCGGGCCCGCGCATGAAGAAGAACCAGCCGCCTCCGGCAAGCAGAAGCACGAGTACGGCGGCGCCACCCATTATAATGAGTTTGCGCTTGCCCTTCGGAGCAGCGGTTTCCGCGCCCTCCTCGACCTGATCGTCGTCTGCCATTGCCCCCGCCCGCAGTCCTGGGATGGGCTCGATGCTGCCGAACTGGCTTTAAATGACGCGATACAAAGGCCGCCGGCGCGTGAGCGCCCTGTCTGTCCACCGTACGGACGCAATGGTTAACGAAATCTTTCTTTTGTCCTCCAACTGGGAAATTTTTGCCGGGCCAACATGGTCAACAAGAGGTTATTGCCGACGTCCGGCATGCCCGGAAATCAATAAGCCGCTGGAATTACTGATCTTCTTCAATTGGCACAGCTCTCGCATTGTAGATGGCGAACCGCAGCTTGGGAGAGCTTCACCGGTTCGCACGATCCGCGTCAGGCCTTGGGAGAGGCAGGCCGCGGTTCAACAAGGGGAGATTGGCCGATGGAGAATACGCTTCTCGTCGCATTATCGCGGCAGATGTCGCTTGAGCGGCAGATCGACGTCATCGCCAACAACGTGGCGAACGTCAACACCAACGGTTTCAAGGCCAACAAGTCGCTGTTCGAGGAATACCTGAACACCGGCGCCCACGAAGACAATTTCTCGGTCACCGACCGCCGCGTCAGCTTCGTCCAGGACCGCGCCGCCTATCACGACTTCTCGCAAGGCCCGGCGGAAAAGACCGGCAGCCCGCTCGACGTCTCGATCGACGGCAAGGGCTTCATCGCCGTGCAGACGCCGGCCGGCGAACGCTACACCCGCGACGGCTCCTTCCAGATCAATGCCCAGGGTCAGCTCGTGACCACCGGCGGCAACATCGTGCTCGGCACCAACGGCCCGATCGTGTTTCAGCCGACCGACAAGGAGATCGTGATCTCAAGCGAAGGCACGATCACGGTGCGTGAAGGTATCGTGACCCAGTTCGACTCCATCCGCGGCAAGCTCAAGCTGGTGAAGTTCGACAATCCGCAGCAGCTGGTGAAGGAAGGCTCGAATCTTTACTCGGCACCCGCCGGCAACACCGCCCAGCCTGACCTCGCCTCGCGCTTCAATCAGGGCTTCGTTGAAAAGTCCAACGTCAGCGCCGTCGCCGAGATGACCCGCATGATGGAAGTCATGCGCACTTACCAGTCGGTTTCGTCGCTGATGCAGCAGCAGAGCGACCTTCGCAAAAACGCAATCCAGATGCTCGCCGACGTTCCGGCATAAGGAAACAATTCCATGCGCGCACTTTACACAGCAGCGACCGGGATGGCGGCCCAGGAACTCAACGTTCAGGTCATCTCCAACAATATCGCGAACCTGCGCACCACCGGCTACAAGAAGCAGCGGGCGCAGTTTCAGGATCTTATCTACGAACACGTCAAGCGCGTCGGTGCGCAGGCGTCCGATCAGGGCACCGTCCTTCCGGTCGGCATCGACATCGGCGGCGGCGTCAAGACTGTCGGCACGCCGCGCCTGATGACGCAGGGCACGCTGTTGCCCACCGGCGGCGATCTGGACCTCGCCATCCGGGGCGAAGGCTACTTCAAGATCCAGATGACCGATGGCACCTATACCTACACGCGCGACGGCTCGTTCACGACCGACGGTCAGGGCCGCGTGGTGACGGCGCAGGGCAATCCCGTGCAGCCGACGATCACCATCCCGCAAAACTCTTCCGGCCTTACCGTCAACCAGCAGGGCCAGGTCTCGGTGACCACGCCGGGCACAACCACACCAACCGTCGTCGGGCAGATCAGCCTGACGCGGTTCATCAACAAAGCCGGCCTGCAATCGATCGGCGACAACCTGTTCACCGATACGCCCGCCTCCGGCCCGCCGCAGGATGGCCTCGCCAACGCAGACGGCTTCGGCGACATGCAACAGCGCAATCTCGAACAAGCCAACGTCGAGGTCGTTTCCGAAATCTCGGACCTGATCGCCGCGCAGCGCGCCTACGAGATGAACGCCAAGGTCGTCAGCGCCGCCGATCAGATGATGCAGGCCACCACCGGCATGTTCCGTTAAGGGAGAGAATGATGTTGCGCTCGACCTTGATCGCCGCCGCCCTGCTCGCATTGACATCCGGCGCGGCATTGGCGCAATCGGAACGGGACACGCTCGCCTCCCCAGTCTTGCGCGCGAACGTCACCGTCAGCAGCGACGTGGTCCGGATCGGCGACGTGGTGGAAAATGCCGGGACCGCTGCACAGATCGCCATCTTCCGCGCACCCGATCTCGGCACCACCGGATCACTGCCGACGCAGCAACTGCTGTCGGTGCTGCGCGCCCATGAGGTGATCGGCGTCCAGACCAATGACATCCGTGAAGTCATGGTGACGCGGTCCTCGCGCACCCTGATCTCTAAAGAGATCGAGCTTCAGATCGCCCGCGTGCTCGAGCGCCGCAACGGCCTCGGCGACGCCACCAATATCTCTGTCACCTTCGAGCGGGATCTGCGCGAACTTCAGCTCGACGCCGCGCATACCGGCGACATGCGCGCCACCACCGTGCGGTTCGATCCGCGCAACGGCCGCTTCGACATCACCTTCGAAATTCCCAACGACGTCACCTACACGCCGACCAAGCTGCGCTTCATCGGCACGGCTGTGGAAACCGTCGAGGCGGCTGTGCTGACCCGCGCCGTCGAGCGCAACGACATTATCAAGTCATCCGATGTGGTGACCGAGCGGCGGCCGAAATCCGAAGTTGGAAACGATGTCGCCATCCGCGACCGTTCGGTCGGCATGCAGGCCCGCAAGCAGATGCGCGCCGGACAGGCGTTGAAAATGGCTGACCTCGGAAGGCCGGATCTGGTCTCGCGCGATCAAGGTGTGATGCTGATCTATGAGACGCCGGGTCTTTATCTCACCGGCCGCGGCAAGGCGATCGACAGCGGCACCGAGGGAGACGTCGTCAACGTCGTCAACCTGCAGTCGAAGCGCACCGTCCAGGGCGTCGTAACAGGCCCAGGGCAAGTCTCGATCATCGTGGCGGGGCCACGCCTCACTACCGCAGCTCTCTCGACCAGCACATCGCCAGCCGCTTCCGCCCCTGAATCCAGAAAAGCCGAGTAACAGTCATGTCCAAGTCCAATGTGTTCAATCGCCTCATAGTCGCCAGCAGCCTGCTGGTGCTCGGCACCATGGCTAGCGGCTGCTCGTCCCTCGATCGTCTTGCGGCGATCGGAGAAAAGCCGAAACTTTCGGCGATCGACAATCCGACGACGCAGGCGGGCTACAAGCCGGTATCGATGCCGATGCCAGCACCGCAACCGGCGTCGTTCAATCCGAACTCGCTGTGGCGAAATGGCTCGCGCGCCTTCTTCAAGGATCAGCGCGCGCATCAGATCGGCGACATCCTCACGGTGACCGTCAACATTACCGATAAGGCGAACATCGCCAACGAGACCCAGCGCAGCCGCACCAATTCCGAAAATTCAGGCGTCACCAGCTTCTTTGGCATCAACAAGATCCCCGGCACCAACGCCGCGATTCCCCCCGGCCGCATGCTGACGGCGGACTCCACCTCGTCCAGCGATGGCAAGGGATCGGTCAACCGGCAGGAAGCGTTGCAGACCAACGTCGCCGCCGTGGTCACGCAGTTGCTGCCGAACGGCAACCTTGTGGTCGAAGGCAAGCAGGAAATCCGCGTCAACTTCGAAGTCCGCGAGCTTGTCGTCGCGGGTATCGTGCGGCCAGAAGATATCCAGAGCGACAACACCATCGACTCCAGCAAGATCGCGCAGGCCCGCATCGCCTACGGCGGCCGCGGCCAGATCACCGACGTGCAGCAGGCCCGCTATGGCCAGCAGGCCTTCGACATCCTGCTGCCGTTCTAAGCACGACGCCGAGGCGTGATCTTGAACCGCTTTCTGAAGGAGATCACGCCGCAATAAATGAGACGGCTCCCACCGTCTTTCTCCCGGCTCCCACACCAGGCAGCGAACCTAGGCGCAGCACGGTGTTCACGACGCGGCCTCTGTCAGCTCCCCTGACGGAGGTCGTGATCGTTTGAGGAACAAGTTGCTGGTCATTCGCCGGTGTTCAGCCATCCGCGGAAGTGGTAATTTCCCGCCATTGCGCAACTGCGAACCGTTCAGCCGCGGACAATTCCGCTGCTCGGCCGCCCCTGAATGGCGTGATACCAGACCGCAGCAATCGCAACCTCGGGCAGCCGACCGGTGAAGGAGGATGCTATGTACGCCGCCATTCGTCAGGGAAAAGCAAAAACGGGCATGGCCGAGGAGTTGACGCGCAGGATCAAGGAAGGCGCGATCCCGATCATCAGCGACGTCGATGGTTTCATCGCCTATTACGTGATCTATGCGCCGGACGACACGGTGACGGCGATCAGCATCTTCAACAATTTCGCCGGCGCGGAAGAGTCGAACAAACGCGGGCTTGCGTGGATCGAGCAGGATCTCGCGCCGCTGCTCACCGGACCGGCCACAGCGGTCGCCGGGCCGGTCATTGTTCATACCCTCGCATAGCGGCGAAAACTCACGCTCGTTTCTGTTCCATCGCGCAAGCACTGTTACTGTTCGGATTCGCTGCTCGCTCTCGGCAATGAACAGCGGTTCATAAAAATGTCCGTGGCGCGCACGGAACGTTTGGTTGCCACCTCTGTTCTACTCTCGCTTTATTCAAAGGAGAGAGACAGAGATGAAGAAGTTTGGTTTTGTTATTGCGGCCGTTGCGGCTCTTGCCATTGCGGTGCCTTCGATAGCCAGCGCGCAGACCGTCGTCATCAAGACTGGCGAGCGTGGAATGCATCGCGGTCATCATCACGGTGAGTATCGCGGCGCTCGCGCCCATATGCCCCGCCATTATGGGCATCGCCATCACGGACATCGTCACGGCAAAAAGGTGATTGTCATCAAGCGCGGCCACGGCCACCATCACTATCGCTGACCGAAACGGACGAAATGGCCCCTGAAAACGGGGTCATTTTTCCCGACCGCCTACCTTCAAAGAGTTATCGCGGGAGGCTGGAATGGCCGATCGTCTTGCGGTGAAGGGCCAACAGGATCGCTGTCACATCGCGATGAGCACAGACGATGAAGTCCGTTACTGGACCAAACACCTCCGTGTGACCAAGGAAGAACTGCAGAAGGCCATCGACAAGGTCGGAAACTCCGCCGCCGCCGTTCGCAAAGAACTGGGCGCATCGAAAGCCGACAAAGCGGGCACCGAAAAGAAGAACGCTGACAAGGCGGCCATCAACAAGCCGCCTCACCAATGATGTGCGTGTGAGAGCGCAAGCTCGCGCAAACCTCAGATCATCAGATGCGTTAGCGTCGCGGGCCGTAGTTGCGGACACAGATCGCATTGAGACCCGACGCCGAGGCCATACACTGCCGGTAGCTGCTGTACTTGCAGTCGCCCGGACCCGGCGAACTCTTCAGGCAATACTTGTAACCTCGCGCATCGGCATTAGTGACTGCCACGAGCGAGGCGATGGCGAGCGATGCCGACGCGATCAAAAATGTTCTCACGATGTCCTCCCGTTCATTGTTGTCGCTAGTTCGCGACCACCACGCATGTTCCGGAACGGCATGAAAAAACCCGATGACCTTTCGGCCACCGGGCTTGATGCAATTATCGCGAAGGCAGCGGCGACGCCGACTATTCGTCGCGATAAACCTTCTCGCGCTTTTCATGGCGCTCCTGCGCCTCGACCGACAGCGTCGCGATGGGGCGCGCTTCCAGCCGCTTCAGCGAGATCGGCTCGCCGGTTTCTTCGCAATACCCGTAGGTATTGTCCTCGATCCGCTGCAGGGCGGCATCGATCTTGGAAATGAGTTTGCGTTGACGGTCGCGCGCGCGAAGTTCGATAGCGCGATCGGTCTCTGATGAAGCGCGGTCGGCAAGATCAGGATGATTGACGTTTTCTTCCTGAAGCTGCTGAAGCGTGGTCTTCGATTCCCGGAGGATCTCTTCCTTCCAGTCGAGCAGCTTCCGGCGGAAATACTCCCGCTGACGCTCGTTCATGAAAGGCTCTTTTTCAGAGGGCCTGTAGTTCTTCAACTTTTCCAAGTGCGGTCCATGTCGACGTACAAGGCGGACGGAATATGCCCGTGCGCGCCGCAGCTTATATAGCGGCGGCTTGTGACAGACAATATCGCGGAGGGGCTGGAAAGCACCCGAATTGAACCCTTAAATGAGACCTTCCACAGGGAACCGCACCCTGCTTGGAGCGCGAAAATGGCTGGAATTCCGGGCTTCGAGGCCGAATGTTGGCCCGCTCTACTGGCCAGCCTTGGCCAGTTCGACTTCCACCCGCAGCTCGATTTCAGACAGTACCTGGTCGAGCCCCGGATCGCCGGAGGTGGTTTTCAGCTCCGCCGCGGCGGTGCGCAGGCGGGCGACGGTGGTCGAATCGAACGATCCCGCCAGCAGGCCGATCTTGAGGTCGTCGAGCACATCGAGCGCGGTCCGGCCACGGGCAACCGAGCGCCGGCGGCGTTCGGTGGAGTCTTCGACACCCTGCATCGCCAGCAGTGCATCGATTCCGCTGGTAGCGCGCGGCGGTGCAGCAGAGCGGGTTTCCGCCGCCGTGCCCATGTCACCAAGGGAAAACGCCGTCGAGCTTGAGCGCCGCGCGGTTGACGCCGGCGATGACAGATTGGCTCCATTCGGTCCGTAAATTCGCATCGTGCTGGCTCGCGCGGGTTGGGACCGCTGGCATCACGCCCTGACTGGCCCACGTCTCAAAGTGGCGGTTTATGGTTAATGAGAGGTAAACAACCCGGCAATTTGTGCCGGATACGGCAAGTTCGGTGCCTGGGCCGAACAACTCCAATTCCCGACTCAAGAAAATTCTATAATCGATACAGCATCTTACCTGATTTTCAGCTCTGGCACGGCCCTCGCATAGTTAATGACGGACCAGTCCCGTGGGGAGCACGGAACAGTCCGCAGAGACCTCAGCGGGGAGCAGAGGATGTTTCGGACTTTTCAGGCAGCCTGCATGGCCATCGCCCTGCTGACCGCCTTTATCGGCGCCTCGGGCGCACCGGCCCATGCGACGTCGCGGATCAAGGATCTCGCGAACATCGAGGGCGTGCGCCAGAACCAGTTGATCGGGTATGGCCTCGTGGTCGGCCTCAACGGCACCGGCGACACCCTCAACAACATCCCCTTCACCAAGCAATCGCTGCAAGCGATGCTCGAGCGCATGGGCGTCAACATCCGCGGCTCCACCATCCGCACCGGCAACGTCGCCGCCGTCATGGTCACCGGTAATCTTCCCGCTTTCGGTACCCAGGGCACCCGCATGGACGTCACCGTGTCGGCGCTCGGTGACTCGAAGAGCCTCCAGGGCGGCACGCTGCTCGTCACCCCCCTCCTCGGCGCCGACGGCAACGTCTACGCCGTCGCACAGGGCTCGCTGGCCATCGGCGGCTTCTCGGCTGAAGGCGCCGCCGCCAGCGTCACCAAGGGTGTGCCGACGGTCGGCCGCATTGCCAACGGCGCGATTATCGAGCGCGAAATTGAGTTCGCCCTGAACCGCCTGCCGAATGTCCGCCTTGCCCTGCGCAACGGCGACTTCACCACGGCCAAGCGCATCGCCGCCGCCGTCAACGACTACCTCGGCACCAAGACCGCCGAGCCGGTCGATCCTTCCACCGTGCAGCTCAGCATTCCGGCCGAGTTCAAGGGCAATGTCGTCGCGCTGCTGACCGAGATCGAACAATTGCAGGTCGAGCCGGATCTCGGCGCCAAGATCATCATCGACGAGCGCTCCGGCATCATCGTGATGGGCCGCGACGTGCGCGTCGCCACCGTCGCGGTTGCGCAGGGCAACCTCACCGTCACGATCTCGGAAAGCCCACAGGTCAGCCAGCCCGCGCCGTTCTCGCGTGGACGCACCGTTGTTACGCCGAATACACGCGTTGGCGTGCAGGAAGACGGCAAGAAACTGGCCGTCGTCAAGGACGGAGTTTCGTTGCAGCAACTCGTCGATGGCCTCAACGGGCTCGGCATCGGCCCGCGCGATCTGATCGGCATCCTGCAAGCCATCAAGGCGTCCGGCGCGATCCAGGCCGACATCGAGGTGATGTAATGAGCATCACTCCGACCACAACACGGGCTCCGACGACCTTCACCGGCGGACGTCCCGATCTTCTGCTGCAGGACGCGCTGACGAAAGTCTCGCCGCAGGCGCAGGCGAAAGCCAAGGGCCAGGCGCAGGATTTCGAGGCGGTGTTCCTCAACTCGATGTTCACCCAGATGATGAGCGGCATCAAAGGCGACGGTCCCTACGGCAACACGCCTGGCACCGGCATCTGGCGCTCGATGATGACCGAGCAATATTCGAAGTCGTTCGCGCAGTCCGGCGGCGTCGGAATCTCCAGCGACGTTTACCGCACCCTCATTCTCCAACAGGCCGGTCGCGCAAGCTAGCGAACCGGAAGAGAGACACCTCATGACCCCTCAACAGCAAGGCTCCAGAGCGCCCGCCTCTCCCGCGCCGGCATCGACGCCGGTCGAGGCCCGCAAGCTCGCCGAAGGACTGATGCAGATCATGAACTCGCTGCTCGGGATCGTGGAACGCGAGACCGAACTGGTCCGCGCCGGCAATGTCCGCGAAGCGATGGCGCTCGAAACCGAGAAAGGCGAGATGTCGCGGCAGTATGTCGATGCGATTTCGAAACTGACGCGCAGCCGCGACTACCTCAAGCAATCCACGCCTGAACTGCTCACTGCGCTACATCGTCATCACGACACGTTCCGCGCAATGTTGCAGGTCAATCTCACGGTGCTCGCGACAGCCCACGCCGTCTCCGAGGGGATCGTCCGCGGCGTCAACGGCGAAATGCAGCGGAAAAGCCTTCCGAACGGCTACACCGCGGGCGGACAACGCGCAATGCCGGGTCCGCGTCACGTCACGCCGCTGTCCGTCAGCCGCTCTCTCTAAACTTCTTCTCCCGATTGATCGCAACGCCGCTCAAGGCACTGTCATGAGCCGCGCCGGATTTTGCGCTGCGTATATGGCAGCGCGAAATGCAGACGTTTTGATTCAAATCACCACGTCAACATAAGGACTGGGTTCAAAGAGTTCCGTCATGTTCGGAACCGGAGGGTTGGGGTTTGACTCAAGGGAAAGCCAGAGGCTGCCATGAGTGCGGATTTCAGCATCAAGCCGGTGGGGGCATCGGTTATCGCTACATACGCCGAGCCTGCGTCTGACGCAGCGAGGACGGCTGTCCCGACGCAGCTTCCTCCCGACAAGGCCGTTACCGCGACCGACGCGTCCGTTCAGGCGCGCATCAATCCCCAGGCGGAGACCGATCGGCTCTCAAAGCAAGTGGTCATCGATCGCGCCTCGGCTGAAATCGTCTATCGGACCGTCGACAGCGCGACCAGCCTGGTCGTCCGCCAGTATCCGGACGAGGCGCGGCTGCGCGCACGCGCCTATCTGCGGGCGATGGATATCGCCCGGGAAGACAACATGCGCCGGAATACCGATCTGAGAGTTTGAGGTTTTTGGTCGGGGTTCGCGCCGCAGCGAACCGCGAAGATCAGTTCTGCTTGGCGTAGGCCGTTTCCATCGACTGAGCGCCGGTGGCGGCGTTGGTCATCACGGTCTTGATCTGCGCAGTGCCCTGCTTCGTCAGCATGAACTTCGAGTCGCCGACCCGGAACGAATTGTCGCGGATCAGGACTTCCTGATACTTCATCGTGCTGCCGCTCTGGTACCGGACCTTGGCGCGGAAGCCGACGACGTCAGACACCTGAATGCTGAATGACTCGTTGTTAGCGTACTTGCCCGTCCAGTTGCCCTCGTAGCTTGCGGCATCGACAGGCACATAGGGGCCCTTCGAATAGTTGACGTTCGCGCCGACCGCCACGTAATTCGCCGATATGGTGCTAAGGAGATCAGCCACAGCGCGATCCGCTCGTTATGCCCGGCCGGACAATCCAGCCGCCAGGTTGCAGTTGATGTCGATCAGCGGCTTCAGCTTCTCGCGCTGCGGATTGAGCTGCAATTCCATCGTCTGCGTCATGACGAAGGTGCCGATGTTGACGATGTTCTGGCGAACCTCAACGGGCTGCGGATTGTCGTCGCTGGTGACCGCGCTCAGGAGGATGGCCCAGAGCTTGCGGTTGAACAGCAGTGCGGCGGCGAACTCGTCGTCGGTGCGGCCAAGATTGCTCACGATGTCCTGCAGCTTGTTCGCTGCCTTCAGTAGAGCCTGCGCTTCGATCTCCCGGGGAGATGCCGTCGTTTGAGCAGTTCTTGCGTACGCAGCGTGAGACATTCATCACCTCGACAAGAGTTCTTCTTCGCGCTTCATCAGTTTCCTGATTTCTCTTAGAGCTTTGTAAAGATAACCGTTTAAAATATGATTACTTGCGGCTTCAATTTGTTCGCGGGAACTAGGTACCGCTTCGAGCATGTCCTTGACGAAGCCGAGATAGAGCTCCTGATATTTCGGAATGTCATCCTCGAGATACATCTGCTGCACGCAGAGATAAATTCGCTTGACCGGCGTGTTCGCGGTTTCCGCGGTCAGGATGTCCTTCTCGCGCAGGATCGGCGTATCGCCGTCGATCAGAAATGTCGCGCGGTGCTCGGAATTGGTGATGACGCTATGGCCGATCACGATTCGCTCGAACGGCTTGAGCTCGACTCTGAGAGGCACGTTCTGTCTCCCTTGCTGTGTGGCTCCTGTCAGGCTGCTGCTTGTAAATGCAACTCTTGAGCAGTAATAGCAATTTACGGCGCAAAAGAAGCGGCGAGGTGCCCCTCGCCGCTTTCCTGTTCTAATCCTTAGCCTTCGCTTAAGTTCTGAGAAGCTGAAGCACGCTCTGCTGCGACTGGTTGGCCAGCGCCAGCGCGGACACCGCGATCGACTGGCGGGTTGCCAGGGCCTGACTGTTCGCCGCTTCCTCGTTGGTGTCTGCGACCGTGAGGTTGGCCGAACCGGTCTGCAGCACGTTGATCAGGTTCTTCGAGAAGTCCTGACGAATCTGCACGATCGACAGGTTCGAACCAAGCGTCGATGCCTGCGAGCGCAGGAAACTGCTCGCATAGTTGAGAGAGTCCAGCACCTTGTTGGTCGCAACGTTGTCGACGAAGTCCGTGCCCTGGGTCAGGTTGCCAAGACCAAGGCCGGCCGGGTCGAGATTGATGCCGGTAATATTGAGTGTCGACTTTCCGGTTTCGTTGAAGATCAGCTTGAGCTGGTCGCCATTGAGCAGGTTGACGCCGTTGAACGAAGCATCCTGCGAGGTCGTTTTGATCTGCTGGATAATGTTGTTGTACTGCGACACGAGGTTCGCGCGGGTCGCCTGCGAGTTCGAATCGACCACGGGGATGGTGGGGGTCAAACCGGCGAACAGGTTGCCCGGGTTAGCAGCCGTGCCGCCGACAGCGCCGATCGTCGACGATGCCGCATCATTCGCGGTCGTGATGGTGATGGCACCCGTGGTGTCGATGCTGGCCTGAAGGTTGTTTGGCAGCAGCGCCGCGTTGAGCTCGTTGATGTCCGAAACCTGGCCGAGAGCCGTTCCAAAGGTGATGTTGGTCGGAGTGCCGCCACTCGCTGCGGCGATGGTCAAGGTCTGGCCGGCCAGGCCGCCGGTGGCCGCCGCACCGGTGTTGGTTGCTACAGCGACACCGGTCGAACCGGAAGCAGTACCAGCCGAGGTAACCGCAGAGGTCGCGACGCTGGAAGTTGCACCGGTCGAGCTCGACGTGAACGTCAGCGCGCCGCCGACAACCGAAGCCACCGCACCGGTGATCTGGCTGTTGATGACGCTGGCAACGTTCGCTGCGCTGAGGTTCGCGGCGTTGACAGTCGCGGTGGGGTTCGCCGTGTTGTAGGTCGCGATGCTCGCCGCGCTGAGCGTGACGGTCTGGGCCGCACCACCGTCAACGGTGACAGTGAAGCTCTGCGAAGCGGCAGGAACTGCCGGAACAGCAGCGGTACCGGTGCTGCTGGTGTTGGCAAGACCCGTCACGCCGCCAGCCGCCGTGCTGGCGTAGTTTGCGATGGTGACCACAGAACCAGTGCCGGTTGTCGCCGAGGCGACCTCGAGCTGACCGGCATTGACCGTAACAACGTTGGCGCCGAACTGGTCGTTCGTGATGTTGGCGATGTCAGCCGCGGTGAGCGCAGCAGCCGTACCAACCAGCGTGCCGCCGCCACCCGTGAAGGCCGTGACCGCAGCAGCGTCGATCGAAATCGACTGCGTGGTGCCATCGACGGTGAGGTCGAAGGAGACCGTGCCGGTGGTCACATCAACGGCGCTGAAGCCGGTGCCGGTGAAGGTCGTAGCCGCAGTCGCCGGGACCAGAGCCGAACCCGTGCCGGAGACGTTGATGGCCGTGAACGCGCCAGCGGTTAGAGTACCGGCGGTACCTGGTGTGACCGCACCGAGAATGTTCGAACCATTCGCGCCCGGGTTGGCGGCCGTTTTCAGGAAAGACTTAGTGTAGCCGACCTGCGTCTGCAGCGCCTGGTTGGCGATCGACTTCGCGCTATCGATCAGCTTCTGCAGCGAGGTGATGCCGGTGTTGGCGGCCTGCAGCACCTGCACGCCGTTGCCGATGCCGTCGAGGAGGTTGTTGATGTCGCTGGCGCGACTGTCGAGGTTGGCCGCGGTGAAGAAGTTCGTCGGATTATCGAGCGCGGTGTTGACCTTCTTGCCGGTGGCAAGGCGGTTCTGAGTGGTCGCGAGGAGATCGGCGGTCGACTGGAGCGACAACAGATTCTGACGAACTGACGCCGAGAGGACGATATCGGACATGAGAGTACCTTCCTTAAGTATGCGAAATGCCGACAACCCAAATCGGCAGGTGCAGCATGGGAAACGGCGTCTTTTCCCAATTCTTAAGAGGCACGGTTTAAATTATGGTTAACAGCGGCTTAAATAACGTCCTTTACAAAACCTTAACGGCGCAGCCGCCCTGCCCGCGCAGGCGGATCGCCCCGGCAGTGACATTCAAGACAACAAAAAAGCGGCGGGGTTTCCCCCGCCGCCTGATTTTTGGTCGGTATCGTCTGGATCAGCGCAGGAGCTGAAGAACGCTCTGCTGCGACTGGTTGGCCAGCGCCAGCGCGGACACCGCGATCGACTGGCGGGTGGACAGCGCCTGGCTGTTCGCCGCTTCCTCGTTGGTGTCGGCCAGCGTCAGGTTCGACGAGCCGGTCTGCAGCACGTTGATCAGGTTCTTCGAGAAGTCCTGACGGATCTGGACGACCGACAGGTTCGAACCCAGGGCCGACGCCTGACCGCGCAGCGTGCTGCTGGCGTTGTTCAGGGAAGCCAGCACCTTGTTGGTCGCGGCGTTGTCGATGAAGTCCGTGCCCGACGTGAGGGAACCGAGGCCCAGACCAGCAGGGTTGAACACCACGCCGGTGACGTTCAGCGTCGAAGAGCCCGTTTCGTTGAAGGTCAGCTTGAGCTGATCGCCATTGAGCAGGTTGACGCCGTTGAACGACGAGTCCTGAGCAGTCGTGCGGATCTGGTCGATGATGTTGTTGTACTGAGTGACCAGGTTCGCGCGGGTCTGCTGAGCGACTGGATCGAGGGTCGGAGCCGCACCGGCTTGACCCGCAAACGGAGAACCAACTCCAGCCGCGGTTCCAGTGATCGCACCGATCGTGGACGAGGCCGCGTCGTTCGTCGTGGTGATGCTGATCTTGCCGTCCGTGCTCAGCGTCGCCTGCAGATTGTTCGCAGAGAGCTTCGCATTCAGGTCGTTCAGCGACTTCACGGTACCGGCAGTGCCGTCACCGAAGGTGATGCTGGTCGCGGAACCGCCACCAGTCGCAGCGATATTCAGGGTCAGACCGTTGAGCGCCGACGTGCCCGGAATGGCAGCAACACCAGCGGTACCCGTAGCAGCCGCAACACCGGTCGAACCGGAAGCAGTACCAGCCGAGGTAACCGCAGAGGTCACAACGTTGGAGGTCGTGCCGGTCGAGCTCGACGTGAACGTCAGCGCGCCGCCGACAACCGAAGCCACCGCACCGGTGATCTGGCTGTTGATGACGCTGGCAACGTTCGCTGCGCTGAGGTTCGCGGCGTTGACAGTCGCGGTGGGGTTCGCCGTGTTGTAGGTCGCGATGCTCGCCGCGCTGAGCGTGACGGTCTGGGCCGCACCACCGTCAACGGTGACAGTGAAGCTCTGCGAAGCGGCAGGAACTGCCGGAACAGCAGCGGTACCGGTGCTGCTGGTGTTGGCAAGACCCGTCACGCCGCCAGCCGCCGTGCTGGCGTAGTTTGCGATGGTGACCACAGAACCAGTGCCGGTTGTCGCCGAGGCGACCTCGAGCTGACCGGCATTGACCGTAACAACGTTGGCGCCGAACTGGTCGTTCGTGATGTTGGCGATGTCAGCCGCGGTGAGCGCAGCAGCCGTACCAACCAGCGTGCCGCCGCCACCCGTGAAGGCCGTGACCGCAGCAGCGTCGATCGAAATCGACTGCGTGGTGCCATCGACGGTGAGGTCGAAGGAGACCGTGCCGGTGGTCACATCAACGGCGCTGAAGCCGGTGCCGGTGAAGGTCGTAGCCGCAGTCGCCGGGACCAGAGCCGAACCCGTGCCGGAGACGTTGATGGCCGTGAACGCGCCGGCGGTCAGAGCGCCAGCGGTAGCAGGAACGGTGGCGGAGGTAGTGCCGCGCAGATCGTCGGCGGTGGCGCCGGTGATCGCAGTGGTCGTCACGGTGGACTTCTGAGAATAACCGACAGTGGTCTGCAGCGCCTGGTTGGCGACAGACTTCGCGCTATCGACGAGCTTCTGCAGCGAGGTGATGCCGGTGTTGGCAGCCTGCAGCACCTGCACGCCGTTGCCGATGCCGTCGAGGAGGTTGTTGATGTCGCTGGCGCGCGCATCGAGCCCGGCTGCGGTGAAGTAGTTGGTCGGATTATCGAGAGCGGTGTTGACCTTCTTGCCGGTGGCAAGGCGGGTCTGGGTGGTGGACAGAAGATCAGCGGTCGACTGAAGCGACAGCAGGTTCTGGCGTACCGATGACGAGAGAACGATACTGGACATGGAAACAACCTTTCTGGTGTGGACGCAACGTGTACAAGCGTGGTCGCCGATTTCGATCGGCGAGCCGGTGCACATTGGAAGCAACAATCTAAAAAGATATGAACCGGGCCGGTCCAAGTGTCCGGATCAGGGCGTGGCGCGTGCGGCGGGGAAACTGGCAATTCCCTTGATCTGACAAGGATATTTCTTAAACCCATCTCCCCGTTATCGGATCGCCGTTTACCTCGCGTTAACCATAACGCGAAAGGATCGCCGCACTTGCCGGATCCAATTGAAACCGGCGCGCACGGGAGAACCGCCATGGCTTTGAAAGTCGAACTCAAGCCGCACGAGAAGATCATTGTCGGCTCGTGCGTGATCACAAATACCGATCAGCGGGCAAAATTCCTGATCGAAGGAGAGAGGCTGCCGGTCTTGCGAGAGAAAGATATCCTGACGCCGGACAATGCCGATACGCCGTCCAAACTGATCTATCTGGCGGTCCAGCTCATGTACATCTCGCACGACCCGCAGGAACACCACGCGGTCTATTTCGATGTGATGCGCGATTTCCTGAGCGCCGTGCCCAGCGCCGCCGGCATGATTGAGGAAATCAATAACCACATCTTAAGCGGCGACTATTATAGAGCGTTGAAGGAATCCAAGAAGCTGATCGCTTACGAGAAGCGGCTGATCGATCAGGCCCGTGGCCAGAATGCGGGAACGAGCGAAGCCGGCTTCAGCAGCGCCGCCGCTTAACACCACACGCAGACCAACATACGAACAAGGCCTCCAGAAGGAAGCCTTTTTCGTTTCACGGACTGATGTGAGATGGCAACTCCCGGCGGACGTGAAGACCGTCCGCCGATCTTACAGGAACTTCACCAGACTCATCTGGTAGAGCGATGCGGTCGTCTGATACGACGCCTGCAGGGCGGTCTGGAATGCAAGGATCTTGGCGGCAACCTCGTTGTCGTTGACCCCCTGGATCGAATCCAGCATCGACTGGGCGATCGCGCCAGTCTGAGTCTGCCGATCCTTAGCCGTCTTGATCGCCGCCTGCGCACCGGCGAAATCCGCCTGAATGTCCTGAATCGACTGCTGACCGGGATGCACGGCAAGATTATCGACGGTCCGCGAATTCAGCGCCGTGATCTGCGCATTCGCGTTCGGATTGCTCGCGGTCGTCGTCACCGCGGCATAGACCGCGATGTTCTTCAGCGTCTCGACGAACGCATGTTCATTGGCGCGGGCGCCGTATTGAACGGAGATCGCCTGATCGACACCCGCCACCGCCGTTCCGCGTGCCGGATCGGTGCCGCTTTCGCCGGTGTACCAGGAGACGGTATCGGCCGACGTGCCGTTCCGCAAAGCGATGGGCGGATTGGACGACGTATCGACGCGCTGAGGCGGCGACGAACTGAAGAAGTTGTCGGATGCCGTGATCGCCGATGCAGCGACCAGCGATGTATTTGCCAGCGTGCCGACCGCCGTATTGAGTGCTGCGTTCAGATTGCCCGCCGTGATTGTCGAATCCGCGCCGATGGCAAAACTGCCCGCCGGCGCCGGCACCGCGGATGAAGCAGTCAGCTGAATTGTCTCCGTCGTTCCGTCGGGAAGACTGAATGTAAATCTGACCTTGTCGCCATCGCTCGGATTTGTCGCACCGAGATCCACTGACATTTCCGAAGGCGCGCCGGGAGGCGCCGCCGGCGGCGCTGGCCCGGTGACGGTCGCGCCGGTCAGCGTCGAGGTGATGGCGCTCAGCTTCAATCCGAACGGCGAACCGGCGACATCTTCGCCGATGGTGACCGATGTCGGCGACGGCGACGTGATCACCAGACGCCCCAGTCCGCTGGTGCCGTCGGCCTGGCCGCGCTCATCGATGATATCAGTCAATCCGGCTTGAGTCCCGCTGCCATTGAGGATGACATCAGCCGGCTGCGTTGCCGGCGTGTCGGTGGCGCGGCCGGAGAAAAGATAACGGCCGCCGACCTCGGTGTTGAGCAGCGCGATCATCTGCGTGAACGACGCCATCGCGGTTTTCTGACCAGCGGTCTTGCCGGCGTTGTCCAGCGTCAGTGTTGATCCGGCCGCGGCGGCCTTGACCTGGCTGGCTCCGCTGCTGATGCCCTCCAGCGACAGGTTCGCGATGTTGATGCGCGTGTTGAGCACCGTCCCGGTGTTCGAAAAGCTGGCGATGCCGGAAATCTGCGAGCGCAAACCCGTCGCCACGCCTGCGTCGACGCCGAGACCTGCATAGGTGGTCGACTTCTTTCCGGACGCGAGCTGCTGCGTCAGGGTGTCGAGCTGGCTCTTGAGATTGATGATCGCCGAGCCAAGATACGATGTCCGGCCGCTAACGCCCTCGATAGTCATGAGACCCTCACAGTACCTGCATCAATGACTGGAACATCGAATTGACGGTGGACATCACCCGCGCATTTGCAGAGTAGGCATTCTGCAGCGCCAGCAGGTTGGCCATTTCCTCGTCAATATCGACACCTGACTCAGAATCCATTTTCTTTTGCAGCGTGTTCAGAACGACGTCCTGACCGTCGGAGAGCAGTTGCGCCGATGCCGCAACATTGCCCTGCAGGCTCGTGAACTGCTGCGTGAAACCGAGCAGTGTGCCCTTGTAGGGCGTAGCGTTCGATCCGACGCCGGTCGAAGCCGAGTAACTGTAGCTGCCCGACGTCAGCTGCGACAGAATGTAATCCGAGCGCGTGGTGTCGCCGGCAGGTGTTGTCGGACCATAGACAATCAGGCGTGATGGATCGGCCAGCAATCCCGAATTGACGGAGATGCGCCCGGCAAGACCTGTCTGCTGCGAGCCCGATGCAGTGATCGTGCCGGAATAGACATGTCCGCCATCGGTGAACAGCGGCAATTCCGGTCCGCCGCCGGTCAGCGAGGTCGCCGTCTTCGTCACCGACGCCGCATTGATATCGGCCATACCGCCGGCGCCGTCATCGAGAACGCGCAGCGTCGATCCCGACGGATTGGAGAATTGAACGCCCGCGCCACCGAGCGCAGCATTGAGCTGCGTCAGGACCGACGCCATGCCGCCGGAAAAATCGACGCCGATCACTTTGTCCTTCGGGTCGATCGTTGCGCTGTCCTTCAGCGGCAGCACGCTCGGATCATCCACGCGGATGATCGAAATGCTGTGCTGGGTGTTGGTGATCGTATCGGTATAGGTCAGATTCACGACGTTGCCGGACTGAAGGCCTGACAAGTCGAGATCGAAGCCGGCTGGCGTGCCGGGCGGTGGAACGGGTGTCGCCGGCGGATATGCCGTACCGCTCGTCGTCCTGTCGGACAGCGCGCTGGCCATCGCCGCAGCGAGTTGATCGACCTGGGCCTGCGCCTGCACCAGCGACTTGTCGCGCAGTTCGAGATAGGCCGCGATCGCCCCCGAGCGGATCGATCCGCTGGACACGAGGTCGATGCTTCCACCGTTAGGATAGTTGATGGAAATCGAACCCAGCGTGCTCTTGGCCGGATCGGCATTCCATTGCGTGCTCGGCGTCACCGTGCCTTGCGCATTGAATGACAGTTGCGCCGCGTCGGAGCCGCCAACGAGTTGCACGCCCGACATGGTGTAGACGGAAACCTGATCGCCGTTCCCCGGCACAACACGCACGTCCATCAGTTGCGACAGCTGCGTGATGTACTGATCGCGCTGGTCGAGCATCGCGGCGGTCGACGCATCCTGCCCGGAGCTGCCCTGCAGCTGCCTGTTGATGCTGGCGATCTGACTCAGGGCGTTATTGGCCACCGACACGGCATTGGTCAGCCCCAGCTCGGCGCTGTTGCGCAATCCCTGGATACCCTGCGACGTTGCATTTAACTGCTGCGCCATCGACTGCGCAGCGTTGATCACGCCGATCCGCGCCGACTGGGAGTCCGGGCTGGTCGAGAGCGCCTGAAGCGCCGACGTCAATGCATTGAAGTTCGCTTCCAGCGTCGACGAGGAGTCCGGATCGCCGTAAATGCTTTGCAGATTGTTCAGAAAGCTCGCACGCGTGCTCGCATACGATGCGCCGGACGTTTCCGTCCGCAGCTGAGCCTGGATGTATTCGTTGAGTGTCCGGTTGACGCCGATGGTCTGGACGCCGGTGCCGGTCGACATTTGCACCTGGTTGGTCGTCTTGCGGACGTACCCCGGTGTTTCGGCATTCGCGACGTTGGACGAAACCAGCGACATTGCTGCCTGGTTCGCCCGCAGTCCGGACATCGCGGTTGAAAGAGCTTGGCTCAGACCCATAACATACTGCCCATCTCAGGTCGCATCACGCGACACCACACTCGCGACTATCGCAGCACGTTCAGCAGATCCTGCGCCATGGTGTTTGCTGTCGTGATGACCTTGGTGTTCGCCGAGTAGGCTTGCTGTGTCACGATCAGCTTGGTGAATTCGTCGGCGATGTCGCTGTTCGAGCCTTCAAGCGCAGAGCCTGTGATCGAACCGCCCTTTCCGAAAATCGCCGCACCGGACTGATCGGTCACCTCGAACGCGCCGCCGTCGATGCGCTTGAGGAAGTTCGCGCCGTTGAAGGTCGCCAGCGTGATCTGCGCGAGGTCGATATTGCGGCCGTTCGAATAGCTGCCGACAACGCGGCCGTTGTCGCCGATCGCAACCGTCTGCAACGAACCCGCCGGGAAGCCGTCCTGATGAATGTCGTTGACCTGCGCGTTGCCGTTGGCGTCGGCAAACGAGGTCAGGCCGCTGACGCCGAAGTTGACGGTGACATTGCCGAGCGCGATGCCGCTGATCGTCGGATTGGTAAGGGTGACCGAGGCGACCGCCGGCGTGAGCTGGCCGTTTGCACTGAAGGTGAAATCGGTGCCGATATTCTGCCAGGCCGTCGCAGTGCCCGTCGCATTCGGATCGACCTGATAGAACATGTTCCATTTATCGGTATGGCCCGGTCCGAGAGTCGAACTGTCCATCTTGGCCCAGCGGAACTGGATGCTCACCGGCGAACCGGAGATGTCGTAACCGGTGGTCGCACCACCTGAAATCGACTGGGAGATAAACGTCGCGGCATCAGAGCCAATCACGGTGCCAGCGCCCGGCGTGCCACCGCCCAGGCGGTTCACGGCCACAGGGCCGGAGAATCCCATCGCTGCAAAGGCCGTCGCGTTGCTCGAACTGACGGCGAGGTTGTTCGTCAGGCCGGTGTGCAGTTGAACGGAGCCGTTAACAACGGTCGAGGACAGCGCCGAGTTGCCGCTCAGCCCGTCGATCTTGTCGAGCAGTTGATCGATCGATCCGTCGATCGGAATGTTAGTCGCGTCATCGAGGCCGGGTGTCGGCGCGGTCGATGCGTCGGTGAAGGTGATGGTGTTGCCGTTGACGGTGATGGTGTCGCCGATTGCGAAGCTCGCCGCAAGCGAGTTGGTATTCGCCAAACCCGACAGCTTGGTCGAGCCATTGATCCGGGTCGGTGTGGTCAGTGCGCTGTTGACCGCCGAGCCGCTGGCCGCGTTGTCGAGGTAAGGCAGCGGCGGCGTGCCGACGGTGCTCGGATTCACTGTGAAGTCGCCGACGTTGATCAGTTCCGAACCCGGAACGGACGTGTCGTGCTTGGTGGTCAGCGGATACGACGCCAGGTTGGCGCGATAGGTCACGGTTGTTGTGGGCTGCGCCGGAAGGAAGTCGCTGCCGAACTTGAGAACCTGCGGATTGCTGCCGGTGACGTTGCCCGTGGTCGGATCGATTGCAAGGCCTTCGAGATAGTAACCGGCGCCGTTCACCAGATAGCCGTTCTTGTCGAGCGTGAAGTCGCCACGGCGGGTGTAGTTATCGACGCCATTGAAGATCGGATTGTTGTCGGTAAAGCTGCCCGGCTTCTGAACCACGAAGAAGCCGTCACCGCTGATCGCCATGTAGGTGGCAACGGCCGCCTTCTGAACGTCGCCCTGCACCGTATTGGTTGAGCGCGATTCGGTCGCGACGCTGCCGGCAAGCTGGTTGTTGTTGCCGGTCTCGGGAATGAGATCGAGGAAGCTCGTATCGATGCGCTTGAACGCAGTGGTCTGCGAGTTCGCGATGTTGCCGGAGATATTCTCCAGCGCGTAGGATTGAGCACGAAGACCCGCGACGGATGTGGTGAGAGCGCCAAAGAGACCCATTACATTATCTCCAACTTCGATCCGGGCGGCCTACCGGTGCCCAACGTTCACGGCCGCATTCGAAGAAGAGATCGCAAGCGCTGTGCCAACAGCGTTAGCCAAGTAAAATCAGTCACTTAAAAGAAATGCCCCGGCCAAATGACCGGGGCACAATTGCCTAGCGGGCAAGAATTGCCGCGCGTATCAGGTCGTCGAGCCGTCCGCGGACTTAAAGGTCAGCGCCAGTCCGTTCATGCAGTAACGCAGTCCGGTCGGCTTCGGACCGTCGTCGAACACATGGCCGAGGTGGCCGCCGCAGCGCCGGCAAAGGGTTTCGGTCCGCACCATCATGAAGGTGCGATCGGACTTCTCGACAATGGCGTTGGGCAGCGCTTGATAGAAGCTCGGCCAGCCGGTGCCGCTTTCAAACTTCGTCTCCGACGCGAACAACGGCAGGTCGCAACCGGCGCAGGCAAAGGTTCCCTTGCGCTTTTCCTTGTTCAGCGGGCTGGTGAACGGGCGCTCGGTGCCGGCTTCGCGCAGCACATTATACTGAGCGGGCGAAAGCTGCTTCTTCCATTCCTCCGGAGTTTTCTCGATCTCGAATTTTGCGGCGGATTTCTCACCCGCACTGGCGCTGCCGCCAAGACCGAGCCAGCGGAACGCCGAGAACGCGGCGAGACTCATCGCGGATGCGAGCAGGATACGGCGGTCGATCATGGTCAAAGCTCCGTGCAGGTCGGGAAACAGGCTGTCCATCACGATCTACGGCCCCCGTCGCGAAAAGTTACAACATCGCACTGGCAGGAGGCTCACTTTCGCGCGAGGTGGGAACACCCGATGTGCCCGCCTGCTCCTGTAACCCCGGTGCCGGCGGATTATTCGCCCGCCCCATACACCCTTCAAGCGCCGCCCGGGCCACGGCGATCCTCATGCATCGCAGCCGACGCCTGCTGCCGCGCAAAAGAGGCCTGCGCCTGTGCGGACGCGATGCGCGCCTCTCGGGCATATTCGCGCGCCTGTTCCCGGCTACGGGCGCGTTCGCGGAATCGCGACAATGCGCCGGCTGCAGCGGAATGTCCGCGCGACCACATATCGATCGCCTGCCCCGCGATGCGTCCCGCCGATCCGCCGGCCCACACCAGTTCGAACGGCGAGAACAGCCGCCAACGGTCGTCACCCGACAGAATACTGCGCGCCAGAAGCTGGCCGCCCATGGCCGTCGTGTTCAGTCCCTGACGGCCGAAGCCACTGAGAATCCACAGACCCGGTTGAACTTCACCGATCTGCGGCATGCCATGCACCGTCTGGCCAAACATCCCGCCCCATGTGTCTGCGATCTTGACCGGGCCCAGCCTCGGGAAAATCGCGGCGATGCGGCTCTGGATGCGCTTGGCATAGCGTCGTGGATCGCCCTGCCATGTCGTCTCTGGACTTGACCACAGCAGCCGGTCGCCATCGACGATGCGAAAATGATCGATACCGTGGGTGTCGGTCACCGATCCCTGAAAAGCAACGGCACCGGCGAGCCGCTCGCCGAGCGGCTCCGTCAACCCGACATAGCGCCAGGTCGGTAGCAGCGTCGCGGCGAGACGGCGGCTGGGCGCGCCGATATGCGCATTGCCAGCAAGCACAACGTGAGAGCAGCGCAACTTTGCCGACGGCGTAAAGACGCGCTTGCGGATACCGGCTGGATCGATACTGACCACCGGCGTGTCCTCGAAGATCCGCACGCCTTCGCTTTCCGCAAGCGCCGCCAGGCCATGAACATAGGACCGTGCGTCGATCTGGAATGCCTTCGGAAAATGAATCGCATGGAAGTATCGATCCGTCTTCAGCACTTCGCGCACGCGATCGGCTTGCCAGCCTTCGACCTCTGTGCCGAAATCCTCGCCGAGCGTCTGCAACCGGCTGATGAGTTCGTCACCGGCATCGATCCTTGAAACTTCGAGCGCGCCGTCCGTCAGCGCAATGCCGGGCATGCCGGACGCGGTGGCGCGGACATAATCAGCGCCCCCCTGTGCAAGCTTCCACAGGGCGCGCGCATCATCGAAGCCGACGCGTTCGATCAGATCGGACGCGGCGACGCCGTATCCGGGCATCACCGTGCCGAGGTTGTGGCCGGACGCGTTCCAGCCGATGCTGCGGCCTTCGAGCAGCGCCACGCTCGCGCCCTTCCGGGCCGATTCAAGCGCCATGGTCAGGCCGGCCAGCCCGCCTCCGATGACGCAGATATCGACATCGAGATCGAACGTCAGCCCCGGACGGCTGGACACGTCCGCCGAAGGATTTGCAGAAGATTCTTCCATGCCCATTGTTCCGGAAATCGCAGACCGTGACGCATCTGTTTTCTGGGTGTAACGGCACTCGCGCCCGTCACAGGTTCTGCGTAAGCTTGTACACTATTCCGGGCCATGCCCTAGTGGTCCGAACTTCAAAGCCGACGTTTTCCGAAAATGAGATCGCGACATGCGCCGCCTGATCCTGCTCCGCCACGCCAAGACCGAGCGGGACGCTCCCTCCGGCAAGGATCAGGATCGCCGTCTCGACGAACGCGGCCGGCTTGACAGCGTAGAGATCGGCCGCTGGCTCGCGCTTGAAGATTATAGCCCCGACCTTGTGCTGGTCTCGACCGCAACACGCACCCAGGAAACCTGGGACCTGCTTCGCGCGACGATGCCGCGCGCACGCGCCAGACATTTGCCGGAACTGTACGGAGCCGATCCGTCCGAACTGCTGAAAACCATTCACGGCGCGTCGAAAGCAGACCCACAGTGTCTGATGATCCTCGCGCACAATCCGGGCCTGCATGAACTCGCGCTTGCGCTGGTTGCCGGTGGCGACCCAGCCGGGCGGCACGCACTGGCCGCAAACCTGCCGACAGCAGGTGTGGTCGTGATCGATTTCAAAGTCGACGACTGGGACGATGTCAGTTTCCGCAGCGGGCGTCTCGAAAGCTTCGCCAGCCCCAAGCTCCTGAGAGAATGGTCGGACGAGGCCTAAGACCGACAAAACTGGACGACCTTGCATCTTGCCGCCAACGACTTCATCGTAAGCGTTCCATCGAGCGGAGAGACCGATGTTCCAGTCCATCCTCGTCCCCATCGACCTTGCCGATACCGATCTCGCAAAGCCGGCGATCGAGACCGCGGCTTCACTATCGAAATCGTCCGGCGGCACCGTGCGGCTGGTCAATGTGATGCCGATGACGCCGGTGATGCTGGCGGAATATGTCCCGCCCGACTTCGACATTCAGCAGCGCCAGTCGTCGGAGGAAGCGCTGGCGATCGTCGCGCGCGAATCCGGAATTGAAAGCCGGCGCATTTCGGTCGTTGTACGTCAGGGCGGCATTTATCACGAAGTCCTCGAAGAGGCCGCCGACATCGGCGCCGACCTGATCGTGATGACGTCGCATCGGCCGTCGATGCAGAGTTACTTTCTCGGGTCGAATGCCGGACACGTTGTCCGCTATGCAAAATGCTCGGTGCTCGTGGTGCGGCACTAGTGGAGTGGATTTGACATTCGCGACCCACTCCGCCGCGAGTCCGCAACGCGAATGTCAAATCCAAAACTCCACTAGAGACTTATATTTGCTAGTGGTCCTTCGATTCTAACATTCGCAAATCGTCTGCCGAAAGGGGATGCGAATGTTAGAATCGGACCACCAGCGCGCGATTTCAAACCTCGGACTGACTTCTCTCCGCCAGCATCGTCAGCTATGGTCGCGCGCCGCCGGAGGGTGATCCCCATCATCGGGCGGTAAGGTTTGGCCGGGCCGGCCAACGAAGCCCGGCCGAGCTGACCGCATATTGTCTCTACGGCAAGACGTCCTTGGGCAATGCGTCGAACGTGTAACCGCGCGGCCTGTTGCGGCGCATGAAGTTGCCGATCTGCCATATGAACCAGGCAGCGAAGCCCACAAGAAACAACGCGCCGGCAAATTCGGCCGTGACCAGCGCCCGCACGAACAGTCCGGCGATCGAGAGACCGATCAGCACCATCGCGATAAGGCCCGCCGTATACAGCACAGGATTGATTCCGCTCGTCAGGCGGGCGCCGCTGTTGATATGTCCCAGACGGCGATGCAATTCCGTGATGAACGCGCGGTAGTCATCGTCCTGACGCGCCATCTGCGAGATCGAGTGCCATGTGGTCGAGAACACCTTGATGCTTTGGCCGCTCGTTGTCTCGATGTCCGCGCGAAACCGCCACGCCTGCATCGAGGTCGGACGGTATGACAGACGGATCGCCGCAATGCTCTCCAGCGGCCACAGCTCCGTCTTCGTCGCCTGCACGGTCAGGCCTGCATCCGTGAGGGTGAGCTGCTTCGCCCCGCCCGCAAGCGAGGACTTGAAGAGATAATGTGTGCCGTCGCCGGTTGCCGATCCCGCGGCTGCCGGTTGACGAAAAGATGTGAGCAGTCCCGACAGCATCAAATGTCCTCAGTCCGGCGTGTGCGCGCCCTGCTTGCACCCTGCCCGGACTTTACCTTACAAGATGAAGGACGCGATCAGAAACGAATGCGCGCAACCGCAGCCCCGGCGAAATCTCGCACCATGGCAAAACCGGCCTATTTCTCACGTCATATCGTTCTCGCCGGATCGATCCTGTTCGGCGTGCTGCTTGCGCTCGGCATTCACATCATCATCCAGCGTTTCAATCTCAATCTCGGCGACCTGTGGCGGACGGATATTCCGGAATTGATCCCCGCGCGCGCGGCGCTGGCGTGGTGGCTGATCGGAGGGGTGGCGTTTCTCGCCGGCTTCATCTCCGCCTCACTGATGAGCAGCGCGGTCTCCGGCCGGATGTCGCTGCGCCTGCGCCAATTCCTGATCGCTGTCGGCATCATCATGCTGGCCGCCGCGGGTCAAGCCGCGTCCGCGCCGAGCCCGATCCCGACCCTGTCCGGCGCGCTGGCCGGTCTCGCAGCGCTGGGACTTGGCGCGGTGATGTCGCTCTGCGGCGCGCAGTTCGCATTGCGCCGAAGCTGATCGCGCAAACGCCGCGCGGTATGCAGCGGCGCGGCGTTTTGCCTCACGGCTTCTCAATCCAGTGTACAACGCGAACAGCCTGGCTGGCGGCCTTCAGATTGATGCCGCTTTCGGCCAGTTGCGTCAGCGCCCGGTCGGTTTCCTTTTCCTCGTCGAGAGTCTTCTGCAGCACCGCCGCGCAGTCGTTGCGGCCGAGCCGCTTCGCCCACGTCACCAGCGTGCCGT
>JAZKDK010000013.1:2500-85963 GCA_040387615.1 Pseudomonadota bacterium | reverse complement strand
TAGTTGGATTTTCCGGAATGGAGAACACAGCAAAAAGCCCTCGCTGTGGTCTCCGGGAGGAGGCAGCGAGAGCTACTTAACGTCGATCAAGGATCCGACTCTCTTTCGACGATTCATATTTTGGCCGGCGCCGGAAAGCGTCAACACCTTTTTTGAAATATATTCGCCGGACCCGTTGACTGGGTCAGAACAGTGGATTCGGATTTCCAGGCTCGGTCGACTCATAATCATGGTCAGCTGGATCGACCATCCGATTACGGAGCCGCCGCAAAGTCGACTTAACCTCCGCGAGGTCGAATCCACGAGATTGGAGGTCAGCCAGAGCACGGCCCACCAGATTCCAATCTGTCTTTGTCATGTTTTCCGCATCTGATGTCACCAGCGCCATGACCATGGCCATACCAATCTCATGCGTCGACGCAGCGCCACGCTCATCGAGTCGATTACGATAGTAGGCTGTCCGGATGCGGGCCTTGGCACGACCAATCGAAGGGTCTTGCCGACGTCGAGGCTTTACGAACCGCGAGTCAGGCCGATCATGATTACGATAGTGCTCCGTTGTCCTGGTCTCATTGAGCCGAGCAACGATACGGTCCACTTCGTTCTGGTTCACTGAATTCGTCACATCACCTCTCCTGTTCCTCCGGAAACTGGATTCAGGCCCTGCAAATGGCAAGAAAACAGACAGCACGTGACCAGCGGATGACCGCACGGCGCCGACAGCTGATCGAGCACGCGACCACCGATACGATGATTGGATGGATATTGCAGGCTTGGCCCGGAGGACCGTGTCAGCAGGCTGCTTTGACCTCGACATCTGGACGACCACCAGCCGTAACTACTGTGATCGCCGAGCTGACTGGGTTGACCCTGCGACCCTTCTGTCGACGTGGCGATTGCGCCCGGAATCCGAGCTTGGATCGACACAGGGTAAAACCGCTCCGGCTGAACTGGAGCAGACCGAGACCCGGAGGCGCGCTACCGGAGGCCGGATTCCATGGCCTCATCCGGTTGACGAGCCGAAGGATGGGTGGTGACAGGATGGAATCGAGGGTAATCCGTTCACCGGACGTCGCACCGGTGGTCTCTGGAGGGTTAGCTGGCTGTTCTGATAGGCTGCCTTCTTCAGTTACCCCCCATACACCTGAGCATAATGCGGTTGGGGGCGCAGTGGTGGAATCGGGGCTTGGGTGAGACATGACGACGGCGCCAATCGCATTAGCCGCGAGCAGCGTGACGGCCGCATCCCAGTGCCGATCGATAGTCCTAGGGTCCATTTGGGTGACACCGCGCACCAAGTTGACGGTAGGGTCAGTGCCGTCAGCGGCGATCATCGCCATCGCGTCGGAGATCCGGCGGCGGGTGCGATCGACCTGGACCTTCTTCGCATACTTGCCACCCGCGCTTTGAGCCGCTTCAACTTCCTTCTTCTTTCGGTCGTCGTCGGTCATGCCAGAAATTTCCGCCTGGATGTCGGCAACGGCCTTGGCGACCCGCCCCTCGGCGGCACCGAGGTCGTATCCTCGGCTGCCTGCCGACCGACCACGGCCGAAGCTTTCGGCGACCTTCCTTGCGGCCGTCAGCAGTGATTTCTCCGCCGCCGCCCGCTTCTTGCCGTCCAGCGTGTTGAGTACCTTCAGGATGTATGCGTCTTCGAGCAACGCTTGGTGCAGATCTTCCCCGAGCTGGCGGCGGTCTAGGTCAGCGTCGACGCGAAGTTCGCGCGCGGCCTTCCAGAGGAAGGCGATCTCCCACCCCCGCTTGAGACCGAGGGTGTAGATCAGACCGGACTGTTCGAGGTCGATACCTGCGTCAAACATCTGAGCGACAGACTGCGTGCGCATGACGCGGTCGATCCCGTTTTTTAGGTCGACCTCAAGCACACGGCAAAGCTCGGACAGATCCGGCAGGTGCTCCGTCGACCAGTCGATCGCGACGTTGTGCGGGCTGGTGGGGAGCTTGATGTCTCCGACGTTAGCTAGGCCGCCGATGTCGCAGCCGGCCATGACCGTCAACGCGGCAGCCGCACCGTTGAACATCGCCATTCCGGTCGCATTGTCGTACCAGACGCCCTTTTTCGCGGGCAGGACCCAGAGCAGGTGCGGTTTCGTGACGCGCTCAGGAAAGAGGTCGTCACGCAAGTAGGTAATCTGCTGCGGCGGCACGATCAGAGTGCGCAGGAATTCCGCAAATTCTTCCCAGGACTCGAAAATCTGATCTTTGTCGCCTCTAATGACCTCACGACAGTCCGTGCGGAGATTACCGTGCACCTGATCCAATGCGACGCGCTTCGTCAGGTGCACATGGCGCCGGTCGTTGTTCAGACCACTGTGGAGACGAGTGTTGTTACGGGACGCGTGGATGACGCCCTTGACACGGCTTTCCTTCTCGCCGACCTCGGCAGCAATCGCTTTAGCGTCATTACCTCTGTCGGCGAGGCACATAATGCGCTGGATCTTGGCCTTGTCGCTGATGCCGCGGCGTCGGGTTCGGACTTTCGGCGTGGCGGCGACGATGCGCATCGTCATCGGGCTCTGCGCAGAGCGCTTAAGCTTCTCAACGAAGGGCCGCTGGAAGCAGGTGCCTCCGTTTTCTTGAGTGCTAGACCCGCCAACCCATGCCGCGGTGTCGAAGACGTACCCCTCACCGTCTTTGTCGAACCTCGACTTCGCGCTCTGGATGTAGCGAAACGGCACGGTCTGATCGTCGCGGTATTTGACCCTAAGCAAGCCTGGCTCGCCGCGGACGCGATCGAAATAGGCTATCCGATCATCGGCGCGGCGAGCGATGTGCGCCTGACGATTACTGTAAGGTCGCTCGCACAGGCCTTGTCGGGCTAGTGTCGCCTCGATGCCGACCATCGCGTTCGTTGCGATGCGGAGATCTCGCTCATAATCAAGGGTGCCTCCGCCGTCACGAGCGAGGTCCAAAGGGTCGATGACTATCTTGGCTTCGCGGCTTTTCTCGGCCGCTACTGCTACGACGTCGAATGCCAGGCCAACAGCGTCATGCCAGAGACGCTCGGTCCTCCTCCGACTTACGTCAGCTGCAGCCGCCACAACGCCACGTGGCATGCCGCGAATGCCGTCGAACTCTCCACCGGCCGCTTCGAGCAGCGCGTAAGCGAGCTGCTCGATGTCGAGTTTATCGTCTGCCCACCGGTCAGCGCTCTTTATCTTGGAATCGACCCGCTTCTGAGTAGCCTGGCGAGATTCCACAATGAATTTCTGCTCACTCTCCGGCATGCCCTTGGAGAGCTCAACGAGATCACGTGGCGCGACGACGCGAACGGATACCATCGCGCTCGCTGGCACGGCGTTGATGATGGACGATGATGACGGATTGATCGAAAGCATTCAGGATCCTGATGGTAGGCGATCAGGATTGAGCTGGTCCCGGCGAGTGTCAACCACTCAGTACACAGTAAGCCGCTGAAATACGGTAACAACTTTTCACAGGGTTTGATCGATAAGCTGGATTATCGGTCAAACCTGCTCGGGCCGAAACCCTGCCGATGTGTCAGATCTAGATGAATTCGTCCTGATCAGGCCGTCACTCTGGACGACAATTCGAGACTCGTAACATTCGAGATTCGTAATGTCGCTGATGTTCATTCGACAGATCACGATCGAATTCGAACGCTACACTCAGACGTGGCTTCGGTAAGCCATTGAAAAAGAATCCGCTTCCCGAACATTACGAAACTCGAATCATTCGACTCTCGTAATGTTCGAGAGTCGAATTATTCCTATTTAGACGGTCGCGCGGCCGGATCGTCTTCGTTGTCGAGTTCTTCAACCCAACCTACCGGCGGCGGGTGACCCAGCACCACCGTGTGTGCGCGAACGAAGTCGAGCCATCGTTGCGCGAATCTGAGTGGCGATTTTCGCTGAAAATAATATCGATGCGGCGCAGGTTCGATACAGCGTCCGGCGGCGTCGAGCCGCGAGTTGCGCGGGTCCGCGTTGGCCCAGCCGACCAGCACCTGCGACAAATATTTCGACCGCGTCAGATCCTTTTCTCTGGCCCGCGCGTCGATAATCTTGAGCAGATCAGGGTGCACGCGCATGATGATGCGGTCCGTTTTCGCATCGGCCGGACGGGGCTCCGGGCCGGGCTTCCCACGCTGCGATCCATCGGCATTTAGGGGCGACATCGGACCGCGACGGGGCCCAGATTTTGTTTTCGAATCCTTAACCATGGCGTGAACGAGTCCTTGAAATCTGGTGCCAGTTGTATGACAAAGATCACCCAAATGATGGCAACTTCGTACACATGGATAACATGATTCCCGCTGATCTGCACGAGTATTGGCTGCAAACCGTGTTGGAAGACCGTGCTGAATCCGCTCCGCCACCGGCGCCAGCGAAGCCGGACGGCGACCGATGACGATCCGAACCGACGTCATCATTGCAGTCGTGTGCGCGCCCCGCTGGGATCTTGCGGCCCAGATCGTGTGGCGCGCTACCGTCAAGCGCGGCGCTGAGCCACCGTTCCGTGATGACGCGTGGTTTCAGCGCTTAGTCCAGATGACGGATCATTCGAAGAGCCGTCACGCTTGCGCGTCGATGGCCGAAAAGCTCCACAAACACGATGATCTTGTCGTGTGCTGGAGCCTGTTGGCGATCGACCCGCAGGATCCGGTAGGCCTGCCGGATTTACTTCTGACGATCGGTACAGCCGTAGACGGCTTGGATTTCCATGATCACCCAGAACTGTTGCCGCGGTTCGCGGTGATGCGCGACGTCGCGCGCGGGAAGTACGTCGGCGAGTTTGGAAGCCTGTTTCACCTCGCCTCGACGCACAAGAATCGTAAGCAGCAGCCCAGCGCGGCCAGCGAAGCCGGAGATCGAGCGATGACCGCTGAGCACCACCACGCGCTCCAAACCCTGCTGCAGAACCGATGGTCCGATGCGTTCGGCATGTTGTTCGCACCAACCGAGGCCTTTGTCGGCCAAGCTCGCCTGCAGCCCCTGCTGGATGCCGCCGGCGACCGTAAACTCACATGTGAGAAGATCCACGCGTTGGTAGAGACGTTGTATCAGACAGGCACGCCAGCGACGGGAGACCTTGCGCTGGCATGGCTGATGTTGACTGCTGATCCACGCGAGCCAGGGTCGTTCCTTCCGGTGATGCCGCAGCTTCAATTTTTGCTCGACAACACGGAGCTCGATGAGCGAGCCGAGGCTGAACTGCGGCCGCGAATCCACTCGTGGTGGCTGGCGATGGAAGGGGCTTTCATCCACAGCGATGTTTCGATCTTTCGTCTCGCAGACCCCGATAACCTCAAGACGTTCCGCGATTCACCGGCAGATGTGGATCCTGATTTCGAAGCGGCCCCCGATTTCGGGGCGCTTCATCGCAACACTCCTGCCAGGCCGGCCCTTCCAGTCGGCCCGACACTGGTCGTCATGCCGGAGAAGCTGGCGACTCGGCTAAACAATTTTCATGCTGCCTTCAAACCTCTGGTCGATAAGGCAATGCCTCTGGTGGTCGCACGCGACTTGGTTGAGATCCGCAACACACTCCACGCCGAATATCCGCATGCTCAGGCGGCGGTAGATCTGGTTCTGCGCGATCTTCGCGAAGGTCAACCTGTTACGCTGAAGCCGATGATCCTGGTCGGATCGCCCGGTAGCGGGAAGTCACGCCTGGTGCGGCGCCTGGGAGAACTACTAAAGACATTCGTCTATCGCTTCGACGCAGCCGCCAGCGGCGACAATCATTTCGCCGGCACCAGCAAGGCGTGGAGCAATACTGAGCCGAGCGTGCCTGCACGCGCCGTTGCGCAGTCATTAACAGCTAACCCGATCGTGATGGTCGATGAGATCGACAAAGCGGCCGAGCGAACGAATACCGGCAATCTTTGGCATGCGCTGACGCCGTTTCTGGAGCGCGAAACGTCGTCGAGGTATCGCGATCAATCATTGGATGCGCAAATGAATATTTCGATGTTGTCTTTCATAGCCACCGCCAACGACGACAGTCGCCTGCCTGCACCGCTGCGGGATCGATTCCGGGTGGTGCGAGTGCCATTGCCGACGGCAGCGCACCTGCCCGAGCTCGCCGCCCTGGTGATGAAGGATCTGACGACCCAGGATGAGTCCCGGGCCTACGACGATCCGCTCGCGTCCGATGAACTCGATGTCATCGGCCGCGCCTGGGCACGGGCAGGGTTCAGCCTGCGAAAATTGCAGAAGATCATCCAGGCCACGCTCGAGGCCCGCGACCAGCATGCTCCGAGGCATTGATGACGAAGATGAAAGCGATACAGAAACAATTGCAGCGAGAGATTCAATCCTACACGCGTGGCGGCGTGCCGATCCCGCTTGAATTGCTGCAGGCGCCGCGGATTGACTACTGGGTCGCGGAAGTTCGGCGGCGGGGACAAGAATTCGTTCTCGTCGTCGCAGGAGATGTGGTCAAGCACCCTGACATGGATGACGGCGCCTCTATTCAGACATCAGCTGTGGTCTGGTGGGACCGGCACAATCGGTTTTTCCGCACCGTGAACCGCCTGTACGTCCTCGGGCTGAAGGCCGGCATCACCGGTGGGGTGAGGCAATGACGGCACCATTGCACGATATCCGTGTCAGCCTGTCGGTCGACGGCACAGAGATCGAGACCCTGAGGTTCGACAGCGAGCGCGCCACTGTTTCGCTGGCTAAACAGGGAGACGGCAAGGTCACGGTCGTGTTTTCGCGTGATGATGACGGCATGCCCGTCGCAACGCTGCTCCGCGGTGGTGACTGATATCCAGGTGCGTATGCGTTCATCTGGAAGAAAGTCCTTGTCACCGAGCCGCCGGAGAAGGCCGGCAAGGCGTGGCGGCTGGTGAAGGCGGTGGGTGGGATCCGGAGAAATGAATGAGCCACCGCGCAAGGCAGACGACCCGCTCGGCCGCGACACGTCGGATCCCGACTGGATCAAGAAAATGGCGCACGAAGCGCTCGAGGGGCGCAATGACGAGGCAGTCGAGGGCGAGATGGCTCGCATCGAGAAATTTCTCGGACTGCCGCCGATGAAAAATTCTCGCCGGCAGCGGCTGCGTCGCTGGCTGTCTCGCCGCTGGTGGAAATTCAGGTTCAAATTGAAGGATCGGATGATGAATCAACTCAGGCCAGGAGAGACCGACGCGCAGTATCTGGCGCGCCTTGCGGCCGGGGGCCCGCTGCGAGGCAGGGGTGCAATCGAGATCATGATGACGGAGCCGACTAGTGTTGGCGACATCCAGAGGGCGTTTATCCGGGTGTTGCCGGATGGCGTGGTCGACACAATCGCCGGCGGCAAGCGCCTCGTGTTCAGATTGGATCCACCGCCGTTCAGGGGTGAGACGGCATTCCAACTGATCGAACGTGTCGCGACCGCGTGCCGCAAGATAGCCGAGTTTTGAGATGACAAAATTCGCCATCCAGCGCCTCCTCGAACGACTGCAGACGGGCTGGCGGCCCGTTACGCAGGAAATCGACCACGATGTGGCGCAGCGTCGGCTTGCAGAATGGAATTTTGTGCCTGGCCGTCGGACGACGCCGAAGATGAAGTTGCTGGGCTATCTCGTCGAGCAAGTCGCGCATGCCGACGAGAACTGGATGACGGAATGGGTTCTGTGGATTGATCCCGGGCTCCGCTGGGCATTGTGTGATGACGGCTTCTACTGGCTCCAAGCCGATGTCGTCGTGCGGCAATATGGCGTCATGTCTGGCGCCCCCGTGCTTTTCGACACGGATGTGCCTCCAATGCAGCTTGCGCTCGAGTGGATTTCCGGGCGCTCCATCGACGAGACTCTGGAGAGCTATCCCACTGTCTCGCGCGGAGCGCTGCAGACTGCGATCATCAAGGCATTTCGCCTCCTCAACCAGGCGGCGCCTCGCGTTGGAGCATGGCCCATCGACCCTCTCGAGGAGGCACTGCGCGAATTCTTAGATGATACGATGGTCGAGGTCGCCGGTGGCGACGTGTACGTGCTTCAGCGGGATACAGACGAGACTGACGACGACTACGCCCTGCGGTGCCTGGCGCTCGGATGCGCATCTGACGGCACAATCAGACTTCCGAGGTGGCCAAGATGAACTCTTTCCAGGTCGCGCTGACTGAAGAATGGCTGCACTGGCTCTACGACGCCGAGGAGAGCGAGAAAATCAGGTACCTGGGAGACTGATGATGCATGATCTCTTCGCCATCCTGTCAACCGTGCACGGGTGCCCTGAAGTCGGATGTAGGTTGCTGATAGCGTTGCCACGCCCCGACGCCAACCCGCACGCCGTCGGCCTCATTATGAGCGCCGTGCCATACGTCGGCGGATCGATGCCGACATTTTTTCTGACGGTTTCGATCGAGAATGCCGACGACGCTGCTGCACGCGCCGAGTTTCCGCGGGCGCTGGCACTCGACTGCTACCCGACGATCGTTCAGGCCGAGAAATGGCATGCCGTCGACGAGACGCACGTCGGCTCGCACGGATACGGCCGAAATCATTGGTTTTGATTGCCGATATTTTTGCCGATCTCTGTTCAGAAATTACGCCGGAAACCAATGACCTGTCGCTCAACCGAGGCCATTTCTGCCGATGTTTATTACCGATCTACCACCGAATCTCACCGATCAGATTCACTCATAGGGAAACTATCTCGAGTTAGCTTCCCATCAACAACACCGCAGGAGACCACCGCATGCGCACGATCCTGATCCTGGCGGGCGCCGTCCTGGTGCTCACCACCGCCGGCGTCCAGGCAGAGAAATGCAGCTTTGGCGACAACAGGCCGGCGATCGACACCATGGATCGTAACATCACGCCAGGCGGCACCACCGTCGCATGCGAGCAGCGGACGGTCACGATGACGACGCCGTCCGGCCGCGAGCGCGACGTCAAGATGTGGACATTCCAGAAGGCCAAGTGACGCGCACAAATGGGAAGCTAACTCGCAATAGATTCCCAACGGCGCTTCTCGGTGGCGATAGCCTCGTTCGCTATTCGAATTTTACGGACATCGTTGCCGTCTTATTCGAGGATTCCGGACATTGCTCCGCAGTCCTCATTCTTATGTGAGCGTTACGGACACGAATTTTCTGTCAACAAACTAACTGTTGCCGTTCGCTGATATCGAGCTGATGATTCCGATCGATGATTTCATGGGGGAGTAGCTCAGATGGGAGAGCATTCGACCGATAATCGAAAGGTCACTGGTTCGAACCCAGTCTTCCCAACCATCTAAATCATCGGAGGAGGCTAAGGTGGACATCATGGATGCCATCATCGATGGCATCGAGGATCGGGATCACAAGCGCATCCTCGTGAACGCCGGAGAAGATCTTGCTGAAGAAATCTGGGAACTGATGAAGGCCGACGGCTACGCATTTGCGTGCTCATCAGCCGCAGAGAATGGCCAGACCGCATACTACTTCACGCGGGAGTTCGAGCCCGCGCTGAGGATGTGACGAACGATCCTAGACCTACACCCTCTGAAACGAATGATCTTCGACCGCGACGAATGATTTTGGACCTCGTGGTTGAAGAATTTGAGACCTCGATCCGCTGCACTGAAGAATTTGAGACCACATTTAAGGATTTGAGACCGATGAGCATCAACCGCCGCCAGATCCTCGCCGGCGCTGCCGCCACCGCGGCGGTCGCAGCCATGCCAGTAGTGGCGATCGGGGCTGTTGAGGCGGCACCATCTGGATTTGTTTCTAAGATCGCGGAGGAGCGGGCGCTCGGATTAACCATCGCGTGGTCGCAGGCGATGAAGCAGGCTTGGGAACAGTCGATGGGACCTGTCGACGAAATGTTCGCCGAGCTCTACCCGGAAGAGTATCGAATCTTGCAGGACTATGACTGCTCGAAAGCAAGCCCCGGAATGGTGGCACTGTTCGAGGATGGAGCGCGCGAGCGCATGCCGCGAAATGATGAGAGCCTCATCCCGGTTTACGATTCGAGCACGCAGGAGAGCGCTTGATGGATTTCATTGAACAGATCGCGGAAGCTAAGGCCGCTTCAATTTCCGCCTTGGGTGATCGGGAGCCTGATGATTTTGCTCTGATCACCGTCTCTCCAGTGATGATTGCGTATTCGGACACCTGGAGGGAATTCGGCCACCGCGACCGACGCCGGATCAAGCGCGAGCTTCGGAAAGCAGCGCAGCGCGTGCGGGCTGGCACATACAAGTTCGCGGAGCCACCTGCTGATGCGCCGGTCCTGGAAATGGGCGGTATCGAGAGCGTCGAGATAAATTGGATGCGCGGCGTCTGATGCCCACCACCGCTCCACGACACCAATGGCACATTCGCTTCGATCGCGTTGTGTGCCGCGACTGCGACGCCGAGCGTGGCCATGACGACTGGAAGAAGTGCAAGAGCACCTCGAAGATCCGCCCGCTGGCGGGGATCAGGAATGTAAGTTTATTGGGTCAGAAACCGAAAACAGACCCCAATTCCTTACCGTTGTCACAGCGCGCCGCGAATGCGACGCCGGGCACGGGGATCAGGCAGCAGTGAGAGGAGAGAGCGTTATGAACGATCCGGAATCGGAAGAGGAGAAGCGCCGACGCGCGTTTGGTAAGGCATTATCCGAAGACACGGAGGATCTTGAACTCAACTATGGGAAGGCCGCCGCAATCGTGACCGTGGCCGACCTGGTCGCATCCCTGCTGAGGCTGCCGCAGGACGCTAAGGTAATCCTGTCAGACAGCCATGAGTTCGAAACCACCGTAGCGGTCGTTCGCGAGGACGAGGGTGACGTCGTCATTTTCGCTGGCAATGCAGCGCGCAAATATGCGGCGAAAGAGAAGGACTAGACCGTTTCTTCCACGCCATCCTTCTTCACGCCGCGCGCGACGATCTGAAGCGCTCCATCAGGCAGTGGCCGCTGCAAGCGTAGCGCCTCCTCGGCCGGCGCGGTCATCCAGGTGTCGACCTCTTCAGCCGTCGTCAGGATCACCGGCATCGCTTTTGGATGGATGGCGCCGACCTCGGCGTTCGGCTCCGTCGTCAGGAACGCGTAGATGTCGTTGGTGGTCTCGCCTTCCCTGACCTTCCGCACTGACGTCCATGGTGTCCACATGCCTGCAAAGCATGCGAGCGGCCGCGGCCGCACGCATGCGGCGCGCGGTCTCATCAGCACGCTGCTGTTTCTCGGTTGGAAATCGCCAATCTGCTGGTCGCCTGCTTGCCATGTCCTATGAGAACATAACAAGAACGATGGAGTCGAGTCGAATTTGGCGCCAGCGAGCTGTGAAATTCAGCCGGTTCCGTCGATGATGCGGTCGATCTCGTCCAGCACGTCGCTCATGTCGTGACATTTGCCAGCAGCGATCTGCGCGCGACCGGCGCGAATGGCACGCACATCATAGTCGTCGTCGCTCTCGCCTGGGATGCGTACAAGGGGGATGTCGTCAGGCAAATTCTCAGCCGGAAAATCGATGTGAGCTCTCCGCTTCACGATCCTGGCTTTCGAACGATCGAGGACAGAGAAAAAGCCGTTGTCGACGGCCTCGCCGCGCGCGATCCGCGCCTCGTCCTCGCGGCGGGCAGCTTCCTTTTCAGCTCGGCGATTGTCGATGCTCATGGACGGGCATTCTAATTTGGCAACGGGGTATTGCCAAATTCAGCGACTAGCTGCCCTTCGATCTGGTCCAAGCGCAGGCGTCGCTGCCGCTCGGCGACATTCCTAATCCGTTCTGGCCTTATGAGACCAAAACGGCAACATCGTTGCTCTTATGAGACGCAATCGGCAATGTTCGTGGATCGTTCGCAAGTTATGAGACCAGGATCGGCGTTCGCCGCGACGTCCGTGCGCGATCGCGCCGCCGATCGCAACTTCATTCGGGCTGACAGTCGAAACTGTCAGAATCCAACAGTTTCCTATTACGGGGCCAATCGTCTGTACAAAGTCTGTACAAGAGTGTTTTATGGCTTGCTCTTCAGCCCAAAAAAATCTCAGAAAGATGAGCGAAATCAATTTGGTAGCGAGAGAGGGACTCGAACCCCCGACCCCAGGATTATGATTCCCGTGCTCTAACCAGCTGAGCTACCTCGCCATACGCTCACGCCGCCTTCGCGGTCGCGAACGGCGGCATATAAGAAGTCACCCAAATGCCTGTCAAGCAATGACCGCTCCCACCCCCATCTGATTGGTTTTTCAGGCGCAACTGCCCAGAATGAACCGCTTCGAGGCGGGAAAACCTTACTTTGGCCTCACCGAGGGATCGCCGCCGGGGCTGCCGGGCGGCGGAATCACCTTCATCGCTCCGCCCTGCGGGGTCGGTGCATGCATCTCGGGATCGACGCCGGGCGGCGGACACAGCACGCCGTCGGATTTCGACAGCCGGTCGCCCAGGGATTCGGGTGCGCGGCCCGTCGTGGTGCCGCGCGGGGCGACGGTCCCTTCATGCGGAACCGCCTCGGTCGGCACACAGTTTGTCGCTGTCCGGTCGGGACTCGGCGGAGCGGTTTGCGCCTGCGGTGTCGATGGCGCAGGCGGCGCCTGTGCGAAACCCACCGCAGGCAGCAGCACAAGCGCAGCACTTATCGCTATCGGGAGTTTCATTATCATGCGGGGAAAACGGCGCAGCGGCGCGGATGTTCCCTCCGACATAGTCCCGAAAACGGGAACCATTTTCGGATCAGATCATGCCCGAGCAAAAACAACAGGCCGCGCGTGTGATCGAGCCAGTCCGGCTGTCAGCTCTTGCGGTAGCGGATCAGCGAGAAATGTCCCATCGGTGGCATCGGGCGGCGCTCCACCAGCGTGACGCCGCCATGCTTGGCCGCCCAGTTCACCAGCCGCGCCCATGGAAACTCCGGCCGCCAGCCGAGCCTGCGCGCCAGTGGTGCAAAGCACATCTCGAAAACTTTGCGTGGACCGCTTTCCGCGCCGATGTGGTTGACCAGAATGAGTTCGCCGCCGGGTTTCAGCACACGCATGAAATCATCGAGCGTCGCTTCGGGATCCGGCACCGCAGTAATGACATACTGCGCCACCACCGCATCGAACGCGCCATCCGGAAACGCAAGATTCTTCGCGTCCATCACCGACAGGGTTTCGACATTGGTAAGGTTCTGCGCGCGCACGCGCTCCTGTGCCTTGCGCAGCATCGGTTCGGAAATATCGACACCGTGCAGCCTGGTGCTGCGCGAATAATCCGACAGCGATAGTCCGGTGCCGACGCCAACATCGAGCACGCGCCCGCCGATCGCATCGGCCACCGCGATGGTGGATTTGCGGCCTTCGTCAAAAACCTTGCCGAACACCATGTCGTAAACCGGCGCCCACGCGGCATAGGCTTTCGCCACTCCGGCCCGATCGATGTCGTTGGTCATGTCCCCGCCCTGCTACGCAACACTTGTTATTGTTCCGGCACGATCAGCCGGACATCCCAACCATTCTTGGAGGATCAGAAGCATTTTGGCCAGCATGATCTAATCCGAAAACCGGCGTCCACTTTTCGGGATCATGCTATCCGGCAAGGGCTTCGCGCAGACTAGTGTCCCGTATCCGACGTTCGTTTTGCCGTGCAACACCTTTCGTACGAACGTCGGATACGAACGGACACTAGCAAATGATGATTCTATTGATCCTTTGGTTTTGACATTCGCAAACAATGCTTGCTGAGACTATGGCGCGAATGTCAAAACCGGATCACTAGATGCAGGCCGGATCATGCGCGGTGCAGCGCTGATGAAGCCGCCGCCGAGCACGCGGGCCTGTCCCGCAGGCGCATCGTAGAACACGCAGGCCTGTCCCGGCGAGACACCTTCCTCGCCGTCGACCAGTTCGACCTCGTAAGTCCCGCCGACACGGCGCAGCCAGGCCGGCTGCGCCGGACGGGTGGAACGCACCTTGACGAACAGTTCGAGACCATCGCCGATCGCGCGGTCGAGTTCACCGTCGCCGATCCAGTTGACGTCGCGCAGCATGATTTTGCGCACGTTCAGCGCTTCGCGCGGCCCAACCACGACGCGACGCGTCTCCGCATCGAGATGCACGACATACAGCGGCGCGCTCGCAGCAATGCCGAGACCGCGGCGCTGGCCGATGGTGAAACCGACAATGCCCTGATGACGGCCGAGCACATGACCGTTGAGATCGACAATGTCGCCGGGCTCCATCGCATTCGGCTTCAGCCGCTCGATCACATCGGTGTAGCGGCCGGTCGGCACGAAACAGATGTCCTGACTGTCGTGCTTGTCGGCAACCGACAGCCCGAACCGGCGCGCCAGTTCGCGGGTCTGCGCCTTGGTCATGTCGCCGAGCGGGAAGCGCACGTCGGCAAGTTGATCCTGCGTCGTCGCAAACAGGAAGTAGCTCTGGTCGCGGTCGGCATCCGCCGCGCAAACCAGCGCACGCGATCCGTCCGGCTGACGCCGCGAAGCGATGTAGTGCCCGGTGGCGAGCGCCTTGGCGCCGAGTTCGCGCGCGGTCGCGAGCAGGTCGCGAAACTTGATCGAACGGTTGCACTCGATGCACGGCACAGGCGTCTCGCCGTGCACGTAGCTTTCGGCGAAGCTCTCGATCACCGACTCGCGAAAGCGGCTCTCGTAGTCCAGCACATAATGCGGAATGCCGAGACGCGCCGCGACATCGCGGGCATCGTGAATGTCCTGACCGGCGCAGCAGGCACCCTTGCGGTGGGTCGCCGCGCCATGGTCGTAAAGCTGCAGCGTGATGCCGACCACGTCATAGCCTTCGGCCTTCAGCAGCGCAGCGGTCGCCGAGGAATCGACGCCGCCGGACATGGCGACGACGACCCGGGTGTCTTCCGGGCGACCTTCGAGGTCGAGGCTGTTGAGCATGGCAGGGGCCGATCTTGCTGTTGCCGGGACGGCTTGGGCCGCCCGCAACCGGTCATCGCTGGATTTGCACTTTACTTATAGTCCGACCCTACCCGAGGCAATCGTGGTCCGCCTCGATCTATTCCAATTAAACCCGGCCCTTTTAGGGGGAAAATCTTGCCGCCGGGCAGAAAGCCCCCGGCCGCACGGCCAGCTCGATCGGCCATAATTCTCAGTAAGACATTGTAATAACTCATATTTTTAATCTACCCCCGGTGGCCCGGTCCTTGCTGAATGGAAGAAGCATTCACTGTGAAAGGCCGCCCGTGTTCAGCGTCACCCCGGAACCAGCCGTATCCAAGCCCGCCTATGAGCCTCAGGCCAGACAGGCGCGCGCCGACCAGCCGCCATCTAACGATTTTTCCGCATTGGTGGACAGCAATGCCGCGGCGGCCTCCGAAACAGACCGTCCGGCTCGCCCGGCACCGGATGCGCCGCGCCGTGATACGCGCGGGACCGACGCGCCGCGCACGGACCGGCCGCAGGCCGATGCCTCCGCAGCCTCCTCAAACAACGAGTCCGGCACGGCAAATCAGGATGCCCAGTCATCCGCACCAGCCGACGCAGCCGGCAACACATCCACGGACAAGTCCAAGTCCGCGTCCGGCGACACCAAAACCGAAAACAAGCCGCAGGATGGTAACGGTGAAGGCGATACAGCCGTGGCCGCTGTGACGCCGGTGATTCCAGCCATCGTGACTGATCCCGTCGCGGTCGTCATCGCTGCGGCGGCCGCGCCAGCTGCAACGGGCAACGAGACGGCATCCGCAACAACCACAGCAGCAACAGCCGCGATCGCAAGTGCCTCCGCCGTCACCACGCCTGCCGATGCATCGGCGGCGCAAGCAGCCGACGTTGCAGAAACCAAGACCACCGGCGCGACCGTTACGACCGGCGTGACAACTCCGACGGTTGAAGCCACCGCGCCGGAAGCCGCCGCGACAATCTCTGCTGCTGCCACCGTCATCAAGTCCGACAGCGGCAAGACCGAAATCCTCGCTAAGGATGGCGAGGCCGCGCCCGCCAAGGACGGCAAGGACAGCAAGCAGGCCACCGATCCATCGGCCAAGCCTGTCTCGGATCAGGCCATCAAGCCGGAAACCGGCGCAGCGAACACCGACGACAAGCCAGCGCAGCATGACAAAGCCGCTTCGGAAACCGGCACGACCAATACCGAGTCCTCGAAGCATACCGACAAGGCAACTCCGCAGGCCGAACACCGCGCCGCAACGCCTGCGCCGCAAGTGCTGACCGATCCTACGTTGCAGCCTCCCGCCGGTATTCAGCCGCAAACGATCCAGACGCATGCCGCCAATCTGACCGCGATCCCGGTGCCGACGGCGAATACCGCGCTCGCGGACAGCGCACCGGTGCCGCTCAACGGTCTTGCGGCGGACATCGCGCTGCGCGCAGCCGGCGGCAACAGCCGCTTCGAAATCCGTCTTGATCCCGCCGAATTGGGTCGCATCGATGTGCGCCTCGACGTCGACAAGCACGGCAATGTCACCTCGCATCTGACGGTGGAGCGTCCCGCCACGCTGGACATGCTGCGCCGGGATGCGCCGCAGTTGCAGCAGGCACTGGAAGACGCAGGCTTGAAAACCGGTGACTCCGGATTGCAGTTCAGCCTGCGCGATCAGTCATCGTCCGGTCGCGACAACGACAACGGCTCGGGCCGCAATTCCCAGCGCGTCGTCATCACCGAAGAAGACACCATTCCCGCGCAGGTCGCGGGGAGAACTTACGGCCGCATGCTCGGGGCGAGCAGCGGCGTCGATATCAGGATCTGAGGAGAGATCATCATGGCGGTTGATGCAACCATGCCGACGGTGCCGACATCGGGGGTCACGACAAACAACTCCGGCTCCAGTTCGACGAGCGGCAACACCAGCACCACCGGCATTGCGGATAATTTTCAGTCCTTTCTGATGCTGCTGACCACGCAGCTGCAGAACCAGAACCCGCTCGATCCGCTGGATACCAACCAGTTCACCCAGCAGCTTGTGCAGTTCGCGCAGGTCGAACAGCAATTGAAATCCAACAGCCAGCTCGAAGCGCTGGTCAACATCGAAAAGACCGCGCAATCGACTCAGGCGCTGGTGTTCGTGGGCCAGACAGTCGCCGTTGACGGCAGCACAGCGCACTTCGACGGCAACGCCACATGGAATTTCACCGCGCCGTCGAACTCGAGCGCGACGATCACCATCACGAATTCCGCGGGCCAGACCGCTTACTCGGGCAGCTTCGCCATCGGCTCCGGAAATTCCAGCTTCGTCTGGGACGGCAAGGGCGCTGACGGCACCAAGTGGCCGGTCGGTGACTACAAGATGACGGTCACCGGCAAGGACAGCAACGGCAAGGACGTCGCGATCTCCACCGAAGTTCAGGGCACTGTTGATTCCGTCGATCTCACCGCGAGCCCGGCGCTGCTGTCGATCGGCGGCAAGAACTACACACTCGATCAGATCAAGCGCGTCGTGCGGCCTCCCGCATCGAGCTGATGATGTGACGATCCGCTGACACGGCGCGATCCGGACTCAGACATTTCACACTGCGCAGGCCGGCTCCTCATGGAACCGGCCTGTCCCGTTTTGGGCAGATCGAAGGAGAATCGTATTGGAGGCTTGGGTTTAGGTAAATTTTAAGCCGCCGGGGGTAGGTTGTTCCCACGAGTTCAGTTGTTTCGAGTTTGTGAGTACACCATGACAGAACCCCACCGCCCGAGGGTGAAGTACGTCATCGGGCCAGATGGCAGTCCGCTGACGATCGCGGATCTACCTGCGCCCGGTACCAAACGGTGGGTGATCCGCCGTAAGGCCGAGGTTGTGGCCGCCGTGCGCGGTGGTCTCCTCTCTCTTGAGGAAGCCTGCAGCCGTTACACCTTGACGGTGGACGAATTTCTGTCCTGGCAGTTCTCCATCGACCAGCACGGTCTGGCCGGATTGCGCACCACCCGCATCCAGCAGTACCGCCAGTAAGCTTGCCGCGCACAGAGCGGTTTCCAGCTAAGTGGAAACCGGTTAGCCGCAAGAAACCGCTCTAAATATTAATGAGCGCGTATTCTGATCGCAAAAACCGGTGCCCACTCTTGCGGAATACGCGCTAGCCACCCCATTTCATTGCAATTTTCCGAAAACCGGCCTCTTTCCGAGAGGCCGGTCTTTGGCATTTCAAGATTTCTCCTCAGCCGTTAACCGGCGTTAACCATATCGAAACCATAGATAGGCAAATTCTGCCCAGTCGGTGCGTGACACCGAATCTGTGGGGCTGGTTCGTTGCAGGGTCTGTTTTCCTTCCTGAAAGGTCTGGGCGCGGCGCGGATGGCGGCTATGGCCGCCGTAACGCTGGCGCTCATCGGTTTCTTCGGCTTCGTCATCATGCGGGTCACCACGCCGCCGATGGCCACGCTCTTTACCGACCTCAGCTATGAAGACTCCTCGGCGATCATCAAGGATCTGGAACGCCAGGGCATTCCCTACGAGATGAAGAACGACGGCGCCGTGATCCAGGTGCCGAAGGACAAGATCACCCGGCTGCGCATGAAGCTCGCCGAAGGCGGACTGCCCAAGGGCGGCGGTATCGGCTACGAGATTTTCGACAAGTCCGACGCGCTCGGCTCCACCAGTTTCGTCCAGAACATCAACCACCTGCGCGCCCTCGAAGGCGAACTGGCCCGCACCATCAAGGCCATCGACCGAATTCAGGCCGCTCGCGTGCATCTGGTGCTGCCGGAACGGCCGCTGTTCTCCCGGGAGACCCCGGAGCCTTCAGCCTCCATCGTGCTGCGCGTGCGCGGCGCGCTCGAGCCCCAGCAGGTCCGCGCCATCCGCCATATCGTCGCCTCCGCCGTCAACGGCATGAAGGCGCAGCGCGTCTCCATCGTCGACGAAACCGGCCAGTTGCTGGCCAACGGCGCGGCCGGCGACGGCGCGGCCGACGGCGGCAGTGGCGACGAGCGCCGCGCCTCGTTCGAAAAACGCATGCGCGATCAGGTCGAGACCATCGTGTCTTCCGTGGTCGGCTCGGGCCGGGCCCGCGTCCAGCTTTCGGCGGACTTCGACTACAACAAGATCACCCAGACCTCGGACAAGTTCGACCCCGAGGGCCGCGTGCTGCGCTCCAGCCAGTCCCGTGAAGAATCCGCGGCAACCGCGAATGCCAATGACGGTCAGGTCACCGTCAACAACGAGTTGCCCGGCGCGCAGGGACAGGGCGGCGGCGCCACCGCCAAGGACCAGAGCAAGAAGAGCGAGGAAATCAACAATTACGAGATTTCCCGCGTCACCAAGACCGAAGTGACCGAAGCCGGCCGCGTCAACCGCATCTCGGTCGCCGTTCTGGTCGATGGCAGCTACAGCAAGAATGACAAGGGCGAGGTCGTCTACGCGGCGCGCTCGAAGGAAGACCTCGACCGCATCGCCACGCTGGTGCGCTCTGCCATCGGCTTCGACCAGAAGCGCGGCGACCAGGTCGAGATCGTGAACCTGCGATTCGCAGATGTGCCATCGGTGATCCCGGCCGACACGCCGAAGGGCTTCCTCGGCATGTTCCAGTTCACCAAGGACGACATCATGTATTTCGTCGAACTGGGCGTGATGCTGATCCTCGGCATTATCGTCGTGTTCATGGTGGTCCGCCCGCTGCTCAAGCGCGTGCTGGCAGCCGATCCGGCCGCAGCCGCGCGTGCGCCCCTCCCGGCGCTGCCCGAGGTTGCGCCCGCGCCGGCCCAGCCGCAAATCGCCAACACCGCAACCGCGCAGATGATCGACGTCGCGCAGGTGCAGGGCCAGGTTCATGCCCAGTCCGTCCATCGCGTCGGCGAACTCGCCGACCGCAACCCCAATGAGACCGCCACTATCATTCGTCAGTGGCTTTCAGAACCGGCTTGATCCGACATGGCAAACGCACCCGCGCTCACCAATAACAACAACCAGAACACCAACGACATCGCGGGTGTCGTCGCGACGCTGGCCAGCCGCCAGAGCGGCCGCGCCAAAACCAAGCCGATGTCCGGTCCGAAGCGCGCAGCCATCATGATGCTGGCGCTGGGCGAACAGTATGGCGGCAAGGTCTGGTCCATGCTGGACGACGACGAGGTGCGCGAACTGTCGGTGGTGATGTCGTCACTCGGCACCGTCGAGGCTGACGTCGTCGAAGACCTGATGCTCGAATTCGTTTCGCGGATGTCGGCTTCCGGCGCGCTGATGGGCACGTTCGACGCTACCGAGCGGCTGCTGCAGCAGTATCTGCCCTCGGATCGCGTCAACGGGATCATGGACGAGATCCGCGGCCCCGCCGGCCGCAACATGTGGGAAAAGCTCTCCAACGTGCAGGAAGAGGTTCTCGCCAACTATCTTAAGAACGAATATCCGCAAACCATTGCGGTCGTGCTGTCGAAGCTGAAGCCCGAGCATGCCGCGCGCGTGCTGGCGATCCTGCCCGAGGACATGGCGCTCGACGTCGTCGGCCGCATGCTGAAAATGGAAGCGGTGCAGAAGGAAGTCATCGAACGCGTCGAGCAGACCCTGCGCGTCGAGTTCATGTCGAACCTGTCACAGACCCGCCGCCGCGACGCCCATGAGGTGATGGCCGAAATCTTCAACAATTTCGACCGCCAGACCGAAACCCGCTTCATCACCTCGCTCGAAGAGGACAATCGCGAAGCGGCCGAGCGCATCAAGGCGCTGATGTTCACCTTCGACGATCTGGTCAAGCTCGATGCCGGTTCTGCGCAGACACTGATGCGTCACGTCGACAAGGACAAGCTGGGCATCGCGCTGAAGGGCGCCAACGAGACCGTGCGCGACTTCTTCATGGGCAACATGTCGAGCCGCGCCGCCAAGATGCTGCTGGACGACATGGCGGCGGCCGGTCCGGTGCGGCTGCGCGACGTCGATGAGGCGCAGGCGCTGCTGGTCAACCTCGCCAAGGATCTCGCGGCCAAGGGCGAAATCATGCTGCAGAAAAACCGCGCTGACGACGAACTGGTATACTGATGGGCGCACCCGCAAAATTCCTGTTCGATCACGACTTCGGGGCGCCGGACGTCGCCAAGGAGCGCGTCGCGTCCGCCAACGAAGTCGCGCAGCAGATCGCGGAAGCGGAAGCACGCGCCTATCGCGCCGGCTTCGATGCCGCGCGGAATGAAGCCAAGGCCGAAAGCGACCGGCGCGCCGCGCTGGCGCTGGAGGAAATCGGGATTTCGATCAGGGCCATCGCCAGCCGCTTCGCCACCATCGAGGAGCGGATGGAAACCGAAGCGGTGGACGTGGCGCTCGCGGTCGCCCGCAAGCTGTGCACCGAACTGGTCGCGGCCGAGCCGCTCACCGAGATGATGGCGCTGGTCAGTGATTGCTTCCGGCACCTGACCTCGACCCCGCACATCGTCGTGCGCATCAACGATGCCCTGTACGACGCCGCGCGCGAGCAGATCGAGCAACTCGCCCGGCGCAGCGGCTTCGAGGGCAAGCTCGTGATCCTGGCAGAGCCGGAGATCCCCAGCGGCGACTGCAAAATCGAGTGGGCCGACGGCGGCGTCACGCTCGACCGCGCCGCCATCGAAGCGAAGATCAACGAACTCGTGGGGCGCTATCTGGCGTCCCGCAATCAGGCCGGGATTCCCGGCCATGAGGACCGACCATGAGCGACACAGACACCAACGTTCCGCTTCCCGAGCTCACCGCCGGGGACACACCGATGCCGGACGATCAGGCCCTGTTCGACGACAACGACTACGTCGGGCGCATCGCCTCCGACCTCGAAGCCGTCTTCGACGTTCCAGTGCAGGTTTCGGCGGTGCTCGGCCGCTCCAAGATGGACGTCTCCGAACTGCTGAAGCTCGGACCCGGCACCGTACTCGAACTGGACCGCCGCGTCGGTGAGGCGATCGACATCTACGTCAACAACCGGCTGGTTGCGCGCGGCGAAGTCGTCCTCGTCGAGGACAAGCTCGGCGTCACCATGACGGAAATCATCAAGGCGGAACGTTCCTAAATCCAACGCGGCAACCCGGAGCCGGAAATGGCCAGGGTAACTGACAAGACATCGAACAAGACAGAATAACAGGAGACCACCATGCGGCTTCTCATCGTTGGCACCCTCAAGGGCCAGCTCACCACCGCCACCAAGATCGCCATGGACAATGGCGCGACGGTGACCCACGCCGAGGACAGTGAACAGGCGATGCGCGTGGTGCGCGGCGGCAAGGGCGCCGACCTGCTGCTGGTCGATGTCGCCCTCGACATCCGCGATCTGGTGATCCGGCTGGAAGCCGAACATATCCACGTTCCCATCGTCGCCTGCGGCATCACCACCGATGCCCGGGCCGCGGTCGCCGCCATTCACGCCGGCGCGAAAGAATACATCCCGCTGCCGCCCGATCCGGAACTGATCGCAGCAGTGCTGGCCGCCGTCGCCAACGACTCGCGCGACCTGATCTATCGCGACGACGCCATGGCCAAGGTTGTGAAGCTGGCGCAGCAGATCGCGGGCTCCGACGCCTCGGTGATGATCACCGGCGAATCCGGCACCGGCAAGGAAGTGCTGGCGCGCTACGTCCACACCCGCTCCAACCGCGCCCGCAAGCCGTTCATCTCGATCAACTGCGCCGCGATCCCGGAACATCTTCTGGAGTCCGAACTGTTCGGCCACGAGAAAGGCTCGTTCACCGGCGCCATCGCGCGGCGCATCGGCAAGTTCGAGGAAGCCACCGGCGGCACCCTGCTGCTGGATGAAGTCTCCGAAATGGACGTGCGGCTGCAATCCAAGTTGTTGCGCGCGATTCAGGAGCGCGTCATCGACCGTGTCGGCGGCACCCGTCCGGTGCCGGTGGACATCCGCATCATCGCGACCTCGAACCGCAACCTCGCCGACGCTGTCAAGGAAGGCAAATTCCGCGAGGACCTGCTGTTCCGCTTGAACGTCGTGAACCTGAAGATCCCGGCGCTGCGCGACCGCCCCGCCGACATTCTCGAACTGGCGCAGCATTTCGGCAAGAAATATGCCGACGCCAACGGCGTTCCACTGCGGCCGATTTCCACGGAAGCGCGGCGCGTGCTCACCACCAACCGCTGGCAGGGCAACGTCCGCGAGCTCGAGAACACCATGCATCGCGCGGTGCTGATGGCGAGTGGCGATGAAATCGGTGCCGACGCCATTCTCTCGCCGGACGGCGACCGGCTCGATCTGACCAGGACGCCGCCCGCCGTTGCGCACGCAACCTTCGCCGCTGAACAGGTCACGCGCGCGCTGGTCGGACGCACCGTGGCCGATGTCGAACGCGATCTCATTCTTGAGACGCTGAAGCATTGCCTCGGCAACCGCACCCATGCTGCGAACATTCTCGGGATCTCGATCCGCACGCTGCGCAACAAGCTCAACGAATACGCCGACGACGGCCAGCCGATCCCACCACCCGGCTCGGGTGAAGTGCGGAGTGCCGCGGCGGCGTAAGCTAGTCAAAGGATGTCATGCGCGGGCTTGACCCGCGCATCCATCACTTCTCAAAAAAGATGGATGGCCGGGTCAAGCCCGGCCATGACGATTCGTTAGCCGGCATCTCTACCCTCGCCGGCGTAAAGCCTGGTGTCCTAAATCCGAAGTTCGCTCTTGGTTGCAGCGCCTTCCTTAGCGAACTTCGGATTTAAAAGGACACTAGCAACAATAATTCTAGTGTGGCTTTGGTTCACAAGTCCGCAAAAGAACGCGCCGCAAGGGGAATGCGGACTTGTGAACCGCCACACTAGTTTTGCGCCGGCTTCTTTGCGTCCGCCTCGACCAGCGCCTTGATGCTGGCGAGCCCCTTTTCCATCTCGCCGCCCAGAACCTTGTCCATGCTGACGAAAAGGCAGATCGCCTTGGAGATGAAATCGTTCTGGCCGGACATCGTCCAGGACACGGACGTGCCGCCGCCTTCGGGATTCAATGAAAAATCCGAATAACTGGTGCCGACGAACGGTTTCACGAAATCGGTCTTGATCCTCACGCTCTCGCTGGGACGGCTTTCGGTCAGCGTCATCCGTCCCTCGCCCACCTCGTTGTTGCCCGACCACGCAAACACCGCGCCTTTGCCGCTTGCGGGTCCGTCGAACGATGCCTTCGCTTTCGGATCGCGCTTCGCCCACGGCGACCATGCCTGCCAGCGATGGAAGTCATCGATCTGCGCGAAAATATCCGGCGCGGCTGCGGACATCATCATGGTTCGCGAGACGCTATACTCGGACGGTTGCAGCAGGATCAATGCGAGGAACGAGCCGATGGTGGCGATCAGGCCGATAAGAATCTTCTGCATCATGAAGTCAGCTCTTCCGCTCCACATTCGCGCTGCGGCTGGGCACGCCGAATTCCTTGCGGCAGACCTCGGCCAGCGCGGCGACGCCGTCGCGAATTTCAGCGACCGACGGACTGGCGAAACACAGCCGCAGCCGGCTCTTGCTGTGCGCGGCGTTGACAGACCATTCCGTGCCCGGATTGATCGCGATGCCCGACGCCAGCGCGGCCTGATAAAGCTTCATCGTATCGACATTGTCCGGCAGCTTGACCCAGAGAAAGATCCCGCCCGGCGGATCGTCGAATTCCGCCGCGGTGCCGAACTGCTCGGCCAGCGCTTCCATCATGGCCTCAAGCTTCAGGCGAAGTCCGCGCGCCAGCTTCGGTACATGATCGTTGAAATGCGCGGCACAGAATTCCGCCAGCACCATCTGCTCCAGCGCGCCGGAGCCCGCATCGGTCTTGATCGGCAGGATGCGCGACAGCACCTCCCATGGAGCCACGATGTAGCCGACGCGCAAGGCCGGCGCGACCGACTTTGAGAATGAACCGATATGAATAACGCCGCCCGCCTTGCTCATCGCGTAAAGCGCGGGCGGGCGCTGGCCGCTCCAGATCAGGTCCGCGTAGCAATCGTCCTCGAAAATCGGCACGCCATACTCTTCCGACAGCTTCAGCAGTTCGGCGCGACGTTGTTCGCTCATGATGGTGCCGGTGGGATTCTGCACCGTCGGAATGGTGTAGATATACTTCGGCCGGATGCCCTTGCTCTTGAGGTCCGCGAGCGCGGACGCCACCGCATCGACGCGCATCCCGTCGCCGTCAAGCGGAATCCCGACGATGTTGATGCCACGCCGCACCAGCCGCGTGATCGACCCCTGATAGCATTCCTGCTCAATCAGCACGGTGTCGCCCGGCGATGTGAGCAGACCGTTGACCAGATCGAGACCTTGCAGCGAGCCCGACGTGATGAGGATTTCATCGGCGGTGCAGGTGATGCCCGCATCGCGCTTCAGCTTGCCGACGAGAAATTCACGAAGCGGGCGATAGCCGAGCGGCCCGCTGTTCAGGCCATAGGTCGCGAGCGTCGCGCCTTCCCGCGTCAGCACCGCCGTCGATGCCGCCAGCAGCCGATCCACCGGGACCTGATCGGCGTCGTTGTTGCCGCCGACGAAATTGTAACGCGGAAAGCCGTTCCACTTCGCGGCCGCAGGCGGCAGTCCTTTCGCCAGCAACGGCGTGAAATCGAACGAACCTGAAGCAGAAGTCATCACGGCGTCTCCCCTTTTATTGTTGTTTTGCATGAGGGACACCCTCATCGCCGGCATTGCGCAGGCTGTCGTGACATCAACTTACAGAAGCGGGCTGCCGTGACGCAACCGGCATCGCGCCTCACGCTCAGGCGCGGGAGGGCCGGTCGGAACGCTCATAGATAACCGGCGGCGCGGGATCGTCACCCGCCGTGGAACGCAGATAGAAATTGTAGGCGAACAGGCCGAACACCGCCGCGATGAAGGCGACGACAAGGACGATCGCGATGCGCTTGAGGACGATCATCGTGGATCAATGCGGATGCAGCGCCGCGCGCCTGGCGACGTGCCGCTGCAACAGCCACAGCAGCGGCGCGTAGATCAATGACATGAACATGCCGAACATTGTGCCGACGCTTGGAATGCCGTGGAGCGTCACTGAACAGAGTTCCGCCAGACCGCCCAGAACGATCATGAATGTCAAAATCCCGAACCGCTCGCGATAGCGTTCGACATGGGGAATCGAGAGCAGAAGCACGATACCCATTCCCGCCATCATGCCCGACAGAAGCCGAAAGTAGTTGTCGACCGTGATCGTGCCGACCCCGTGCATGAACTGCACGCCGAGGATCACGCCGCAGAGGCCCAGCCCAAGCAGCACCAGCGCGCTGAACGCCGTGGCGATCTGCAGAAAAAAGCGTTCCATGAGCGCCCCGGTTGATTTGGACCTAGCAGGCCGAACCATATATGAGAAGCGGCGGCGATTGCGATGGATGTTTCGCCGGCAAACGCCGCATTATTTGTCATCGCGCTGGTGTCCTGAATCCGGAGTTCGCTTCATTTTGCAGCACCTTCCGTAGCGAACTTCGGATTCAAAAGGACACTAGAAAATATAATTCCAGTGTGGCTTTGGTTTGCAAGTCCGCAAATGGAGGTGCTGTGGGCATGATGCGGACTTGCAAACCACCACACTAGCTGCGAGTCAGCTATGCACATGTGTCCCACTTGCGGCGGCTTATCCGCTTGCGGTTCACTTAATATAAAGTATCCAGCACATCACGATGACCACCTTCACGCCGCACCAGGATCAGGCGCTCCGCGCCGTCGCCGACTGGCTCAAGGCCAAGCCGGGCAAGAACGGCACGCCGCCGGTATTCCGGCTGTTCGGCTATGCCGGAACCGGCAAGACCACGCTGGCGCGGCATATCGCCGACGGCGTCAACGGCAATGTGAAATTCGCGGCGTTCACCGGCAAGGCCGCGCTGGTGATGCGCAACAAGGGTTGCGACAACGCCTCAACCATTCATTCGCTGATCTACCGCACCCGCGAATCCGGCGAGGAGCAGCCGAGCTTTGAGCTGTGGGACGATGCGCCCGCCTCCAAGGCCAAGCTGATCGTGATCGACGAATGTTCGATGGTGGACGCGGAATTGGGCCGCGACCTGATGTCGTTCGATTGTCCGCTGCTGGTGCTGGGCGATCCGGCGCAGTTGCCGCCGATTCAGGGCGGCGGCTTTTTCACCGATGCCGAACCGGACGCGATGCTGACCGAGGTTCATCGTCAGGCACAGGACGACCCGATCGTGCGGATGTCGATGGCGGTGCGCGAAGGCCGTTCGCTCGATCTCGGCACCTTCGGGGAGTCTGAGGTTGTGCGGCGTGATGCCCTCGATCCGGATCGCGTCATGGCGGCGGATCAGGTTCTGGTCGGCCGCAACAACACCCGCCGCGCCTACAACATGCGGGTGCGGCAGAAGCAGAACATCGAAGATCCGTTGCCGGTCGCGGGCGACAAGCTGGTCTGCCTGCGCAACAACCGCAAGAAGGCGCTGTTCAACGGCGGGCTATGGCGGGTGAAATCGCGCGCGGCCTCGAAGTCGAAGATCATCACCATGCGGCTGTCGCCGGATGAAGAAGTCAGCAGCGCCAAGGTGACAAAGGTGTCGGTGCGCGCCGATTGCTTCGGCGGCGGGATCGAAGACATTCCGTGGGAGCAGCGCCGGCCCTATGACGAATTCGACTACGGCTACGTGCTGACCGTGCACAAGTCCCAAGGCTCGCAGTGGAACGACGTCGTGCTGTTCGACGAAAGCTTCGCCTTTCAGGACAGCCGCGCCCGCTGGCTTTACACCGGCATCACCCGCGCGGCGAAACGGTTAACGGTGGTGGTCTGATACTTTTTGCGTATGCCTTTTTTCGCATCGCAAAATGCAATTTCCTTGAGCAAGTACCTTTTCAACACCTATGGTCGTTCCCAAGCAGGCCGAAAGGGCCGGCTTCGCCGTGGGGGCATGGCGAGCGGAGAGCCGCAAAAGCGGACACGCGCCAGATAGGTGGGCTGGGGAACGCCGGGGGATGACCGATTCCACAAGTGGCGGGCTGGATCTCTCCGGCCGCGATCTCGCGAGCGCCGGCCTCGGCGAGCGGCTGAAGCGTTACGCGCTGTGGCTCAGCCAGCGCAATGCTTTCGATCTCGCCTCCTGTGCTGCGCTGGCGGCGCTGGTCGTCGTCGCGCTGTGGACCTTTCAGAACTATGCGATTTCCAATGATGAGGGCGTGCAGCACCGCTACGGCGAACTGATCGTCGCCTACTACAAGAGCGGCTTTACCGACCTGTCGCTGTTCAAGCTCGACAATCTCTATCTTTACGGCGGACTGTTCGACATCGCCGCGTTGGGTCTGGCGCAGATCCTGCCCGTCGATCAGTACGAGTTGCGCCATCTGCTGTGTGCGCTGATCGGCATCGGCGGTATCGGCGCGGCGGCCGCCACGGCGCGGCTGATCGCGAACCCGCGCGCCGCCTTCTTCACCATCGTGGCGCTGGTGCTGTGCGGCTCGTGGTACGGCGGCATGTTCAACCACACCAAGGGCATTCCGCTGGCCGCCTTCATGGCCGGCGCGATGTATTTCCTGATCCGCGCCACCCGCGATCTGCCGGTGCCGCGGATGCGCGACGTGATCGGCTTCGGCATCATGACCGGTGCCGCGCTCGGCATCAGGTCGCTCAGCCTGCTGCTGGTCGGATATGCCGGTCTCGCCATCCTGATCAGCCTGCCGCGCCCGGTGCACGGTCACTGGCATGAGCGCACGCGGTTCGTGATGCGATCGGCCCTGTGGTTTCTGCCCGCCTTCGTGATCGCCTATGTCATCATGATCGCGGCGTGGCCATGGGCGGCGCTGTCGCCGCTCAATCCGATCCGCGGGCTGCTGTCCTTCAACGACTTCCAATATCACATCCGCACGATCCTGTTCGGCAAGGTCTATGAGATGGCCGACGTGCCGCGCTACTACGTGCCGACCTACATCGCGATCCGGCTGCCGCTGCTGACGCTCGGCGGAATGCTGCTCGCGCTGGCGTTGATCCTGCTGCCGGAACGCGTCGGCGGCATCGGCGGTGCGCGCCGCCGTGAACTTGGGCTGATTGCGTTCGCCGCGATTTTCCCGGTGGTGTGCCAGGTCATCACGGAAGGACCGGCGTTCGACGGCTGCCGCCATTTCCTGTTCGTGTTTCCGCCGATCGCCATTCTTGCCGGCGTCGGCCTCAGCGCCTCGATCGGCGCGCTGGCGCGGCTGCATCGCGGCACCATGATCGTCTGGCTCGCAATCGTCACCACGGGATACACCTGGACGGCCGGCAAGATGTATCACCTGCATCCCTATGAGTATCTCTACTACAACCAGCTCGTCGGCGGGTTGGAAGGCGCATCGCGGCGCTTCGTGACCGATTACTGGGTCAACATCATGCCCGAGGCGTTGGAGGAGTTGCACGACTTCCTCGACCGCACCGAGCCCGCCACAGCGAAGACCAACACCTATCGTGTGGCCGTTTGCGGCGAGCGCGTCTCTTATGAAGAGTACGCACGCCCGAACCTGCAATGGCTCAGGATGCATGACTGGCGCCTCGCCGATTTCTACATCGCGCCGACGCACATGAACTGCGACCGTATCCTTGCCGGAAAGGTCATCGGCAGGATCGAGCGACTTGGCGTGACCATCGGCGTCATCAAGGATCGCCGCATGGTGCGAGAGCGCGAAGAATGACTCGCAGCACAAGCGTCTTCACAGCAATGTCATAACGGTTTCCCGCCAGAATACCGACATTAAGACTTCAGAAAGTGTAAGCGATCATTCGGAACTGCTCGTCCTGCAATGAGTTACAATCAACCGCCCAAAATCTTCGATCCAGCTAAAGGAAGAAACATGCGAACTGGAAAACTTCTCGCGGCCGCTTTGCTTGCCGGTTCGGCAGCCCTCGCCGCCTCGCAGCCCGCATCTGCGGCGCCGCTCATGAGCAACACGATGCTGTCCGGCGCGGCCTCCGGCAACGTGGAGAACGTGCAGTACTATCCCGTTCGCCGTTATGGCTATGGCCCCCGGTATGGCTATCGCGGCGGCTATTATCGGCGCGGCTATGGCTACGGTGGCACTGCGGCGGGCGTCGGCATCGGCCTCGCTGCAGGCGCGGTGATCGGCGGCGCGATTGCCGCTTCGCAGGCACAGGCGCAACAGAACCACGCCTATTGTTCGCAGCGCTATCGTTCCTACGATCCCGCATCGGGCACCTACCTGAACAACAACGGCAACCGCTATCCCTGTCCGTAAGTTTTCGCCGTGAATCCTGAACGATCACGAAAAGCCGCGAGACAAATGTCTCGCGGTTTTTTTGTTGCAAGAAATGCTGCAATAGCTGTGGTTTGCGATGGGGCGCTCGGCTAGTGTGGCGGTTCGCAAGTCCGCATCACTTTCGGCGCGTTCTTTTGCGGACTTGCGAACCAAAGCCACACTAGAATTTATAGTGCTAGTGTCCTTATGAATCCGAAGTTCGCTACGGAAGGTGACGCGAAATAAAGCGAACTTCGGATTCAGGACACTAGGCTCCGCGCATCGCCGCAAGCGAAACAAAAAACGACCACGGGGAAATGCCATGATCATCCGCACGCATGCCGCACGATACGCTGTCGCCCTGCTCACCCTCACGGGAGTGAACATGATTCCTTCCACCGACGTGGATGCGCAAACCGCCCAGCCGCTTCCGACAGCAGCGCAGACCGATCCGAAGACGCTCGGCCTGATGCAGGGCTTTCCGCCGCCTCCGGACAAGACCATCCGTTTCATCGACGGCTCGTCGTCGCGCTTCCCGAATACGCGCTGGGCGTTCAGCCATTTCCGCGAATTGGTACCGACCGCGACGGTGTCGCGCGGCGAAGGCCCGGTGGTGCCGCTGCCGCGCGCCGAACGCGATCTCGGCGGTGTCGCCATTACCACGATGGACGGCAAGGCGATCACGTTCAACGACGCGATGCAGCTGACCTACACCGACGGCATCGTGGTGATGCACAAAGGCAAGATCGTCTTTGAAAAGTATTTCGGCGAAGGCAGCCCGCAATTGCCGCACATCGCATTCTCGGTGACGAAGTCCTTCGTCGGCACGCTGGCGGCGGTGCTCGCAGCCAACGGCAAGCTCGATCCCGCAGCGCCTGTCACCAAGTACGTGCCCGAACTGAAAGACACGGCGTATGGCGACGCCACCGTGCGCCAGGTGATGGACATGACCATCGGCGTGAAGTTTTCGGAAAACTATTCCGATCCGAATGCCGAGGTGTTCGACTATGCTCGCGCCGGCGGCATGATGCCCATCGCTCCCGGCTATCAGGGACCGCGCAGCTTCTACGACTTCCTCGTCAAGCTGAACAAGGAAGGCGAGCACGGCCAGGCCTTCGCCTACAAGACGGCAAACGCCGAAGTGCTGGCATGGATCGTCAAACGCGCCTCAGGCCAGTCGCTGGCCGCGCTGCTGTCGTCGGAAATCTGGGCGAAGCTCGGCGCCGAGCAGGACGGCTACTTCATGGTCGACAGCGTCGGCACGGAATCCGGCGGCGGCGGTCTCAACACCGGGCTGCGCGATCTCGCGCGCTTCGGCGAGATGATGCGCAACAAGGGCAAGTTCAACGGCCAGCAGGTCATTCCCGAAGCCGCCGTCGCCGACGTGGCGCAGGGCGGCAAGAAGGAGGACTTCGCCAAGGCCGGTTACGCGCTGCTGAAGGGCTGGTCCTATCGCGACATGTGGTGGATCACCCACAACGAGCACAACGCCTACGTGGCGCGCGGCATCTACGGCCAGAGCGTCTATGTCGACCCGACCGCGGAGATGGTGATCGCCCGCTACGCCTCGCATCCGATGGCGGCCAACGCCGCCAACGATCCGGTCTCGCTGCCGATGTACATGGCGCTGGCGAAGGAACTGATGAAGTAGGCGCGCGCTCTTCGCGTGGCGAATAGATCGCGTGCATAGTGATTAACGATGTCGTCCCGGCGAAGGCCGGGATGACATGAACGATAACTTTTACGCGACGTTTCGCTGTGTAAGGTCTCTCACACCCTGCGGGAAGTGCTTCGACACCTCGTCCAGCACCTGCCGCAACTCGTCCTCCAGATATTCGTTGGCGATGATCAGCGCCTTGAGCGCGCCGCGAAGATCGCCGCCACAGGTGGCGATCGCGCCATCGACGGCGCGATCGTAACGGTCGATGTCGGTCTGTGTGGCCGGTGTAAACATGATGGCATCCCCGATGCTGGCAGAGAATCCGCCCGGCCGGACACGTCGTCCGGCGAGTCGCGGTGTAATTTCATGTTCCCTATTTGTTCTTTGTGAGGTCGCGCTGTCAAGAGCCCGCCCAGGTTGCCCACCGGTGGAAACGATGGTCGCCACATCCGATGTCGTCCCCGCATCCATCGATGCGCAATACGTCTCCGACACATTTCGTGATGGGGACAGAAATCCCCGCGCTCCAGACCTCCCTTATGTTCGAGACGTCCTGTTCGCGAGGGGCGCTTCTCGAGGGCGCTTTTGAAGCGGAGCAGGATGCGGCGCCCGCGCGCGTGGTTCGCAGCCATGCTCCCGGGAGGCTGAGGGGTGCCGTCCGGGCCAACTACGTGGCTCTGCCTTCAGTGGCTGGACGGGAGTTGGTGAACGGCGGCGAAATCCGCCGGGATGCACGATGCTTCGCGCTCGTATCCAGCACCCGGAAGAACGGTCCTCAGACAGAAATCGCCGGATTGGAGCGCCGCAAGGCGATGCGCTTCCGGAGTTCATCGTGTCGCAAGCGGTGCCGGAAGCGAAACGATACAAACTGCGCCTCGCGGCGCTCCATGCCCCTCAACTTTTGACGGGGCACGACTGAAAGCTCACCTCGCGCGATGGCGCGAGGACGAATGCGTGCGTCTTTCGTTGGCGCGAACGAGGCAAGCCGCGCGCGCATGGCTGTTTGAAAATTGAACCCGTTACGCGACACGCGGCAAATCTTCTTTCGGCGTCGCCACCGATTGATTGCGTCCGCGCGATTTGGCCTCGTACAGCGCCTTGTCCGCCGCCGCAATCAGGTCCGCCGGCTGCAGCGATTCATTCGGCACGATGCTCGCCACACCGACGCTGATGGTGGTCGCCCATTTATCCGCGGACAGCATTTCCACGTTGGTGCGGATACTCTCACCGATCGCAAACGCTGCATCCGCAGATAGCCCCGACAGCAGCACGGCGAATTCCTCGCCGCCGTAACGCGCGGCGCAATCGCCCGGGCGCTGCGCCGCTTCCGCGATGCTGCTTGCAATCCGCATCAACACCTCATCGCCAGCCTGATGCCCGAACATATCGTTGTAGGTCTTGAAGTGATCGGCATCGATCATCAGAAGCGCGAGCGGCTCCTGACCGCGCCGCGCCCGCAGCCACTCCTGCGCAATGACCTGATCGAACTTGCGGCGGTTTCTGAGGCCGGTCAGGGCATCTGTCATCGCAAGCTCCTTGAGCTTGTCTTCGGCGCGTTCGCGCCGCTTGATTTCCCGCACGAGGATCATGGTCGCGCTGGTGACGAACGCGATCAGCGCCAGCATGATCCCGCCAACCCGCAACGCCTGCCTTCGCCAGATCGCGAAAATATCGGTCCAGGATTTTCCCACGACGACAACGAGCGGGCGGCGGCTGTCGCGCCACGTGTAAAGACGTTCGATCGGGTCGATCGCGCCGGGTCCCGCAAACGTTCCGCTTTGTTCAACGAACAAGCGCTGCACACCGCGGCCCTGACTCAAGTCCTTGCCGATCGCGTCGAGATTGAACGGCGTGCGCATAATAACCACACCGTCCTGACGCAGCACCGTGATGACGTCTTGCGGTGCAAGGGTGAGGCGCCCGAACAGATCGTGGAAATAGCTGAACCGCAAGGAGCCGACCACCGCGCCGAGAAATGCACCGTCCTTGCTCGTAATCCGGCGGCTCAGCACCACCGAATAGGCGCCGCGATACTGACCGGGACGGCCGATGAACAGACCGACATTGGGATTGTCGCGGTGGACCCGGAAGTAGTCCTCGCCAGCGCGGTTCTCCGGCTTCGGATTGAGCGTTTCGGAATCGTGAAGGAGATTGCCAGCGGCATCGAACACCTGGATCGCGCCGAAGTGCTTCGCAGTGGCCGCATGATCGAACAGAATGAGATTCAGCAGCCGCTTGCTGATGCCAGTCAGTTCGGGTTCGATCATGTTGTTTGCGACATTGCGCAGGGACAGATCGTAAAGCTCGACGTTACGGCTGATGTCGGAATCGATGGTGGTGGCGAGGTTCTCCATGGTCTGAAGCGCCAGCGCCTGTTCGCCGCGCCGCATGTCGAACATCACGCTGCCGCAGACGGCGGAAAAGCCGGCGATCGTCGCGATCGAACACAATATCAGCAGCTTTGCCGATATCCGCCCCGGTCGGATTGCCTGATCCTTTGGCCGTCGAAACCACATCGCACACTGTTCCCCAAGTGTGCCTTGATGCGCCCAATTCGTTGCGGCGGCCTTTAAATGATCCGCTTCATAGTGTTCGGAGTTAACGAAATATCTTCGGATTGGATACGATTGGATCAGCCAATATCCGATGGCGAGTGCCGCTAGCGCTGCACGCGGATGCCGAGCATCACGACCGTTGCGGCAGAGTTCGCGCCGGTGATCGAACTGTCGAGCCAGTCATGGCGCACCTGCGCCTTGAGCTGGAACGTGCGCGACAGTTTGTAGACCAGATCGCCCTCCACGAAGTAGCGCCTGTCGAAGCGCGTGCCGTCGTAATCCGAGGTGCCGGTGCCGACCTTCGCGGTGCCGATCAGCCAGCGGCGAAACGCATGATCCACCTGTAGCGAGTAATCGCGCGAGATCACGCCGGAAACGCCGGGCAGCGTGGTCTCATCGATCGATGACGTCGCATCGAACCGCACCGTGGTCAGCCCGGATGCGGTCCAGATCAGCGACGCGCTGGTCAGCAGGCCCTTCATGTCCGTGAGGCGCGGGTCCTGATAGGTGCGCAGCGAATAGCCGACCGCCGCTTCGCCGGTCAGCAGCCGCGAGAACTCGAACGTCGAGCCGGCCTTCACATAGCCGCCGTTGGAATCGCGCTCATAACCGGAGCGGTCGAACTGCACATCGTGCTTGCGCGTGTTGAGGGAAAATTCACCGAATGGCTTGAGGCCGGGCATCAGGTCGTAGCTGACGCGCGTGAGGGCGCCGAACTGGTTGAAGTTGCGGTCATCGTTGGTGGTGGACGAGCCGTCAGTGAGCATCGACTGCTGATAGGTCGTGCGATCGGCGAGACCCGCGACCGAAACCTGCAAACGGTTGAAATCGTGCTCGACGCCTGCGGTGCCGCCGATCGTTGTCGCCAGCGGATACTTGGAGAGGCCCGCCTGAATATTCGGCGAACCGGGATTGTCGGTGAAGACCCGCATGCGCAGTTCGGTGTTGATGCGGGTATCTCGCGTCGCGTCGATGCGGCCGTTGACCTTGCCGTTGAACGCCGGCGCGTCGATGCTGGTCGGCACCGGCGAAGGCCCGGTAATGCCCGGCGGAAAGGTCGTGCCGTAGCCGGTGAACGAGCCGCGCAGATCGGCGATCAGCGAATGGCGCTCCCAGTCGGACGCGATCAGCAGTTCCGGCGCGACCGTGTAGAACCCCGAGCCTTTCGGCTGGTTGATGCGGCCGGGATTGGTGTTGTAGCCGCCCCAGAGTTCGACCGCAGCCTTGGTGAGAAACGTGCCGGTGTGGAAGCCGACATTGGCGAACGGATCATCGTCGGGTTTCAGGCGGCGGCGCGGCGGCTGGCCGGGAATCGTGCCAGCGACTGACGGCGACACCGGCGCGGCGACTCGTGCACGTGATGCGGACGGCGCTGGATTGCCGGGACCGACGATCTTCGGCTTCGGTGCGCCGGGATAAAGCTTCGGCTTCTTGCGCGTGCGGTTGAGCGAATCGAAGCCGCTGTCCGAGGCACCGGACGCCGGCGGAATGCCATAGGTCGGAATTCGGCCGATCCGCGACGGCGCCGGTGTATCGCGTCTTAACGCGTCATCATCGGTCGTGTTCTGCGCGGTTCGGCGCAGCAGCGACTGGTCGCGCGGAGCAAACCCGCCCTGCGTGGGGCTCAGCATGTCAGGGGTCAGCGTCTGCGCGAACGCGGTCGAGGGGTGCAGAAGGACCAGCAGAACGCACACCGGCAGCGCACGCCGTGTGGACGCGCGCCAGCGGTGGTCCCACAACCGGACAGGTTGCTGCGAGCCTTGCACTTTTCACTCATCTCCCGGCCCCTGAAAGCCACTTGGGGCCGCGCCGGAAAACCAAACAACTTCAGTTAATTGCGGACAAAACGCCGCCGTACGGCGCTGGAAAACGCCGTTAACAGAGTTAAAACAATTATGGTTAACGCCCCGTTGCGAGGGCGCGAGCGCGTCGCGTCAACGGCTTCGGTGTGCTAGGTAAAATCCCCGGATCGCAGCGCGCACGGCGCTCCCTCCCCGCTCAATTGGAACCTGTTATGGCCAGCTCAAAATCGCGGACAGCGACCCCTTCCGCGCCCCCCACCGTGTCGGCCGCGATCGAATCCGCCTTGCGCACGCTCGACGCCGAAGCGAGCGGCGTCACCGCGTTGGCGAACGCCCTGCAGTCCGACCTCGGACCCGCGTTCGACGCCGCCGTCGCGCGCGTTCGCGAGGCCAAGGGTCGCCTGATCGTGACCGGCCTCGGCAAGTCCGGCCACATCGGCAAGAAAATGGCGGCGACCTTCGCCTCCACCGGCACCCCCGCCTTCTTCGTTCACGCCGCAGAAGCCAGCCACGGCGACCTCGGCATGATCACCGGCGACGACGTCATCATGGCGCTGTCGTGGTCCGGCGAGACCGCTGAACTGAAGAACCTCATCAACTACTCGCGCCGTTTCCGCATTGGGCTGATCGCGGTGACGTCCGAGGCGGATTCCACGCTGGGCGCCGCCGCCGACATCGTGCTGACGCTGCCGAAGGCGCGTGAGGCCTGCCCGCACAATCTCGCGCCGACGACGTCGTCGCTGATGCAGCTCGCGCTCGGCGACGCGCTCGCGGTCGCGCTGCTGGAAAGTCGCGGCTTCACCGCGCTCGATTTCAGCGCGCTGCACCCCTCCGGCAAGCTGGGCGCGATGCTGAAATTCGTGCGCGACCTGATGCACAAGGACGCTGCGGTGCCGGTCAAACCGCTCGGCACCAAGATGTCCGACGCACTGGTGGAAATGACGTCGAAAGGCTTCGGCTGCGTGGGCATCATCGACGCGCGCGGCGAGATCGCCGGTATCGTCACCGACGGTGATTTGCGGCGTCACATGCGGCCCGACCTGATGACCGCTATTGTCGACGACGTCATGACGAAAAATCCGAAGACCATCAGCCCGGATCTGCTCGCCAGCGAAGCGCTGGAGATTCTCAACGCGTCGAAAATCACCGCACTGATCGTCACCGACGGAAAGAAGCCCGTCGGCATCGTGCACCTGCACGACATCCTGCGGGCGGGCGTGGCTTAAAAAGCTTAAGCCGGCTCCACGCGCAGGCTCGCGCCGTCGGCATGGATGATCTTGACGCGGCTGCCAGACGGCGCGTCCGGCCCCGAGACGCGCCAGATCGTGTCGTCGATCCGCACCGTCCCGATGCCATCGACAATCGGCTTCTCAAGCGTGAAGACGCGTCCGATCAGGCCTTCCGCGCGCTTGTTGAGGAACGGCTTGTCGGTCGGACTTGCATTTCGCCCCGAGTAATATCGCCACAACGGCACCATCGCGATCGACAGCGCCGCGAATATGATGATCTGTGCCTGCCACGACCACGCGACGCCGAACGACAGCAGCCCGACGATCAGCGCCGCGAGCCCAAGCCACAGCATGAACACGCCGGGCGCGAACGTCTCGATTGCCATCAGCACGACGCTAAGGATCAGCCAGTTCCAGGTCCCGAGTTTCGACAGAAGCTCTACCATGACGATCTCATGATTTCGGATTGGTGTTGGGCACGGTCGGAGGGCGGCGCGGCGCGGAAGCCGATCCGCCTTCACCGAACGTCGCCTTCGCAATCTCGGCGATGCCGCCGAGCGACGCCAGCATCCCGGTCGCTTCCATCGGCAGCATGATGATTTTCTGGTTCGGCGATTCAGCAAGCTGGCCGAACGCCTTGATATACTTGTCGGCGATGAAGTAGTTCAGCGCGGCCACGTCGCCGCTGGCGATGGAGTTGCTGACCATTTCGGTAGCCTTGGCTTCCGCTTCGGCCGCACGCTCGCGCGCCTCGGCGTCGCGGAACGCAGCTTCCCTGCGGCCTTCAGCTTGCAGGATCTGCGCCTGCTTGGCGCCCTCTGCCCGGAGGATTTCCGATTGGCGCTGGCCTTCAGCCTGAAGGATTTCCGCGCGCTTGACGCGTTCGGCTTTCATCTGACGGCCCATCGCCTCGACCAGATCGGCGGGCGGCACGATGTCCTTGATCTCGATGCGATTGACCTTGAGGCCCCACGGCGAAACTGCGGCATCGACCACGCGCAGCAGCCGCTCGTTGATCTCGTCGCGATGCGACAGCACCTGATCGAGATCCATCGACCCCATCACCGAACGGATGTTGGTCATGGTCAGCGTCACAATCGCCTGATTGAGATTGGATACCTCATAGCTCGCCTTGGCGGCATCGAACACCTGATAGAATGCGACCCCGTCCACCGACACAGTGGCGTTGTCCCGGGTGATGACCTCCTGCTCAGGAATGTCGATCACCTGCTCCATCATGTTCACCTTGCGGCCAACGCGATCGAAATACGGAATGATGATATTGAGGCCCGGACCCAGCGTGCGGGTGTATTTGCCGAACCGCTCGATCGTCCAGTCGTAGCCTTGCGACACCGTTTTGACACCGGCAAAGAGCGTAAGAACGACAAGCAGAACAAACGCAATCGCGAAAATATCGAAACCGGACATTGAAAACTCCCTGCGGGTGAATCTGAACGCGAGGCTTGGCATCAGTCTAGCACGGGCGCACGACAGCCGCTCTGCTCCTGGTCGATTCTTGGTCGATCAAACGGGGAATACGGTTCGAACGGCGTGCTGGCCGGCCTGTCAGATCCAGCCTTGCAGTTCGCGCAGGACAATCTGCCGGATCACGTCCATGCCCTCGTCGCTGTCGTTCAGGCACGGAATGGCCGAGAAATCCTGACCACCGGCATGGCGGAAGATTTCGGCATTCTCGAGCGCGATCTCTTCAAGAGTTTCAATGCAGTCGGCGGAAAAGCCCGGCGTCACAACGGCAATTCGCCGCACACCATCCTTCGCAAGCTGCTCAACGGTTTGGGCGGTATAGGGCTGAAGCCATTCCTGATAGCCGAAGCGCGACTGGAACGTCAGCATCAAGCCCTTATCGTCCAGCCCCATGCGTGCGCGCAGCGCTTCGATCGTTGCGACACACTGCGCCTGATAGGGATCGCCCTTGTCGATGTAGGACTGCGGCATGCCGTGGAACGACGCGATGATCCGTTCGGGCTCGAACGACAGCGTTGCAAGATGGCGCTCGATCGAGATCGCAAGAGCGTCGATGTAACCGGGATCGTCATAATAAGGCGGCGTGAAGCGAACCGTCGGCTGCGCGCGCATGTCCTTCAAGGTGGCAGCGACCTTGTCCACCACCGTGGCCGAGGTCGAGGCAGAATACTGCGGATACAGCGGCATCACCAGAATACGGTCACAACCCTGCGCCATCAGCGCCTCGATGCGCGATTTGATCGACGGGTTGCCGTAGCGCATGCCCCAATCGACGATCACGTGTTTCTGATCAGCAATCGACGCCGCCAGCTTCTCAGCCTGCGCGCGCGTAATCGTTTTCAGCGGCGACTCGTTCCGCTCGGTATTCCATATCTTGAGATAATCCTTCGCCTTGCGGCTTGGGCGGATCACAAGAACGATCCCGTTGAGGATCAGTTGCCAGATCAGCCCCTGGTTTTCGATCACGCGCGGATCGGACAGGAACTCCCGAAGATAAACCCGGACACCACGGGCGTCGGCGGTATCGGGTGTGCCGAGATTGACCAGCAACACACCGACGCGTGAAGGCGCCGCCTGCGGGGCCGGCCGATGTGCATCGAGGGGAATAACCGCTGTCATGATGGGTCTGGCATCGCGCTTTGCCCGAATGTTGTCAAGGAGACGGCAATCAGAAGCAGGTGACGCGTTCCGCGGCAATGTACCCCAGCAACAGGCCAACGCCGAACAGCAGCACCAGAGCCGCTGCGCCGAACTCGATGCCGCGCAGCAGGACTGCTCCGCCACCGTCGCGGCCGGCGGCCATTCGGGTGGCAAGTCCCTTTGCCGACACTGCGATGACGGCAATAGCGGAAACGGTGATCGCGGTGCCAAGCCCCATCAGTAGCGTTGCAGCAACGCCGGCCCAGAACAGGCCCTGCGCCAATGCGAACACCAGCACCAGAATGGCTCCGGAACATGGACGAATACCGACGGTCAGGATGGCACTCAGTCCGCGCGACCAGCCGCCGGGACCGGCAAGCTGGCTGGGTTCAGGACCATGGGAGTGACCGCAATGCTCATCGTGAACATGGTCCGCATGATCGTGGGCATGATGATGTCCGCGATGGTCATGATCGTGATGGGCATCGCGCGCATGAGCCGCATCATGCGAATGATCGTGCGCGTGATCATGGTGGTTGTGGTTGTGGTTGTGGTTGTGATCATGACCATGGGCATGTGCCATGGCCGGAGCGAGTTGCACTGTCGGCGCGCCGCGCAGCGTGCGCAAGGCACGGATAAACCCGCCACCCTTAGCGTAGACCAGCCGCGCGCCGAGCGCGGCGATCAGGCTGTAGCTGGCGATCTCGATGACGCGCTCGGCACTGCACATCGTCTTCGCGGTGGCGTTCAACAGCAATGCGCCGATGCCGACGATTGCAATCGCCACCAACGCCTGCATCAGGGCGGACGCGAACGACAGCACGATGCCGCGCTTCGCCGTTTCCTCGTTGGCGACGAGATAGGACGAGATCACCGCCTTGCCGTGGCCCGGACCTGCCGCGTGAAATACGCCGTAAGCGAAGGAAATGCCGAGCAGCGCCCACACTGCGCTGCCGTCAGTCTTGGCCGCCCGGATGGTGGCCGACATCTGGCGGTAGAACTCGGACTGCTTGGCAAGCAGCCATCCGATGATGCCGCCAACCTGCGAATCCGGCACGGCGCCCTTGGGCGCACCGAACGGATTCTGCGCCAAAGCGGCATGAAGCAGGCTATCGGCGAGGCCGGCAGCAGCCACCGCGACAAGTCCGATGATCGCTATCCGTGTGAGTGCCGGACGGGATGAGTGCATCAGGGGCAATCCACCGTGATCTTGTTCGCGAACATCGCGCCGTAGTTCGAATTATCGCCGTTGAGGAATGTGTCCTCGTTGAGCTTCTGCGCCTGAGCGCTGCCGTCGGTCGGGCGCTGGAACGCCAGCTTGCAGTTCGCCGGCGCACCGACCAGCACAACGGGATCTTTCTCATCCAGCTTGAAGTCGATGAAGTAGGACGGATCGTATACCTCAAGCGCCAGCGCCTGTGTCTTGACCGGTGCCTTGAACGGCAGCGTGAAATGCAGCGTCAGCGTCGCGTCCTTGTATTCAAGATAGTAGTCGACGGGGTCGTTGAATTTCTCCTTCTTCTGGCTTCCCACAGCGCCCGCTTTGGCGAAGGTGAAGAAAGCGTACTCCTTGAGAGACTCAACGTTGGTCTGCGCCAGCGGTTTCAGTTCATCGCGGGTGTAGACGCCCTTGGTCTTGGTCTCGATCCCTTGCAGGGCATAGGTCGAGAACATGTCGTCGAAGGTCCAGGCGTGACGCACGCCGGTGATCGACCCGTCTGGCGCATAGACCAGCTGGCTCTTGGCCACGATCCAGACATGCGGATGCGCCTGCGCCGCGCCGGCGGTGACCGCGAACAGAGCGACCGCGCATAGATACTGAAAAAATCGACGCATCGTCATGGGACTAACTCGCTTGGGTCAAGCCGCTTCGGGTTCGTTGAGCAGGCCGCGACGGCGCAACAGCGCGTCGGGCTCGGGTTTCCGGCCCCGGAAGGCAATGTAGGCGTCTTCCGGATCGCGCGATCCACCCGATGAGTAGATGTCGTCATGCAGCCGCTTCGCCACCGCCGGATCAAAGATGTCGTGCGCTTCCTCGAATGCGCCGAACGCGTCGGCGTCCATCACTTCGGACCACATGTAGCTGTAGTAGCCCGACGCATAGTGATCGCCGGAAAATATATGCCCGAACTGCTGCGGCCGGTGGCGCAGCGCGATTTCCGCCGGCATGCCGATCTTGTCGAGTTCCTGCTTCTCGAATGCACGTACGTCGGCGATCGACGCAGCCGGCTGGGTATGGAATTCGAGATCCATCAGCGCCGATGAAACAAACTCCACCGTGGCGAAACCCTGATTGAACTTGCGCGCGGCGATGAAGCGCTTGAGCAGATCCGCCGGCAGCGGTTCGCCGGTCTGATAATGCCGCGCGAACTTTTGCAGCACTTCCGGCCGTTCCTGCCAGTGCTCGTAAAGCTGCGACGGCAGTTCGACAAAATCCGTGAACACGCTGGTACCGGACAGCGACGGATACATCACGTTCGAGAGCATGCCGTGCAGGCCATGACCGAACTCATGAAACAGGGTGCGGGCATCGTCCGGCGACAGCAGCGAGGGCTGACCGTCAGTGCCTTTTGAGAAATTGCAGACATTGATGACCAGCGGCGCGACATCGCCGTCGAGCTTCTGCTGGTCGCGCAGCGAGGTCATCCACGCACCGGAGCGCTTCGAGGGCCGCGCGAAGTAGTCGCCATAGAACAGCGCCTTGTGGTTGCCCTTGGCGTCCTTGACCTCCCAGACCCGCACGTCCGGATGCCAGACCGGGATGTCCTTGCGCTCGCTGAAGGTCACCCCAAACAGCCGGGTCGCGACGTCGAAGGCGGCGTCGATCATGTTGTCGAGCGCGAGATAAGGCTTGATCGCGGCGTCATCGAAATTGGCGCGGCGCTGGCGCAGCTTCTCGGCGTAATGGCGCCAGTCCCAGGCGGCGAGCTTGAAGTTGCCGCCTTCCTCCGTGATGAGACCCTGCAAGGCGTCACGATCAGCCATGGCGCGGGCACGGGCCGGTTTCCAGACCCGCTCCAGCAGACCGCGCACGGCTTCCGGCGTCTTCGCCATGGAGTCTTCCAGACGGTAGGCGGCGAAGCTCGGATAACCGAGCAGCTTCGCCCGCTCCTCGCGCAGCCTCAAAACCTCGAGGATGATGGCGCTGTTGTCGTTGTCGTTCCGGTTATCGCCTCGGGCGGTGAAGGCCTTGAACACCTTCTCGCGCAGATCGCGGCGGCCGGAGTCCTTCAGGAAGGGCTCCACGAACGACCGCGACAGCGTCACCACCATCTTGCCCGGCATACCGCGTTCGTCTGCGGCCGCTTTGGCGGAAGCGACGAAGCTGTCAGGCAGCCCCGCAAGGTCGTCCTCGCCGAGCTCCATGGTCCAGTCCTGCTCGTCGCCGAGCAAGTGGTGGCTGAACGAGGTGGCGAGATGGGCCAGCCGCTCGTTGATCTCGGCGGTACGCGCCTTGGCGGCCTCGCTGAGGCCGGCGCCCGATCGGCGGAAGCTGGTCCAGGTCCGCTCCAGCAGCCGCGCCTGCTCCGGCGTCAGCTTGAGCGAGGCAACCTTGTCGCGGAGCCTGGCGACCCGGGCGAACAATGCAGCGTCCATGCTGATCGGATTCCAGTGCCGCGCCTGCTTCAGCGCCACTTCGGATTCGATCTTAAGAAGCTCGGGATTCGAATGCGCGCCGACGAGGTCATAGAACACCGCCGACACCCTGGAGAGCAGCTTGCCGGCCCGCTCCAGCGCCGTGACGGTATTCTCGAACGTCGGCTCGGCCGGGTTGGCCTTGATCGCCTCGATCTCTGCGGTGTGGTCCGCAAAGGCCTTGTCGAAGGCCGGCAGGAAGTGCTCCGGGCGAATCTCGGCGAAAGGCGGCGTCTCGAACGGCGTCTGCCAGGCCTGCAGGAGCGGGTTGGCTCCCGGCGCTTGCGAAGAAGAGGCGGCGGCAGCCGTTGAGGACGCTTCTGACATGGTGAGGCCTTATTTCCAGCGATTTCCAGAGCCTCTCTCTATACCATCCGGTGGGGCTTTTTTGCGCCCTTAGCGCTTGATCGGAGCCGCGATTTCGCAGAGATTGCGGCCCGAAACAGGATCAGAAGTCATGAACGCCAAGAAGCTCGAAGCCAACGCCCGCGAAATCGCGTGGCCCAGCGTCATCACCGTCGTCAGCGCCGCCATTCTGATCGGCGCCGAGGTATTCGGCGCGGCTTTCGCCGGCGGCTGGGCGCTGGCGATTCTGTTCGGGCTCAGCGACACCAGCGCTCACATCGTCCAGATCGTGCTCTTCCTGATCGGCGTCGCCATCATGATCGCCTTCCTGCGCGGCGCGCAGCGCGTGGAGCCGTTCACGCGCAAGATTTGAGGCTTAACCTCGACGTTTCGCGCTTTCAAAACTTAACGCGCGTTCATCTTTCTCAGCGTCTGTTCATCGAGAGAGCGACATTTCGATCACGCCATGGGGAAACTTGCCCCGTGGTGTAAAAAATACTTGCGAAGCTGACTCAAAACTCATATTTCACCCTTGCCCAATTTCGCACGTGCCTGTGGTCGTGTGTCAGTCGGTAGGTATCCGGACAAGAGGCCGGACAGCCGCCAAGGGACGAAGAAGCCGAGGGTCGCTTAGGTCAGTCTGGACTTAAGAGGCCAGCATCTCTCTCCAGGGATGCCGTTGAAGGCGACTTTGCTCCTTGCAACCGTGACTGGCAGCCGGAGGCGAACCGGCGCACCCCGCTCTCAACGGGGGACGCGACTTAAAGCAACGACGGATCGGGCTTTTTTGGTCTCTGTTGGCTTTCCACCAGCCAGCGCGATTACCGAAGAGGCTTGTCCTTCATTGCCAGGTGAGCGGGCGGGAGCTTTCCCAACCAATCCACGGCAGCACAGTCTGGTCTGAGTGTTATGGCTCGGTCGCGCCTCCATCGCGTGACAGCCACAGCGCTCATGTCCGACATCATTTTTTGGACGGTCCGTCGCAGGGCCGTTTGGGAGAGTGCTATGACCGACCGTATCCAGGAATTCCTGCGCAACCGCCGCAGCGAGGGCCTCGACACCGAGCCATGTCTCGTCGTCGACCTCGAAGTCGTGCGCGAGAACTACCAGACCTTTGCGAAGGCGTTGCCGGATAGCCGCGTGTTCTATGCGGTCAAGGCAAACCCGTCGCCTGAGGTGCTGTCGCTGCTCGCCTCGATGGGCTCGTGCTTCGACACCGCGACCGTCGCCGAGATCGAAATGGCGCTGGCTGCCGGTGCGACGCCGGACCGCGTCTCCTATGGCAACACGATCAAGAAGGAGCGTGATATCGCGCGCGCCTACGCGCTCGGCATCCGCATGTTCGCGGTCGATTGCTCCGCCGAAGTCGAAAAGGTCGCCCGTGCTGCTCCCGGCGCGAAGGTGTTCTGCCGCATTCTCTACGATTGCGCAGGCGCCGAGTGGCCGCTGTCGCGTAAGTTCGGTTGCGATCCGGAGATGGCTGTCGACGTGCTCGATCTCGCCAAGCGTCTGGGCCTGGAGCCATATGGCATTTCGTTCCATGTCGGTTCGCAGCAGCGCAAGGTGAAGGCGTGGGACCGTGCGCTGGCGATGGCCTCGACGGTGTTCCGTGACTGTGCCGAGCGTGGAATCAACCTGTCCATGGTCAACATGGGCGGTGGATTCCCGACGAAGTACCTCAAGGACGTTCCTCCGGTCGTGCAGTACGGCCGGTCGATCTTCCGTGCGCTTCGCAAGCACTTCGGCAACCAGATCCCGGAGACCATCATCGAGCCGGGCCGCGGCATGGTCGGCAACGCTGGCATCATCGAAACGGAAGTCGTGCTGATCTCCAAGAAGAGTGACGACGACGAGAACCGTTGGGTCTACCTCGACATCGGCAAGTTCGGCGGTCTCGCCGAGACGATGGACGAGTCGATCCGCTACGCGATCCGCACGCCGCACGACGGCGCGGATATGGCTCCGTGCATTCTCGCCGGCCCGACCTGCGACTCCGCAGACGTGCTGTACGAGAAGGTGCCGTACCCGCTGCCCGTTACGCTCGAGATCGGCGACAAGCTGCTGATCGAAGGCACGGGTGCGTATACGTCGACGTACTCGTCGGTGGCTTTCAACGGCATCCCGCCGCTGAAGACCTACCACATCTGATCGCTACGCGATCGGGCCACATCTGAGCCTCCTCTCCTGAGGCCTGAATAACCGGGAGCCGGTCCGCCGGCTCCCATCCCGTCACATTGCGATTTTGCTGACAACGCTCCGCGGCTGCTTGCCGTTTGGAGTGGGGACTGACGTGCCATGACTGCTGTTTGGAAAAAGACCACTGCCCTTACCCTTGAGGCCGCTCCGTTCGCAATCCGTGCGGAGCGTGCTTCGGACGTCGTTGCGCGTGAAGCGCTGCTGGATGCGAGCTTCGGCGAAGGCCGGCACGCGCGCACCTGCCAGCGCCTGCGCGACGGACGTGCGCCCGCCGAAGGCCTTGCCTTCTCCGCGGTGCATGAGGGGCGCGTGGTCGGCACAGTGCGGTTGTGGCACGTCAGCGCCGGGGGCGTCCCGACGCTCGTGCTCGGCCCGTTGGCGGTCGACGCCTCCTGCCGCAAGCTTGGCGTCGGCGCGGCGCTGATGAATCACGCGCTGGCGGCGGCGAAAGCCCGCGGCCATGGTGCAGTCATCCTGCGCGGCGACGCGGCCTACTATGCCCGGTTCGGTTTCTCGGTTGAGAAAACCGGCGAACTGGCGCTGCCCGGGCCATTCGAGCGCGACCGGCTGCTGGCGGTCGAGTTGCGCGACGGCGCGCTGGATGGCGCATGGGGCATGATCGTGGCCACAGGCCACAAACTGCGCCGCGCGACGCCTCGTGCAGGTAGCAAAGCTCGAAAGCTTCTCATTCAGGCCGCTTGATTTGAGCGCAAAGACCCGGCATTGCGGGGCTTGAAATGAGCCCCGCAATTCTGTTGTCACAAGGAAAAGACCGATGACCCGCCGCCTGATTTCATCCGGATCGCCGTTCGAGAAGATTGCCGGCTACAGCCGCGCTGTTGTCGATGGCGACTTCTGTTTCGTCGCCGGCACCACGGGCTATGATCCCGTTACGAAAGTCCTGCCCGAAGACGTAGCCGAGCAGACCCGTAATTGCTTCAAGACCATCGGCATCGCGCTGAAGGAAGGCGGCTTCGAGATGGCCGACCTCGTGCGTGCGACCTATTACGTCACTGACGCCAAGGACTTCGATGCGGTGTTCGCTGTGTGTGGAGAAACGCTCGGCGACATCCGGCCAGCCGCGACGATCCTTGCGGTCTCCGGCCTCTACAAGCCCGAGATGAAAGTCGAAATCGAAGTCACAGCCAAACGCCGCAGCGTCTGATTTTCTTCTGCACGCCTTCTTTTCAAGATGGCCTGAACCAGCCGGGCCATCTTGTCGCAGCCTATCCGTTGACTTTCCGTCCACCGACCCTACCTTAAGCTGATCATGTCGAACGTCTGCACCAACCACTCGCTGTTTCGCGCAGGTCGCCTCCAAACTGGACGGTGACCCGGGCGGACGCGCGTGTGCGCCGTTCCGGGTAGTTTGCAGTTCGTTTCATCCCCGCAAAATTGAATCACGAAAGTCGCGCGGCACAATTTGTGCCGATGCGTTCCGTTGTGAGGCACGTCATGATGTCAGAGCCTATTCCACCAGTCAGCATCGCGTCCGGCGATTTCAGCCGCCTGAAAAGGGTGGCGGTAGAAGCCGTCAGCAAGCGGCATCCAATCGGCCGCTTCCTGCTTACCGAAATCGAGCGAGCGACAGTGTATGAGCCCACCTTTGCGCCGGAACGCTGCGTCCGGCTCGATGACTGGGTGACATTTCGCGCGGACGAAAATGGGCCGGTGGAAAGCCGCGTCCTGGTTCTTCCGGACGGCTTCCGCAACAGCACGCTTCATCTGTCCGTGCTCTCGCCGTTAGGGGCAGCGCTGATCGGGCTGCATGCCGGTTCGCGCATCCGTTACGTCGGCTTCGATGGCGTTCCGCATATCGCCATGGTGGAAAATCTCGATCCGCCCACCGGCGTGATTTCTCTTTTGCAGCGGCGGTCCATGAGGTCCGCGCAACGAGCCGACAACAACAATCCCGACCGCCCAGGTCCCACAGCCGCTTGATGGTGATGAACATGATCAACTACCTGCACCCGGAACTGCCTCCGATCTCCCTGCGCATGTGCGATGTCGATCGGCTGCGCAACATCGCCGAAGCTGCATCGGAAAAATATCCGCAGACGTGTGATTTTCTCGCGCGCGAAATCGACCGCGCGGAAATTTTGCCGGATGCACGATTGCTGCCGGGCCTCGTTGCGATGGAATCCGACGTTACCTTCCGCGACGACATCAGCGGCCAGGAGCGATCGGTAACGCTGGTCTATCCGGAGGCCGCGAATGTCGATGCCGGAAAGATCTCCATTCTGACGCCGATCGGCGCGGCGCTGATTGGCCTGTCGGTCGGGCAGACCATCGAGTTCCAGACCCCCGCCGGAGGCTGGCGATCCCTGACCGTGCTGAAAGTCAAATAGCCCCGGTAGCGGCCACGATCCGGGACCGGATCGCGTCCATACGACGATTTTATGAAAACCCATGTGAGAACCCGGCGGCACAGCACCGTTGCCGTCATCCCCGAGTTGCCGTAAGTCCTGCGCGGCTGCCCTTCCCTGCTATCCGGAGTTTCAGTGATGACATCCCCCGTTCACGCGCGCATCAGCGGCCCGATCGTCATGATCGGCTTCGGCTCGATCGGCAAAGGCACGCTGCCGATGATCGAGCGGCATCTCGATTACGACAAGTCGCGCATCACGGTGATCGATCCCAAGGACGAAGGCCGCAAGGCACATTGCGAGAAGCACAATGTGCGCTTCATCCAGCAGGGCGTGACCAAGGACAATTACCGCGAACTGCTGACTCCGCTGCTCACCGAAGGCGGCGGCCAAGGTTTCTGCGTCAATCTTTCAGTCGATACCGGCTCCACCGACATTATGGAGCTCTGCAACGAACTCGGCGCGCTCTATATCGACACGGTCAACGAGCCTTGGCTCGGCTTCTATTTCGATGCGTCGAAGGGCCCGGAAGCGCGCTCCAATTACGCCCTGCGCGAGAACACGCTGGCCGCAAAGAGGGCCCGTCCCGCAGGCTCGACGACGGCCGTCTCCTGCTGTGGCGCCAATCCCGGCATGGTCTCGTTCTTCGTCAAGCAGGCCCTGCTGAATGTGGCCAATGACCTCAAGCTCAATGCTCCGAAGCCGAAGACCAAGGCCGAATGGGCAGACCTGATGCGCCAGGCCGGCATCAAAGGCATCCACATCGCCGAACGCGACACCCAGCGCTCGAAGAAGCCGAAAGAGCCGGACGTCTTCGTCAATACGTGGTCGGTGGAAGGCTTCCTGTCGGAAGGCGTGCAGCCGTCCGAACTCGGCTGGGGCACCCATGAAAAGTGGATGCCCGAAAACGCACACACCCACGAAGCTGGCTGCGGCGCGGCGATCTATCTGATGCAGCCCGGCGCCAACACGCGCGTGCGCACCTGGTGCCCGACCCGCGGCGCGCAGTACGGTTTTCTCGTCACCCACAACGAGTCGATCTCGATCGCGGACTACTTCACGGTGCGCGACGCATCAGGCACGGTCATGTATCGGCCCACCTGCCACTATGCCTATCACCCTGCGGATGACGCGGTGCTCTCGCTGCACGAAATGTTCGGTCGCGCAGCCAAAATGCAGGAGAAGCATCACATTCTCGACGAGAACGAGATTGTCGATGGCATCGACGAGCTCGGCGTGCTGCTGTTCGGCCACGACAACAATGCCTACTGGTACGGCTCGCAGCTCTCCATCGAGGAAACACGGAAACTCGCGCCCTATCAGAACGCCACGGGCCTGCAGGTGACCTCCGCCGTACTCGGCGGCATGGTGTGGGCACTGGAAAACCCGAACGAAGGCATTGTCGAAGCCGACGAGATGGATTTCGATCGCCTGCTGGAAATCCAGAAGCCGTATCTCGGGCCGGTGAAGGGCTACTACACTGACTGGACTCCGTTGACCGATCGTCCGGGACTGTTCCCGGAAGATATCGACACCAGCGATCCGTGGCAGTTCCGGAATGTTCTGGTCCGCTGATTGGATCAGAAATCTTGAAAGCAACTTATGGCCGGGCTTTCCCCGGCCATTTCCATTTCAGTGCGGGTTATTTTGCAAGATAGTCGAAGGCGACGTCTCCCAATCCCAGCGTGAGGTCCGCCTTGAAATGCAGTGCCGAGACGACTTCGCGCACGGGCAGCCGCGCCACATCGGCCAGCGCATGCGGAAACAGCCCGAGCGCAGCTGGACCTGTCCAAGCCTCCTTCAGCACAATGTCTTCAAGATGGAAGCGCACCAGCTCGCAGATGCGCGGCGAGCCGTCGACATGCGGAATGATCTTGAGAATGTAGTTGGGAACCTTGAGGGCCTTCATGACCGTGTCATGATCGACCGCGCGATGCTTGTAGCCCATCGTCCCGCTGGCGCAGAGCACCGACCCGTAGTGCAACGTACCGAGCAGTACGTCGCTTTCCGTCACGATCTTGGGCGCGGCGCGTTTTTTCGGGAAGCCCCACAGTTCGCGGCCGCCAGCGATCGGCGCATCGTCGTCCAGATACATGGCGTGGGTGTAGACGCCTTCTTCGCCATTGAACCGGACAGGAATCGCCTGACCTGTCTCGGTATAATCACCAAAGCCGGTCGAATCCGGCATCCGGATGAATTCGTACTTCACGAGCGGCTCAACCACCTGAAGCGGCTCAGGCACCACCGCAGCCAATGCTTCAGGATCGGTGCGGTAGGTGATGATGAAATACTCCCGATTGAAAAAGCGATAAGGCCCGCGCGGGAAAGACGGATTGGTGAGCGGCATGGCATAGGCCGTACGCCGGACATCCTCGATTTTCATGAGAGCCCCCGTAAATAATGCACCGTTGCGTCACGGCACCTCACTATGGCTGCAGGGCAGATAACTGGCGAGACCTTAAAAGCGGCAGGCCATTCGTCAGTTACCCTTGATGGGCTCGCCCATCTTCTCCGCGGGCGCGGGCGGCAGCGCAGGCTTCGCGCCTGCCTTCTGTGCGTCAGCGTCAGGCCGCGCCGGTTCGGGCGCGGGAGTGGTCGGCCGCGTGCCGCCCGGTGTGGATTCCGCCGGGCCATCGCTCTTACCGGCCGGAACGGACGGCGTGGGCTCTGAGGGTTGAGTTGTTTGCGCCAGATGGATTTCGCCACGTGATGCCAGTTGCATCAGCGATATACCCGACACGGTGAGACCACCTGCGATCAACAAGGCTGACAGAAGCAGATCGGTTCGGTTGGCTTTTCGCGTCTGGTCTGGAGTCATCTCGGTACCCGTTGATTGCCCAATGGAAGATCAACAGGTGGCCGGAGTGAAGGTTCCGATATTGGATCGGGCACGCGATGTCGCACGCAATGAATTGTGAATAAACCGCGGAACCATTTGGATGATTGGCCACGCACTTCGCTGCCACGATGCAGTGCCGCCAATTCAGTCCTTGGTGCTGACGTCCCATGTCGCATGACGAACGCCCGGCCGCCGTGCAAGGTCGGTCGTAACTGCATCGAGTTCTTTCGCGTCGACCGCCGTGCTCACCAGCGTGGCCACGATTTCCACGACGCCTTCTGCACGATCGGTCACATTAATGTCGCTCACTGGATACTGAGCCGCTTCGAGTTTTGCGACCAGAAGCTCACGCAAATCACTCATCGACGCCGCATCGACCGTGAGCATGAACTCGTAGGTCGCCTCCGACGCGCGCTCGTCCAGAGGGCTGCGGTTGATCGCATTGACCACCTGATTACGCACTACAGAGTAAGCAGTCCAGCATCGCCATCCTCGGCTGCGAAAGCGAGCAACGATCCCTTTGCATTCCAGGCCAGCGCCGCCACCGGCTCGCCTGCATTCCTGCGCACAAGGATTTCCGCGCCATCCTCGATGCGCACCATCAGGATGGTACCGTCGCTGTAACCCACCGCAAAGACTTCTTCCCTGGGATTGCACGCCACCACCGTCGCCTTGGCTTGCAACGGCGCCAGCATCAACGGCTCCTTGCCCATCGGACCGTCCTTGCTCGCGAACGGCCACAGGATGACGCTATCCGACCCTGAAGTGGCGAGGAATTTCCCGCCCGCACTCCATGACATCGAGCGCACACGAGCGGGATAGCCAGTCATGCGCATGTGGCGAGAGTCGGCCAGTCGCCAGCCGTGCAGCGCCGATTCATGCATCGTCGTGACAAGGAAGCGATTGTCGGCGCTGAAGGTGACGCCGAGATGCGATCCCTTCCATTCGAGAAATTCGGGTTTCGCACCCATGTTGGGAAACCACAGCGTCACGCCGTTGTAATGCGCAACCGCGAGCCGCACGCCTTTCGGCGCGAAGGCCAGACCGCCCACAGTCGACGGGACGTCGAGCGTTTTTTCTTCACCCTTCGGCACTTTGACGTAGGCCGTCTTGCCGGCCGACCACGCGACTGCGCCGTCGGAATGCAGCGCGACGTTATCGATCCAGCGGCGCTTGGCGTCGGTGGCAAGCGTCTCGATGCTCGACTTGGTATCTATCGATATCAGCTTGCCGTCGTCGCCACCCATGACAATACACTTGCCGTCGGACGCCGAGCACAGGATGCCGCCGCCATGCACGGCAACAGGTTTCGCTTCGCCATCGCTGTTCGCGAAAGTGACGTTCTCTTCCGCACCGACGAACGCCGCGACGTCACCGAGGAAATGCACGGCGGCCGCAGGCGCGCCCAGCGCGACCGTGGTGACGCGATCAGTGACAGAGACGATGGAGGCCGTCTCTGGAGTCGGATTGAAGTCTGTCATCACGCAATGGTTTTCGCGAAGCCGTCGCGGATCGCCTGTTCCGGCAATTCGCGGCCGATGAACACGAGACGGCTCTCGCGCGCCTCGTCCTTCTTCCATTTCCGCTGGTGGTCGCCCTCCAGCATCATGTGGACGCCCTGGAAGACATAGCGATCGTCGTCGCCTTTGAATGACAGAATGCCCTTAGAGCGCAGAATCTTCTCGCCGTCCTTCGCGACCAGTTCCTGCAGCCACGGCATGAACTTGGTCGGATCGACCGGCTTGTCGGTGCGCAGCGACAGCGACTGCATGTCCTCGTCGTGATAGTGCTTCATGCCGCCGTGGGAATGGCCGTGGTCATGATGGTGATCGTGACCGTGATGGTCGTGGTGATGATGATCGTGGTCATGACCGCCATCATCGAGAAATTCCGGCTCAAGCTCCAGAATACGGTCAAGATCGAACGCGCCGCGCTCCAGCACGTCCGACAGTTTCACCTGCGCACGCTCGGTCCGATGCAGCGTCGCGTAGGGGTTGATTGCGCGGATGCGAGCCTCGACCTCGGCCAGTTCGGGCTTGGTCACGAGATCGGTCTTGTTCAGCACAATGACATCGGCGAAGGCGATCTGGTTCTTGGCTTCCGGCGCATCCTTGAGACGGTCGCTCAGCCACTTGGCGTCGGCCACCGTCACCACTGCGTCGAGCATGGTCTTCTCGCGCACGTCCTCGTCGACGAAGAACGTCTGCGCCACCGGCGCGGGATCGGCCAGACCGGTGGTTTCCAGAATGATGGCGTCGAATTTGCCCTTGCGCTTCATCAGGCCGTCGATGATGCGCACGAGGTCGCCGCGCACGGTGCAGCAGACGCAGCCGTTGTTCATTTCGAACACTTCTTCATCCGCGCCGACGATCAGATCGTTATCGATTCCGATCTCGCCGAATTCGTTGACGATCACCGCGTATTTCTTGCCGTGGTTTTCGGACAGGATGCGGTTCAGCAGCGTGGTTTTCCCGGCACCGAGGTAGCCGGTCAGAACGGTCACGGGGATCTTGTTGGCAGCGGCTTCAGACATGAAATCTCCAGGCAGTCATACACGCGCCCGGCGGCGGGGTGGCCCCTGCCCTAGCTCGAAAGCGCGCTCGTCAGGGCCTTTATATTGTGCCGGACCATATCAATGTAAGTGGGTGCCGGGCCCTTTTCGTCGGTCAGGCTGTCGGAATACAGCGTTCCACCGATATTCGCCCCGGTCTCGGCGGCGATCCGCCGCATCAGCCGTGGATCGCTGACATTTTCCAGAAAAACAGCCGGAATTTTCTGCTTTTTGATCTGGGTGATGATGGCCGCAATGTCCCGGGCGCTGGGCTCGGATTCGGTCGAGACGCCCTGCGGCGCAATGAATTTGATCCCATAGGCAGCCGCAAAATAGCCGAAGGCATCGTGGGTCGAGATCACGCTGCGGCGCTGTGGCGGAATTTTCGAAACGGTCTCGCGAATCTCACGATCCAGCACATCGAGCTTTGCGAGATAGGCGACGGCATTGGCCTTGTATGCGTCCGCGCCAGCCGGATCGGCGGTTGTCAGCGCATCGCGAATATTCGTGACATAGGTCTTCGCATTGACCACCGACTGCCAGGCATGCGGGTCGGCGTCGCCCGGACCGTGGTCGTGGCCGTCCTCGATCTTGCGTGTCGCAACACCCTTGGTGGCGACAATCGTCATCGCCTTGCTGCCGGACGATTTCACCAGACGCGACAGCCAGCCTTCAAGGCCAAGGCCGTTGACGATGACGAGTTTCGCATCCGCAATCTTTTTCGCGTCGGAGGGCGTCGGCGTGTACACGTGGGTATCACTGTTGGGGCCGACCAGCGTCGTGACGCTGACCCGCTCTCCACCGATGTTCTTGGCAAAGTCACCGAGGATCGAGAATGTCGCGACCACATTGAGAGGTCCGCCGGTCGCCTGTTGTGCGGCGACGGGAGTTGCGGCCAGAGCCAGAGCAACGATGACGCTTACAAATCGAAGCACAACCTCTCCTCACGCTTCGAGATGACGGCCCGGAAACAGCTGACGCACCAGACCGCTGACACTTCCGAACAAGACCGACACAACATACAGCATCGCACAGACCAGGATGATCGCCGGTCCCGAGGGCACCTTGGTGTGGAACGACAGCAGCAGCCCTGCAAACCCAGACAGCGCGGCACTTGCGACCGCGATGCCAATCATGCCGGTAATGTCGCGCGACCAGAACCGCGCGATGCCAGCGGGCAGAATCATCAAACCCACGGCAAGCAGGGTGCCTAGCGCGTGAAAGCCGTTGACCAGATTGATGACGACCAGCGCGAGAAATGCCAGATGCGCCGGTGCGCCTGCGCGGCTCACGGTGCGCAAGAAAACCGGATCGACGCATTCGATCACCAACGGGCGGTAGATCACCGCCAGCACCAGCAGCGTGATGGTGGCGTTAAACGCGATCACCAGCAACGTCTGGTCATCCATCGCCAGAATATTGCCGAACAGCACGTGCAGCAGGTCGATATTGGTGCCCTTGATCGACACGATGGCGACGCCGAGTGCGAGCGACACCAGATAAAATGCCGCCAACGAGGCGTCTTCTTTCAGTTCGGTGGCGCGCGCGACCAGACCCGACAGAATCGCGACCGTGAAACCCGCAACCAGCCCGCCGAAGGTCATCGCGAACAGGTTAAGGCCGGACAGCAGGAATCCGATTGCCGCGCCCGGCAGGATCGCGTGCGCCATGGCGTCGCCGACGAGGCTCATCCGCCGCAGCATCAGGAATACGCCGATTGGCGCGCCGCCCAATGCCAGCGCGATCACGCCGGCCAGCGCGCGGCGCATGAACTCGAATTCCGTAAAGGGTGCAATGACCGCGTCATAGATCATGCGGTCACGCCGCCTGCGACGGTGTGTCGACGCATGGCGCAGCGCCATCGTCGAAGGCCTCGCACATGTGCCGCGCGGCAAGCAGATTTTCTTGCGTCAGCACCTCCGACGTCTTGCCCCACGCCACCTTCGAGCGCGCCAGCAACAAGGTCTCGGGGAAATTCGCACGCACCAGGTCCATGTCATGCAGTGCCGCCAGAACTGTGCGCTTTTCCGCATGCCAGCGCCGCACCAGCGCGATGAGATCGGCGGACGTCTTGGCGTCGATGGCGTTGAAAGGCTCATCCAGCACTATGACGCGCGCATCCTGCAACAGCACGCGGGCGAACAGCATGCGCTGCATCTGGCCACCGGACAGCGTCCCGATCGGGCGATTTTCGAACCCGCTCAGCCCGACGGCGGATAGCGCTTCCCTGATTTTCTGCTGCTCGTTCTTGCCAAGCCCGCCGAAAATGCCTCTGCGCCGCCACAGGCCGGTGCCCACGAAATCGTAGACCGAAATCGGAAAGCTGCGGTCGATATCGGCGGTCTGCGGCAGATAGGCGATGTCGCGCGGATTGAGATCGCCTAGTCCGATGACACCGGCCAGCGGCTTGAGGATGCCGACGATGCCGCGAAACAGCGTGGACTTGCCGGCACCATTCGGCCCGACCACAGCCACCAGCGCACCGGCGGCGACCTCGCCGCTCAGGTGATGTACGGCGGGATGGCGATCATAACCCAGCGTGACATCGCGGAATTGAAGTTGCGCGGTCATGCTCACCTCATCGCCAGCAGGACCACGGCCCATAGGCCAACGCTGATCGCCGCAGCGGCCGCCAGACGCGCTGCCAGCGTCATTCGCAGGATCGACCAGTGGACCGGTTGCGCCGGATGGGGCGATGCCGGGCCATGGCTGTGCGAATGAAGGCTGTGCGAGTGACCGCCGTGCGAATGGTCGTGATTGTGGGGATGCCCGTGAGAATGGGCCATGGTCAGCTTTCCAAAACCGGTGACGTCGAGCGGTCCTGGACCCCTCAATCCGCCCAACATGTTATATTATAACATAACCTGCGTCCATGGTTCCGCAAGGCATCCGGAACCTATGGTTTCCCGATCACCATCACGATGGCGGCGGCCATGAATGGGAACGGGAGCGAGACCATGGCCCGGAACCAGACGAACCGGGCCGGCATGAAGGGGATTTCCCACAGGATCAGCCGCTGGAACGCGAACAGGGCCCAGGCAACGATATAGGCGACCACCTGGGGCATTCCGCCGCCGCTTTTGAGCGCGACCGCCCCGATGGAAAAGCCGATCACCGGTCCGCCGGGCGTGGCTGCGCCGGCAACCACCGCCGTCGCAATGCCGAGCCATCCGGTATCCGGCCCCAGCCCACCGACGATCACCTCCGAGGGAATGATCGCGGCGATGAAGCCCGACCCGATCACGCCGAGCGCGATGCGCGGCACGATGTTGACGAAATCCAATCCGCCTTTGCGCAACGCCACGGTCAGCACGGCTTTGTCCTGCCGCCATGCGATGATGCTCACGCCGATCAGAGAGCCCCACAACAGAATGTCGATGATGAGCGCGGTCACAACTTGAACCTGTGCCGGACGCGGACATAGACGAAGCGACCCAGCGCACCAGCGAGGATCGGCATCGGCAGCGAGATCACGATGCGCCAGAGGGTGAAATCCGCGCCCATGATCGGCATTTCCCACGCCACCGCGCGGCCGTAGCCGATCAGCGTCCAACTCACGACCATGGCAATGGTCGCGCCGAAATCCGCACCCACCGCAAGCAATGCGCTCGCGACCGGATAAGCGGTGAACGGCCCGCCCGGCAGGATCGCGCCGAACGCGGTCCCGATCAGCAAGCCTTTCAGACCCGACTTCGGACCGAGCGATTTCGACACCTTGTCGTGCGGCAGCACCGCCGCGATCAATCCGCCGAGCAGGCAGCCCGCCAGCACGCGCGGCATGATTTCGCCGAACAGAGCGATGTCGTGAAAGAGAATGGCCCAGACGCCATCGAGACCGTCGCGCCGCCAGACCAGCGCAGCGCTGATCGCAACGAGTGCAGCGATGATGAACGTCGACCAGCCGAAAGGCTTGCCCTTGCGGCGCGGGCTGGCCTCGGCGCCCTCCCCGTTATCGGCAGGTTCGGTTTTCAGCGAGGGTTCTGACAAAAACGGGCTCTTGCTCTCACGCGAAATGTCGGACCACCGCGAGGCCTGCCACCAGCCCCGCGATCGACAGCACCACCGATCCCACAACGTAGAACACCGCCAGCCCTACCTCGCCACGCTCATAGAGGTACACGGCATCCAGCGAGAATGCCGAGAAGGTGGTGTAGCCGCCGAGAATTCCGGTCATCAGGAAAATCCGCCAGGGCTGTGATGCCTCGCCCTTGAATGCGAGGTAACCGGCAATGAGTCCCATCACCAGCGAACCGGTGATGTTGATGATGAAAGTGCTGTAGGGAAAGTTCGTACCGAGCGTGCGGCCGCACAACACGTTGATTGCGTATCGAAGCGTCGAGCCGAGCCCGCCGCCGAGAAACACCAGAACATAGCTCATGCGAAATTCATCGGAGTTGCTTCAAAAAAGGGGCCGCAAAATGCGGCCCCTTGGTTGCTTACAGTGATTACACCGCTTTCGCGTACAGGGACTCGACGTATTCCCAGTTCACGAGGTTATCGACGAACGCCTTGAGATAGTCGGGACGGCGATTGCGATAATCGATGTAGTAGGAATGCTCCCACACGTCGACGCCGAGGATCGGTGTCGCACCGTGAACCAACGGGCTTTCGCCGTTCGGGGTCTTGGAGATTTCGAGCTTGCCGTTCTTGACGGAGAGCCAGGCCCAGCCGGAGCCGAACTGGCCGACGCCGGCCGCGGCGAAATCGGTCTTGAACTTTTCGAGACCGCCGAGATCCTCATCGATCTTCTTGGCAAGCTTGCCGGGGAGCTTGTCGCCGCCGCCGTTGGGCTTCATCCAGTTCCAGAAATGCAGATGGTTGTAATGCTGACCGGCATTGTTGAAGAGCGGAGCGTTCTTGCCGAACGAGCCCTTCACGATGTCTTCAAGGGACTTGCCCTCAAACTCGGTGCCTTTCAGCAGATTGTTGCCGTTGGTCACGTAAGCCTGGTGATGCTTGTCGTGATGATACTCGAGCGTCTCCTTCGACATGTAAGGCTGGAGCGCATCGTGGGCATAAGGCAGATTCGGGAGCGTGAAGGTCATGGGTCTACTTCCGGAAATTGTGGGTGACGAGGTGTCAACGCGGCGCACTATAGAAGGTTTCCCGGGGAGGGAAACAGATATGCCGCGCGGAAACGTATAGCCCAACGCCGCCTCTCGCGGGGCAGCATTTTCGGCTGGCGGACTTTTAAGCCGCGTTGGGCAGCGCGCCGACCATGTCGTCCTTGGACTTCGGCGGGCGCACATTCATCAGCATCTGGAATGATCCCGCGATCAATCCGATAATGACCGCCCCCTTCCAAGCCATATCATAGCTGCCGAGGTGATCAAAAATCAGCCCGCTGCCCCATGCGCCGATGAAAGATCCCACCTGATGGCTGAGGAAGGCGATTCCGGTCAGGGTCGCCATGTAACGAAGCCCGAACAGTTGCGCGACGAGGCCGTTCACCAGTGGAATGACCCCGAGCCAGAGCGATCCCATTGCCGCGGCGAATATCAGCGTCGAAGCAGGCGTCGCGGGCAGGATGAAATACACCGCGATCGCCAGCGACCGTGCAATGTAAATGCCGCCCAGCAGCAGTTGCTTGGGATAAAGTCCGCCGAGCCAGCCGAATAGATAGGACCCGAACACGTTGAAAAGCCCGATCAGCGCCAGCGCCGATGCGCCGAGCGAGGGATCAAGACCGCAGATCGCAAGATAGTTCGGCAGATGTGTCGTGATGAAGACAAGCTGGAGCCCGCACACAAAGAAGGCCAGCGCCATAATCACGTAGCCGGAATGCCCGAGCGCCGACTGAACCACCGCGCCAAGCGACTGATTGAGTTCGTCTGCCTTGTCCAACTCGATCTTGTCGGCGCCGCCCGCGCCGAACGCCGACGGCAGCATCACGCAAGCGAGGGCGACGAAGCCGACCAGCGCGATCTGCCAGCCCGCGGTCGAGATCAGGGATTGCGCCAGCGGCGATGCGATCACGAGGCCGATCGAGCCCGCGGCGGAGATCGCGCCCATGGTGACGCTGCGCTTGGCTGCAGAGACCGCCCGCGCCGCGACCGTCATGCTCATGCTCGCCGCGGTGCAGGACAGCGCGATACCCACGCAAATGCCGCAACCGAAGGTAAATGCCAGCGCCGTGGTCGAGAAAATCATGGTGACCAAGCCGAGTATGTACACCAGGACGCCGGCGAGCATCACGTAACGCGACCCGTATCTGTCGGCGATGATTCCGACGAAAGGCTGGGTGATGCCCCAGACAATGTTCTGGATAGCGGTGGCCAGGGAGAAATCGGCACTGGTAATCTGCGTATCATGCAGGATCGAGGGCTGGAAAAGCCCGAAGCTCTGCCGCATACCCATCGACAGGCTCAACATGACGGACGCGCCGATCAAAATCGACCACTTCTGATAAGAGCTGAGCTGAGCGGCCTGCATTGTAGAAAATTCTCCCGATATGACGTTCATCATTGCATCGGAATCGACATTTTACCATCTGCACGGAGGACAACGCTGATGTGCGCGGCGCAAAGACAGGCGATCGAATGAGCATCGAGATCGATATTGCGACCGGCGACGCGGCATGGCCCGCCGTAAAGCCGCTGTTATCGGCTGTATGGCCGCCGGAGGTCGTGAAAGCGCTGCCGTGGGGACACATCGTGTTTGCCCACGCCGACCTGCGGGTGATGATCGAACTGGACGGCGATGTCGTCTGTCATGCCGGGATTTATCGCCGCACCGGCACCTGGAACGGCCGCACGGTGACCATCGGCGGGATCGGCGGCGTGGCGACGCGCGAGGACTGCCGCGGCCGTGGCTATGCGACGCTTGCGATCAATGCGGCGATCCACACCCTCACCGAGGAGCGTGCCACCGATTTCGGCATGCTGTTCTGTGAGCCGCATAACGGCGCATTTTATGAAAAACTCGGCTGGCAGACATTCAACGGTCCCGTCTACGCTGAGCAACCTACCGGTCGCGCGCAATTCGATGCGATGGCTCCCTACGTTTTCAAGATCAAGCGCCTGTTGCGCGAAGGCACCATCGATCTCTGCGGCTTGCCGTGGTGAGCCGCCCCTTGGGCATTCCGGTTTTTACGTTGCCCCCGCTCATTGCCTGCAGAGACACGAACGGGTTAGCCTCCTCCTAGTGTCCTGAATCCGAAGTTCGCTTCATTTTGCGGCACCTTCCGTAGCGAACTTCGAATTCAAAAGAACACTAGAAGTTATGATTCCGGTGTGGCTTCGGTTCGCAAGTCCGCAAAAGAACGCGCTGCAAAGTGGTGCGGACTTGCGAACCGCCTCACTGGCACAACAAGAAAAGCAAGGGAGAAAACCACCGTGAAGAAAATCAGAACTGCTTTGACGATCGCTGGATGCGCCGCCGTTGCGATGCTGTTTCAGCATCCGGCAGCGAAGGCAGAAACAGATGGCGACGGCTTCGTTCGAATCAAGCAAGGCGAAGAGCAGTACAAGAATCCGTTCGGCGTCGGCGTCGAGGTCGCGACACTATTCGGCGATCCATCGAAGCCCGGCATCTATGTGCTGCGCATCAAGTGGCCGCCGGGCATCATGAGCAAGCCGCACAAGCATCCCGAGGATCGCCATGTCGTGGTGTTGTCGGGCACCTGGTACACCGGCACGGGCGAAGCCTTCGAACCGGAGAAAGCAATTCCGCTCAAGACCGGCGCTTACATGATGCACCCTAACGGCAAGATTCACTGGGACGGCACGCGCGAGGAAGGCGCGATCATCCAGATCACGGGGTACGGACCGAGCGGAAACACATTCAGCAAGCCGGACGAACCGCAGTTCGGCAAGACCAACTGAGGCACGAGGTAAATTCAGACAAAGGAAGCCGCCCCAAAAGGGCGGTTTTCTAATTATGTAAACAAATCAACATCCTGCTTCGCTCAAAACGCCTGCGACTAACCGCCATATCGGTCTGTGACTTGGTTCACATACCCCTGCCGCGATCTGGGATATTGAAGCGCCTTCCTTCGAAGGAGGCACTCATGCAGGCCCCAGAAGAATTTACAGATCCTCACATAGGCAGTCGACGAAACTGGACAGTGTGCTGGAGATGGTCGCTTTCGGTACTCGCTGTCGAATTTGCTCTCGTCATGGCCCTGATCGGATTTGCTTTTAGCTCAAGCTCAGAGTCACGCGTGAAAGCAGCCGCGCAGATCGAACAGACGCAGCAGAAAAACCCAGGCGTCAGCCGCAAAGCCTGCCCGGTTCGTTTCAGCAAAACACAGGAGCTCTGATCGCCAACCGGCAACGCGATCAATCCTGCGAGCGCTCCGCCATAGCCTTCAACGATTCCGCATCGATGACAGTAATCGACCCGCGTTGAAGACTGACCAGCTTCCGGCCTGCCCACTCATGAAGCTGCTTGTTGACGCTTTCTCTCGACATGCCAAGCATCTCGCCAATTTCCTGCTGCGTGATGGTGATTTTCTTGTCCGGGCCAGCACCTGGTCTATCGATCAGGCGCATGAGCGCCTTGGCTAGCTTGCCCGACAGCTCGGGGAATATCACCTGCTCCACATGATCGCTGATCCAGCGCAATCGGACACAGAGCAGCTCTATGACTTTTGTTGCCAACACAGGTTGGCTGGCCAACAAGGATAGAAAATCCCTCCGATCGATAACAAACAGATCGCAGTTCGAATTTGCGATGGCGTCAGCAGTTCTAGCTAGACCATCGAGCACCGCGATCTCGCCAAACATCTCTCCGGCATCGACCATGTTGAAGATGGCGCCTCGACCATCAGCGGACGAGACACCGATCTTCACCGTGCCGCTGATGATGAAGAAGAGACTTTGGCCAAGATCCCCTTTCGCGAAAATTGTTGCCCCGCGCTTGAAGGTTCTCTTTTTGGCGTAACGGCACAATTGATCCAGCGCATCAGCATTAAGATCGCGAAACAGAGGATGGTTGCGCAAGACGTTGGTCTTGTCGCTGGCGGGACGGGCTACTGTTGGTCTGTCATCCTGAAGCATCAGTGTATGGCCCGATTACAAAACGACTAAAGTTCTTCCTGTTCGGCGTGCTCGCCACCGGGAGGAAACGGGGCAAACTAAATCCAGATGAATTTCAACTATTTGTAGCTGCGGGCCGGCAGGCCCTAATACATTTGAGGTATCCCTTCCACCCGCGTCTACTTTTTTGAGCTTCCGCCCCTCGCCCGAGAAGCGAGTCCGTCTTGCTATTGCCAAAGGAACCCTTAAACCTAGCTTGGGCCCAAAAACTGCGGGGCTGCCATGAGCATAGGGCAGCGTAGCTTGGTTGGCAGCACAAATCATCGCTGTAACTATTGCGGTTTCCTTATGGAACCGACAGCCCGGTTTTGCGGTGGCTGTGGACGCCCCAAGGCCCGCTCCAGCGATGCGGCACCGCACGCGCTTTCCTTTCTGCAATCCAACATACCGGCCGACCTCGCCGATCGCATCTTGCGATCGGGCGGCGCGATGCTGGGCGAGCGCAAACACGTCACGGTCGTTTTTGCAGATGTCCGCGATTCAACCGCCCTCATCGATCAGCTCGATCCGGAGGAAGTGCTCCAGGTTCTCGGTCCTGTCCTCAAGAGCTTGATGGATGCAGTCCATCAGCACGATGGTTTTGTGAATCAGACACTCGGCGACGGGATTATGGCCCTCTTCGGAGCCCCCATCGCGAGAGAGGACCACGCCGTGCAGGCGTGCAGCGCCGCACTTGCCATGCGAACCGCTGTCGGTGAACTCAATCAAACCACCGGCAGGGACATTGCCATCCGCATTGGCATGAATTCCGGTGAGGTCGTCATTCATTCAATCGGCAACAATCTCGCGATGAACTACGACGCCGTCGGGAAGAGCGTCCATTTGGCCGCCCGAATGGAAGAACGTGCCGCGCCAGGCAGGATTCTGCTGACCGCGGCAACACATGATCTTGCGAAGGGCTTTGTGGCGGCCAAACCGCTGGGCTTTGTAAATGTGAAGGGCGTTACGGAAGCGGTGGAAGCTTTCGAGTTAACGGCGATGCGAATCAGGACGCGATGGCAGGTCCGGTCCGCGCGCGGACTCAGCGTCCTCGTTGGCCGTCAGAACGAGTTGCGCAGCTTAAGAGGCGCACTTGAGAGTGCCGCGGCAGGACATGGGCAATCGCTGAGTATCGTGGGTGAGGCAGGACTGGGGAAATCCCGGTTGATACACGATTTCATCCGGAACCTGTCTGATGAGTGGACGGTGCTCGAGACTGCCTGCCCCTCGCAACGCACGAGTTCGAGCTACTATCCCATCAGCATTCTGATACGGGCCATGTTCAGGATTGGCATCGACGACAATCCTGAGGCTGTCATTGGTCGTGTCAGGGAAGGGATCAATCGGCTGGACAGAAGCCTGTCGGTTTTCCTGCCGCCAATTCTCTCGCTGCTGGATCTCAATGCGGACGATCAAGAATGGCGAAAACTGGAGCCATCGGAGCGCCGGCTTAAAACCGTGGAAGCCGTAAAATCGCTGGTTTTTCATTACACGCAGGCGAACCCCTCGGTGATCCTGGTAGAGGACCTTCACTGGGCCGACGCAGAGACGAAGCTTATTCTGCAGAATCTGGTTGGCGCTCTGAAAGAGACGCCAACCGTTCTTATCGGAACGCAACGCCCTGAGGGCGGGCCGCCGGATCGCGGCACAACTTGTCTCGATCTGTCACCGCTTGACGATATGACGTCTCACCAATTGATGGATTGGCTGATGGGCGATGACAGCAGTCTCGCCCCGCTGAAACGCCGAATATTGGCGCAATCCCAAGGCAATCCCTTGTTTATGGAAGAGTTGGTCCAGACCCTCAAGGAAACCGGGTTTCTTGAGGGACAGCCAGGCAACTATCGGGTCGTCAAACGGACCGGACGAGTTGAAATTCCGCAGACCATCCATTCGGTGCTCGCGGCTCGCATCGATCTGCTGGATGGATTTCCAAAGTCCCTGCTGCAGACTTCATCCGTTATCGGCATGGAGATTTCCGTCGCCCTGCTTTCGGAAATGCTGGACGTCACGCCAGCGGATATTTCCGGCGAGCTTCGAACGCTGGAGGCTGCCGATTTTCTTCGGAAAATCAGGAGTGCCACGTCAGCCGACTATTCCTTCAAGCATGAACTCACGCGTGAAGTTGTCTACGGCACGATGCTGCTGGGCCTTCGGCGCTCGCTTCATGCCAAAGCCGTTGAAATCATCGAGTCGCGATTTTCCGATCGCCTTGACGAATACATTGATCAACTCGCCGACCACGCATTCAAAGCCGAGTTGTGGGAAAAGGCCGTCCCCTACCAGTTGCGCAGTTGCCGGCGCGCCGTGAAGCGCGGAGCCAATCAGGACGCGATTAGCATCTTCGAGCGAGGCCTGGAAACCCTGGCACATCTGCCAGCCGCTCAAGCCAAGATCAAAACCGAGATTGATTTCCGCCTGACGCTGGTGATTGCGCTTGAGCCGCTCGGCAAGCATCGCCAAATTGCAGAGGTCTTGCGCGAGGCGAGCCGTCTGGCCGACGCCTCCGGAGATCCCGTACGCACAGCCGCGGTCAATTGTCAGCTCGCCGTGGCACTCTGGAGGCTCGGAGAGCATGACGCCGCGATGGCAGCTGCCGAAACCGCGAGCGGCATCGCAAATCAAATCCGCGATTCATCACTTCAGTTTGCTTCGCTTCTCATTGTCGGAATTGTTCATCACGAACTTGGCAATTTCGCAACGTCGATCGATATGCACAAAAAGTGCATTGCAATTGAAACACCGGAGCTTGATCAGAAGCGGGCCGGCTGGGCCGCATATCCCAGCGTTCTTCTGCGAACCTTCATGGCGGATTCACTGATTGAGCTCGGCGAACTCGGCCGCGCGGAAACTGTAGCCGAGGACGCCAGCAGACGTGCTGAAATCCTGGATCACGCTTACTCACGTGCAAATATCAATCATGTGCTCGGACGCTTGCGGACGGCCCAGGGGCGGCATGCCGAAGCAATTCCGCTCTTGCGCGAGAGCTGGCAGACCTGCCTGGATCTCGAAATGGTGCAGATGTATCCCGTCTTCGCAGCCCGCATGGGAGAAGCATACCTTGCGACGGGCGACGTCGAGACGGCCCTCGATATCCTGTCGGTGCCTGAACGGCTCGACGTGCCGCTGGCGGAGCATTCGTTCGGCTGGCGCTATCTTTTCGTTGCTCAGGGCCGGGCGTTGCTCGCTGCTGGCCGACTGGTGGAAGCGCAGGCTGCCGGTGAGCGCGCATTGGCGCTCGCTGAACAGCGAGGAGAACCGCCACAGCAGGCCTATGCAACGCAGTTGCTTGGCGAGATCGCACAAATAGGAAATTCACAGGACCGCGCAACAACAGAAGCGTACTTCAAACGCGCGCTTGAGCTCGCAGAAAAGTGCGGCATGCAGGCTTTAGTGGCGTCCTGTCGCTATGCGACGGAGAACGCTGCAGATGTCGGCAAAGAGCCCAGCATCGCGGGCAAATAGGCGTTCCCAGCCCTCGAATTGTCCAGCCAGTATTGATCAATCTACGTGGTCAGCGCGCGAACTGCCTCAACGCCGGGTAAAAACAGGTAAGCGCCTCCGCGGACGCGAACGAACGGTCGTGGTCGCTCTATGTGGTGGTTCGTTGGCCGGTCCTGAATAGTAGCCACATCTCCGGCACAACTGAAATGCCCGAGCGGGTCCGTTCCGGCGTAAAGGCCGCCGAAGTGAGTGTTGTTAAGCCATGAATGTTGGATCATCTCGAACTGCCCGGCGATGTCCGCATTGAGGGCAATGAATGAAATTCCACGCGTCGCTTGCTTGCCGGCCGCATTTCCTTCGGCCGAGACGAGCCTTTCTCCGTACGGCCTGCCACGCCTGATGATGCGATGCATTTTTGAAAGCCGCAGAGCCGTGTCGGCATCCGGCCCGATGGTGTCCCGTGGATTCGCGCGACGGATATGCGCACCAATCGGGCAAGCCATGCCGAAGCGATCCTCGAAGTGGTAGAGAAAATCGTTGCGTGGCTCCGCGCCCGGCGGCCGATCTATGGGAACCAGCGGATGACCTTCACGCGTTCGCCCAATGAGCTGCGACGCAATCTTTTCCTGTGCAGATTCATCCGCCCGCCCATAGACATGCTCAGCCGTCTTCGCAACGAATTCGTTAAAGGCGGGCACATCCTGTTCCAGTTGCCGGAAAACGAGGTACGTCCCATTGCGCCGAACGTCTCGCGTTTTGCTGTCCGTCCTGCCGAAGCCATCCGGGATTCTGGTACGACGCTCATTCTTGTAACCGAGGATGAACTCACCGGCCTTGACGACAAGAATTCGCTTTTCTTCCGGAGTCAGCTTCTTGTTGTGGTCGGCGTCATCGGAATTCCTCCTGTGTCTCTTGGGCGATCCTTCGATCAACGGCTGGGATATGCCATCCTTGAATCCAAAGTGTTCTCTGCCATCCTTATCGATCCAGCCGCCGATAATGAGGGGATCGCCATTCTGTCGCGATGCCGGCTCAGCGCCCGCCATTGCTTTGATCTCCGTCTCGACCAACGAGAGAAGCTCCGGTTCGCCGACGGCGTAGAGTAACAGCATTCCGTCGATGTCACGGCTCTGCTTCCAACCGCCCCACTCCCAGAATTCGGGCGAACTGTCGTCGAGGTCTCCAAGAATGTTCGAACGGCGCGGGAACTTCGTTTCCGCCGTCGGCTTTGGCGCCATTCCTTCGAGAAACTCGAGAGAGAAACTGTTCAACACCCCTTCACTGACGCGCAGATGCTCCATGCCATGCGCCGTAAGCGCCAGATTTATCGCTTGTTTGCTGCCGTGGTCCGTCGCGCGTGTCAGGCGATCAGCCAGTAGGCTGAGCCATCGCTTCGCTGCATCAACTTCGCCGGGCACGAAGTGCCAGAAGAGGTAAGCGGAAAATGGCAGATTCCGATATCCGCTCAGCACGAGCTTCTGAACGTCGTCCCACTCAACCTTTTCCATGGCACTTACCCGTATCAGAGGCTTCGAAATATCGTGTCGATCTCATCATATTTCAACGGCTTGAACAGCGACTGTCTCAGATCGGTATTGGCGTTGATGTTGACGACGCTGAGCATCGGATATGCGCCATACCAGACGATCGTCTCAACCTGGCTTTGGCGCACATAGGCCTTGAAAGGCTGCTCGGCTTGCGCACCCCTCCAGAACAGGAATCTGGACGCAGGGAAGCCGTAAGATTTTCCATCAGCGGTAACGAACGTGTTCGACCAGATGGCATTCAGCCCCTTCACTGCCGCCAGATCGATGAACTCGTTGAGATAGCTTTCCCAGGCGCCGCCATAGTTGTCGAGAAACAGGAGCCGCTGCCCGCCGTCGATCATTACCCAGCGCGCCGACAAGATCGTCGGTATCCCGCCAAGCTCCCCGCGGTTGAACCAGAAGCGGGACAGCAGATTGATAACGAACAGTGCAAGGCGAAGCAGCCAGCACCGAACGAAACCAGGCTTCACGCACGTTATGCTGGCCAGATGATTCTGATACCTGTTGATGCCGCCTTCTTCACGCTCATATTTTCGAGCGTTCTCACGGGCTCGCGCGATGAGTCCGGCGGGCTCTGAGAAATTTCGCGTGTCCCTGATCTCCAGCGTTCGTATGATCCCAAAGAGGATGAGGCCAATGGCATAAAAGGTCAGGAGACCAATAAACCCATATGTCGCAACCACGAGGATGGCGAAGACAACTGACCGCGCGATCGCCTCGATCTGGCCGTTGACGGCAAACGGCATATGACGCGCGATGAGCAGAACACCGATGGCCGCTACAACCACCATCGCGAACCGGTCGATGTCCAGCAATAGCCGGCGGATATTCTCGCGCACGGCATCGTACGGCCGAAGCTGGACAGCAAGCTTCAGCGAAGTTGCCCAATAGTTCAGAACCACCAAGAGAAGGCCGACAACGATGAGGCGCCAGATGGTCGAGGCTGCCATAGCAAGCCATGCGCCAAAGCCCGGCTGGTTTACACCTGCCGATCGAGCCGTTGCCATTCCTGAAATGACGGCCAGCGCAACGGAGCCAACCAGAAAAATTATCAATGTGTATCTGAAGATGACTGCGATCTGCAGCGGGAAACGATTGATGAAAAGCTGATCGTGAGGATTCTTCGTCCAGCCGGCAAGAAAGAGTTCAATGACGCGTACGATCAGCCACACGGCAGTCAATGCGATCAAGATATGGAGAATCGCAGGCTCAACCGTAATGTGGCCGGCAATCCAGGGAAACCAGGAAGCCAAAAAATTGCCGACGCTGGCCCCGATGCGGGTGACGTGCTTGAAAGCTTCAACAATATGGCTATGCAGAACAAACGGTCCCCAACCGCGCAGCAGACCGACGGCTATGCCGACACCGCAAACCACGACGGATGCCGCGATGATCGCGGCCACGACAATCGCCGAACGCTGTCGTACTTCCCAGGGCGTCGGCGCCACTTGCTCGGCCCAGCGGCTGTCGTCCTGGCCACGGACAGCATGCCGCCGCACCTCGTCGAGAAATCCGGACGATCGCGCGGGAATAGTGTCGCCTGACCGCCATCGATTTGAAAGAAACGTCATGATCTCGTTACGAACAAGATTTTCTCCGCGGATTTGCGCGACGGAACGCCCCGGACTGCCGCAGAAGAACGTGTTCGCACCGACGTCATGACGCACAAGGTACTCTTTGATCAGTTGAGGCGCAGTGAACCCGGAAAACGGATAGTCTGCGCAATGCTGATAGACCTCATGCATACCCTTTGATGCAGCATCCAGCAGTTCACCGAGGAAATCCTCTCTGGGCCCGTCGAATGTCGCCTCAAGTACGAGGCTTGGGGCAAACGCGCCGTCGGCATCGAGGATGACAAAGCTGCAGAAATGCAGACTTGCGATCTTGTCGAACCGAAACAGAGGCCTGCATTCAATGAGGTCCCCGGCGGGGCGCGGTTCCGCGTTATCGCGCAGATATTGCCGGCACGCGTCCACACGGCCGGGCTCGATCGGCGTGATAATCGTCGTGTAATTCGGCTTCACCGTTCCTGAGCCCCAACAAATTGCTTATTGAACGTAAGTACAAATGAAAAAGGCGCCGGCCCCTCATAGCGGATCTGGCCATCGGCTCCGGACGCACGCGCAAGACCGGGCAGACGCAGCAACGCCCGCACCATTTCCATGAGGGCGCTCTCGGCGACGTATCTCCCGAAGCAATGACGCGCCCCGTCGCCAAAGTGAATGTAGTTCTTGAGCGGTCGCCGCGGGTCAAAGCGCAATGGGTTCGGAAATGCATCCGGATCAAACATGGCGGCCAGCGGCGCGGCCAGAACCCGCGCGCCTGACGGCATCAAGCGCACGCGCCTGGTTTCGTTTGCGATGATTGTTTCGCGCGGACAATCGCGGACGAGCAGAGGAAGCATCGGCCGGAATCGAAGCGCCTCATAGATGTAGTGTGTCAGCGCATCGCGCGATCTCGCCACGCGCTCCGCGGCAGACCGCCGCTCGATTTCCGACGCGCCGCTGGGGAGACTTTGTTGATATGTTTCCGCATGATCGAGAGCGGCAACCAGCAACTGGGCTTCTTTCAAGGCATCCGGGCGCGTCACGAGTTGATCAACCGTCTGCGCCGTTCCGCGAACGACCGTCGCGAGACCGGTCGCAACAAGACCGGTCAGATATCGTCGTATCCAGTCTTCATCGAACCATTTGGGCGCTGAGCCTGCTTGCAACAAAGCTGTCAACCGCGTCAGCAGATTGTCGGGAAGCTCGTTCTGGCGCGACGCACTGATCTTCAACTTTGCAGTCGCGATCTGTTCCAGCAGCTGTTGTGTCAGGGCAATCATATCGTCCCGCGAGTCGATCCACGGCTGCGACCCGACCGGAGGGTTGACCATGATGATGCCGGCAAGGTTCCGCGTGGCGCGCGCCATGCGGTGTTTGTCGTCCTTCAGGGGGGGAACGCCGAAATAATCAGCAGCAATGCGGATGACGGCAGGCTCCGCAAGCTCGGCAACCATGTCGATCCGGCCGTTGGCACCGGCTATTCGCTCGCGGCACTCGTCGGCCACGGCTTCCCTGATTGTCTGCGGATCAACTTCTCGCTTGACGACACTTTGAAGAAGCTCCCGTTCGCGTGCGTGTTGCTCGCTCCAGTCAACCGTCATGATGAACGGGCCCCATGGCATCCCGGGCTCAATCGCTTCGCCGAGCGTGAAATCATCGAAGCGCCTGAGGACCTCTCGAACATCGTCCATCTTGGTGAGGATCACGAGTTTGCCGAAGATCGAGATGGGGCGCACACGGCGAAGCAGCGTGAAGACGAGTTTGAGAAGCCAGAGATGTGAAAAAATATAGGAGCTGAATCGGTAGCCCACCATTTTCCAGGCTAGCGAGATCTTTCCCAGAAACCGGGAGAGTGCGCCGCCATCAGTCGCTCGCCACTGGCCACGCGTGGGTGGCGCAGCTTTGGAAGAGCCGCGATATGGACCTTCGACCATTGATTCAGGAACGTTCGTACTCATGACGACATCCCGCAATTATCGCTGGCAGCAACCGCGCTAAAAATTTGGATCGGCAATGAATCGAAATGCGCGGCTGATCGCAAGGTATCATCTCCCCGAACGGACGGCCAATATTTCGAGATTCACGAACAGAAAGCGGCAACAGGGTTTGCGGAGGGCAAATAGCGTCACCGAGTAGTCTGCGAATCCGCAATGACACCAATAGTTTGGGTTACTCGAACCGCAGGCGACAACGACCCTTGGATAGCTCGATTGCTTCTCACCTATGAGGATAGACGTCGAGGCGACTATGGAATGTGAACTCGTTCACATTCCACGCGCAGTTTTAACCTTGCGATCTGTGGGCCAGACCACAGACAGAATTCTTCTTTTGCTGAAGTTTCATAGCAGCCAAATAGGAGGCTCCTATGAAAAACCAACTCAACTCCAGCACCCGAAATTCTGGGCAGTTCTTTTTCATCGTTGGCGCATTCTGCGCCTACGGATTACTGATCGGCAGCTTGATCGTCCTCAGTGCGAGCAACCCGCTCGCCAAGGGGGAAGCAACGTTCGATACTGCAACCATGGATTTTCCGGCATCGAATGCCGAACCGGCTGCAAAGGCTGCTTCGCCTCGTACAGCCACGTTTTCCATTCAGGAGCTTCATCGAAAAGCAAAAGACCTTCCGGTTGAAATCTTTCCTGACCTGAACTGACGCCTCAGCGCGCGACGCGCGCGCCATCGGGCGACTCTTGTTCGCGAGCCAGATATCATTCTCGTTCCGATCAAGCACTGACGTACTGTCCGAGCCAGCACGTCAGTGCGGATTTGCCCGGCATGCCCCGCAGATCGAACACACGCGCGATGGCATGGGAATGCTGTTCGACGTGCCGCGCTGCGCCTTTGGCTAACTGATGGGGCGCCAGATTTGGCGCGTCACGCCTGTAACATCGCACAATGCATCAGGCCGCTATTTGAGGCGATCGGCTCAGCGAACCGCACCGAACGCTCCGTGCACTAGCTCATCCGAGAGCGGGAAAATGGGGGCTGGTATATGATTGTTATGTATACCAACTTGCGGTAGATACGACCGCTCCTTTGCCTAAAGGAGCTATTTCCCCTGTGATGTTAAGGGTCTGGCCTGCGCCGTTCCTTTGCCCGGGCAGGATTTCTGATGTGGCTGACCTTCCCAGCCCGGCTAGGGTTGAGGCGATAAGGCATAATTTGAGGACGAGCATGGCGCGCAATATTCTGATTCTTGGAGCCTCGTATGGCTCACTGCTGGCAACAAAGCTGCTGATGGCTGGTCACAACGTGACCCTGGTTTGCCGGACGAAGACCGCAGAACTCATCAACCGCGAAGGTACCGAAGTTCGTATCAAGCTGCGTGATGAGCCGACGCATCGCTCGATCTTTTCGCGCGATCTGCCCGGCAAGCTGGACGCGACCTCGCCCGATAAGGTCGATCTGTCCCGTTATGATCTGGTTGCGCTTGCCATGCAGGAGCCGCAATACACCAACCACACGATCCGGGTTCTGATGATCAAGATCGCGGTGGCGAACCTGCCTTGTCTGTCGATCATGAACATGCCGCCCCTGCCCTATCTCAAGCGCATCCAAAAGCTCGAGGGCATGGACCTCGAAGAGGCCTACACCAATGCGCAGGTCTGGGAACGGTTCAAGCCGGGACTGGTGACACTTTGCTCGCCTGATCCGCAGGCTTTCCGTCCGCCGGAAGAAGCGGCAAATGTCCTTCATGTCGGTCTGCCGACAAACTTCAAGGCCGCGACGTTTGAAGATGAAGCGCACAACAAGCTGCTGCGCGAGCTGGAAGCGGATATCGATGCGGTGAGGCTGGACGGCCAGGACGTCCCCGTAAAACTCAAGGTGTTCGATTCCTTGTTCGTCCCGCTGGCGAAATGGTCGATGCTGCTGACTGGCAATTACCGCTGCATCACGCCGAACGACCCTCAGCCGATCCGCGACGCGGTGCATGGCGATCTGGCGTTGTCAAAGTCGATCTACACGCATGTCGATGCGATCGCACTGCGCCTGGGCGCCGACCCGCAGGATCAGGTCCCTTTCGAGAAATACGCCAAAGCGGCGGAAAGCCTTCTCAAACCCTCGTCGGCAGCCCGCGCGGTGGCCAGTGGAGCGCCCTTCATTGAGCGGGTCGATCTGCTGGTGAAGTTGATTTCGCATCAGCTGGGCATGCCCAACGCTGAAATCGACCGCACGGTGCAGGTGGTCGATCAAAAACTCAGCGAGAAGATCGTGGTGGGCGGATCTGGCGGATAGCGACGCGCCACTCACAATACTGCTGATCCCGAAAAGAGCCCTTCCAGATGATCCATCTGGAAGGGCTTTTGTTTGGATGCCCTTCGATGACGCAACTCTGCTCCTGCCTATCAAGCAGCGCGTTCGTGCTTTATAAATTTCATCGAGGAAACACCAACGGGAGAAACTTTGTATGAAACACGCTTACGTACCGCGAATGACCAGTTACGGACTCAATCCGGGCGATGAACTCAACGATCTGCGCATGTCGGATCAGGTCCGTCCGCTTTTTGAGCACGTCAAGAAATTCATCCGGGAAACCGTCGATCCGATGCTCGTCGAATACACGCGACACGGCGAGGGCAAACAGGATCGCTGGAGCTTCACACCGGGCCAGCTCGATGTTCTGGGAAAAGCCAAGGCAAAAGCCAAGGAAGAAGGCCTGTGGAACTTCTTCCTGCCGGATAGCGAAACCGGCGAAGGCCTGAAGAACCTCGACTACGCCTATATCGCGGTCGAACTCGCGAAAAATCCGCTGGCATCTGAAACCATGAACTGCTCCGCCCCGGACACCGGCAACATGGAAGTGCTCGAACGCGTCGGCACCAAGGAGCAGAAGGAGACGTGGCTGAAGCCGCTGCTGAACGGCGAAATCCGCTCGGCCTACGCCATGACCGAACCGAATGTCGCGTCGTCGGATGCCAAGAACATCTCGACCACCGCGAAACTCGTCGGCGACGAATGGGTGATCAACGGCGAGAAGTATTACATCTCTGGTCTTGGCGATCCCCGCTGCAAGATCATGATCGTGATGGTGCAGACCAATTCCGACGCGCCACGAGGCAAGCAGCAGTCGCAGATTCTCGTGCCGGTTGACACGCCCGGCGTTGAAATCATCGGCCCGATGCACGTGTTCGGAGCGGATCACGCACCCCGCGGACACATGCACATGCGCTTCAACAATGTCCGCGTGCCGAAGGAGAATATCCTGCTCGGCGAGGGCCGCGGCTTCGAGATCTCGCAGGTCCGCCTCGGGCCGGGCCGCATCCATCACTGCATGCGCACCATCGGAAAAGCGGAAAAGGCGCTCGACCTGATGGTGTCGCGCGGCATGACACGGGAAGCCTTCGGCAAACCGATCGCTCATCTCGGTGGCAATCTCCAGATCATCGCGCAGGCACGCTGTGAGATCGAGGCGATGCGCCTGATGGTGCTGAAAGCTGCCAAAGCCATGGACGTGCTGGGCAACAAAGAGGCTCGCATCTGGGTCAGCATGGTCAAGGCCATGGTGCCAGAGCGCACCTGCAAGATCATCGACCAGGCGATCCAGATACACGGCGCCACCGGCATTTCGGAATGGACGCCACTTGCTGACATGTACGCTGACGTCCGGCACCTGCGCTTCGCCGACGGTCCCGATGAAGTGCACTGGATGGTCGTTGGCCGCCACGAGCTGAGCATGGCGTAAGCCAGCGTCACCGCAAAGAACAAAAGCCGCCCCGAAGGGGCGGCTTTTGTAAATTATGCTGATAATTCAGCATCTTGTTTGGTTGCGGGGATAGGATTTGAACCTATGACCTTCAGGTTATGAGCCTGACGAGCTACCGGGCTGCTCCACCCCGCGATAAACCGGTGCACACCTTCAAAGGCAGACAGACGACAGTTCAACGCCAAAGGCGTCGTCCCAACCCGTCCGGAGGCGAGAGAAGGCTACCAGGGCAAGAGCCCATGGTGCGAGGCGTATGTACCAACGCCACTCCGCTTTGGAAAGGCCTGCGGGCGATCTTTTTCACGATTTTATGACGGCAGTTTCAGCCCCGATTCCGGACGTTTTGGCCTCCGGGCGCACGCAAAGCAGGCTTGCCAACAGAACCGCGAAAGATCAGCCTTGGAATAAGGCAAACAAGCTCCGGCGCGCGAAAAGCCGGCCGCGAGGAAATCCAGGGAAGTCGATGAACCAGGCCGTCAGAAATCCCGCCGCAGGCGGCATCGAGGATGTTTTTCACCGCGCCGTGGCCCTGTCGCGCACCGCTCCACCCACCATTGCGGAGCGGCGCGACCGGCTCGCGCGGCTGCGCGCGCTTGTGGTGGAGAATGAAACCCGGTTCGCCGAAGTGATCTCCGCCGATTTCGGCAACCGCTCCTCCACCGAGACCCTGATCGCAGAGACGCTGTTCCTGCTCGCCGAAATCAAGCACGCGACGAAAAATCTCAGCCGCTGGATGGCATCGAAACACGTCGCGACCGAACTGCAGTACTTCCCGGCGAAAAACAAACTGCTGCCCCAACCGCTCGGCGTGGTCGGCATCATCGCGCCGTGGAACTATCCGTTGCAACTCACGCTTGCGCCCGCCATCGCGGCGATCGCCGCCGGCAACCGCGTCATGATCAAGCCGAGCGAGCTGGTACCCCACTTTTCAGCGCTGCTGCAAAAGCTGATCGCCGCAAGGTTCGACGATACCGAATTGATGGTGACCGGCATCGACGGCGACATTTCCGAACGGTTCGCGGCGTTGCCGTTCGATCACCTGATCTTCACCGGCTCGACCCGCGTCGGGCGGCTGGTCGCGGAAGCCGCGGGCGCCAACCTGACGCCGGTGACGCTCGAACTCGGCGGCAAATCGCCGGCGATCATCGACCGCTCCGCCGACATTTCCGAGGCCGCCGAACGCATTGTCTACGGCAAGCTGATGAATGCCGGACAAACCTGCATCGCGCCGGACTACGTGCTGATCGCACACGACAGCGCGGATGAGTTCGTCGCCAAGGCGAACAGCGCAGTCGCGCGCATGTTTGGCACAAGCCCCGACAACAAGGACTACACGTCGATCATTTCGGACAAGCATTATGCCCGGCTGGAAAATCTGGTGCAGGACGCCGCCGCGCGCGGCGGAAAGATCGTGCAGCCGGCAAAACCGGACGATCCGGCATGGAAGGCGAAACGCAAATTTCCGCCAACCTTCGTCAATGGCGCTACCACCGACATGAAAGTGATGCAGGAAGAGATTTTCGGGCCGATCCTGCCGGTGTTCGCCTGCGATACCACCGACGCGGCGATTGCACATATCAACGCCAACGATCGTCCACTGGCGCTGTACTGGTTCGGCAAGGACGACACCGCGCGCGATCTGGTTCTGGCGCGCACCGTCTCCGGCGGCGTTACTGTGAACGATTGTCTGTTTCACTTCGTGCAGGCCAATCAGCCGATGGGCGGCGTCGGCGCGTCGGGTATCGGCGCCTATCACGGCGAATGGGGGTTCCGCGGTCTGAGCAAGATGAAGCCCGTATTCTATCGCTCGCCCTTCAACCGGCTGGCGGATCTCTATCCGCCCTACGGCGGCAAGATCGCACGCCTGATCAAGCTGCTGCGTTTCATGTCATAGATTTCTTGGATTTTGTGCGACCGGCATCAATGCCGGCGTAATAATGCTGTCTGGGGGAAACACGATGACGGACACGTTCGATTACGTGGTTGTGGGCGCAGGCTCTGGCGGCTGCGCCGTCGCAAGCCGCCTGTCCGAAGATCCCAACGTCTCGGTCGCGCTGCTGGAGGCCGGCGGCAAGGATGACAACTGGGTCGTCACCACGCCCGGCGCGCTGATCCTGATGGTCTCAGGTCCGGTCAACAACTGGGCATTCAACACCGTACCGCAGCCCGGCCTCAACGGCCGTATCGGCTATCAGCCGCGCGGCAAGGGCCTCGGCGGATCGTCGTCCATCAATGCGATGTGCTACATCCGCGGCCACAAGGCGGACTACGATCGCTGGGCCTCATTAGGCAACACCGGCTGGTCCTATGCAGACGTGCTGCCCTACTTCAAGCGGTCCGAGGACAACAGCGAACTGGACGGCGTCTATCACGGCAAAGGTGGCCCGCTGAGCGTCACCAAACTGCAGAGCGACAACCCTGTTCAGGAGATCTACCTGCAGGCGGCGCGCGAGGCGCAATTCCGGATCAACGAAGACTTCAACGGCGAGGAGCAGGAAGGCCTCGGCGTCTATCAGGTCACCCAGAAGAACGGCGAGCGCTGGAGCGCTGCGCGCGGCTACATTCATCCTTTCATGGAGACGCGCAAGAACCTGCACGTGATCACCGGCGCCCATGCCACACGCATCCTGTTTGACGGCAAGCGCGCGGTCGGAATCGAATACCGGCAAGGCAAGGACGCGAAGCAAGTCCGTGCTCGCCGCGAAACCATCCTTGGTCTCGGTGCGTTTCAGACACCGCAGTTGCTGATGCTGTCCGGCATCGGCGATCAATCCGAACTCGCCAGACACGGCATCGCATCGGTGCATCATCTGCCGGGCGTCGGCAAGAACCTGCACGATCACCCGGATTTCGTATTCGGCTTCCGCTCCGACAATCCGAACTTCACCGGCCTGACATTTCAAGGCATCAAGCGGATCATCAAATCGATCTTCCGTTATCGAAGGGAGCGTCGAGGTCCGATGACCTCGAACATCGCCGAGTGCGGCGGATTTCTTAAAACCCGGCCAGATCTCGCACTTCCCGACATCCAGTTGCACTTCTGCATGGCGGTGGTGAACAACCATGGCCGCACGCCGTTTTTCGGCAGCGGCTTCTCGTGCCACGTCTGCCTGCTGCGGCCGAAAAGCCGCGGCAGCGTGTGGCTGCACAGCGCCGATCCGATGCAGCCGCCCGCCATCGATCCGAATTTCTTCGGCGATCCGGATGATCTCGAAGCGATGGTTGCCGGTTTCAGGACGACCAAGCGCCTGCTCGACGCGCCTGCACTGAAGGCAATCCAGACCACTGACGCGTTTACCGCCGATGTGCACTCGGATGACGACATCCGCGCCGCTTTGCGCGCGCGGACCGACACGGTCTATCATCCGGTCGGCACCTGCAAGATGGGCGTCAACGACCCGATGGCCGTGGTCGATCCCTCGCTCAAGGTCTACGGCATCGAGGGCCTGCGCATCGCGGACGCATCGATTATGCCCGAGGTAATCGGCGGCAATACCAACGCACCGACCATCATGATCGGCGAGAAGGCCGCCGACATGATCAAGGCAGAGATGCGCGTTCACTGATTGCGCACAGTGCCCGGATGAGGCAAGACGCTATCCTGCACTTTAAAGGTCCGATGATTGGGCTTGAACGGACAATAAACGCAACAAAAAGGGAGTGAACCAGTGGATCTCGGAATTTCAGGACGGCGCGCGATCGTATGCGCAGCAAGCAAGGGACTGGGACGCGCCTGCGCGATCGCGCTGGCCAATGAAGGCGTCCATGTCACGATCACGGCGCGCGGCGCGGAAGCGCTCGCCAAGACCGCAGCTGACATCCGCAAGGCCAGCCCCAAGGTCACGGTGACGGAAGTCGTCGGCGACATCACCACGCCGGACGGCCGCGAAGCCGCACTGAAGGCCTGTCCCGATCCGGATATTCTGATCAACAACGCTGGCGGTCCGCCACCCGGCGATTTCCGCAACTGGACCCGCGACGACTGGATCAAGGCGATCGACGCCAACATGCTGACGCCGATCGAGTTGATCAAGGCGACTGTCGACGGCATGATGGCCCGCAAGTTCGGCCGCATCGTCAACATCACGTCCGCCGCGGTGAAAGCCCCGATCGATATTCTGGGCTTGTCCAACGGCGCACGCAGCGGCCTGACCGGCTTCGTCGCCGGCCTGTCGCGCAAGACCGTGATCGCCAACGTCACCATCAACGGCCTGCTGCCGGGCCCGTTTGACACCGACCGCGTTCGCGGACCGATGCTTGAAGCTGCCGCAAAGGCGCAGGGCATTTCGCCGGACGAAGTGCTCAAGCAGCGAATGAAAGCGAATCCCGCAGGACGCTTTGGCGATCCGGAAGAATTCGGCCTCGCCTGCGCATTCCTGTGCGGCGCTAAGTCCGGCTTCATCACCGGACAGAACCTTCTGATGGACGGCGGCGCTTTCCCCGGCACGATGTAAGCGCAGGGCGCGATCTCGCAAACAGACCCTCGGGCTTGACCCGGGGGCGAGACGCCAAGAATGACCGGAGCTGGCTTGATGCAGTGGACTGTGGGCCGGGTTAAAATCACGAACGTCGTGGAAATCGGAGCCACAGGCGGCACGCGATTCATTCTTCCGCAGGCGACGCCGGAAGAAGCCCAGAAAATGCCGTGGCTGGTGCCGCATTACGCCAGCGCCGAAGGCCGTCTCAGGCTCAACGTGCAGTCGTGGATCGTCGAGACTCCGACCCACAAGATCATCGTCGATACCTGCATCGGCAACAACAAAACCAACCGGTCGGTTCCGGTGTGGAATGAGTTGGACAAACCATTCCTCGACGACCTCGCCGCCGCAGGTTACCCAGCCGACACCATCGATACCGTTCTCTGCACCCATCTTCACGTCGATCATGTCGGATGGAATACGAAGCTGGTGGACGGCAAGTGGGTGCCGACATTTGCCAACGCCCGCTATCTGTTTGGCAAGGCCGAGTATGACTTCTGGGCCGCGCACAGTCCTGCCGGCGAACACAGAGCGGTGTTCGAGGACTCGGTTCAGCCGATCGTCGATGCCGGACACGCCGATCTCATCGGCAGCGATCATCGCATTGGCGACGAGGTGTCCCTGATTGCGACGCCCGGACACAGCCCGGGCCATATGAGCGTTCTTATCAAATCCGACGGCCAGCAGGCGCTGCTCACGGGCGACGTCGCGCACCATCCCTGCCAGATGGCTCACCTCGACTGGTCATCCACGGCGGATTCCGATCCGGTCCAGTCGATCGAGGCGCGGAAAATGCTGTTTTCGCGCTTTGCGGACACCCCGACGCTGGTATTCGGCGGTCATTACGACCCCGGACACATCGTGCGCGACGTCGATGCCTTCAGGCTAATCCCGGATCGCAATGACGCCTGAAAATGAGCGCGCTGCACAACACGCCCAGAGGTTGAATTTCGCCGCGCCCTGTCGCATGAAACATCCGACGAATGAACATCGGACAAGAACGAAAAGGAACTGACTATGAAACTGGTTCGTTATGGCGCCATGGGTCAGGAGAAGCCCGGATTGCTCGACCGCTCGGGCCGCATTCGCGACCTGTCGGCTCTGGTCAAGGACATCAATGGTGACGCGCTGTCACCCGCCGGTCTGGCCAAGATCGCCGCGGTCGATCCGGCCTCCTTGCCGCTGGTCGACGGGAATCCGCGCCTCGGCGCGCCGGTCACGGGCATCACCAAGTTCGTGGCCATCGGCCTGAACTACGCCGATCACGCCGCCGAAGCCGGCATGGCGATCCCGTCCGAGCCGATCGTTTTCATCAAGGCCAACACCAGCCTGTGCGGGCCGAACGACGCGGTCGAAAAGCCGCGCGGATCGACCAAGCTGGACTGGGAGGTCGAACTCGCGATCATCATCGGCACCAAGGCCAAGTACGTCACCGAGGCCGATGCACTGAAGCATGTCGCGGGCTACGCGGTCTGCAACGACGTCTCGGAGCGCAACTTCCAGATCGAGCGCGGCGGGCAGTGGACCAAGGGCAAGTCCCACGACACCTTCGGCCCAGTTGGTCCATGGATCGCGACGGCCGACGAAATCCCGGACCCGCAGAAGCTCGGCATGTGGCTCGACGTCAACGGTACCCGCTGCCAGACCGGTTCGACTGCAACCATGATCTTCGGCGTGGCGAAGATCGTGTCCTACGTCTCTGAAATCATGACCCTGCATCCCGGCGACATCATCACCACCGGTACGCCGCCCGGCGTCGGCATGGGCATGAAGCCGCAGAAATTCCTCAACGCCGGCGATGTCGTTACCCTCGGCATCGATGGTCTCGGCGCGCAGCGTCAAGAAATCGTCGCGGCATAAATTGAATTGCTTTCATGGCTCCGGCGTTCGCGCCGGAGCCATTCATTTCGTCCATTCAGGATTGCCCCATGAAACTTGTCTACTCACCGGCATCTCCGTTCGCGCGCAAGATCCGCATCGCGGCGATTGAGCTTGGCCTGTTCGACAAGATCGAGCTCGTTGCTCCGATCAAGGCGATCCCGGTCACCGAGAATGAAGAGTACGCCCGCAATGTGAGCCCGTTGCGGAAGATTCCGGCGCTGATCCTCGATAACGGTCAGGTCATTGTCGATTCTTACGTCATCGCGGAGTATCTCGACGAACTCGCCGGCGGCAAACTGATACCCGGATCAGGACCGGCCAAATGGCAGATCAAGACCGACCACTCCATTCTTCAGGGCATGCTCGATGCACTGCTGCTGTGCCGCTATGAGAAGATGCTACGGCCCAAGGAGTTTCTCTGGGCCGGATGGGCCGACGACCAGTTCAAGCGCGCATGGGACGGTCTGGCGCGCTATGAGGCGCATGCCGACGTTCTGACTCGCCCGCTGGATATCGTGCAGATCGGCATTGTCTGCGTGCTCGGCTATCTGGACTTCCGGTTTCCCGATTGCGGCTGGCGCAAGGCGTTTCCGAAGCTCGACGCCTTCCATGAAAAGATGATGCAGCGGGATTCGGTGAAGACCACCCTTCCGCCGCCAGCCTGAGCGAGGGCGAACGATGAGCGATCGCGCAGAGGACCCCGATTTCAAGGCCTGGCACGCGGTCGCCGATCTCTATCACGCCTATTTCACCGGCCTGATCATGTCGCTGGTGACACGGCGCAACAGCGCGGACGCTGCGGAATTTGTGTTCCGCGTTTTCCGCCGCCAGCATCACGAGCGCTTTCTGGCCGGCATCGAAAAGTTTGGCCTGAGCAAGGCGCCGCACGCGGTCGCCGCCGCGCAATATCACTATCTCAGCAACCAGATCGGCGGCGTGAACGTCGAATACATGCGCGAGTCCGATCGCAAGGCGTGGATCCGCTATCCGCCGCCGCGCTGGGTCTGGCGCGGCACCGCGATCTGCGCGATTCCCGGCGAGGTATCGGCGGCGATGCTGCGCGGCTGGCACGCCCACAACGGCGTCTCGTTCAAGAATCCGCGGATGGGTTTCGTCTGCACCAAGCAGACCGTCGACGGCCAAAACGGCCTCGAGGGCTTCTACTACGAATACGATCGCGATCTTGCGCCCGAGGAGCGACTGGTTTTCGCGCGGCACCTCGAAGCGCCATTGTTTGATCCGGCCGCCGCGCCGAAACTTGCGACCGACACATGGCCGCGTTCGCGGCTGGAAAAGGCCTATCGCAACTATGCGATGGAGTATGTGCGCTCCGCGTTGCCGGTAATCGTCAACCTGTTCAGCCCGCACGATGCAGGCCACCTGCTTCACCTGACCGGGCGCCTGATCGGCATGCAGTTCTATCCCGACATCGCCGTGAGCTTCCCGGCCACTCACGACAGCGGCCCACAGGGCTTTGGCAACTTTCTGCTCACGCTGCTGCAGTCGCAGGGCGACGACGCTGATATGAGCCGCGCCAACGGCACGGTGACGGTGTCGCAGAAACAATGGGGACTGATCGCAGGCGTTCCGGATTATCACCCGATGTGCCTGCAGGCGCTGAGAGGACTGGTCGAAGGCTTGATGACCGCGCATGACCGGCGCCTGTCGCTGGAGATGACGGCGCAGTCGGACAGTCATCCCGGGCCGCTGACATGGACCATTCGCGAGAAGCCGCTCGTATCGACCGATGATGGACGGTTCCCGGCATAGACCAGTTGGCGTGCGGGCACCATCGAATGCGCAGCAGGCGCATCGTCGCGCGCTTAAGTTGGAGCGCGCTCGAGCGCCGCCCGGTCCCAGCGGCCGGCATTTGCTGCAGCGTCATACGTGCTCTGGAAGAATTCGAGCAACATGGCGTCCGGATCGGATGACATCCGCACCGTATCATAGTCCAGGATAAACTCCTGCAGGTTTGGATCGAACACCGCCGCCGACGGACGCAGCGGCGCATCGGCGAAGCCCGGTGGCGCGGGATAGGCGTAGGAATAAAACGCCGCCTTGCCGAAGCCGCCATTGCCCGGCCAGAAGCCGCAGCT
>JAZKDK010000012.1:0-6998 GCA_040387615.1 Pseudomonadota bacterium | reverse complement strand
TCTCCGACGCAAGAACATTTAGGGAACATTCGACGAGGATCAGCCTGACGCTGCAATCCGCAGCTCTCAAGTATAGCTGTGGCTATAATCCAAGATTATCTAAGTATTTATGCAAAATTGCTCACAAGTTTTACTGCATTTTATCCAGTATTTTATCCTTAACCAAGTCTTAAGTCATTAATTTACTTGCGGTGATTTCGATTTACCTTGTTTCTGTCGCCGGGAATCAAGGAATAAGAAAATGCCGCGCGTGTTTCATCCGCTTCTTTGTCTGGTCTTGATGCTGCTGCTGGCGATTCCGCGGATCGCCCAGGCGGACAAGGGGGACCGCGATCTTCGCAGGTTGATCCGTGGGGAGAGAATGAACTGTCCGCGTCCTGCGCCGGTTGCGGAGCCGCTTGATCCTCCGACGACATCCGCGTTTGCCGGCGTGAAAAAGTTTCTGGCAGGCGAGTACTTCAAGGAAAATATCGCGCCGTCCGCCGACGTCAGGATTGCATGGCTTGGTGCAACCTTCATGCGCCACTTTGCCATCAAGATCGAAGATGCGAGCAGCGAGACAACGATTCAGTTTCACACGTTGCTCAGGCTGTCTCGCGATCGGCACATCATCGACGACCTCGACGATCGGCACGAGACCCGTCTCATCGACCTGTGGTGTCTGTTGAGGATGCAGGCGCATGGTGAGCCCGGAACGCTCCTGATCGATGCCGCCCCGAATGTCTTTTATGTGCGCGACAGCTCCGGTGTGCTCAGTGCCGTCGATGCTGTCTGGGGAGGCGCGGGGTGGGAGATTGGCGCAAGTCCGGTCGACGGCGAACGCATGTGGCCAGTCGGTGCGCGCGTGATGTCGCGATAGTGCTCGCGGTCAGCCGGATGATGAAACTGGCGGGATCGCGGCAGCGAGCGTGTCGCCCGCTGCCGCCTGTTCTGATTGGCATGATCTGATCCGAAAACCGGTTCCCACTTTTCGGGACCATGCCTTGTCCTAGAGATTCATGATCATCGGTTCGGCGATATAGCGGAAGCCGTCGCCTGCCTTCACCACATGGCCGTAACCCGGCCACGGGAAATGGTAGGACATCACCGCGGTCTTGTTGGCCGCGATCGTATCCAGCAATTTGACGCGTGTGGCGGCGGCCATCTTGGGATCGGAGTCGTAGGCAAATTCCATCCGCGGCCGCTCCAGCAGCAATATTTGGTGATGCGTCAGATCGCCGAGGAAGGCGAACGATTTTCCGTCCGACTGGATCATGAAGATGTGGTGGCCGAAGGTGTGGCCCGGTGCCGCGATTGCGGTCACGCCGGGCAGGAATTCCTGGCCATCCTTGAAGAACACGATGCGATCGCGCACCGGCATCAGGTTCTTGCGCGCATGGACGATGAAATCCTTCAGCGGGCCGTCCATCTTCTTTTCGTCGGTCCAGAACTCAAGGTCGGCCTGGCTGATATAGACCTGCGCATTGGGGAACAGCGGCTTGCCGCCTTCATCGACGATGCCGCCGATATGATCGATATGCGCGTGCGAGCAGACGATCGCATCGACGTCTTCCGGCTTGAGGCCGGCTTCGGTGATACTTTTCTGCAGCCGCCCGGTAGTCGGCCCAAACAATTTCGAGGTGCCCATGCCGGTGTCGAACAGAACCACGCGTTCGCCGAAGTTCACGATCGGCGCATTCTGTTCGAGGACAACGTTGCTGGTGGAGAGAAAGTTGTCGCTCAGCATCTTCTGGACCTCCTCCTTCGGCACGCCGACGAATGTGCCTGAAGGATCGCCGAGCGGCAGCGGACCATCGGACACCACGGTGACTTCCGCACTGCCGAGCTTGAAGCGATGAAAATACGGAGCCTGCGTGCCGAGCTTCGGCGCGCGCGCCAGCGCGCCGCCGTTCATCGTTGTTGCGGCAAGTCCGGCGCCAAGTCCCGCACCGAGAGCAAGGAGAGATCGTCGCGAAACATCAATCGTCATGCGTTTCTCCGTTGAATTTTGTTGTTCGTCGTTAGGTGTCGCGGCCGAGATTATGCGGCTCGTTCTGGCGCACTGGCAAGCAGGCGCGCGCGATGCCGCGCAGCAATGCGTGGCGTGCACCATCGTTGCCGGTGCTTTGAATCGGAATGTCTTGAAAAATCAGGCGGGCTGGTCGACGGCCTTTGTCACCATGGCCGGAACCAGGGTCGCGGCTTCGGCATCAAGCCCGCCGGGCTTGGGCGAGATGCGAAGCCCGAACGCATGCGGAAAGCGCAAGAGCTCGACATCGAAGTCCGCGGTGGTCACGGGCGTTACCGCGGCGGCGGATTTCGGCGCGTAAAGCCGGCCCCAGAGATCGACGCCGGCGAATTGCGGAAACTGGCTGAGGCGCAGATTGCCGATGCTGCCGTCGAAGTTCAGCAACTGGCGGGCGCGATCGTTGATCATCAAAACCCAGCCGTCGGTGGTGTGGCCGACGTCATTGGAAATCGGCGACGCGATGACCATGGCATCCGGCGCGGTGCGGAACAGATGCTCATAGATTTCGAGCTGATAGCTGATCAATTCCGAATAGATCACCAGCATCACCGCGTTGTCGGTGATCTTGATCGGCAGCACCAGCCGCTGCCAGATCCGCCCGCTTTGCGAGCGCGTGCCGGTAAAACGGATGAAGGCCGGGGTCAGACGTTTGGCGACCTGACGGTAGACCTCGGCGAATTCGCGCCGGACCGGATTGTCACTGTGGGAGAGCAGCGTGCCGGCCAGTGTTTCATGGGACGCGGCCTGAATGGCCTTGCCGACGTAGACGTAAACGAAGTCGTCGCCGACGCTCATCATGTGGGTGGAATTATCGCGCAGTTCGTAGGTGCATTCCTCGGTCAACCGCTGAAGCGTCAAGTCATTGGTATCGTTAAGTGTTTTCCACTTGACCCACAGGAATTCCAACGCGGCTGTGGTCAGTTCGCGCGGGATCGAGGTGCCGTTGAAGACTTCAATTGCCATGGGTCCGCCTGTTCGGTGCACGCATACCGCGTATCCTGCGGCGGCACACTCCCTCGGCGGCAAGATTGGCAGAAGGTGGTCAGCAATTGATTAAACGATAGCCCGGCAGTTACGCGCGTTTGGCGGCGATTGCGTCCCAGATCATGGCCGCAACGTCGGGACCGCCGAGCCGGGCGATGGCCCGGATGCCGGTCGGTGAGGTGACGTTGATTTCGGTCAGGTGGCCGTCGATCACATCGATGCCGACGAACAGCAGCCCGCGTTCGCGCAGCGCCGGCCCAAGCCTCGCGCAGATTTCCCGTTCGCGTGGCGACAGATCGGTGGATTGCGCCGCACCCCCGCGCACCATGTTGGAGCGCAGATCGTCCGGCGCCGGCACGCGGTTCACGGCACCCGCGAACTCGCCGTCGACAAGGATGATGCGCTTGTCGCCGTGCTTCACTTCGGGAAGGAAGCGCTGGATCACCCACGGTTCACGGAACGTCACCGAGAACATGTCGTAGAGCGAGCCGAAATTCATGTCGTTCGGCGTGATGCGAAACACGGCAGCGCCGCCGTGTCCGTACAGCGGCTTCATCACCACGTCGCCATGCTCGGCGCGGAAGGCGTTGATCTCGTCCTTGTCGCGCGAGATCAGCGTCGGCGGCATCAGGTCTGCGAACTCCATCACGAAAATCTTTTCCGGCGCGTTGCGCACGCTGGCCGGGTTGTTGACGACAAGCGTTTTCGGATGAATGCGTTCAAGGAAATGCGTGGTGGTGATGTAGGCGAGATCGAACGGCGGGTCCTGCCGCAACAGGATGACATCGAAGGATTCGAGATCGACGCGTGCGGCATCGCCCAGCGTGAAGTGATCGCCGTCCTGATCGCGCACGGTCAGTGGCTGAACGCTGGCGATCAGTTGCTCGCCCCTCAGGGAGAGTTTCTCGGGCGTGTAATAGGACAGCGCATGACCGCGCTTCTGCGCCTCCAGCAACAGGGCGAACGTGGAGTCGCCGCGAATGTTGATTCGCGCGATGGGGTCCATCTGGACGGCGACTTTTAGCTTCATGCTTTAAACCCGACTGTTGAACTTTGCGGCGGCAATCTGTGCGATTTGGCGCGATCTTTCCAGAGCAATTCCGCGCAACCCTCACCCGCTGGCGTCGAACGCCGCCATCAGGTGCTTTGGAAGGTGTTTCGGCGCAATCAGGACGACGTCGAACCGCATCTCGAAATTTGCGTGTTCAGGATGCGTCATCAGCCAGGCTTGCGCTGCTGCGACAATGCGCTGCCGCTGTTGCGGGGTCACCGAATAGGCCGCGTCGTCCAGCGTCGCGCGCGCCTTGACCTCGACGAAGACCAGCAGATTTCGGCGGCGCGCAACCACGTCGATCTCGCCGTAAGGTGTGCGGAAGCGCCGCGCCAGAATACGATAGCCCTTGGCGATCAGGTAAACGCAGGCTTTGCTTTCGGCGGACAGGCCGGTCTGGAACGCGGCGACGCGCGCAGGCGAGGGGATTTTCGCGCGCGCCTTCGATAATTTTGGCGGCGGATCGCTATCCGTCATCGCCGTCCTTCGAGAGTTCAAGGGCGCGGGCATAGATCTCGCGGCGCGGCCGTCCGGAGACTTCGACCGCGTGTGCGACGGCATCCTTGACGCTGCCGCGCGCCAGCGCTGTCCGCAGCAGATCGTCAAGCGCATCTTCACTCATCAGCCCCGCATCGGCAGCGGGCGGCGCGATCACCAGCACGAATTCGCCGCGCGTCTCGAGCGTATCGGCGATCGCCGCCAGTTCTGAAACAGGCGCGCGGCGGACCTCCTCGTGCAGCTTGGTCATTTCGCGGCAGATCGCGGCTTCGCGCTCGCCCATGATGCTTGCGAGGTCTTGCAGAGAATCCTGCACCCGTGCGCCGCTCTCGAACATCACCAATGTTGCGTCGATGCGCGCAAGCTCGGCGATGCGTGTGCGTCGCGCATTCTGTTTCGACGGCAGAAAGCCTTCGAAGAAGAACCGGTCCGTCGGCAATGCCGCGACCGACAGCGCCGCGAGGACCGACGATGGCCCGGGCAGCGCGATCACCGGAAAGCCCGCGGCGCTGACCTCGCGTACCAGCTTGAATCCGGGATCGGAAATCAGCGGCGTGCCTGCGTCCGACACCAGCGCGATGGACGATCCTCGCGCCAGCGCTTCCAGAATTTTTGGCCGCGCCTGCTCGGCGTTATGCTCGTGATACTGTTTGAGCGTCGCGGCAATGGAAAACCGTTCGATCAGCCGCCGCGTGATGCGCGTGTCCTCGCAGGCCACGATATCGACGCCCGCGAGCGTCTCCAGCGCACGCAGCGTGATGTCGCCGAGATTGCCGATGGGGGTCGCGACCAGATAGAGCCCGGGCGCCGCCTTGGGCGCGTTGACGAGGTGTCCGGCAATCGCGAAGGTGCGAGCAGGGCTGTCGGGATCGGGTGATGAGGCGGGAACATTCTTGGTGCGCATGGTGGGCAATCTAGTGTCCCGAATCCGAAGTTCGCACTAATTTCCAGCACCTTTCGTAGCGAACTTCGGATTCGAAAGGACACTAGAAAGTTATAACTCTAGTGTGGCTTTGGTTCGCAAGTCCGCTACGGAGTTCTCTGCACGGCAAGGCGGACTTGCGACCGCCACACTAGCGCCGAAGAGCCGCTTCGTCTTGTTCGCAGCTGCAAACGCCGCCGATATCTTTGCTTGCCTGAGGGCGCGGAAAAGCTTTTGTTCTGGTTAACTTATAGCCGACAATATGCCTGAATCCTCTTCCAGATGTGTCCGAGGATCAGTGCCCGGAAGAGAAACGATGGTTGCGCCCTTTACGCCAAAACCCCCACGCAGCGGCGCGACCCGCCGCAGCGCCGTCGGCTTGATTCTGGCGGCGCCGCTCGTCGCCGGCTGCGCCGGCATGCAATCTCCCTTTTCCGGCGGCGATCAGCCCGCGGGTCCGCAACAGCAGCCGTCGGCGGTCGGAAGCGGCCAGGTCAAGGTCGGTCTGTTGCTGCCGCTGTCCGCGGCCGGCAATGCTGGCGTGGCCGCGCAGTCGATGCGCAACGCCGCCGAACTGGCACTCGCCGAATTCCAGAATCCGAATCTCCAGCTTCTGGTCAAGGACGACAACGGGACCGCGCAGGGTGCGCAGCAAGGGGCGCAGCAGGCCGTCGATGAGGGCGCCGAAATCATTCTCGGGCCGCTGTTCGCACAGTCGGTGCCGGCAGCGGCGCAGGTCGCGCGCAACCGCGGCATCTCGATGATCGCGTTCTCGACCGATTCGAGCGTGGCCGGGCGCGGGGTGTATCTGCTGAGCTTCCTGCCGGAGTCCGACGTCACCCGCATCGTCGACTACGCCGCAGGCACCGGGAAGCGATCCTTCGCGGCGTTCCTGCCGGAGAATGCCTACGGCAATGTGGTCGAAGTGGCGTTCAAGCAGGCGGTCGCGCGCAAGGGTGGCCGCATGGTGGCGTTCGAAAAGTACGGCGCGGATCGTTCACAGATCGGCGCAACCGCTTCGAGCATATCCGAGGGGCTCAAGGGGGCCGACTCGCTGCTGCTTGCCGATGACGGCGATGCCTTGCCCGGTGTCGCCGATGCGCTCGTCGCTGCCGGTGTGAATCTCAAGCGTTTGCAATTGCTCGGCACAGGACTGTGGGACAATCCACGCGTCTTCGGCAGCGCCAATCTGCAGGGCGGGCTTTATGCTGCGCCGGATCCGTCGGGCTTTCGCAGTTTCTCCACGCGGTATCGCGCCAAATTCGGCGGCGATCCGGTCCGTACCGCGACGCTGGCCTATGACAGTGTTGCGCTGGTGGCGGCACTGGCGCGAACGCAGGGCGGTCAGCGCTTCTCGCCGGAGGTTCTCACCAACCCGTCAGGCTTTGCGGGCATCGATGGGCTGTTTCGGTTTCGCAGCGACGGTACCAACGAGCGTGGCCTTGCGGTGATGCGGGTCGGCTCGAGCGGCGGCGCGATTGCGGCGGGCTCGCCGAAGAGCTTTGGGGCGTAGCAAGTCCGCGCGAATTCTCAGC
>JAZKDK010000011.1:0-71914 GCA_040387615.1 Pseudomonadota bacterium | reverse complement strand
CCTTGAGGTGGCAGTCCGTAACAGGGTGGGGGTTCGAGTCCCTCCGAGCGCACCACCATAAATACCCCTGAAATCATTCATCTTTCGGTTCCAGCGCCAGCACGACGTGCGTAGGTGAGGGAGCATCTGTGCCTGTTCGATCCTCGCCAGCGTCGTGTCGTGATGGCGATTGCGCCTGACGGAGAGGAACTCCAGGGTAGAATCCGAATTATCTCCATACGCACCCTAAGATTGGAGGCTGCTATGGCTCATCATTGGCAACAGTTACTCGGAGGCCCGGCAGACGACCTGAATAACGAGGGTCTTGACGAGGCCGCGTATGTCGCCAGCTGGGGCCTGAGTTGTGCGGCGGTGCTGGGCGTCGTTCTGCTGATTTGGCAGTTTAACGTCTAACGCCAAATTTCGACCCTTACCGCGCTTAACGGTGCGACGTCGACTTATTGCGACGTGCGCGCTTCGATGCGAGGGGTTCCTTGTTCTGGCAAGGTGGCCGACGGGAGTTCTCCGAAACGTTGGCGATAGATTGCCGCGAAACGGCCGAAGTGGCTGAAGCCATAGAGAGGCTCACGCCGGTGAGCTGAACGATAACGGGAAGCTGAATACTTCAGGGGGGACGGTGTCGTGGGGCAGCGTCGCGGTAGAACCTATATTTCGATAATTCTAGAAATACGGTTGACTTCTGCACGTGAAAGTAGGAATGTAAGATTATGAAACTCGACGATGCTTCCGCTCGCCTGGAAGCCCTGGGCAATCCAACCCGGCTCAAGATTTACCGCGCGCTGGTTCGCGCAGGGGACGCCGGCATGCCGGTGGGGCGTCTGCAGGACAAACTGAAGATCGCGCCGTCGACCCTGTCCCATCACATCAAGGCTTTGGTTGTGGTCGGGCTGGTCAGCCAGGTCCGCGAAGCGACGACCCTTGTCTGCCACGCCAACTACATCGTGATGCAAGATCTGGTCGATTTCCTCGTGGCCGAGTGTTGCGCGGACGTCGACTGCAAGGATGCAAAGACCGCGGCCTGATTCTTTGTGACTTCTATTTCGATAATTCTAGTTTGATGGGAGAACAGCATGAGCGACGCAAAGACAGTGGCCGTTATCGGGGCAGGGCCCGTTGGCCTTGCCGCGGCCGCGCATGTCCTTGAGCGGGGGATGACCCCGATTGTCCTGGAAGCCGGTGCCGACATTGGCCATGCCGTGCGTCAGTGGCGGCACGTCCAGCTATTTTCGCCGTGGGAATACAATATCGACGGCGCTGCACAGCGCCTGCTTGCCGCGACCGGCTGGAACTCGCCTGCGCCCGATCAGTATCCCACTGGTGGTGAATTGCTGGAGTTCTATCTGGAGCCTCTCGCCAACAGGACTGAACTCAGATCGCATATTCACACGTCGAGCCGCGTGACGGACATCAGCCGTGTTGGATTCGACAAGCTCAAGACAAAGGGCCGCGAGGCTGCGCCGTTCGAAATCCGCTACCAGAATGGTCAGGGGCCGAAAACCGTCCGCGCTGACGCCGTGATCGATACGTCGGGCACATGGCATGCCCCGAATCCTGCGGGCGCCAACGGGTTAAGCGCCATCGGTGAACCGGAAAATCAGAACAAGATCTCTTACGGCATGCCCGATGTATGGGGAGCCGATCGTCAGCGTTATGCAGGAAAACGGGTCGCCGTGCTTGGCGCAGGCCATTCCGCGATCGGAACGCTGACTGAACTTGCGCGGCTCAAGGTCCAGTCGCCGGGGACGGAAGTGATCTGGCTGCTGCGCGGTGATAATCCGGCAAAGGCGTTCGGCGGCGGTGCGAACGACAAGCTCGCCGCCCGTGGCGAGCTTGGTTCAGCGTTCGGTGCGCTGGTCGCGGCTGGAGAAATCCGTGTCGAGAAGGATTTCCGCGTCACGCATCTGAGCGCGGACAAGGATGGTTTGCGGATCGGCGGCGGCTCTGCCTGCTGCGGCCGCAATGTCATCGCCGATGAACTGATCGTCGCGACCGGATTTCGTTCAGACTTGAGTTTTGTTCGCGAGTTGAGAATTCAGCTCGACCCCGCGATTGAATGTCCGGTTGCGCTGGCGCCGCTGATTGATCCCAACGAGCACAGTTGCGGGACGGTCAGGCCTCACGGCGCGCGCGAACTGGCGCAGGATGAGCCGGGATTCTACTTTGCCGGGATGAAATCTTATGGCCGGGCGCCGACGTTCCTGATGCTGACGGGATACGAGCAGGTCCGCTCGATCGCAGCCGAGATTTCCGGTGATCACGAAGCCGCGAATCGGGTTGAACTCGTCCTGCCCGAAACGGGTGTGTGCAATCGCGCGCCGGCGGTCGGGGCGAGCGAAGGCGGCTGCTGCGTAGGAACCGCACCGGCGAGCGTCGATGCTTGCTGTGCGGACGATGCTGCGGCAAAGCAGGATGGAAAATCCGGCTGTGGCTGCGGCTAGTATCAACAGGTGCTGTGGGTGAAGAGACTGGAAGGACGCCCGGTGATCTGGGCGATGTGCCTGGCGCAACTCGGGAGCCTGCTTCCGCACGTTGTCGTGCCATCTGTGCTGGCTCAGTTTCTCATTCCCGAATGGCGTCTCAGCGGTGCCGAGGCCGGACTTCTGGCAGGCTCCTATGCCGCCGGTTACATGCTCGCCGTGCCGGTCCTTGCCACTCTGACCGACCGCATCGACGCTCGCACGATCCTCATCGCCGGATCGCTGCTCAGCGCGGCCGCGACGATGATGTTCGGGATCTTCGCGCAAGGCCTGTGGTCAGGGGCGGCCATCTGGGGCCTCGCAGGTATCGGCTTTGCCGGAGCCTATATGCCGGGCCTCAAAGCCCTGACCGATCGGCTGGCGGCCGGCGATTCATCGCGTGCCGTGACCTTCTACACGTCGGCTTTCTCGTTCGGCGTGGGGCTCTCATTTCTGGTCTCGCAGCTTGTCGCGGAAAGCTGGGGCTGGCGCAGCGCATTTGTCATCACCGCAGCCGGGCCGCTGGCGATGATTACGGTGTGCCTGTTTCTGCGGCCCGTGGCGCCGAAACCGGCCTCGGGGCGACTGCTCGATTTCGCCCCTGTGATCAGCAACAGACCGGCCATGGGCTATGTCCTCGGTTACGGCGCGCATTGCTTCGAGCTCTACGGCATCCGGACGTGGCTCGTTGCGTTCTGGACGTTTGTCGCCGTGCAGAATGCGGGCTCCGCGATCCTGTCGCCGATCGCGGTCAGTGTCGCGTTCTCGGTCATCGCCATGCCTGCGAGCATTTTTGGCAATGAGATGGCGCTTAAGTTCGGTCGCCATCGTGCGATCATGGTCATCATGATCGCGTCGGCTGTTGTTGCTCTGGCGATTGGACTGTCGGCCGACAAATCGCCATGGATCTTGTTGCCGCTCGTCGCCCTGTATGCGCTGACGGTTCCGGCTGATTCCGGCGCGCTGACGTCCGGCATGACCATGGCGGCAAATCCAGATTATCGCGGCGCCACCATGGCGATGCATTCAACAGTCGGGTTTGGCCTGTCGGCACTCGGATCGTGGGGCGTTGGAATGGCGCTCGATGTTGCCGGTGGGCCGACCAGCGCTTCGGCATGGACCGCCGCATTCGCTCTGCTGGCCGCCGGGATCATGCTTGGACCTCTGGCGCTCACCTGGTCACGGCGGGCGCCGGTGCAATCCGGTTAGCGAGGAGACCGCGCTGACGTTCAGCGAATATTTGGGCCGAGCGGCGCATCGCTGCGGCTGCCGGTCTTGATCGGCCCGGTGATCGTCCGGAATGCTCCGCTGTTGGCCCGAACAGGGTGGCTGCCCGGAAGGCGCACAAGGCTTCGCTGTCTGCTCGCGGCGGAAATGTCCGTGCGCGGGGCCTTTGCGTAGAGCGGCACGCTGGACGGTGGCTGCAACATCACAACAGACGCCTTTGGCGCGGCTTTTTGTTGGCCCAGCCAGGTTGAACGGATCGATCGCGGAGCGTCATGCGACGGAATGTCTGGCGCGCCGAAAACGAAACCGCTCGGAGCCTTCGCGATATTTGGGCCGTGTATCCAGTACGGAACCCATTGCGCAGGATCGGTGGCTGTCTTGGGCCGCTCAGGCGTTGCGGGAACGACGTGAACTACGCGATAGCCGCGCTCTTTCAATTGCTGAAGGATTACGGGCAGAGCGGCCTGCGTCCGCGCCTGAATGTCATGCAGCAGCAAAACGCCTTTGCCTTTCGCTTCCAGCCGCGACAGTGCGAAATGGGCGACCTGTGCCGGCGAAATTTTTCGCCAGTCGTCGGCGGGGAAATCGGCGCTCCAGTTCATGATCCCGCGGTTGCTGAGAGCCGCCTCGACCTCGTCACTCCGGCGCAGACCGGGAATTCTGAAGAACGGTGCAAGCTGCGAGGGATCGCCGAGGGCGGCCGCCACGTGGGCGATGCCGTCATCGATCTCAGTAGCCATGCGCTCCGGCGGCAGTTTCCCGAACTGGAAGGGGTGGTTCTCGCTGTGGGTGCCGACGGTGTGCCCGGCGTCGTGGATGCGGCGCACGTCCTGCGGAAACTCCTTCGCCATGCGCCCGACCAGGAAGAACGTCGCCTTCACGCATTGCGCGGCGAGAATATCGAGGATGGCATTGGTGTGAGCCGGGAGCGGACCGTCGTCGAACGTCAGCACAACTTCATGGTCCTCGAGCGGCAGCGTCTCGCCATATTGCATGGTGCCGATCCGTGGATGCTCCTTCGGATCCACGACGATGGTGCGCGATGTGCCGAGTGCGTGCGGATTACCCGGACAGTTCGTGGCATGAGCCCGGGCGATCCCGAGCCATGCCGCGGCTGCGAGAAATGCCGCGAGGGTCGCGGTACGAGTTCCGGTGGTGGTTCGGCGCATGGAAAACCTGTGAGCATGGCGCGAGACTGACGGGCTTACCGCCAGCGCTGTGAACAGCGGATTAATTCCGGCGAGCCGGAAGCGATTGCTCATTCATGGAGCTCTTGACCGGTCGCGGCGCGACCAGATGAACGACCTTGTAGCCGTTGCGCCGGAGATACTGCAGGAACGCGGGTAACATTCTGGCCGTTTGTGCCTTGGTGTCATGGAGAAGAATGATTCCTTTGCCCTGGTTGTCGAGGCGTTCGATCAACAGGTTCAATTGCTGGTCCGGAGTCATCGGATTCCAGTCGCTGGCCCACAGGTCGGCGCCCAGAACCGCGATCCCACGGGACTGAAGGCTGCTCAACAGAGCGGGCGTTGAGGCGAAGCCCGGAAAGCGAAAGAATGGCGTAGAGGGGATGCGCCTTGCTTCGCCATGCAGAGCCTTTTCGTCAGCGGCGATCCCACGGTCGATTTCCTCGTTCGCCTGTGACTCGCTGACCCGATCGAGCGGCTGGTGCGACCAGGTGTGATGACCGATGCTGTGCCCGGCCGCTGCGATGCGTTTGACGATGTCGGGATTGGCTTCGGCGTTTCGGCCGATCAGAAAAAACGTCGCCTGAACGCATTCGCTGGCGAGCGCGGCCAGGACCTTCGTCGTGGTCGGAGGGAAGGGGCCGTCGTCGAAGGTCAGTACGACTTCCTTGTCCGCCAGCGGCAGGGATTGCGGAAAGCTCTTGAGGCCGACACGAGGGAAAGCTTGCGGGTCGACCGTCATGACACGCGAGGTGCCGAGCGCGTCCTTGCGCAGACAGTTGGCGGCGTTGGCAATTGATACTGACGCGAGGAGAGAGAGCAGCGCGGCTCTAAGCACGATCATGACAAATTCCTGGACGCGCTGTTGCGCGCCGCACATTTACCATTGCGTTTGGCCGTGTCGATTGGTTTTGCGATGATGTGCAGTCTCATCGTTGACGCTGGCGGCGTGCTTGTTTCAATGGCGATTCACGCTGCCCGCTTTCCGCATAGCTTCCCTGCGCTCAGCGGGTCGCTGGCCACATCTGTGCCTCATTATCGCCACCTGCCGCAATGAAACACGCCGAATCGCTTGCCGCGAAACGTTGATGTTTGAGCGGCTTCTTACAGTTGCGATCAGGGCGATGTGCCGTGTGTGGCCGGCCCGACGCAAAATCTCCGGAGCTGAAATTTTGATTAGAACAGTTACCGCCGTGGCGGCGCTTTGTGCGTTGTCCTCAATCGCCGAAGCGCGCGTTCGCACACCGGCCGTTTCGTCCGAATGCAACATCACGATGCCATGCATCGGAGTCGACAATCCGATCCATGTGCGCCAGCGTAGTCAGCGCAGGGCAGAGCCGGCATTTTCCACGATGGAGTCTTCGCCTCGTCTGAGCAGGCGGCAGCAGCGTGCGCTTGAGCGCGCGCAGCGCAATTTCGAACCCGCGCCGCGCGCAGCAGTCGCACGCACCGCTCCCGCATCGGAAGGATATTCCGCAGGACTCGTCGGTCCGCTGCAAGCCAAGCTCGCATCGATTCAAGCGGCCTGTCCGGGCACGCACGCGATCTCGGGGATTCGACATACACGGATTGCGGGGACGCGGCGGATGTCGCTTCATGCCCAGGGCAAGGCCGTGGACGTCCGTGGCCCCTATGGCTGCATCTACGCGCAGCTCAAAGGCTGGAGCGGCGGTTACTCAACCGATTCCGGGCGCGTGCAACACATCCACATTTCCTATGACGATGCCGGCGGTCGTGAGATGGGCTTGCGCTTCGCTCACGGTGGCGGACGCCGGTCGTGGCGCGAAGCCAACGCGCGCATGCGATAGCCTGAATGGCTCCTGCCGTCCGGAATGCGTGACTTTCCGGGCGGCAACACTTCTCTTGTTAACCTGCGATTAACCACGTTGGGCCGACCCTCCTGAATTGTGGAGGGGTGCACATGCAGCGGCTACGGCTGAAGGCGGACGGGCGGATTGTCGAGGTGCTGGACGGGCGGGAAACGCCCTTGGTCCCCGACATGCCTGATGGCGCGCCGTCGCCCACAGCAGCCCCCGTACCGGTGGTGCGCGACCTGCGCCTTCGCGCCAAACTGACGCAAGCCGAATTTGCCGCTCGTCTCGGCGTTCCTCTCGAAACCATTCGCAACTGGGAGCAGGGCAAGCGCTCGCCACGCGGGCCGGCGCGTGCGCTGCTGACCGTGATCGCGCATGAGCCCGACATGGTTTTTGCGGCTCTCGCGCGCAGGGGATGACCTTGGCGCCAAAAATGAGGACTTGGGCCTGTGCACTTCTTGGCACAGCGAAGCGTGCGGCTCATGATGTCTCCACAAAGTCTAACGAGGCGGAAACGACGCGCTGAGGCATGACATGCAGATCGTTGAGGCGAATGGCGCCAGCATTCCGGCGATAGGTCTTGGAACCTGGGAGTTGCGCGGGCGTGCCTGTGCGCGCCTTGTCGAGCAGGCACTGCGTCTCGGCTATCGTCATATCGACACTGCACAGGTTTACGAAAATGAACGCGAAGTCGGCGAGGGCGTACGCGCCTCCGGCATCAAGCGATCGGAAGTGTTTGTCACCACCAAGGTCTGGACGACGCATTTTGCGCCCAACGATCTGTTGCGATCGACCAAGGAAAGCCTCGCGCGCTTGCGCATGTCGGAGGTCGATCTGCTTCTGCTGCACTGGCCCAATCCGCAGGTGCCGTTGGAAGAGACGTTGACTGGGCTTGTCGAAGCCCAGAAGCTCGGTCTCGCGCGGCACATCGGCGTGTCGAATTTCACGGTGGCGCTGATCGAGGAGGCTGTCGCAAAATCAGCAGCGCCGCTGGTCTGCAATCAGGTCGAGTATCATCCGTATCTCGAGCAGAACAAGGTGCTGGCGGCCTGTCGCGCCAACGGCCTCGCGCTGGTTGCATACAGTCCGGTGGCGAAAGGGCGCGTCAAGAATGCCGAGGCCCTGAACCGGATCGGTGCGCGCTATGAAAAGACCGCAGCACAAGTCTGCCTGCGCTGGCTGATCCAGCAAGACGTCGTCGCCATTCCACGCACCTCCAAAGTCGAGCGTCTATCGGAAAATCTCGACGTCTTCGATTTCAATCTGACCGACGACGAAATGGGCGAGATCTTTGCGATGGGGACGCGCGGCGGCCGCATCACCGATTTCGGTTTCGCACCCAAATGGGATTGAGGATCTCTTGATCTTCGCGTGATGATCGCCCATTCAGGATTTTCATGTTTTTCAGCCTGTCCAAGATACTCGGATTTTTCGTCGTGCCATCGAATGCGGTGGCGATGCTCTGCGCGCTCGGTGCGGTGCTGCTCGCGACGCGATTCCGCAAAGCCGGATCGCGCATCCTTGCGCTTGGCGTCGTGCTGCTGCTGGTCTGCGGCTATTCATCGCTCGGCAACCTGCTGCTGTTGCCGCTGACCGAACGCTTCCCGGCGGGGAGCGCGGGAGGGAGGGCGCCGGACGGGATCATTGTTCTCGGTGGCTCCATCGATCCCGAGCGCAGTCAGGCGCGCGGATCGCTGGAGATGGACGCTTCGGCCGAGCGGATCGTGACGATGCTGCAACTGGCGCGACGCTACCCGCAGGCCCGCATCGTGTTTAGCGGCGGCAGCGCGAATCTGATCGAAGAACCCGTGCCGGAGGCGCCGATTGCCGGCGATCTGCTGGAGGATTTTGGAACGCAGCGTGCGCGCATTGTGCTGGAAAGCGAATCCCGCACGACCGCCGAGAATGCGACCTTTACGCGCAATCTCGTTTCGCCGAAGCCGGGTGAGCGCTGGCTGCTCGTGACCTCGGCATTTCACATGCCACGCTCCATCGGAGCGTTCCGAAAGGCGGGGTTCGATGTCGAAGCCTATCCGGTGGACTGGCGCACGCGCGGCTGGAGCGATGCGTTGATGCCGTTTACGACATTGAGCGCGGGGCTCGCCCGCACCGACGTCGCCATTCACGAGTGGGTGGGGCTGATCGCCTATTGGGCGACGGGCCGCAGCAGCGAACTTTTTCCGGCGCCGCGGAAGATCAACTAATCGTGCCGCGGCAGGCCGAGACGATAGACCCCGCGAAAGTCATTCGGGTCGGCGGGTTTGCCCTTGCGATAGATCACAAGGCGGCCTGCCTGTGCGAGCGCCACGGCTGCCCTGCGGATCGGCACCAGCAGCCCATGCCAATCATCTTCGGCAGCGATCGCGTGAGCGATCTCCGGCGCGCTGAGGGTCTTTACGTCGGCTCGGGCCAATACGGCGAGGATCGCCTCATCCAGCGACCCGCCATCGGCGATCTTCGAATCGGAACTGTTCATGCCCATGCCATGACGCATCGCCGCCCGCGCGGCAAGGGTGTGGTGGTTCGCAAGTCCGCATCATTTTCTACAGCGCGCTCTTTTGCGGACTTGCGAACCAAAACCACACTAGAATCTATTATTTCTAGTGTCTTTTTGAATCCGAAGTTCGCTACGGCAGGTGCTGCAAAGTGAGGCGAACTTCGGATTCAGGACACTAGAGCTATTTCGACATCGCCCGATAGGCGTCGGAGTCGAACTGGCGGCGCCACATCACGATCACGATGGCCAATGTGGTTGCGATCAGCACCCACGGGCTGATGAACCAGCCGAGATAACCCAGCGCGAACAGGAAGGCCCGCTGGCCGCGATTGAAGTGCCGGCCTGCCGACTGGAACAGCTTCGTGGTCCGCATGACATGCGACTGCGCTTCGGGCGTGTCACGCTTGTCCGAGAACGGCATCGCTCCGAGCAGGATGGCGACATAATTGAACAGGCGATAGGACCAGGAGAACTTGAAGAACGCATAGACGAAGATCACGGTGAGTCCGACGCATTTAATCTCCCACAGAACAGGGGAGCTTCGTATGCCGAACGGCAGGGTCGCGAGCACCGACATGGCTTCCTCGGTCGATCGCAGCAACGTCAATCCGCCGCCGATGGCCAGCAAAGTCGTCGACGCAAAGAATGCCGTGCCGTTCTGCAGCGATGTCATGATCTGCATGTCGACCATTCGCGTTTCACGGTCGAGGATTCGCCGCACCCAGACCTCACGGTAGATGCTCATGCGGGCGTTGAGGCTGTTGCGCCCGTGCCCCGTGCGCTCAAGCGTTATCGCGTAAACCATCCAGGACAGGACGAAGAATGCGATCGCCACGATGTCGGCAGTTGCGAACAGGTTCACGACTCGATGCCTTCCGAATGATGTCTGTTACGATAGAACAGGAAGCCGATCGGTGCGAAGCGGTTTTGGCGTTCTCGATCGGCCAGTTGCCTGCGGCGCGCCCGTCATGGCAAGGTCCGCGCCGCAGGGAGATCTCAATCAATGGCTTTGACGCTTGTTATCGGGAACAAGAATTATTCCTCGTGGTCGATGCGGCCTTGGCTGGCGCTGAAAGCGGCCGGAATTGCCTTCGATGAGGTCGTCATCCCGCTCTATACCGGCGACGCCGACAAGCAGCGCATTCTCGATGTGACCCCGTCGGGCAAGGTGCCGGCGCTGGTCGATGGCAACGTCACGGTCTGGGATTCGCTTGCGATCATCGAGTATGCAGCCGAGCGTTTTCCGGACGCGCGCTTGTGGCCGCTGGACGTCGCCGCTCGCGCGCACGCGCGTTCGGTCTCAGCGGAAATGCATTCCAGTTTCATGGCGCTGCGCAACGAATGCGGCATGAACATTCATCGCCCGATCCGCTCGAAATCTCTTTCTGACGATGCCAAGGCCAATATTGCGCGTATCCAGCAGATCTGGACCGAGTGCCGGACGCGGTACGGCGGGCAGGGGCCATACCTGTTCGGTGCCTTCAGCGGGGCGGATGCAATGTACGCGCCTGTTGTCCATCGCTTCCGGACCTACGCCGTTGACGTTACGCCGCCGGTTCGCGCGTACATGGACACGATGCTGGCGAATGCAGCTTTTGAGGAATGGACCAGCGGTGCGCTGGCCGAAACACTGGTCATCGAGAAATTCGAGATCGACTGAGCCGAGGATTGTTCCATGGGCATTCTGGATATGCTGACCAGCGTGATGGCCGCGCGAGCGGCAAAAGAATTGGACTCGGCTGTCATTCCGGTGATCCTGAGTGAAGTACTCGGCAACAGCAGCGAGGGTGGGCTGTCCGCCATCGTCGCTAAACTGCAGCAGGCCGGATTCGGCGATCAGGTGAAATCCTGGATCGGCACCGGCAGCAATCTGCCGATCAGCGCGCAGCAACTCCAGGACGTCTTGGGGAACGGTATCGTCCGGCAGCTGGCCACACGCTTCGGCATCCCGGTGGACCAGCTTTCGACAGTTCTGGCTCAGGTTCTGCCAACGGCTGTCGATCGGGCGAGCCCCGAAGGCACGCTGCCGCGCACGGCATGAGCTTGCCGGGCTAACGCACTGAACTTGCCGGGAAATCGTTCGAAGGCGCAGTGACGGCGAAATTGCGGCGTTGCACGCCGCTGGACCCTGCTTTGATGCCTGTGCAAGGCCTCAAAAATGGCTTTAAACCATTGGGATACAAAGGCTATTTTGCCATCATCCGGGTGCTGGTTTATCTGGCAAATGGAGGTCCGGCATGCTATACCGTTGCCGGGCGTCAAACTGGCTTTGCCGGGACAACGGCAGGCCGCCAAAATGCGCGTATCGCGTGATGGAGCAGGGTGTTGAAGCACAAGTATATCGTCGGAGAGACTGTCTACTTCACGGCAAGCAATGTCGCTCGGCCAGCTGCGAGCGGAACCTATGAAGTGATCCGCCTGCTGCCGACGGATGGTGATGACTGTCAGTATCGCATCAAGAGTTCGACCGAAGCCTTCGAGCGCGTGGCGAAGGAAAGCCAACTCGCCGACGCCTAACATACTTCCGCGACGGAATTTTGCCGCGGTTGCGGCGCTTGGTCTGGTTCGTTGTGAAGGGGACCTCGCATGAACCGCGCCTGGGCATCATCGATCGAGAATTTCTGGCAATCGGCGAACCTGCCGATGTGGCTTACCATCGCCGCAGCGGGTTTCTTTGCAATCGTTCTTTTGGTCACGCTGTTTCGCGCCGAGCGATCGGTCGCGAACGGCGCGTTGACTGTTATCACGCTGTTGGCCATCGGCATTGCAGTGACCGCCATGATGCGCGCGGCTGAGAGCAGTGGCGTCTCCGGAGACATCAAGTCCGCCGTGCAATCGAATGCATCGCTTCCGGCGCTGGCGTGTCTTGACGGGCTTGCCGGCGAGAGCGTCGAGGCGGCCTGCGAGAAGGCGTTGTTTGCGTCGGCTGACTCCGTCGCTGCGGGCGTGTCCTACACCGCCGCCCAAATCTCACGGCTTGCCGCTTTCGGCAATGCCGCCGCCGCCAACAAGGTGATGACGCCGGAACTGAATGCATTGCGGCGGACCATTGAGCGTGATCGCTACGGGCTTGTCGCCCAAGTCCTCAAGACGCGGGAGGGCTGCACACTGACGGCGGCTTGCCCGTTCTTTCAGTCGCTGACCAATTCGGGACAAATCTCGTCCAACATGAGCGAAAATCTCTACGACAGCTTTGTCGGGCGCTACGCCTCGTCGTGGAATGCACCGCCAGCTATCTCGGTTGCTGGTTCGGGAGTTGCCCCCATCGCCGCGCTGGGCACCGTGCCACCGCCGGGAAAGCCTGTGTCGGGCGATTTTCCGAGCGCAGCTTCGATCCCCCCGATCAACATCATGACGCCTGAGCCGGCTGCTCAGGGCTCCCAGGCCGAGCGGCGTCCATCGGAACCTGGCGCCGCGGCACCTGCGCGCAGCGCACCTGCTGCGGTGATAAACCCTCAGCCGGCACCGACCGCCGCGAAAAAGGCCGCGCCACAGCCACAACCACAGAAATCGCGTGCACAAGCACCCGTGCAGCTTGCGCCTCCCGCAGCGAGCGATGATAACTGATCGCTCTTCCACCATTTGAAGCGTGATGCTCAGGCATCGTGCTGGCGATCCCGAATATGCCGCTTCATCTCGTCAAGCTCAGCGTCGGTGCCACGTCCATCAAGGATCTCAGGGGCTGGATCTCCGAACGCGTAAAGCAGGCCAAGGCGAAAGGTCTGCCACCGCGCCATATCCATGTGACCCGGATGTCCCCCAAGCGCGTCGACGAACTTCTCGACGGCGGATCGATCTATTGGGTCATCAAGGGGGAGATCGCCGCGCGTGAGAAGATCCTCGGCATCGAGCCGTTTCGTGACAAGGACGGCATCGGGCGATGCCGCCTCGTGATGGAGCCCAAGCTGATTGCGGTGTCACCGCGGCCGATGCGACCGTTCCAGGGCTGGCGCTATCTCGATCCGAAGACTGCGCCACCGGACCTCGGCAAGGCTGCTGCCAGTGTGGCCGCGATGCCGGAGCCGCTGCGCCGCGAACTGCGCGAGCTTGGCCTGCTGTAAATTACGCTTTGATGTTGTCGATCAAACGGGTCGTTCCAATCTTCGCCGCCACCAGCAGCCGAACCGGCCCGTCGTTCAAGGATGCGATCGGTGCAAGCGTCTCGGCGTGCCGTGCCTCAAGATAATCAAGCGCAAATCCAGCTTGACGAATGAGATCGGCACCATCGGATAACGCGGCCTTGAAGTCGCCGCCAGCCCGCATCCGCTTCGCCGTGGCTTTGAGCGTGCGGAACAGCACCGTCGCGGTCCGGCGCTGATCCGGCGAGAGATAGACGTTGCGTGACGACATCGCGAGACCGTCGCGCTCGCGGATGATCGCGCCGCCAATCACCTTGACGCCGAGATCGAGATCGCGCGCCATGCGGGTGACCACCTTGAGCTGCTGAAAGTCCTTCTCGCCGAACAGCGCCATATCCGGCCGCACCTGCGTGAACAGTTTGGCGACGACGGTTGCCACGCCACCGAAGAAATGCGGGCGGAATTTATCTTCAAGTCCTGCGAGCGCCGGGCCTTCGGGGGCAACGCGGGTGGCGAATCCGTCCGGGTACATCGTCTTCACATCCGGATTCCAGACCAGATCGACACCTTCCGCCTTGAGGCGCGCGATGTCTTCTTTCCAGGTGCGGGGATATGAGCCGAGGTCTTCATGGGCCGCGAACTGCGTGGGGTTCACGAAGATCGATACAGCGACCTTCTGTGCACGCCGTTTGGCAAGACGGACCAGCGACACATGGCCGTCATGGAGCGCTCCCATGGTCGGCACGAGTGCGAGCGTGGCATTGCGCTTGCAAAGTTCGGCGCGGGCGCGGTGAAGGGATGAAAGCGTGCGGGCGATGATGGGGGAACGGGTCATTCGTGCCGATGTCTGCAGCGGGTGATTGTCAGGTGCCGCAGTCTTAACAAAGGTGGTGGTGCGCGCCAACGACCACGCGCGGCTTTGCACGCCGTCGGCCGCAGATTCATCATGAAGTTAGGTCCATTCGAATTTCACTTGATTCTTTCTGCACTTGGCCGAAGATATCCACAGGGGATTTGCATGCTTTTGCAGACGAGTCAGGGGCAGTCCGGGTCGGCGCATGTCGTCGTGCTGGGCAACGAGAAGGGTGGGTCGGGCAAGTCCACCACTGCGCTTCACGTTGCCGTCGCGCTGCTGAAGGCCGGGCAGCGCGTCGCCACCATCGATCTCGATTCCCGCCAGAAGAGCTTCACCCGCTACATCGAGAATCGCCGGGCGTGGGCCCAGCGCACGGGACTTTCTCTCGAACTGCCGCACCACTGCTGTGTTGCCCTCGGCTCCAGCATGCAGATCGATGACAACGAAATGTCGGAATTCGAGCAGTTCTCCGCAGCGGTCAGCGCGGTGGAACGGACCTACGACTTCATTGTCATCGATACACCGGGCACCGACAGCTATTTGATGCGCCTGGCGCATTCGATGGCGGATACGCTGGTCACGCCGATAAATGATAGTTTCCTCGATTTCGACGTGCTTGGTTCTGTGGACCCGGCGACCTATTCCGTAATCGGCGAAAGCCACTACGCGACCATGGTGAAGGTGGCCCGCAAGCAGCGCCGCGATCTCGATGGCGCGACCACCGACTGGATCGTCGTGCGAAACCGCCTGTCGATGCTGGGGTCGCGAAACAAGCAGCTGATTGCGGAAGGGCTCGACCAGCTCTCGTTCCGGCTCGGTTTCCGGCCGGTCGACGGCTTCGCCGAGCGCGTGGTCTACCGCGAGTTCTTCCCGCGTGGCTTGACCGCGCTCGATGACCTGGACGAGGCCACGCTGGGCACCCGCCCGAACATGGCCCACGTGACGGCCCGCGAAGAGGTGACGAGCCTGCTGCGCCACCTGAAGCTTCCGATCGATGAGCGGGGCCGCCGCCGGGCCGCAACCCGAGCCGAATGGTTTGCCCAGGTCGACCGTCCACTGGAAAATCACGGGCTCACAGCCTAAATTAGAGGCTGTCGCAGCTTGGTTCCTCGGCGGTTCCCGCCGCCGGTTCCATTGCTAAGCAGCAAATTTTTGCCGAGAATGTGAACTTATTGCCGGTCAGGCGCTTGGTTATTTACGAGCCATAGACCAAGCGGTGCGTTTTTGGGTGCAGTGGCACATTTGATGCATCGCACAAATAACCAGTCTATGTCAGACACATGATGGGAAATTAAGCTGGTTTGTCGCGAACCTGTCATCATCTAACTGGACAAGTACGAAGGATTCTAAAACACTGTGTTGTGACAGGGCGGCCAGGAGGGGTTCTGGCCGGATCTGGCAAATTCGAGGGCGAGATGAAGCGCGGAATTTTTATCCTGCTTGGTCTGTTTGCGATTGTTGTCGTCGCATACTTCACCGCGAGCAAATGGGCGATCCGTCACGAGACGCTGACGTTCTACGATTCATCGCGCGATCGTCCGATCGAAGTCGCGGTCGCTGTGCGCCGTGACAAGGAAATGCAGGCGAACGCCGGTATGCTCACGCTGCCCGTTGCGGTCGTCAATCACGGCAACACCGTAAAATTCACCGAATATTCCTTCCTCGCCAACGTGCTCGCCGCTCGCGGGTATTTCGTTGCGAGCATTCAGCATGATCTGGCCAGCGATGCGCCCTTGGTCACCAAGGTGGGTGAACTGTATGTCGGACGTCTGCCTGTCTACGAGCGCGGTGTGGCGAATATCGAATTCGCCGTGAAGCAGATGACGAAGATTCAGCCGAATGCGGATTACGACCATCTGACCCTGGTTGGACACTCCAATGGCGGGGACATCTCGATGTATTTCGCCAAGATGCATCCGGAGCAAGTGAAGAAGATCGTCACGCTCGACAATCTGCGCGTGCCGTTCCTCACCGAGGGCAAGTTCAAGATTCTCTCGTTCCGTTCGAAGGACCCGCGGTTCAAGGCCGATCCTGGCGTGGTGCCGGATGATGATACATGCGAGCAGTCGGGTATCACCGTCGTCAACACCGGCTTCCAGCACACCGACATGAGCGATCGCGGGCCGGACAATGTGAAGACATCGATTCAGGGTGTCCTCGACAAGTTCCTGGAAACCGAAAGCAAGCTCGCGCCGGTCGACACCAAGAAGATCGTGGTGCCGAAGCCTGGTTCGATGTCTGGTTCAGTGCCTGGTTCTGTGGCGCAGGTCGCGCCTCCCATAAACTAACCATTGATCGCAGATAGATGGTCGCGTTGGGCTTGTTTCCGGCGTGCCGCACGTTTGCGTGAGAACTCCTCATAGCCGTCGACTTACCTCAAACCGCCACATTACGCTGGTGGCATGACTTCTGCTTGTTTGAACTCACCAATCAATGAGGTGACAGTTATGGGCATCAGTAGTTTCTTTCCGTCCCCCACGCTCGCGCCGTCGGCGGATCATCGGACACTGCCCGTCGTCAGTGATGACGAATGTCTGTCGCGTCTGGCGCATGTCGTTGCCGAGCATGACGAGCGCCGGCTGAGCGAGGTGGCGCAGCTCATAGGACGGCTCGCGGTGCCGATCGAGTAGGGTGGCGGCCACCGCCGGCAGGTTTCCGGCGGTCAATGAATTGACCAACTGTCTTCCGCGCTCCACATAAGACTCGCACCCAACCGCGAGCAAAAATGACGCGCGATCCAACCATTCCAAGAACCGGCGAACAGCCCGTCTCAGGCCGCGTCGGTACCGTGCCGGAGACGCAGACGTCAGCCTCCGCGGACATTGCGGCGTTTGTCGCAAAGGCTCGCGCCATGACGCCGGGCAAGGCCGGTACCGGCCGGATGATCTTCGCTCTCGATGCCACCATGAGCCGCCAGCCGACGTGGGACATGGCGTGCCAGCTTCAGGCGGATATGTTCCGCGAGGCGGGGAGTATCGGCGGCCTTTCGGTTCGTCTCGTCTACTATCGCGGTCTGAATGAGTGTCGCGCCAGTCAATGGATCTCCGATACCGCGCATCTCGCCACGCTGATGGGCAAGATCGATTGCCGGGGCGGGCAGACGCAGCTTGGGCGCGTACTTTCCGACGCGCGGCGCGAGGCCGTCGCATCGGGCGTGCGTGCCATCGTGTTCGTTGGCGACGCGATGGAAGAGAATGTGGACGCGCTGTGCGTCACCGCGGGCGAACTCGGCCTGCTGAAGGTGCCGTGCTTCATGTTCCAGGAAGGCAATGATCCGGCGGCGGAGGCTGCGTTTCGCGAGATCGCGCGGCTGACCGGCGGCGCGTGGTGCCGCTTCGACATGGGTTCGGCAGCGCAGTTGCGCGAACTTCTCCGCGCAGCCGCTGCCTATGCGGCTGGCGGGCGCGATGCGTTGTTGCGGCTGGCGAAGAACGGCTCAGGGGCGGCGGCTCTGCTCGGGCAGATGAAATAGCCGATGCGCGGCAGCGTTTTCCGGGTGGCTCGCCGGGGCACTACCCAACGCCAGTGGCAAAAATTCGCAGATGTCCGCGTTCCTCAAAGCACGCTAGACACCTACATGAGTACTGAGCGGTCGCGACGCACCTTCGCGTGCGAACCGCGCTTGAACATGAAGAATGATTGACCCATGCCGACCCTGATCGCAGGCATTGTCGCCGTCGCGCTGCTCTACGTCGCCCTCAATATCGTCAAGGGCGCCGATCCGAAGTGGCTTGCGAAAGTGCTCCGTGCCGGCGGCGGCATTGTCACACTGGCCGCGGCGCTGTTTATCGGTGCGAGAGGTGAGCTTGCGGTGGCGATTCCGCTTGGAATTTTCGGTGCCGGTCTGCTGGGCTGGTCGCCGTTCGGCGCCCAGCTCGGTTCAGCCTGGGGCAATTACGGCCCCGGTGCTTGGAAATCAAACGGGCAGAAGTCCAAGGTACGATCCCAGTTTATAGAGATGACGCTCGACCACGACACCGGAGCGCTTGAGGGGCTTATTACCGCCGGCCCCGAAGCGGGGCGCGTACTGGACGACTTCACGCTCGACGAGCTCATTGCTCTGGCGCGGGGGTTCGATGCCGAGAGCTGGGCTCTTCTGGAAAGTTATCTTGATCGCCGGTTTCCCGCCTGGCGTGAGCACGCGCAGGGCGAAGGGGCAGGCCGGGGTGGAGGCGAGGATCGCCGTGCGGCGCCGAGCGGAAAAATGACGGCGGAGGAGGCCTATCAGATCCTTGGCGTGAAGCCGGGCGCGGGGCGTGATGAGATCAGCCGGGCGCACCGTGGGCTCATGAAGAAACTTCATCCCGACCAGGGGGGCTCGACGTACCTCGCTGCCCGTGTGAACGAGGCCAAGGACACTCTTCTTCGCAATCATCGCTGACTCCAGCACGCAACATCACGCTACAAACTGCGAGCAGCCTTTCCGTCTCTGTGTTGAACGCCCCTGCGGACGCCCGCCGTTGTCCGGCGTGATCGATCCTGCAGTTAATATTTTAGAGACCAAGTCTTGAAAAATGGTTGTCATGCGCAAGCGGGGCGCAAAAAGATACCTGCTGATTCCACTCGCAAAGAAAAAGCCCGCGGCTGAACCGCGGGCTTTGTTTCGTTCGGAGCCGGGTCCGGCTTGCGATCAGTTCCTGATGGCGATGCACGAAATGTCAGAGCGCTTCAGCGTGCGGCATGCCGCTTCGGCGGAATCCTGATTGAGGCCGGCGAAACGCGCGCGGTAGAGCGTCTTGTTGCCCTTGGACACGGTTTCGGTGAACTGTTCGGCGTCGCTGAGCAGCTTGCTGGCGCTGCCGCGTGCGGCATTGAGGCGCTGGCGGGCCTCGCTCTCGCTTTCGAGAGCGCCGACCTGAATGATCCAGCCGGAGCGGGCGACGGTCTTGATCGCGCCGTTGTGCTGGATCGTCTGGGTGGGTTGCGGGGCCGGCTGCAATGCAGCTTGCTGAACAGGCTGTGGCTGGGGCGCAGCGGGTGTCTGGAGAGCGACGGCCTGTGCTCCGAGAGTGGTGGGCGGCGCGCCGCGCGCGGGATCGGAATAGGCCATTGTCTGCGCCGGCGGCGTCGACGACGACGCGGGGACCGACCCAATGATTCCCTGTCCGATGCCGTTGCTGGTGTTGGGCTGGGCGGGAAGCGGAGCCGGGAAGTCGCCGGCGGGCTGAACGCTGGCGACCGGCCAGGGCTCTGAACGGTTCTCTGCGCGGCGATCGGTCCTGGACTCAGCTCTGGCCTCGACTTTGGTTTCGGCCTTGGCGACGACCGACTTGGAGGTTTCTGCGACTTCGGCCTTGCGCGGCGCGGGAATGGCGCTCGTTGCGACCGGAGCGGGGGCACCCGGCGCTGCGGACGCAACCTTGGTCTGGCCCATGCGCACCTGAACTGTTCTGACGCGCACCGGCGTCATCGGCTCGGACGATCCGGGGATGGCAGCGAAGGACTGCGATGAAATCACGCCGCTGGTGAGCGGAGCGGGGGCTGGTTTGTCCTGCTGGGCTTCCGCTGCGACCTTGACCGGGGCAACCGGAGCGCGTGGCGTTGGAAGAGGAACGGGTTCCGACGGGGTGGATGCGACCTTGATCGCGCCCTGCACCTGAACCATCGGGGCGGCGCGGGTTTTCACTTCGACCTTTGCCTCGTCGGCATCGTCTGCGCTGGCGACCTGCGTCTCGCTGCCGCGTTCCGTGATGGCGGCAACAGTGCGCCGGGTTGCGGCCTCATCGAGATGTTCGGCGAGCAGGTTGCGCATGATGGCGTCGCGGGACCCGCCGCTGCGTCCGCCCATCACGACGCCAACAACGTAGCGATTGCCGCGCTTCATCGAGGTGACGAGGTTAAAGCCGGAGGCGCGGGTGTAACCGGTCTTGATGCCGTCGACGCCCTCGACCCGGCCGAGCAGCTTGTTGTGGTTGCGGATCGAGCGTCCCTTGTAGTTGAACGCCTCGGTCGCGAAGTAGCGATAGTATTTCGGGAAGCGGTCCTGAATGGCGCGGCCGAGCGTGGCCTGATCGCGCGCCGTGGTCACCTGCTCACTGTCCGGAAGGCCCGACGCGTTCTTGTAAACGGTCTTGCTCATGCCAAGTGCACGCGCCTTGCGCGTCATCGCCTTGGCGAAATCGTCCTCGTCGCCGCTGATCGCTTCGGCGATCACGGCGGCGGCGTCGTTGGCGGAGCGGGTGACGAGGCCCTTGATTGCGTCTTCGACGCGGATCGTTTGACCGGGCCGCAAACCCAGCTTGGTCGGCGCCTGCTGAGATGCATGGGCCGATACATCCATCGGACTATCGAGCTTGAGCTTGCCGCTCTCCAGCCGTTCGAACAGCATGTAGAGCGTCATGATCTTGGTGAGCGAGGCAGGGTGGCGCAGGCTGTCGGCGCTGGTGGCCTGGAGCGTGCTGCCGGAGTTGGCGTCGACGATGATGGAGGAGAAAGCGGGGCTGTAGCTTGATACTGCGGCGCGATGCTTGTGACGCCGCCGGGCGTCTGCGGTGTCGGTGGTGAAGGCTACGGCCACGGAGATGGTGGCGACGCCGAGAAGGCAAAGACGAAGCGTGCGTGACGACGCTGACGATTTGACCCCAAGCATGAATTTCCCCGTCCGATTCCCAGTTTATTCGCCTCGTTCTGAGGCCAAATTTGGTCCGGCCGCAGCCAATCTTCGGGCCGCGTCGTCCACACGAAGCTGCGGCTCCCATGGGCCGATGCCGGACAATCGGTGATCCGGCTAACGTATTGGAACCGCGCATCTTTTTGGATTCTTCCCAGAACCCGAAAAGCACAGGGAATCAAATTAGGTGGCGACGGTTTCGAAAGGGTTAAGCAAGGGTTTCCGGAATTTGCAGGTTTTGTCTCGGATTTAAGACGATTGTGCGACGCACAATATTCTTGACTTATTTTGTGCGCTGCACTACTACCAAAGTCGTGGTTAGGGAGCCGGGTACCTCCTGGCGTGTGCAGGTCAACTAAGTCTGGGAAAAGGACACTTTGTAATGGTCAAGGTTGAAGAGTTTCAGCAGTACGGCAAAGAGCAGTTCGACGCCGCGGTTGCGTCTGCCAACACGTTCTCAAGCGGCCTTCAGTCGATTGCGAATGCTTACGGCGAATACGCCAAGAAGTCATTCGAAGACACCAAGAGCTTCGTCGAGAAGCTGTCGGGCGTGAAGTCGATCGAAAAGGCCGTCGAACTGCAGACCGAATACGCCAAGACGTCGTACGAGACGTTTGTTGCCGAGTCGCAGAAGATCGGCGAGCTTTATACCGACCTCGCCAAGCAGGCTTTCAAGCCTTTCGAAGGCCTGGTCGCGAAGGTTTCGCAGACCACTCACTAATTCAAGGCTCTCCACCAACAGAAAAGCCCGGCTCAACGCCGGGCTTTTTTATTGCAGCGAACGATCCGCCGTTTGTTACTTGGCGATACGCAGTTTCGTCAGCGAGTTTCCGATTGAATCGAACGCGGCTGCGATGCCGCTCGCGCTGGTCGAAGAGTAGAAATTGCCGGTATCAGCGCAGGATTTGAGAACCGCGGATTCCGGATCGCCGTCGGTGTTGACCTGAATGGTGTAGATCAAGGTCGTTCCGTTGGTCTTGTTCTTGATGTTGTCGCAGAGAATTTTCTGCCGCGCATCGATCTGCGATGCCGACGAATACCAGCGATTTTGCGTATTCATGCCGTCCGACAGCAGGATGATTGCGTCGGTATACTTGTAGTTGGAATCCTTGGCTGGCGTCGGGAACGGATCTGTCGATTGCAGCATCATCCACGCCCAGTGCATGCCGATGCCCTGGTTGGTGTTGCCGGACGCGACCAGGTTATTGATCTTGCCCTTGACGGTGTTGTCGTCCAGCGATCCGTCGGATTCGTTGGAGTTGTACAATGACGTCATCGGGAGGATCGACGAGCCGCAGGCGCTATAACTCTCCCCAAGAAACAGGGTTGCCGCGAGGGTAATGGTCGGCGCGTCTTTCGTCGTGTCGTAAGATTGAGTGCGATCTGTCACGCAACCTTTCCAGTTGTTGAGATTGCTGGCAGTCCATGTCTTGCCGGCTGCGACACACGAACTTTTCGTCGTCTTGGATGACTGGCTGCAACTGCCATAACTCGTGTCCCAGTCAAGCCAGGCCGCGTTCTTGTTGGTGTTGCCGACATTGACCATCACGTTGAAGGGGATGATTGACAGATACACATCGTCGAGAGTCTTCGACGACGACTTGAGTGTGTCCACCAGACCCTTGGCTGCCTTTTTCATGGCGTCGAGCTTGCCGGCACTGTTCATCGATCCGGTGATGTCCAGTGCCATGGCGACGCGCATTCTGGTGTTACCCCAGACCGTCGTCGAACTCGCGCCGAAATCCAGGTTTGGATAGCCGACGACCTTCATGAAATCGGTCTTCATGGTGGCCGATCCCGTCAGAACGACCTTGGATCCCTGGCTGGCGCTCTTTGTATAAGCCGCCGTCACGGCGACGTTCAGCGCCTCCGGGTGCTTGTAGAGCGCGTTGAAATAGTCATTGGCCTTTTGACTGATTTGCGCGGCGGTGAGGCCCGAGGCATCTCTGGAGATCATTAGTGCAGCGGTATCGAGGGCCGCCTGCATGGCGGTGCGGGCATTGTTGACGCGGGCGTAGTCGACCGCAGCCCCGACGAAGCCCAGGATCGGCACGATTGCGATGCCGAACATCACGGCGACGTTGCCGCCTTGCGCGTGGCGGAAGCGCGCGATCGATCCGCGGACGCGATTAAAAATCGATGCATCGTTCATGACGTCACCAGAAGAATGAGGCTCTGGGACGCGAGATAGGCTGCAGGCGTGAAGAGGTAGTAAAATGCTGCGCTGAATAACGGGTACACCTGAGAAGTAGGCGGCCGGGGATCGCTGGACGACGGTTTCATCGTGAAGACCGGGTTTCCCGCTTCGTTCGAATTTTATCAATTCGCCAGCCGCACAAGCGGGGCCTGAGGTGCGGGAACGGTTGAAAATGGATGCAATGTTCATGGCGGTCACCAAAAATGGGTCCTGCCATGTCGTAGGAGAGGGCAATGAAGAGGCGGTAAAAGCTGCCGCCAATCTACGTAAAATGCCCCATAAAATGGCCCTTTCGGCCCCTCAATCGGTCCTTATTGTCAACAGCGCTTCAACGCCCCATAACGAAATACGCACGAATTTGGGGCGTTTGCGTTAACCATCCGGCATTGCCGCGAGGGTGTCGTGCGGTTCTCCCGGCGCGATTTCAGCCGGTAACGGCATGCTTGCGGGCGGGCGAACGGCGACCCATATTGTTCATGTGATCCGACGGCGGTTTCGTTGTTGGAACATCGTTTTTTGTGGGGATTTTGAACTCTTAAGCCATGCTGCACTCGTCTTCATATCCGGAACCAGTCGCGGCGCCCAAGGTGTCCGGGGAACAAACCGCCAGCGTCCGCCCGCAAATGAGCAAGGATGAGAACGGCAACGAGGGGCGGGGCGGTCCAGGCACGTCCGTCATCACCAAGGTCAAGCCTAAGACCAAGCGCCCGAACCTCTACCGCGTCCTGATCCTGAACGACGACTACACTCCGATGGAGTTTGTCGTTCATGTTCTAGAGAAGTTCTTCAACAAGGACGTTGAAGCCGCGACGACGATCATGTTGCATGTGCATCACCACGGCATCGGTGAGTGTGGCGTTTTTACGTATGAAATCGCCGAGACCAAGGTGACGCAGGTGATGGACTTTGCACGAAAACACCAGCATCCTTTGCAATGCGTGATGGAAAAGAAGTAGCATTTGAGTCTCGTTCGGCGTGGGAACCGGATGAGGCGATGAGAATGCAAACAGGTTGCAGGAACTGATCAAGCCGGACCGGACGACAAACGATCGAATGAAGTGGCGGGGGCCATAAGGGACGCGAATGCCGACTTTCTCTCAGAGCCTTGAACAATCCCTGCACCGCGCGCTTGCCATCGCAAATGAGCGGCATCATCAGTATGCGACGCTCGAGCATCTGCTGCTTTCACTGATCGACGACTCGGACGCCGCCGCCGTGATGCGTGCATGCAGCGTCGACCTCGACAAGTTGCGCGGCAGCCTCGTCAACTACCTTGAAACCGAATTTGAGAACCTGGTCGCCGAAGGCGCGGATGACGCCAAGCCGACCGCTGGATTCCAGCGCGTCGTGCAGCGCGCGGTCATCCACGTGCAGTCGTCCGGCCGGGAAGAGGTCACCGGGGCCAACGTGCTGATCGCGATTTTCGCGGAGCGCGAAAGTCATGCGGCGTATTTCCTGCAGGAACAGGACATGACCCGCTACGACGCGGTCAATTACATCAGCCATGGCATTGCCAAGCGCCCGGGCGTCTCTGAGGCGCGGCCGGTGCGCGGCGTGGACGAGGAAGCCGACGCCAAGAGTGGTGAGGATTCCAAGAAGAAGGGCGAGGCGCTCGATACCTATTGCGTCAACCTGAACAAGAAGGCGCGCGACGGAAAGATTGATCCCGTCATCGGCCGCCACGCCGAAATCAACCGTGCTATCCAGGTGCTCTGCCGCCGTCAGAAGAACAATCCGTTGTTCGTAGGCGAGGCAGGCGTCGGAAAAACTGCGATCGCGGAAGGTCTCGCCAAGCGCATCGTCGATAGCGAAGTGCCGGAAGTGCTGGCAGCGTCCACCGTGTTTTCACTCGATATGGGCACGCTGCTCGCGGGTACGCGCTATCGCGGCGATTTCGAAGAGCGCCTCAAGCAGGTCATCAAGGAACTGGAAGCGCATCCGAATGCGATCCTGTTCATCGATGAAATTCATACCGTGATAGGCGCGGGCGCGACCTCCGGCGGCGCGATGGATGCATCGAACCTGCTGAAGCCAGCATTGGCGTCCGGCACGATCCGCTGCATGGGGTCGACCACCTACAAGGAATACCGGCAGCACTTCGAGAAGGATCGTGCGCTGGTGCGCCGCTTCCAGAAGATCGACGTTAACGAGCCGACCGTTGAAGACGCCATTGGCATCCTCAAGGGCCTCAAGCCGTATTTCGAAGAGTATCACAAGCTGAAGTACACCAACGACGCCATCGAGGCGGCGGTGAATCTCTCGGCGCGCTACATTCACGACCGCAAGCTGCCGGACAAGGCGATCGACGTGATCGATGAATCCGGCGCGGCGCAGATGCTTGTGCCTGAGAACAAGCGCAAGAAGACCATCGGCATCAAGGAAATCGAAGTCACCATCGCGACGATGGCGCGGATTCCGCCGAAGTCTGTCTCCAAGGACGACGCCGAGGTGCTCAAGCATCTCGAGACGACCCTGAAGCGGACCGTGTTCGGTCAGGAGAAGGCCATCGAGGCCTTGGCCGCGTCGATCAAGCTCGCCCGTGCGGGTCTGCGCGAACCGGAGAAGCCGATCGGCTCGTATCTGTTCTCCGGCCCGACCGGCGTCGGCAAGACCGAGGTTGCCAAGCAACTCGCGGCATCGCTCGGCGTTGAACTGATCCGCTTCGATATGTCGGAGTACATGGAGCGGCACACCGTGTCGCGCCTCATCGGCGCTCCTCCGGGTTATGTCGGCTTCGACCAGGGTGGTCTATTGACCGATGGCGTGGATCAGCATCCGCATTGCGTGGTGCTGCTCGACGAAATCGAGAAGGCGCACCCGGATCTCTACAACGTGCTGTTGCAGATCATGGACCACGGCAAGCTGACTGATCACAACGGCAAGTCGGTCAATTTCCGCAACGTCATCCTGATCATGACGACCAACGCGGGCGCCGCCGACATGGCAAAGGCCGCGTTCGGCTTCACGCGCAGCAAGCGAGAAGGCGAGGATCACGAGGCGATCAACCGCCAGTTCGCGCCTGAGTTCCGCAACCGTCTCGATGCAATCGTATCGTTCGCACATCTCAATCCTGATGTGATCGGCATGGTGGTCGAGAAATTCGTGCTTCAACTCGAAGCCCAGCTCGCGGATCGCGATGTGACCATTGAGCTGTCCGAGCCCGCGAAGGCGTGGCTGGTGAAGGAAGGCTACGACGAGCAGATGGGTGCGCGGCCGATGGCTCGCGTCATTCAGGAACACATCAAGAAGCCCTTGGCGGACGAGGTGCTGTTCGGCAAGCTGAAGGGCGGCGGTCACGTCCGCGTCGTTCTGGTGAAGGACGAGACGAGCGAAACGGGTGCCGAGAAGATCGGTTTCGAGTTCGTCGAAGGCCCGGTGACCCCGAAGCCCGAGAAACTGCCTGGCGCTCGCAAGCGCGCCGCGCCGCGCAAGCCGAAGGGCGGAGATGGTCCGAAAGGCCCGGCCAAGTCACCGCTCATGAAGGTCTGAGCGAAACGCAAACAAATGCAAAAGCCGGCGGTCTCATGATCGCCGGCTTTTTGCGACTTGCGTGGGATCAGAAGCGTTTTAACGCGGTGAGGAGGGGCTCGATCCTTGCATTGATCGCTTCGCCTGCATCGGAGGCAATCGTCCATGCGGCCAAACCGGCCAGCACCGTGACAATGAAATACTGAGCGGTCGCCACGGCGATCAGCGGTTTCAGCAGTCCAGGACCTATTCGTTTGAACGGGCCTATTCGTTTGAAATTGTCGCGGGTCGGTTCCTGCGCTGTGTCAGTTTGAACGTCAGGATGAGTGTCTGCTGCGAGCTCGGCAGATTCCGGATCATTCTGTGGATCTGCCAAAGCGAGATCGTGGGTATCCGCGGGCGGCGCGTCTATTGCTCCGTCCGTTGCCTCCTCGATATGCAAGACCACGTCACTCATCCCGGCACTTCATTCCTTGCTAACCATAGGCTGGCCGTACGGGCGGGGCTATCAAGGGCGATGGAAAGACTCCGTTAACGTAAACGAATCCGGTGCGTAGGCATGTGAGATGACCGGCAGTTCTCATCCGATGGATAAGCGATCCACGGCAAGTTCTGTGATGGTCGTGATTTTCCGGACTTCGCTTACGCGATATCCTTGCTCGATCCGTTTTTCGACATCCTCGTGTGGCAGTTGGTGGCGATGAGACGACAGGTTCCGTTGCATTGGATGCTTTGCTTGGCTGTCAGCGTGATGCTGACGGCGGAGGTTCAGATTGCGCGTGGTGACGACCCTGCGCCCACAGCGAAGCCTGACATTCCGCAGGAGACATCCGAACCTAAGGCTCCGGATCAGGGAACTCCTGCAACTCCTCCCGCGGCCATCGAAACGAAACCTGCCGCCGAGGTCCCGCCACCGCCTTCGCCTGCGAAGGATGCGAAAGACGCCGTTGCGCGCGAGGCGATGTGCCTGATGATCGAATCCGCGGCATCGGCGCATAATCTGCCGCTGGAGTTCTTCGCGCGGGTGATCTGGCAGGAGAGCCGCTTTCAGCCGGACGCAGTGGGGCCGGTCACACGCAGCGGTCAGCGCGCGCAGGGCGTCGCGCAATTCATGCCCGGCACGGCGAACGAGCGCCGGCTGCTCGATCCATTCGACCCGGTGCAGGCTTTGCCCAAGTCGGCAGAATTTCTGAAGGAGCTGCGCGAACAGTTCGGCAATCTCGGGCTCGCTGCGGCGGCCTACAACGCGGGTCCGCGCCGCGTGCAGGAATGGCTCGCGGGTACCGGCTATATGCCCTCCGAGACGCGGAGCTATGTCTACGCGATCACCGGCACATCGGTCGATGACTGGGCCGCGGCCGGGAAGAACGGTGCGGTCAAGGACCGTGCGCCGCCGACAGGTTGCCGTGAACTCATGGCGCTGCTGAAACGCGCGCCAAACCCGTTCATTGCCGAACTTGAACAGCGTGTGAAACTCGGCGCGGCGATGCCATGGGGGGTGCAGCTTGCTGCCGGATTCTCGCGCGACAGGGCGCTCGCGATGTATGCCCGTTCTATGAAACGCCTGAGCGCGGTCATCGGCGATCGCGATCCCAGTCTTCTTAGCTCGATTTTCCGGAGCCGCGGTACGCGGCCGTTCTATCAGGTACGTGTGGGAGCCGATACGCGCGCTGCCGCCAACGAGTTGTGCGATCGCATCAGGCGGGCAGGGCAGGCGTGCATCGTGCTGAAGAACGCGCAGGGGCATGGTTAGCCGGCGCGGGTACTGAACGCGGGCGAAAATTCCGGAAATCTCATATAACGGTTAACGTCGCGGCCCGATCGCCTACAAAAGAAACCCAATAATTGCAGGCACTATTTGAATCGGTACGGAGAGCTTTATGCTCAACGAATTGCTAACGCGATGCCAACGTTTTTCGCTTAAGTTTTGTGAAACCGTTTTCCAATCACCTGATCGCCTGCAGCGAAAAATGTTTCGCGCATTCTGTGAGGAGGCCGTCGTGCTGACGTTTGGAATTATCGGTATTGCATTTGCAGCCTTGTGCGTTCTCGGTTCGCTGTCGTCGTCCGCGCGCGAGCCATCGATCTGATTTTGATGCCGCTTTTTGCGGCCAACGATCGTCGGCGCTCCTTGGCTTCCGGCGGCCGCTGAAAGCTGCCGCGTTTTAGCGGTGTGGCTCCCGAAATTGGCGACCACGATCCCTTGACGACGAGGGTATTTCACACGCGTGATGAATCAAACGATTCATCCGGTGTTACGCCCCTTGGCACTTCCCGCCCTTGATTCTCCGAAATGGCAAAGCTCCTTCGCGGCGTTCGCGTTCGGAGTGAAATCCGCGCTGTCGTCGATTCTGGCGCTGGTGCTGTTCGGTACCTTCATCGGAGTTGGTGCATTCGCCCACGACACCGGCTTTACGCTGGGCTGGGCAGTGGCTACCACGGTACTGGTCTGGGCCGGTCCAGCGCAGATCATCCTGATTTCCACCTCCCACACCGGTGCGACGCTGCTGGAATCGGCCCTGGCGGTGACCATCAGCGCCATCCGCCTGCTGCCGATGGTGGTCTCGGTCTTGCCGATGCTGCGAACGCCGCAAACCAAGATGCGCCAGCTCGCGCTGCCGGCGCATCTGGTTGCGGTCACTGTCTGGGTCGAAAGTTTTCGCCTGCTGCCCCATGTGCCGCGCGAAAGACGGATTGCATTCGTCAACGGGCTCGGCGGCGGGCTGGTCTTCCTGAGCTGCGTGGCGACCGTTCTGGGATACGGACTGGCGGCAAGCCTGCCGCCCATTCTGGCAGCGGGGATTCTGGCGCTGACGCCGCTGACGTTCTTGTTGTCCACCGCGCGGAACGCGCACAAGCTGGTGGACAAGCTGGCGCTGGCGCTCGGGCTGGCGCTCTATCCGCTGGTGCAATTGCTGCACACCGGCGTCGACATCATGATCTGCGGCCTGACCGCCGGCACCATTGCCTATGGCATCCATCGCCTGCGGAGGCGCGCATGAGCGGGCTTCTTGGAGATACGCACGCCATCGCGCTGCTGTTGTTCGCAGGCTTTCTGTCGAACGAGGTCTGGCGGGTGCTCGGCCTTGTGATCGGCGGCGGCATCGACGAAGGTTCGGAATTCCTGATCTGGGTGAGGGCGGTCGCTGCTGCGATCCTTGCCGGCGTTATCGCGCAGATCCTGATTTCACCGCCCGGCGCACTCGCGACGGTGCCTGACATTGTGCGGTATGGTTCTGTCGCTGTGGGGTTTGGCGTTTATCTGGCGATGCGCAAGTCGGTTTTCGCCGGCGTGGTCGCCGGTGAAATCGTTGTGCTCGCGGGCAAATGGTGGATGGGCTGAGCCCGCGCTTCGCAGCCTAGCCCTTCAGCGCCGCGATCAGCCGTGTGGCGTGATCTTCCAGCACCTTGACGTCTTCCTTGCGGCTCGCAGGCGGAAGCAGCACAACGCCTTCGACACGCGGCATGACGTGGACATGAAGGTGATAGACCACCTGGCCGGCGGCCGGTTCGCTGAACTGCTGCAGGGTAATTCCGTCAGCCTTGAAGGCTTTCATGGCCGCCATTGCGACTTTCTTCGCCGTCCGCGCGACATGGGCGAAACTGTCGGGCGAGATATCGAGAATGTTGCGGGCGGGCTCCTTGGGGATCACTAGGGTATGTCCGGGACAGCGCGGCATGATGTCCATGAAAGCGAAGGTGTGTTCGTCTTCATAGACTTTGTGACAGGGAATTTCCCCGCGCAGGATTTTTGCGAAAATGTTGTTGATGTCGTAAGCGGTCATGGTCGGTCCCGGAAAAAATTGCGGTTCACAATCGCCGCCTGAGGCGGCGCGGTCAAGCCGGGTTGTTTGAGCGGCGCGTATGTCAGGAATCCGTGGTGCGCTCGGGAATACCGGTCGCGATCTCATCGATCCGGTCGGCGAGGTCGGTCAAGTCGCGGTGAAGTCCGTCCAGCGTAAACGCAAGGCCGAAAACGCGCCCCACCGCGTTGAAATCGAGTGCACGCATCACACCGGATTGGCGCAGCCCGGTGAATGTTTCGGTGAAGGCGAGGTGCGCCGCCGCTACATCGTTTCGCGACACGACGGTGACGGCGTCGAGCGCGGTCGCGCATCGTTCGGTCAGTTCGGCGTGGGCGCGCAGCAGGCGGGCCGCCGCAGGCGCCAGGGTCGATGCGATCTGAGACGGAAGAGGGGTTCGAAGTACGCCGCCAATGGCGACGAGGTCGTTGCGCACGCGCCAGAGTGTGCGTGGGATTGCCGGAGGAATGCGATGATCGGCAAGGCGCGAGGCGCGTTCCCTGTCGGCATCCTTCAGGGCCTGCTCGACGGCGGTGAGCGCCTGGCGCAAGGCTGGATGTTCGGTGGAAGGCACCAGCGCTTCGCCTCGCTCGAGTGCGTCGGCTTCCGACAGCAGCAGCTTCTGGATGCGTGTGAGCACGGCCACAGAGCGGGTAACTACGACCGCATGGGACCGCGCCGGAAATATCAGCACCATCGCCAGCACGCCGATCAGGCCGCCCATTCCGATCTCAATAATTCTGTCCAGAACGAACTGCTCCACCGGTGCGCCCGCAGGCTCCGTCAGCAGCATGATCGCCGCCGTGACCGGCGCGACCCGCAATTGGGGACGAACCGCAGCGCCCCACACGGTGGCGCCGGTGACAAGCACGAGAGCGGTGCCAATGCCGAGGGAAGTGTTCGAATGAAAGGCCGCCGCCAGTCCGCCGACGACCGCACCGGCAAGGGTGCCGATCATTCGCTCGGTGGCTGCGCCGAGCGTGCCCCCGATCGAGCCTTGCATCACGATGATCACCGTGAACACAGCCCAATAGCCCTGTTGCAGGCCGAGAGATTTGTAGGCGACGTAAGCCGCGCCGGTCGCGATGGTGACGCGAAGAGTCTGACGCAGCTCTGGGGCGCGTCGCGTCAGAAATTCGCGGGTCCGGGCGGCGATTGAACTCAAGGCGTGTCCTGCGGCAGCGGCGTGATCCGCCGAACAGGTTAAGCCGCTTGCGGGGTGGTCACAACGCCCGCCGGATCAGTCTTCCCCGTCCGCCTTGCGAAACGGCCCCGCTTCGGTCAGCTCCCGCACGGCTTCCTGAACGTAAGTCCGCTCACGCGCGAGATAGTCGCGGATGGCGCGGCGCAGCGCCGGATCGGCGATGTAATGCGCGGAGTAGGTGGTCTGCGGCAGGTAACCGCGGTCGATCTTGTGCTCGCCCTGCGCGCCGGCCTCAACGCGTTTCAATCCGCGCCGGATCGCGAAGTCGATGGCCTGATAGTAGCAGACCTCGAAATGCAGGAACGGATGATGCTCGATCGCACCCCAGTGGCGGCCGAACAGCGTGTCGGAGCCGATGAAGTTGATCGCGCCTGCAATCCATTTGCCGTCGCGCTTTGCCATGACCAACAGTACGTCTTTCGGCATGGTCTCGCCCACCATGTCGTAGAACGCGCGGGTGAGATAGGGCCGCCCCCATTTGCGCGACCCGGTCTCCATGTAGAACTCGAAGAATGCGTCCCACGCATCCGGTGTGATGTCGCTGCCGGTGAGGGGATGGATGGTGATGCCGTTCGCAAGGGCGTCGCGGCGTTCACGTCGGATACCCTTGCGATGGCGCGAGGCCAGGGTGGCGAGGAAATCTTCGAACGTTCCGTAGCTTTCATTGCGCCAGTGGAATTGCTGGTCGGTGCGTTGCAGGAATCCCTGTTTGGCGAGAAACGCCCATTCGTCTTCCTGCGCGAAGGTGACGTGGACGGACGATGCGTGGGTCGCGCCGCACAGCGCGATCAGTCCGGCCGCGAGGTGTTCGCGCACGCGTGCAGCCTCGTCACCGGGGCGCACCAGCAGGCGAGGCCCCGTGGCCGGGGTGAACGGAACAGTGGCTTGCAGTTTCGGGTAGTAACTTCCGCCCGAACGCGCATAGGCGTCGGCCCAGCCGTGATCGAACACGTACTCACCCTGCGAGTGATTTTTCAGATAACAGGGGACGACACCTGCGACCTGGCCCGCGATGCGTGCCACCAGGTGGCGCGGTGCCCAGCCGGTGCGTCCGACCGCGGAGCCGGATGTTTCCAGCGCAGCGAAAAAGGCATGCGACACAAATGGATTGTAAGCGCCATCGGGATTGGCGCAGGCGTTCCATTCGCCGGCCGGGATCTGGCCGGTCGAGGACACTGCTTCAAGGGTGATCTCGCAGAAATCCGTCAAAGGGAAGGCGCACCGTGGCCGTGAGAAACCGATAATGTTCAGGAGTATAGATCGGTTCTTGCGCGGATGACTTCAAGTATCTGGCATCGCGCTTTTCGGCTTACTCCGGGATGAAACCCTCGAAGGTCATCTGGTCGGCGTATCGCGCGGTGCGTGCGCGCTGTTCCGGCGTCCGCACAGTCCATGTGATGAGCGCGCAGCCGAAGATATTGCGCGCAATCCACGGCGCAGGTGCGGGCAAATCGTCGACGCGGTAGCTGACGAAATGCGGTTGCGTACGGAAGGCGTGGCGCAGGCCGGTCATCTCGCGGATTATCTCGGGCGGTAACTGCTTCCATTCGCCGTCGGTGTAGTGGCGTTCCGCAACAATGCCGCGCGTGAGGTCCGGCATCAGGTCGCTGATCGCAGCCACCTGATCGGGGTCGAACGACATTGCCGCCACCGGGCCGGTGTAGGATGCCAGAACTTGCGCCATGCGCGTCGCCAGCCGCCGGTCACCATCGAACCGGCTTTTGATCTCCAGCACCAGCGGTACGCGTCCGGCGACTCGCGCGCAGAGATCGCCGAGTGTCATCATGTGGTCGGATGTGTGCTTGAACCCGACCTGCTTGAGTTGCTCCGCGGTGAGCGATATCAACTCGTCAGTTCCCTGGGTGAGACGGCCCAGCGCGTAGTCATGATGCACCATCGCCTCGTTATCGGCGCTGGGTTGCAGATCGACCTCAATAGCGAAATTGCCGGCGACCGCAGCATCGATCGCCGAGGGCATGTTTTCAATGATGCCCCGCGTGCGATCATGCAAGCCGCGATGAGCGATCGGCCGCGCCGTCAGCCAGTCGGGTGCACGCGACGTCATTGGTGTCACGAAACTTCGAAGATACCTTCGACTTCGACCGCGGCGTCCGAGGGCAGGGCGGCTACGCCGACGGTGGTGCGCGCATGCCGGCCCTTGTCGCCGAACGCAGCGACCATCAGATCCGATGCGCCGTTGAGCACCTTCGGCCCGTCGAGAAAATCCGTGGTCGCATTGACGAAGCCGCTGAGACGCACGACGCGCGCCACCTTGTCGAGATCGCCGAGCGCCATCTTGACCTGCGCCAGCAGGTTGATCGCGCAGCCGCGCGCGGCAGCGGCGCCTTGCTCGGTGGTCACGCTGGCGCCAAGCTTGCCCTTTGCGATCAATTTGCCTTCCGGGGTGTTGCAGACCTGGCCGGAGACGAACAGCAGATTTCCGGTGCGCACGAATCCGACGTAGTTCGCAACAGGCGGGTTTGGCTCATGCAACACGATGCCCAACTCGCCCAACTTCTGCTCGACCGTTCCCGCCATGTCAGTCCCCGATGTTTTTCTGATGTTTGCCCGCAGACGATGTTCGACATTTCCGTGCCAATGAACGGGCGAGCCATATTTCACCCATCGTGCCGTCACATGCAAGCGCGCCAGGTGCGCGATTTAGACCGGATATTTTGGGCGATTCCGCGACTTTGCCCCGGTTGCGGCGCAATGCTGCGGCTACTATTCTTCGATTCTCACACTTTCAAGGAGACGCCATGCGTCGCGCGCGCCGGATTTCAGGTTGTGGATCGCTTGCCCTGCCGTTGTTGTTGTCGGCTGCATTTCTTGCGCCAGCCACAGGCGCAGCGCTGGCCGGACCCAGCGTTGCTTTTCTCGCGCACCAGGCGGTCTACGATCTGAGCCTGAAGACCTCGCGGGGCAATGCCAGCGTCAACAATGCAACCGGCCGTATTCTGTATAATTTCGCGGGAAGTGCCTGCGAGGGCTACACCACCGAATTCCGGCAGGTATCGCAACTCGACGCCGGCGAAAGCAAAACCACGATCAGCGATCTGCGCTCCACCAGTTGGGAAGACGGCGAGGGCAAGAGCTATCGCTTCAAGATCGAAACCCGCATGAATGACGCCGACGCTACATCGGTCGATGGCATCGCGGAGCGTGAGGGCACGACCGTCAAGGTCAAGTTGAAGAAGCCCAAGGTCAAGACCTTCACCATTGAAGGCGCTGTGTTTCCGACGGAGCAGGTCAAGCTGATCATCGAGGCCGCGCGCCAGGGCAAGTCGGTGCTCGAACTCGTAATCTACGATGGATCGGACGACGGTGAGAAGGTCTACAACACGCTCACCGTAATCGGGCAACCGATCCCAGGAACGAAAGCGCCGGCCAAGGCGGATGCCACAACCACCAACGAGAAATTCAAATCCCAGACGCGGTGGCCGGTCACGGTCAGCTACTACGACCGTGCGACGAAATCCAATGCCGGTGAGCAGACCCCGATCTACGCGATGTCGTTTGAATTGTATGAGGACGGCGTCTCCCGTGCACTGTCGCTGGACTACAACGATTTCGTCATCGCGGGCGCGATGGGCAAGATCGACATCAAGGAAACCAAGCCCTGCAAGTAGGGCGCTGCGCCGTCATTCCGGTTTAACCGGTCCATCATAGGCAATTCCGCGCATCACAGCGGCATTGCCGAATTTCTTGCGGACATTGTCCATCGCGCGTTCGGCGTGGGCCGAACGTCGATCCAGCAAATCCTGATCGTCGGCCTCGGCGCCGGGCTTGAGCGCGCTGACGCCGGCGCCGATCAGGCGGAACGCGGTGCCGTCGATCTCGCGGCTGAGCATTTCGCGTACGGTGGCGAAAATGCGTGTCGCAAGCTGCGTCGGAACCTGAAGTGACTGCGAGCGGGTGCGCTGCCTGAAGTCCGCGGTTTTCAGTTTCAACGTGATGGTCGAGCCGGAGAGGTCGCCGCTCTTGAGGCGCGCGGATACCTTTTCGCACAGCCGCCAGAGGATTTTCTCCAGCGTCGGGAAGTCCCGTACATCGGATTCTAGCGTTGTTTCGTTTGAAATGGTCTTGGCCCCGCGATCGGCGACCACCTTGCGATCATCAATGCCGCGCGCCAGCCGCCACAGCCGCCGTCCCTCCGGACCGTACTGTTTCATCAGCTCGATCTCGTCCGCCCGCTGCAGATCCTTGATGAGGCGGAAGCCGCGCTGCGAGAGCTTTTCCTGCGAGGCGGGGCCGACTCCGTAGATGAACCCGACCGGCCGCTCAGCGAGCATTGCGCGGGCTTCCTCCTGGTCGAGTGCTGCGAAGCCGCGCGGCTTGTCGAGGTCGGATGCGATCTTGGCGAGAAACTTGTTCACGGACAGTCCGACCGAGACGGTAATGCCGATGTCGCGCTCGACTTGCGTTGCAAACCGCGCGAGCACCTTGGCGGGGATCATACCGTGCACCAGTTCAGTGCCGCTGAGGTCGAGGAATGCCTCGTCGATGGAAAGCGGCTCGACCAGCGGGGTCAGCGCCATCATCGCATGGCGAACTTCGCGCCCAACGCGAACGTATTTCGCCATGTCGGGACGCACGACGACGGCCGACGGGCAGAGATCGAGCGCCTTGAACATCGGCATGGCCGAACGCACGCCGTAGGTACGGGCGATGTAGCAGGCCGCCGACACCACGCCGCGTTTGCCGCCGCCGATGATGACGGGTTTGTCGGCGATGGCTGGATTGTCGCGCTTCTCGACGGTTGCATAGAACGCATCGCAATCGATATGCGCGAGCGTCAGCGCGCCGAGGGTGCGATGGCGGATCAGGCGGGGGGAACCGCATTCCGCGCAACGCATTGTCCGCGCCGCAGCGTCCGCCAGGCAGTCGCGGCAAAATCCCGGTGGGTTGTTGGCTGGCGGACGGTCGTTCAATGCGTCACTCCCAGCGTGGGTCCAGCACCTCGCGCGCGTTGGCGACGGCCTGCGGCGTCAGTTGCGATGCGTCTGCAAAGGCCTTCACAGTCGCGTCATCACGCACAATGAAATCGAGCACGCCAGCGAGGAATTTCGGGTCGGCGGCCGAGGTTCGCAGGGTTTGTGGGCCAATACCGCTCTCGGTCAGGAACATCCCTAGCCGCTCGGGATCGGACGCCAGGAAGGAGAGGGCCTGAATCGCAACAAATTCAGCTACTTCCTGAGGGGTTGAAGGGCCTTTTGTCATCGGTCGTGTTTGCCTTTCCGTAACCAATCGTCTCTATTTTGAGCCATCATGCCCGAGTCATCACGGCGTGGCGAATTCAATGGTTTCAGCACGTACGGGCATTTTGCGGGAATTGGAGGGCCAGGATGGCCAAAACCGTCCTGATCGTGGAAGACAACGAGCTCAATATGAAGCTCTTCCGCGATCTGCTGGAGGCTCATGGGTATCAGACAGTCGGCACGCGTAACGGGGTTGAAGCACTCGATCTCGCCCGCAAGCACCGGCCCGATCTCATTCTCATGGATATCCAGCTTCCCGAGGTTTCCGGTCTCGACGTGACACGCTGGATTAAGGCGGATGTCGAATTGCGTGCGATCCCCGTGGTCGCGGTGACGGCTTTTGCCATGAAAGGCGATGAAGAACGTATCCGCGAAGGCGGGTGCGAAGCGTATTTGTCCAAGCCGATTTCGGTTGGGAAGTTTATTGAGACGGTTCGACGGTTCGTCGGCTAGGAGAGTTTGATGTCCGCGCGCGTTCTGGTCGTTGACGATGTTCTCGCCAACGTAAAGCTGCTCGAGGCACGTCTGTCCGCGGAATATTTTGACGTGGTGACGGCGAATTGCGGAACGCAGGCGCTTGAAATCTGCGAGCGCGCGGACTGCGACATCGTGCTGCTCGATGTGATGATGCCTGACATCGACGGATTCGAGGTATGTCGCCGCCTGAAGTCGAATCCGAAAACCCATTTCATTCCCGTCATCATGGTGACGGCGCTCGATAGTCCGTCCGACCGCGTGCGCGGGCTCGACGCCGGCGCCGATGACTTCCTGACCAAGCCGGTGTCCGACGTCGTGATGATCGCGCGCGTGCGATCGCTGACGCGACTGAAGATGATGACCGACGAGTTGCGCATGCGCGCGATCACGTCGCTGGAAATCGGCGTCAACGCACCCGAGCGCGAGGCGGTTGCCGATACGGGGAAGGGCGGACGTATTCTGCTGGTCGACGACCGGCCTTCATCTTACGAGCGGCTCGCTCCCGTGCTGGCCACCGAGCACAGCGTCGATGTCGAACCGAATCCGGCTGAAGCGGTATTTCACGCCGCCGACGGCAATTACGATCTGCTGATCGTCTCGCTGGGCCTTGAGAATTTCGATGGCTTGCGGCTTTGCAGTCAGGCGCGCTCGCTGGAGCGGACGCGCAGCGTGCCGATCCTTGCCATTGCCGATGCCGACAACAACGCGCGGCTGCTGCGTGGGCTCGAAATCGGCGTCAACGACTACCTGCTGCGCCCGGTGGACAAGAACGAGTTGCTGGCGCGCGCGCGCACCCAGATCCGCAAGCGCCGCTACACCGATCATCTGCGCGATAACGTGCAAAATTCCATTGAAATGGCGATCACCGATCCGCTGACCGGGTTGCACAACCGCCGTTACATGGAAAGCCATCTCGCGACGCTGGCGGAGCAGGCTGCAATGCGGGCCAAGCCGCTGGCCCTGATGATGCTGGACATCGACTACTTCAAATCGATCAACGACAACTACGGCCACGATGCCGGCGACGATGTACTGCGCGAATTCGCGGTGCGCATCCGTAAGTCGATCCGCGGCATCGATCTGGCCTGCCGTTACGGCGGCGAGGAATTCGTCATCGTGATGCCGGAGACCGACCTGCACGTCGCGGGCATGGTCGCCGAGCGGCTTCGCCGCTCCATCGCGGGGGAACCGTTTGCCGTTGAGAAGGGCGCCAAGCGCATCGAGGTGACCATTTCGATCGGCATCTCGACCCTGGAAACCAAGGGCGAGGCGATCGGCGCCGTCCTCAAGCGCGCGGACCAGGCGCTGTACCGCGCCAAGCACGACGGCCGTAACAGGGTCGTAGCCGCTGCGGCCTAAGTTTAAGCGATCGCGGGCTGAGATCGCCGAGCGCGAAATGCCGCTTCCTATATAATCTTTTTTAAATTATGCTTCTTTGTCATGAACATCGGTGACATCGAAGCCTTCGTTGCGGTTGCGGAAACCGGCTCCGTGAATCGTGCGGCCATCCGTCTTAACATCACGCAACCCGCAGCCACACGGCGCATTCAGAACTTCGAGGATGCCATGGGTGCCGGCTCATTGCTGAACCGGTCCGTGAAGCCGGCTGTGCTCACATCTTTGGGCCAGCACGTGCTCGAGAAGTCGCGGCGGGTTCTGGCCGCCCTCGCAGAACTGGAAGCTTGCGCGCAGAAAGAGACTAATCCGTCAGGCGATCTCAAACTGGGTGTCGCCCACGGTCTTGGCGAAATGGTGCTGACGTCACCGCTGGATACGTTGCGGCGCGCGTTCCCCCGGATCAAATTGCAGGTCAGCTCGAACTGGAGCAAAAATCTGATCGAAGAGGTGCGCAGCGGTCAGATTGATTGCGCCGTCGGTCTTCTGACAGAAGAACACACTGTTCCGGCAGGCCTTGTGCGCCTTTCGCTTGGAGCGGAAGAGGTGGTCGTTGTCGGTCCTTCCAGGCTGGAAGCGGGGCGCGGCGGAAAGCCGTGGCGGCTGCGCGACCTTGCTGACAAGGGCTGGTTTCTGAATCCTCGGGGATGTGGATGCAGGGCCGCGCTCGTCAGAAATCTTGAGCAGATGCAACTTCCGGTCAATATCGCTGCCGAAGTCTTTGGCGAAGACTTGCAACTCTCTCTGCTCACCCACAGCGGCGGTTTAAGTCTCGTTCCCCGGCGTCAGTTCGAGCAGAGTCCCCATCGCGGCGATCTGACAATTCTTGAAGTGTCGGACTTTGTCTTGCCGGCAACGGTGGCTCTGGTGCGGAACGCGTCCCCCGGACGTTTCGAAGTTGCCATGGATCTCCTGGTGGATGGGCTGAAATCGAAGCTCAAGGCTGATTTATAGCGCGCATAAATATTATCAAAATCATGCATTTGATTTATCTAATAGCGGCATGCAGTCTCGACCACGTCGCGGCTTCCCGGATTGGACGGCACATGACGTGCTCCGATCGCTGAACCGGACTCCATGCCAGCTACAAAGGTCATTTGTCATGATTGTTACGGTTTTCCGCACACGGCTTAATCCCGGCGTTCAGGACGCGTACGGCCCGGTGGCGGCGCAGATGAGTGAACTCGCGCAAAAGATGCCCGGCTACATTTCGCACAAGGGCTTCGTCGCCGAAGACGGGGAGCGGGTGACGATTGTCGAGTTCGAATCGGAAGAAGCTCTTGAGGGATGGCGCGTTCATCCGGAGCACGTGAAGGCGAAGCGCAGCGGCATCCAGAGCTTTTACAGCGGCTACAAGTTTCAGATCTGCAGCGTCATTCGCGGCCGTTCCTGGAGCGCCAAGGCCTGATTCCGATACCCGGGCGGGGTGGTACAGGCCCGTTTCCTCGCAGCTCATCCGCGCGCAAACAGCCGTACCAAAACGCAAAACGGGGCCGAAAGGCCCCGGTTTCGTTTATAAGTAACTGAAATGGTTACTTGATCTTGGCTTCGCGGAACTCGACGTGCTTCTTCGCGACTGGATCGTACTTCTTCTTCACAAGCTTGTCGGTCATCGTGCGCGAGTTCTTCTTGGCGACGTAATAGAAGCCGGTATCCGCGCTGGAAACGAGCTTGACCTTGATGGTGACCGCTTTGGCCATGTTCAGAACCTCGAATGTCAGGAATCACGAGCAGGCCCGACAAATCGAGCTGCATTTGCGGCGCAACCTAGCTTCGAACGCCCCAAAGTCAAGGTTTTAGGGCGCATTATTCCGAAAAGCGGATCGGGTTTCCGGGGTCGTGAAAACCCCCACACTTCAGCGCCCCAATCAGCGCTGAAGGGCTATTCAGCGGCGTTTACAGCACCGGCAGGCTCGAAAAACCGGTTTTTGGGCCGTGGCAGGCCGAGATTTTCGCGCAGCGTATGGCCCTCGTAGTCCTTGCGGAAGATGCCGCGCCGCTGCAGTTCCGGAACCACCTTGTCCACGAAGTCGTCGAGCCCCTGCGGCAGGAACGGGAACATGATGTTGAAACCGTCGGACGCATTCGTCACCAACCATTCTTCCATCTGGTCGGCAATGGTGGCGGGCGTGCCGACGAACGAGAGGCCTCCATAGCCGCCGACGCGCTGGGCAAGCTGCCGGACGGTCACGTTGTTCTTGGCTGCATACTCGACCAGCCGGTCGCGACCGCTCTTGCTGGCGTTGCTTTCTGGAATTGGCGGCAGGGGGCCATCAGGATCGAATTTCGATGCGTCGGTGCCGAGGATGACAGAGAGTCCCGCGATGGCGCTGTCATAGTGGACCAGGCTGTCGAGCAGATCGCGCTTCTTGCGCGCTTCCTCGACCGTGTCGCCCACCACGACAAATGCGCCGGGCAGAATCTTCAAGTGATCCCGGTCGCGCCCCAGCTTATCCATGCGGCCCTTGATGTCTTCGTAAAGCGCCTGTGCCTGGGAGAGCGTGCCGCCGCCGGTGAACACCGCCTCGGCTGTCTCCGCCGCAAGCTGCTTGCCGGGCTCGGACGCGCCTGCCTGAACGATCACGGGCCAGCCCTGCACGGGACGGCCGATGTTGAGCGGACCTTTGACCGAAAGAAACTGGCCCTTGTGATTTAGCGTGTGCATTTTCGCGGGATCGAAATAAAGCCCGCTCTCGGCATCGCGCACGAAGGCGTCATCGGCGAATGAATCCCAGAGACCCGTGACGACATCGAAGAATTCACGCGCGCGTTTGTAACGCTCACCGTGCTCCATGTGATCGTCCCGACCGAAATTCAACGCTGTTTCCGGATTTCCGGTGGTGACGACGTTCCAGCCGGCGCGGCCACCGCTGATATGGTCGAGTGAAGCGAAGCGGCGCGCGACATGGTACGGCTCGTCGTAGGTGGTTGAAGCGGTCGCGACCAGCCCGATGCGCTCGGTCGCACCAGCCAATGCGGCCAGCAGCGTGAACGGTTCGAACGACGTGACGGTGTGACTGCGTTTGAGTGCATTGATCGGCATATTCATCACCGCAAGGTGATCCGCCATGAAGAAGGCATCGAATTTGCCGTGTTCGAGTTTTTGAATGAAACGCTTGAGATGGGAGAGATTGAAGTTGGCATCGGGAAAACTGCCGGGATAGCGCCATGCGGCGGTATGAATGCTGACGGGGCGCATGAAAGCGCCGAGGCGCAGTTGGCGTGGGCTCATCGGAATCTTCCCCTGACGATTTTGTGGCGGCACTTCAGGTGCCGCTTGGCGATGCAAAAGGATCAGGGATTGTATGGGGTGGCGCGAGGCGTCCCGCCACGGAAGATTATTGTTTTTTGAGCTGAGCGCGGGGGCGTTTCTTCTCGATGGATTGGGGTTATCCGCCCCTGAAATCCTTCGGTGAGAAACTGAGATCGAGCATCCGCCACTGATCGTAGCGATCTGCCGGCAACATGGCGTAGGGCTGGCACTTGTCCAGCGCACTCATCGCGCTCTGCATCAGGGCAGGGCCTTTTTCCGACGCGCTGGCTTCGATCAGCAACGGCTCCGCCGCGAGCTTGCCGTCGCGCTGAAATGCCACGCGCAGTACGATCCGAACATTGTCGGAAGGCGTCACCGATTTCGGCAGGATCGAACAGGTCTTGAGGTGGGCGCGCAGTGCCGCGGCATCCTCGCCCGAGATATTCGCTTTTGCCGTTGCCTTGGCGTCGAAATCGCCAGCTGCGCCGGCATCAGGCAGGGTGAACATCATGCCGAACTTGCTGGTGATGTCGGGGGCGGCGGTCGGTACTTCCGGTTGCGATTGTTCCGGAGGTTGTTGTTGCTGTTGTTGAGGCTGTGCCTGCTGCTGAGGCTGCGCTTGCGGCTGAGGCTGCTCAGCGGGTTTGGGCGGTTCGGCGGCTTGCGGCTTGAGCGCAGCCTGCCGGGAATCCTGTTTCGCCTTTGAAGGCGGAGCGGGGGCAGGTTTTGCAGGCTGTTCCGACGCTTGTTGCGGCGATTCCTGTGCAGTCTGCTTTTCCTCCGCAACCTGTTCCTGAGGTTTGTCTGTCAGCGTCGGGAAGTCGTAGTTGTCAGGCTCCTTTGGAAGCGGTGGTGCTTCCTCAGGCGTGACGATGTCGACGGTAATCGCTTCCGCGGTCGTCGGGTCGAACGGGCGCACACCCGCAAGCACAAGACACGCAGTCAGAGCCGCAACATGTGCGGCGACCGATATGGCGGCGCCGGTACGCATACAATTGTGGTTCGCTCATCCCTGGCGGACATTCCGCCGCCGTCAGTCACCAGCATATCAGTCCGCACGAGGGCGTGAAACCAGAACTGCTTGTGGTGAGGTCAGGTTTCGGCCAGCACCGAGGCAATCAGCGCGCCGACGGCCATATCGTCCTGCTGCCCGAAGCCGTGATGATACACTGTGCCATTCCGGCGGATCAGGATCATGGTCGGGGTTCCGCGCATGCCGTAATTGGCCATGGTGACGGGAATCGGCGTGTCCTCACCCGGAGTATCGACGCCGATCGGGAAGGTCAGCCGGTTTTCGTGAACGAACGCCTTCAATGACACGGGTTTCATGGCTTCGTGGTGCTCGAAGACGGTATGCAGGCCGATCACCTGCAAGTCCGTGTTCTTGAACATCAGGTGAGCCCGTTCAGCCTGAGGATTGCCGTGTGATACGCAGCCGGGACACAGCATCTGGAAGGCGTGAAGCAAAACGGGACGTCCGCGGAGACCGGCAAGCGTGAGCGGTGCGTCTGTATTGAGCCACTCAGAGACCGATAGTTCCGGCGCAACGGCGGTCGTCATGACAACTCCAGTCCTCCGCAATCACGTTTGCATGCGTAGCGCCGAGCGCTTGCACGCGATCAGATGACGTCGCGCTGCATCTTGCCACCATAGAAGTGGAAAAACGGCACCTCCGCCGCATGCGACAGCGGTCCCAGCGCGAGGCGCTTGTCCAGTTCGCGCAGCACCATTTTCGTCATCTGATGCAGATCCGCCAGAGACAGTGAACCAAGCTCGACCCAAACCAGTTCAACAAGTTCGGCATCGGCATGGACGACGCCTTCAACCCTGTGCGCGATGGCGGATGCGTCGGCGGTAAAAAATCGTGTGTCGAAACGCCGGACCCGACCGGGCGGGGTGATGGCGCGTGCGATCAGGAACAGTCCGGACGGGTCAGGCAGCAGTCCGGCGTCGGCGAACGGCTTCCATTCGCCGGCCAGCTTCGCCGCGGCGCCATTCATGCGCGCGACCTGCCGTCCGAGACATAGCCCGGTTTCCTCGCAGGCTTCGCGAATGGCAGCGACGGCCAGCGCGCGGGCGCGGGCAGGCGCGATCTTCGGGCTGCCGCCTGTCAGCTTCTTTTCGAGGGCCTTCGGGATATCGGCTGCGACCGGAACGCGGTTATCGGTGGCATCGACGCGTCCGCCGGGGAACACGAACTTGCCCGGCATGAAGATGACATTGTCATGCCGCTTGCCGACCAGCACTTTTGGCACGCTTCCGCTGCGATCGACAAGGATCAGCGTCGCCGCGTCTTTCGGGCGGCGGTAAGGATGACTGTCGTCTTCCTTTTCTTCTTTCTCGGGAGCGCTCATTTCACCACGTTTAGCTTCGCGATCGTGCCTTCCTCGACGCCCTCGGGCCGGCTTTCGTCAAAGCCGTGCATGCGGAACGCCCACTGCAATCCAACCACGGCACCCTTGACCGGTTGCAACAGCAACAGTGACGAGATCAGCGTGAAGGGGAGGTAGAATGCCAGCTGCAGCAGCATCGATGGCGCGTAATTGGTTTCGATCCAGAGCGCGATCGGCACAATGATGTGCCCGACGATGACGATCACGAGATAGGCTGGCAGATCGTCGGCGCGATGATGGCTCAGATTCTCTCCGCACGCCGGGCACTTGTCGGCGACCTTCAGGAAGGCGCGGAAAATCTTGCCTTCGCCGCAGCTCGGGCAGCGGCATCGCAAGCCGCGCGCCATCGCCTGCCAGAGATCGCGCTTGGGCAGCGATTGAGATGTCGACGTCCATGTCGCGGCGGGCATTGTGCGGCTTTCCATAACGGCTCCTTGAAAGGCACTAGCCCTTCTTGTTCGATTTGCGCGCCTTGCGGGAAGGCTTGCGCGATTTCTTTCCGTCCTTCTTGTCGCGGCCTGGCCGGGTCTTGCCGCCTGCGTGCGGCTTCCCGGCGCGGTTATCGCGCATGCGGCCACCGCGCGGAGCGGTCTGTCCTTCGGACAGCAATTCAAACCGCAGCGCGCCAGCCACCGGTGCAGCTTCTACCAGACGAACCTGCACGACGTCACCCAATCGATGCATGGCACCGCTGCGCGATCCGATCAGGGCGTGGCGGGTCTCGTCGTAGTTGTAATACTCGCTTCCCAGGGTGCGCACGGGAATGAGGCCGTCGGCGCCGGTTTCGGCCAATTTTACGAACAACCCCGCACGGGTCACGCCGGAAATCCGCCCCTCGAACGTCGCACCGATGCGGTCTGCGAGGAAATGCGCGATCAGCCGGTCAGCGGTCTCGCGTTCGGCTTTCATCGCACGGCGTTCGGTGAGCGAAATTGCCGCAGCCACCTCGCTCAGTGTTTCAAACGTCTCGGTGTCCGGCAGCGCGCCTTCGCCGAGACCAAGCGCGCGGATCAGCGCGCGATGCACGATAAGATCTGCGTATCGCCGGATCGGCGAAGTGAAATGAGCGTAACGCCGCAGGTTGAGGCCGAAGTGGCCGTAATTGTCGGCGGAATATTCCGCCTGCGCCTGCGAGCGCAGCACGACCTCGTTTACCAGAGGCTCCGAGTCGTGGCCTTTGACATGGGCCAGCACGCGGTTGAACAGCGTCGGGCGCAATGCGCCTGTCTTCGCAAAGGAGATGTCGAGGGTCTTCAGGAACTCCTGAAGGTTATGGACCTTCTCCACCGTCGGCTCGTCGTGCACGCGATAGATCAGCGGCAGCGCTTTCTTCTCAAGCGTTTCCGCCGCGGCGACGTTGGCGAGGATCATGAACTCTTCGATCAGCCGGTGGGCGTCGAGCCGCTCCGGTGTCACCACGCGGTCCACGGTGCCGTCGGGCTTCAGCAGGATCTTGCGTTCCGGAAGGTCGAGGTCGAGCGGATCGCGCTCATCACGCGCGCGCTTCACCAGCGCATAGGCGTCGTAGAGCGGCTTCAGGATCGGATCGAGCAGAGGGCCGGTGGTGTCGTCGGGCCGTCCGTTGATAGCTGCCTGTGCCTGCGCGTAGTTCAGCTTCGCGGCCGAGCGCATCAGCACGCGATGAAAAGTGTGAGATCGCTTGCGGCCGTCCTTGTCGATCACCATGCGCACGGCCAGTGCGCCGCGCGGCTCGCTGGGCTTCAGCGAGCACAGATCGTTGGAGATGCGCTCGGGCAGCATCGGTACAACGCGATCGGGGAAATACACCGAGTTGCCGCGCTTGAGAGCCTCGCTGTCGAGAGGCGATTGCGGCCGCACGTAGAACGCGACATCGGCAATCGCGACGTTGACGATGTAGCCGCCCTTGTTGCTCGGATCAGAGTCCAACTCCGCGTGAACCGCGTCGTCGTGATCCTTCGCATCCGGCGGATCGATGGTGACGAGCGGTACGGAGCGCCAATCCTCGCGTCCCGCAAGCGTTGCGGGTTTCGCGGCTTCGGATTCGGCGATGACGTCGGCAGGAAATTCCTGCGGAATTTCGTGGGCGTGGATCGCGATCAGGCTGACGGCCTTCTCGGTCTTCAGCGAGCCGAGACGTTCTTTCACCCGGCCGGACGGCAATCCGTAGCCGCGCGAGCGCATCAGCTCGACACTGACCAGATCGCCATCCTGCGCGCCGTTTGCATCGGCGGCAGTGATCGCCAGTTCGCGGCCGACCTGCTTCCTGTCGATCGGGATCAGGCGTCCGTCGCCATTCGGCAGTGTCCGGAAAATTCCGAGTACGCGGTTTCTGGCTTTATCGAGCAGCTTGATAACGCGGCCGCGATAGGTCTTTTCATGCTTGTTGTCGGGCTTCTCGATGCGCAGCAGCGCACGGTCGCCGATGCCTGCGGCGGTGCCCTGCGCGGCTTTGCGCGGGACATGGATGCGAATGACCGGGGCAGGGCCGTCGGTTTCCTCAAGCCATTCTGCAGGCGTGGCGATCAGTTCACCGTCGCTGTCGCGGCCGGTAATGTCCGCAACAATGGTCGGTGGGAGAGCCTTGACCTCGTGGACTTTCTTGCCCTGCTTGGCGATCAGTCCTTCGTCGGCGAGTTCACGCAAAATGCGCCGCAGCGCCGCGCGAGATTCGTTCTTCAATCCGAAATGTCGCGCCAGTTCGCGCGTGCCCGCTTCACCGGGGTGCGCCTTGACGAACGCGACAATGCTCTCTCTGTCGGGAAAGGCAGTGGTCGCGTCGGTTTTCTTTTTCATTATCCGCGTGCTTTACCGGCGCTCTTCTTTTCCGCGACCTTCGCGACCTTGACCGCGGCGACCTTCGCGACGTCCGCCTTGGCCTTGGCGTCCTTCAGCGAAACCGGCTCGGCCGCAGCTTTCTTTGGGGCAGCCTTTTTCGTTGCGGATTTCTTCTTCGCCGCAGGCTTCTTCGCAGGCGCCTCGGATTCAGCAGCACCGTTTGCGGAGGCCGCGACCTTCGCAGGCTTCTTCTTCGCGGTCTTCTTGGCACCGCGCTTCGGTTTGCCGCCGCCCTTGGCCGCGCGCTCCTCGATCAGCGCGATGGCTTCCGGCAGCGTGATGGTTTCCGGCGTCTTGTCGCTCGGGATCGTGGCGTTGATGCCGTCGATGGTGACATAGGCGCCGTAGCGTCCGGTCTTCACCATGATGGTGCCGCCGCGAGCGGGATATTCGCCGACCGGTTTGCCGGGGTCCGCACCGAAACGGCGGCTCGGACCCTTGGCTATTTTCTCCGCAATCAGCGTCACCGCGCGGTTGAGGCCGACATGGTAGACATCGTCGCCGGCTTCGAGACTCGCATAGGTCTTGCCGTGGCGGACGAACGGACCGAACCGCCCGATCCCGGCGGTGATCACTTCGCCGTCCTCCGGATGCGGCCCGATATCGCGCGGCAGCGACAGAAGCTTCAGCGCAAGTTCGAGTTCAACGTCGGCAGGCGACATATTCTTCGGAATGCCCGCGCGCTTCGGCTTCTCGTCCTCGCCGTAGTCCTTAGGCTCGCCGAGCTGGATGTATGGACCGAAACGTCCGGCCTTGACCGCAACTTCAAGACCCGACACCGGGTCCTTGCCCAGCGGGCGGTCGCTCGATCCGCTCGATGCGGCGAGGGGCCGGGTGTAGCGGCACTCGGGATAGTTTGAGCAGCCGACGAAAGCGCCGAACTTGCCCGCCTTCAGATTGAGCTTGCCGTTGCCGCAGCTTGGGCACTGGCGGGGATCGCCGCCATCGGCGCGCGGCTCGTAGATATGTTCGCCGAGCATCGCGTCGAGCACGTCGAGCACTTCGGTGACGCGGACGTCCTTGATGTCGTTGACGGCGCCGATGAAGTCCTTCCAGAAATCCGCAAGAACCTTCTTCCACGAGATTTCATTGTTCGAAATCTTGTCGAGCTTTTCTTCAAGGTCCGCGGTGAAGTCGAATTCCACGTAGCGCGCGAAGTAATTCTCGAGGAAGGCCACCACGACGCGGCCCTTGTCCTCGCCGTGCAGACGCTTCTTTTCGAGCTTCACATAGCCGCGATCCTTCAGCACCTGAATGATCGACGCGTAGGTGGAAGGACGGCCGATGCCGAGTTCTTCCATGCGCTTGACTAGCGATGCTTCCGAGAAACGCGGCGGCGGTTCGGTGAAATGCTGGCTGACGTTGAGGCTTTCGCGCTTGAGTGCTTCTCCCTGGTTGATCACCGGAAGGCGCTTGCTGTCCTCATCATCGGCGTCGTCGTCGCGGCCTTCCTGATACACCGCGAGGAAGCCGTCGAACTTGACGACCTGACCGGTGGCGCGCAATTCGAGCACGCGCGCGCCAGCCTTCGCCGTAATATCGACAGTGGTGCGCTCCATCTCGGCGGATTCCATCTGACTCGCGACGGTGCGCATCCAGATCAATTCGTAGAGCCGCGCCTGATCGTTATCGAGCCTGGCCTTCAGCGATGAAGGACGGCGCGACAGGTCGGTCGGGCGGATGGCTTCGTGCGCTTCCTGCGCGTTCTTTGCCTTCGAGGTGTACTGGCGCGGAGAATCCGGCACGTAGGCCTTGCCGTAGTCCTCGCCGATCACCTTGCGGACCTGCGTGATGGCGGATGGATCGATCTGCACACCGTCGGTACGCATATAAGTAATGAGACCGGTGGTTTCGCCGCCGATGTCGATGCCTTCGTAAAGGCGCTGGGCGATGCGCATGGTGTGCGCAGGCGCAAAACCGAGCTTGCGGCTGGCTTCCTGCTGCAGCGTCGATGTCGTGAACGGCGACTGCGGGTTGCGGCGCGCCGGCTTGGCTTCCACCGTCGAGACGGTGAAGTTTGCGGCTTCAATCGCTTTCTTGAAATCCTCGGCTTCTGCACCGGTGCCGATATCGAGGCGCTGCAGCTTCCTGCCGTCGGCTCCGACGAGGCGGGCCTCGAAGGATTCACCGCGAGGCGTCGCCAGAGTGGTCAGCAGCGACCAGTATTCGCGCGGGACAAATTTCTCGATTTCGAGTTCGCGGTCGCAGACCAGCCGCAAGGCGACGGACTGCACGCGGCCGGCGGAACGCGCGCCGGGGAGCTTGCGCCAGAGAACAGGGGAGAGAGTGAACCCGACCAGATAGTCCAGTGCGCGGCGCGCCAGATAGGCGTCGACCAGCGCACCGTCGATCTCGCGCGGATTCTTCATAGCCTCGGTAACGGCCTGTTTGGTGATAGCGTTGAAAACGACGCGCTCGATCTTCTGGTCCTTGAGCGCGCGCTTCTGCTTCATGATCTCCAGGACGTGCCAGGAGATCGCTTCACCTTCGCGATCAGGGTCGGTTGCGAGGATCAGCTTGTCCGCGCCCTTGAGCGCCTTGGCGATATCGTTGAGACGGCCAGCCGCCTTGGGGTCATTTTCCCAGATCATCTGGAAATCGGCATCCGGATCAACCGATCCATTCTTGGCCGGAAGGTCGCGGACATGGCCGTACGAGGCCAAAACCTCGTAGCCGGAGCCCAAATACTTGTTGATCGTCTTGGCCTTCGCAGGCGACTCGACAATGACGAGATTCATTTGATTCCAATAACTTATAGGGGATACGCGGGCCGGAATCGCAAGATTCCATCAGGCTGGCTTGCCCGATACATGGGTAAAAGGGGGTCCGCTGTCAAATAGGGATCTGGTGAGGAGGCCTGTTTCAATGCCCAGATTCGCGCGTAGATTGCAGAATATGGGTACTTGTAGTTGCACTCGGTATGCGTGTATTATATAAAAATACGCTTAAAAGACGAGATTTCCTCGTTTTGGAAGGGGCGCCGGATGGCCGCTCGCGACAATCGCAGCGATGTGATGCGGGCCGATTCACTCTCCGGGGACGGCGGTCCGGCCGAAGCGGCGAGCGTCATTTCAGAGGCTGTCGCGGAACTGGCGCAGCTGTCGCGCCGTCATCGCCTTGATATGCTGGCGCACCTGCTCGACATGGCGCGGCTCGAAGCGGATGAGTTCGTCAGGCGGCGGCTGAAGCCTGGAAAATTCTAGGCTGACGCCGGGGCCACGACCTTCGTATCTGCTTGGTCCAGCACGCGGCCGTCCTGAGCCTGGATCTGCAACTTGCTGAGCGGCAATCCGTCCTTTCGATCGACCAGCGAACTGCAGGTTTCGCCCGGTTTAAAGGCGTATTCTTCACCCCACTGACGCAAGGCGACCAGCACAGGAAACAGTGCGCGCGCTTTCGCCGTCGGCACGTAGTCCTGATAGGCGCTGCCGTCCGAAGCCGGCTGCACTTCGAGAATGCCCTGCGCTACCAGCGTGCGCAGCCGCACGGTCAGGATGTTCTTCGCGACTCCAAGATTCTTCTGAAACTGGCTGAAGCGCCGTGCGCCAATCAGCGCATCGCGGATGATCAGCAGCGACCACCAGTCGCCGATGGCATCCAGCGTCCGCGCGATAGGACATACATCGCCCTGAAGACTCTTGCGTTTCACGGGCCTAACCTCCGTCATGAGATAGTGGTTGCATTATAGAACCAAAAGCATTATCCAGCAAGTGCAGTTTCATTATGAAACCAGAAACCAAGTGAATCAAAACAGGAGCGTTGCATGAGGCTTAAGGGCAAAACGGCATTCATCACAGGAGGCAACAGCGGCATCGGCCTCGCCACAGCGAAGCTGTTTGTGGCCGAAGGAGCCCGTGTGGCGATCACGGGACGAGATCAGGCCAAACTCGATTCCGCAGTGGCGGAACTGGGGCCGAACGGTTTCGGTATCAAAGCCGATGCCACCGATGTCGCCCAACTCGAAGGTGCGGTCGCGCAGGCGGTGAAGAAATTCGGCAAGCTCGACATCGTGTTTGCCAATGCGGGCATCGCGGGCAACACGCCGGTTGGCGGCACCACGCTCGCGGCGTTCGAGAACGTCATCAAGACCAATCTCACCGCCGTGTTTTTCACGGTGCAGGCGGCAGTGGCGCATATCAACGACAACGCGTCGATCATTCTCAACGGCTCGGTGATCTCGGTGCTCGGCAATCCGGGCTACTCGGCTTATGCGGCGACCAAGGCCGGCGTGCGCGCGATGGCGCGTGTGATGGCGTCCGAACTTTCGCTGCGCGGCATCCGCGTCAACGTGGTCTCGCCCGGTGGTACGCGTACGCCGATCTGGGGTCCGGGCATCGCAACGCCTGAAGCCGAGAAGATGCTCGAAAAGCGCATTTCCGCCAGCACGCCGCTTGGACGGATGGGTGAGGTCGATCACATCGCCAAGACCGTGCTGTTCCTTGCGTCCGACGATGCCGCGCATGTGCAGGGTCAGGAGATCTTCATCGACGGTGGCTCGACCGCATCTCCCGCCGGCGCGCCAATCTATCGCGGCTAGCGTTCGACGTGATTTCGGATGGCCCTTATACGCAGGGCCATCCGGAGTGTCGCGCAGGGAACCTGCAGGTTCTGACATGCGTTATCGCCTGAAGCCCAAAGTCGGGCCGGATCGAACGGTGGGACAAGCGCATGTTCCAGTTCCTTCAAGTTCTCACGCTGGTTCTCGTTGCCTCCACGCTGGCGTTCTCGCTGGCGCATGTTGGTGAATGGCCGGGGAAATTGCGTTTGAACCGGGACGACTATCTCACCATTCAAACGATCTACTACCCGGGTTTCACGATCGGCGGCATCAGCGAGCCGGTCTCGCTCCTTGCCTTGATTGCTCTTATCGTTTCAACCGGGTGGCAAAGTCCGGCGTTCGGCTGGTTACTTGCCGCGCTGGCTTCAATGATTACGATGCATCTCGTTTTCTGGCTGGCGACGCAACCGGTCAACAAGATCTGGCTGCGGGACCAGGAATTGGCCGAAGCCGGTACCGCTTTCTTCAATCAGAAGAAAAAACCGGATCAGGCGAAGTCTGCCGATTGGACGAAACTGCGCGACCGATGGGAGTATTCCCACGCCGCCAGGGCACTGTTCGCTCTCCTCGGACTGATCTTTCTTGGGATCGCGATCACATCGCAGTCTGCCTGATTACAGCAGCGACACCATCCCTCCGCCGTGGCGTTCCAGTCGTCCTGCCAGTTCAAGTTCAAGCAGGACGGTGCGCACGACGGCGGGCGACACGTCGCTCATGCGGATGAGATCGTCGATACCGATCGGCGAGGGGCCGAGCAGATTGACGACGCGCTCGCGTTCGTCCGCGTGCGGCTCGTCGTCCGTCGGATGATGATTGCCGGGTTCGCTCATCGGCAATTCGACCGGACGCCCCATGATCGGCTGAACCGCATTGATGACGTCGGCGGCCTCCGTCACCAGCGTCGCGCCTTGCTTGATGAGGTCGTTGGTGCCGGCCGCGCGCGGATCGAGCGGCGAGCCGGGCACGGCGAACACTTCGCGGCCCTGTTCATTGGCGAAGCGGGCCGTGATCAGCGAGCCCGAGCGATGCGCGGCCTCCACAATGACGACGCCGAGCGCAACGCCCGAGATCAGGCGATTGCGTCGCGGAAAATCCCGCGCGCGCGGGCCGTGGCCGAGCGGCATTTCGGAAATCGCACCGCTGCCGGACGAGATGATCGCCGCCAGCAGATCCTCATGCTCCGCCGGATAAATCTTGTCGTGTCCGCCTGCCAACACGGCGACGGTGCCCGTGTCGAGCGTCACGCGATGCGCTGCCTGATCGATGCCGCGCGCAAGACCGGATGCGATTGCAAAGCCTGCGTTGCCGAGATCGCGCGCGATGGTTTGCGCGAACTTCAGCCCCGCGCCCGACGCGTTGCGTGAGCCGACGATGCCGATCATCGGCTGGGTCTGGACGTTGAGGACACCGCGCACGCCGAGCAGCGGCGGAGAGTCGTCGATCAAGGCGAGGCGCGGCGGATAGCCATACTCACCGGGGGCGAGCAGGGCGACGCCGATCCGGCGGCTGCTCTCGATCTCGCGCTCCGCCTCGGCCTGCGTGCAGATGCGGCCAACCCGGGATGCGCCGCCGCGCTGCGCCAGATCGGGCAGGCGGTCGAGCGCGGCGCGTGCACTGCCGAAATGATTGACGAGGGAGCGAAAGGTGCGCGGCCCGACATTGTCGGAACGGATCAACCGCAGCCAGTCGATGCGCTGCGCGTCGGTCAGTCTGGTCGTGGCTGGAGTCTTGATGTCCACGCGGCCCCCGTGGACGGGGAGTGTTGCGCAAGTTCGCGCAGACGACAATCGCGATAAAAGGGGATTTTACCCCTTCTTCCCGACCTTGCCCTCGGTCCCGTTCATCAGCCGCGTGATATTGGCGCGGTGCATGATCCACAGCGCGGCGGTCAGCACCGCGAATACGGCGGCGAGTGCTGTGTGCTGCGACCAGAACAACATCACCGGAACGACGACACTGGCGACCAGCGCCGCCAGCGACGAGTAACGGAAGATCAGCGCGACCGCGATCCAGATCGCGCAGAACGCCAGCGCGGCCGGCCAGAACAAACCGAGCAGCACGCCGATGTAGGTCGCGACGCCTTTGCCGCCCTTGAACTTCAGCCACACCGGAAAAAGATGACCGACGAACGCGCCGACGCCCGCGGCAATCGCGGCGTTGGGTCCGCCGAAATGTCCGGCGACGATGACGGCAATCGTGCCCTTCAGCATATCGCCCAGCAGCGTCGCGGCCGCGAGGCCCTTGTTGCCGGTGCGCAGCACATTGGTCGCGCCGATATTGCCTGAGCCGATCGAGCGCAGGTCCTGCGTGCCTGCGAGTTTGGTCAGGATCAACCCGAACGGAATCGAGCCGCACAGATAGCCGAACAGAAAGGCCAGCACGAAGCTGAGCGCGAAGGCCGTCAGAAAACCGCTCATATTGCCTCACACGTCATCAAAGTTAAAAAGCGCGGCTGCGGGCCGCACTCACACATGTTCATAGACGGTGCGGCCGTCAACGATGGTGCGTGCGACGCGGCCGCTGAACCGCGCTTCGTCGAACGGCGTGTTCTTGCACTGCGATTTCAGATCCGCCGGATCCAGCACCCAGGGCGTATCGAGATCGATCACGATCACGTCTGCAGGTGAACCGGGACGCAGCGAACCGCCGGGCAGGCCAAGCAATTCGGCGGGGCGGGTGGACATGGCGCGAATGAGTGTCTTGAGGTCGATCTCGCCGGAGTGAACGAGGCGTAGACCTGCCGACAGCATGGTCTCGAGGCCGATGGCGCCGTGGGCGGCTTCCGCGAACGGCAGACGCTTCACCTCGACGTCCTGCGGGTTGTGGTCCGACATGATGACATCGATCAGGCCGGATGCGAGGCCTGCGACCAGCGCGGCGCGATCCTGTTCGGTGCGCAGCGGCGGCGACAGTTTCAGGAAGGTGCGGTAAGGGCCGATGTCGTTTTCGTTCAGCGTCAGGTGATTGATCGAAGCTGAGGCGCTGACGCCGAGACCGGCATCCTTGGCGCGCTTGAGAACGTCGAGCGAGTCGATGCAGGTCAGGGAAGCCGCGTGATAGCGCCCGCCGGTCAGCGCTACGAGGCGCATGTCGCGCTCCAGCACCACCGCCTCGGATGCATTGGGGATGCCGAACAGGCCAAGCCGCGAGGCGAACTCGCCCTCGTTCATCACGCCTTCGCCGACAAGGTTCGGATCTTCGGTGTGGTGGACAATCAGCGCGTCGAAATCGCGGGCGTAGGTCAGCGCGCGGCGCATCACCAGCGCGTTCATCACGCTCTTATCGCCGTCGGTGAAAGCGACCGCACCGGCCGCCTTGAGCAGGCCGATCTCGGTCATCTCCTCGCCATTCATGCCCTTGGTCAGCGCGGCCATGGGATGAATGTTGACGATGGCAGTGTCGCGGGCGCGGCGCAGGATGAAATCCACCGTCGCGGAATTATCGATCACCGGCTTGGTGTCGGGCTGGCAGACGATGGTGGTGATGCCGCCTGCTGCGGCAGCGAGGCTGGCGGACGCAAAAGTCTCGCGGTGGCCTGCGCCCGGTTCGCCGACGAAGGCGCGCATGTCCACGAGGCCGGGGGCCACGACCTTGCCGGCGCAATTAATAATGTCTGTGCCTTCCGGCACGCCGGCAGCACCAATGCCGCGTCGCGCGTCGCGGATGGTGCCGTCGGCGATCAGCACATCGCCAGGGCCGTCGAGATCACGCGATGGATCGATCAGGCGGGCGTTGGCGAGCAGGATGGGGCGTCGATCTGTTCTCATGGACTTCACGCGTTGGGCAGGTTGCGGGCAAGCGCTTCGAGCACTGCCATGCGGACCGCCACACCCATTTCGACCTGTTCGCGGATCAGCGATTGCGCGCCGTCCGCCACGATGGAGTCGATCTCGACGCCTCTGTTCATCGGCCCGGGGTGCATCACCAGCGCTTCGGGCTTGGCATAGCCGAGCTTCTTCTGATCGAGGCCATAGTAGTGAAAGTATTCCGAACTCGACGGCACGAACGAACCGTTCATGCGCTCGCGCTGCAGGCGCAGCATCATGACGATGTCCGCGCCTTCGAGACCCTCGCGCATATCGCGCGCCACCTCGACGCCCATGCGTTCGATGCCGGGCGGCAGCAGGGTGGAGGGTGCAACCACGCGCACGCGCGCGCCCATCGCATTCAGCAGGATGATGTTGGAGCGCGCGACCCGCGAGTGCAGCACGTCGCCGCAGATCGCGACCAGCAGGCCCTCGATGTGACCCTTGTTGCGGCGGATGGTGAGCGCGTCGAGCAGTGCTTGCGTTGGATGTTCATGCGCGCCGTCGCCGGCGTTAATGACTGAACCGTCGACTTTCTGGGCGAGCAGTTCCACCGCGCCGGACGCGTGATGCCGCACCACCAGAATGTCGGGGTGCATGGCGTTGAGCGTGACGGCAGTGTCCATCAGCGTCTCGCCCTTGCGGATCGAGGAGGACGACACCGACATGTTCATGACGTCCGCGCCGAGCCGCTTGCCCGCGATCTCGAACGAGGACTGGGTCCGCGTCGAGGCTTCGAAGAACAGATTGACCTGGGTGCGGCCGCGCAGATTGGTGCGCTTCTTGTCGACCTGCCGGTTCAGTTCGACGAACTCTTCGGACAGGTCCAGAAGGCCGCTGATGTCGGCCGCGGAAAGGCCCTCGATACCCAGCAAATGCCGGTGTCCGAGGACAAAACTCGATTTCGATGCAGTTGTCATTAAAGCAAGAGCTATAGGCAGACTTGCCCGGGTGAGCAAGGCGGATTCGGCGGTTGCGGAGTTTTCCCCCGCTCATGTCCGGGCAGGGTAAATACGTCGATTCTTCGCGAAAACCGGTGGGTTAACGCGATCTCTCCGGTGTCATGCCCGGCTTTATGCCGGGCATCCACGTCCGTAGGATGCAACCAAGACGTGGATGGCCGGAACAAGTCCGGCCATGGCGAAATCGGGCGCCGGGTCATGAAACTTGCAATTGCAGTCCTGCTGGGTGGCCTCGGAATTTCTGCGGCCATCGCGCAACCGCTGCCCGCCGGTTTCGTCTATCTGCGCGACATCGATCCGACCATTATTCAGGACATGCGTTATGCCACGGTGAACAATTTCGTCGGCCGCGTGCTGGATGGCTATGAGGCCGGGGAGTGTATCGTCACCCGCAGCGTTGGCGACGCGCTGAAGCGCGTGCAGCAGGATTTGAAGTCTCGCAGTCTCTCGCTCAAGATGTATGACTGTTATCGCCCGCAGCGCGCGGTCAACGATATGTATGCCTGGGCGCAGGATGGCCGCGAGACGGCGGCGCAACGGCGTTACAATCCAAAGATGCGCAAGGAAGATCTGTTCCGGCGCGGTTACATCGCCAGGCATTCCGGCCATTCGACCGGCAAGGCGGTGGATCTCACGCTGGTGCAACTGCCCGTGTCAAAGGTTGCGCCGTTCGATCCAACGGCGGCCTATGCCGATTGCACCGGAGCGCAAAATCTTCGCGCGCCGGACAGCAGCGTCGACATGGGCACCGGCTACGATTGCTCGGACGAGAAGGCGCATACCGGCTCGAAGGCGATCACGCCGCAGCAGCGCACATGGCGAGAGACGCTTTTGTCCGCGATGGCGCGGCAAGGATTCCTAAATTACCGGCTGGAATGGTGGCACTTCTCGCTGCCGGGGTCGGGCAATGCGGCGTTCGATTTTCCCGTGGTGAAGCGATAACCCCGGGGCGTGCGCGGGGTTGAATTTTGGCCGCTCGATCATAGCTCTCTCGCAGCGGCGCATGACCCAGCGCGCCTGACTTGGAAAGGCCTCGTCATGAGCAGAGGCGGTATTACAGTCACGGCGATTCTTCTCGCCATCCTTGCGGCGACGATCTGGTGGGCATGGCAGGGTTGGACCGCACACGCCGACGTGCAAATGTCGATCCACGGCTATATCGCGTTGGGACTGGGAGTTTTCTTCTCGCTTCTCATCGGGTTCGGTTTGATGGCGCTGACGTTCTACTCAAGCCGTCGGGGTTATGATGACCTTCCGCAGGCGAAAGAACCCCCAGGCGGCAAAGAACCGACTCCGCGCAATATTCCGTAACGGAAGTGACGTGAAACGCGCCGCGTTCCGGTATAGCCTGTCGTTCTCATTTCCGGGAACGATCCATGGCTGAGTCATCTTTGTCCGCAACGACCGATGTCTTCAACCAGTCGCCTCCGTTTGAGGAGGTCGATCTGTTTTCCCTCGATCGCCCGCTCGCGGAGGCCGTGACGGTCAATGGCGGAGAGGCGGCAACAGCGGAGCTTGCCGACTTCGGCAAGCATTGGGGCTCGGCGGCGATGGCGCAGCGTGGCCGCGTCGCCAATGAAAACACACCGAATCTGAAAACATTCGACGCGCGCGGCTTCCGCCGTGACGAGGTCGAATTTCATCCGGCCTATCACGAACTGATGGCGCACAGCGCCCACGCCGGCATCCACAATTCCACATGGGATGAAAAGGGCGAAGCGGCTGGCGGCGCATCCGAAGTCCTGCGCGGCGCGAAATTCTTCATCGCGGCGCAGGTCGAGACCGGGCACTTGTGCCCGATCACCATGACGCGGGCCGCGGTCGGCGCGTTGTCGGTGGATCCGGCGTTGCGCGCACAGGTGATGCCTGTCCTCGGCACGCGCTCTTACGATCCGGCGTTCGCACCGTGGTGGACCAAGCGCGGCATGACCATGGGCATGGGCATGACCGAGAAGCAGGGCGGCACAGACGTGCGCGCCAATATCACGCGCGCGGTGCGTGATGGCGACGCCTACCGCATCACTGGACACAAGTGGTTCATGTCGGCGCCGATGTGCGACGCGTTCCTCGTGCTGGCGCAGGCGGAAGGCGGACTGACCTGTTTCTTCATGCCGCGCTTCGCGCCGGATGGTTCGGTCAATGGTATTCAGTTTCAGCGCCTGAAGGACAAGCTCGGCAACCGCTCTAACGCGTCGTCGGAAGTGGTGTTCGAAAATGCCTACGCGTTGCGGCTCGGCGAAGAGGGACGCGGCGTGCCCACAATTATTCAAATGGTATCGCTGACCCGGCAGGATTGTTCGCTGGCGTCGGCAGGGCTGATGCGTTCAGGGCTCGCGCATGCGCTCCATCACGCGCGCCACCGCAGCGTGTTCCAGAAACATCTCGCCGATCAGCCGCTGATGCGTAGCGTGCTCGCCGACATGGCGCTGCATGTGGAGGCCTCCACCGCGCTCGTGATGCGGCTGTGCCGGTCGTTCGACCGTGCGCCCACCGACAAGGCGGAAGCAGCGTATATGCGGCTGCTGACGCCGGTGGTGAAATACTGGACGTGCAAGAGCGCGCCGGGATTCCTTTATGAGGCGATGGAGTGCCTCGGCGGCAACGGTTACGTCGAGGAGGGCATTCTGGCGCGGCATTACCGCGAGTCGCCGGTCAATGCGATCTGGGAAGGCTCGGGCAACGTGATGTGCCTCGATGTGCTGCGCGCTCTGTCGCGCGAGGCCGATGCGGCGGCCGACGTGCTGCACGGCCTTGTCGAGCAGACCAAGGGACTACCAGGTGTGGTCGAGGCGGTCGGCTTCATCGCGAAGTCGTTTCGCCAGCCCGACGCCGAGCGCGTCGCACGGCTCGCGGTGGAAAAGCTGGCGCTGGTGGCGGCTGCTGCCGCGCTCAACGAAGTCTCGCCGAAACATGCGGAACTTTTCGCAGCAACGCGGCTAGATAGCGATCATGGCGCTCTCTACGGCGCGGTCGACCTTGCCAATGATGACATTCGCGGTCTGCTGGACCGTGCCCTGCCGGCGTGACCATTTCGTCGTTGCGAGGAGTGCATCGAACGAGCAATCCAAACCAGCTCTGGGTCTGTCCGAGCTGGATTGCTTCGCTTCGCTCGCAATGACGGAATGGATCATTAATGACTGCACTTCAAAATAAGCCTTGAGGCGACCAATAAGCTGGAGATCAGACCATGACTGCCGCTGAAAGCCCCGCCGGCCTTGCGCCTGTGTCGCCGCAGGGCCGCGAGCCGCGCGTCTGGAAGTTCATCGGAACCAGCTTGTGGGGGCTCGCGCTGTTCGGAGCGATGTTCGCCGGACAGGTCATTGTTGTCGCGTGGTTTCTGATCAGCAGCGGCGAACCGATCGATACCAATTCGATGACCGTGCTGCTCTCGAACGGGCGCATCATTTCACTGTCGGTGATCATGGGATTGCCGGCCATTCTCATCATGCTGTGGATCGCCACGCGGCTGTCGCGAACGCCATTCGCCGACTATCTGGCGCTGCGCTGGACATCGTGGCGCATGCTCGCGGTAGGTGTGGTGAGCATGGTTCTGCTGATGGTGGTGTGGGAGATCATCAGCCGCGCTGCTGGGCGCGAGTCCTCGCCGGGTTTCATGATCGAGGTCCTGAAAACAGCGCGGGCCGACGGCGCGCTGTGGCTTCTGGTGTTCGCGTTCTGCGTGGCCGCGCCGATCTCCGAGGAGTTCTTCGCGCGTGGATTTCTCTATCGCGGCTGGTCGGAATCTTTTTTGCGCCCCGGGGGGGCCATCCTGCTGTCGTCAGCGGTCTGGACCCTGATGCACCTGCAGTACAGCTGGTTCTTTCTCGCGCAGGTGTTTTCCATCGGATTGCTGCTCGGCTATCTGCGGTATCGCAGCAATTCGACGTGGCTGGTGGTGATCCTGCACGGCCTCAACAACCTGGCTGCCACGGTGCAGACCATCTGGCTCGCGAACAATTCCTGAAAGTCAGGTCACCAGCGCGATAGCCACGGGCATGGTGATGATGGCGAGCGCCGTCTGCAACGTCAGGATCTCCGCAACCAGAGGCGCGTCGCCTCCCATCTGCCGCGCCAACACATAGGCGCTCGACGCGGTCGGCACGGAGGCGCAGCAGGCAACAATCGCCAGGTTCGCACCCGAAAGTCCGAATAAGAGGCCGAGCGATATTGCCATGGCGGGCATCACCACCAGTTTCAGCACACACGACAGCAGCGCCGGTGCGCCGGGACGAAGGACCCCCTTCAATTGAAGCCCCGCGCCGACAACGAGCAGTCCGAGCGCGAGCGAGGAGCGACCGAGCGCATCGATGAATTCATCGATCCATGTCGGAAGAACCAGGCCAACGAGGTTGGCGGCCAATCCGAGCGCGCAGGCCCAGATGAAGGGATTCTGCGCAATGGTGAGCAGAATGCGCGCCCATGACAGTCGTGTGGGCGCGGCGTAATGCGCCAGCACCCACACCGACATCACGTTCAGAATAGGAATCATCGCCACCATCGCGACAGAGGCGAGAGTGAGTCCGATGTCGCCAAACAGATTTCCGGCGACGGCCAGCGCGACATAGGTCTGCCACCGGCAAGAACACTGGAAGATAGATGTAAATGACGGGCCGCTCACGCCAAGCCGCCTCATCAGAACCGGCCGTAACGCGAGACAAAGCGTCGCCATCAACAGGACTGCAATCAGCAGGGCGCCGCCGACACCGAACAGCGGCACCTCCGAAAGCTTTGCGCGGCTGAGTGTCCGAAACAGAAGCGCTGGGAACAGCACGTAGTAGACGAGTTGCTCGGTGCCGACCCAATGGGATTCTTCCTTCAGAAGAACGCGGCGCAGGACGAAGCCCATTACGATCAGCAGGAAGATCGGCACGATGGCCGCAATGATTGTCAGCATCGGTCAATGGTCTCCCGATGCCTTGCGCAGCGTTGCGAGCCGATCCAGTGCACCCTGCAGGATGAAGATCGCCGCGTGTTCGTCGATCACCTTGGCGCGCTTGGCGCGGCTCATGTCCATGTCGATCAGTTCGCGCTCGACCGCGACGGTCGACAGGCGTTCGTCCCACAGGCCGATGGCAAGCTCCGTCAGTCTGGAGAAATTCCGCGCGAACGCGCGCGTGGATTGTGCCCGCGGACCTTCACTGCCATCCATGTTGATGGGGAGCCCCAGAATGAAGCCCACGACATGGCGTTCGCCGGACAAGGCCAGCAGCCGCGCGGCGTCGGCGGTGAAGGTCTTGCGCTGGATCGTTTCGATGCCGGTCGCGAGCTTACGGTCGGGGTCGGACACGGCAACGCCAATGGTCTTGGTGCCGAGATCGAGCCCGATCAGGGCGCCTCGTGCGGGCCAGAGCGCGGCGGCTTCGATCAGCGGTAAGATGGATGCAGGCATTTCTTCGCTTATCACGCGGGGCACAAGCGTTGCAAAGCGGGAATAGGAATAAGGTGAGGGCGATGGACGGGCTGACGTTATTCGGATTGGTTCGCCGTCACGGCCATGCTGGTCTGTTATGCGTTTGAGAACGTGCGGTCCGTCCATATGGCGGCGTTACCGCGCCATGTGCTAAATGGGTGACTGGCTGGCAACGACGCCGGCACCATCACATCATGAAGAGATAACCATGTGGCCTGACCGCAGACTTCTCGACCTTTTCAAGATCGACGTTCCGATCGTTCAGGCACCGATGGCCGGTGTTCAGGATGTCGACGTCATGATCGGCGCGGCTGAGGGCGGAGCGCTGGCATCGCTGCCATGTGCGATGCTGTCGGTTGAGAAGGTGCGGGAGCAGGTCAGCATTTTCCGCCAGCGCGTCAGTGCGCCGGTCAACCTGAATTTCTTTTGCCACACGGCGGTGGAGGCCGATCCCGCGCGCGAGGCGAAGTGGCGCAAGCGGCTTGAGGCCTATTTCAACGAACTCGGACTCGACCCTGGCATGACCGTTCAGGCGGCCAATCGCGCTCCGTTCGATGCGCAGATGTGCGAACTTGTCGAAGAGCTGAAGCCCGAGGTGGTGAGCTTTCATTTCGGTTTGCCGGACAAGGCCATGCTGAAGCGAGTCAAGGCGGCGGGGTCCATCGTCATCGGCTCCGCGACTATCGTCAAGGAAGCGGTCTGGCTCGAGCAGAACGGCGCCGATGCTGTTATCGCGCAAGGCGCCGAGGCTGGCGGCCATCGCGGGATGTTTCTGACGGAGAACATAGCTACGCAGCCGGGCACGATGTCACTCGTTCCGCAGGTCGTCGACGCCGTGCGCGTTCCAGTGATCGCCGCGGGCGGCATCGCGGACGGGCGAGGGATCGCGGCGGCCTTTGCGCTGGGTGCCGCGGGCGTCCAGATCGGAACTGCATATCTCCACACGCCCGATTCGAAGGTGAGCGCCGGAGGACGTGCGGCCTTGGCAGGCGCGACGGACGAGTCGACGGTTATCACGAACGTCATGACCGGTCGCCCTGCACGCGGCGTCGCTAATCGCCTGATGCGCGAGGTCGGGCCGATATCGCCCGATGCGCCGGCGTTCCCGCATGCCGCGACCGCGCTGGTGCCACTCAAGGCAGCCGCCGAAAAGCTCAGCCAGGTCGACTTCACCAATCTCTGGGCCGGTCAGTCGGTGGCTCTCAAGCGTCAGCTCAGTGCAGCCGATCTGACCCGCGCGCTCGCGTCAGAAAGTTTCGAACGCTTTCAGCGTCTGACGGAACAAAATCGATCCTAGATTGCTATTGGACGGGATGGGGTCTGCACATTTGCATCAGGCGGTTGCAACTTGCTATCTTAAGTGTTGTTTTTTGCCCGCTGGACACTCCTTTGAACCGTCAGAATTCGCTCGATTTCGAAGGCCGCAGCCAAATTCGCTGCGTCCAGCAGATAGGACTGCTGAAATTGTGGGAGCGCTGGAAGGGCGCTGCCGAACTGCCCGACATTGCAGCCGTGCAGGGCTACGACCTCGAGCGTGCCCGCGACAAGCTGATGCTGCTTGATGTGGTCTGGCGCGACGGCAAGCCCTCCTACCTGATCCGGTTTCAGGGCGCGGACTTTAACAAGATGCACAACCGCGATTGCACCGGCCTGTTCCTCGACGAGGTGATGGCGCCTGCGGTGCGCGAGCGCGGCCTGCGGGCGTACCGGACGGTGGTGGACCGGCGCATTCCGGCGTTCACATCGACGCCGGTACAAAACGCGGACGGCGAGACGGTGCACTACGAGCGTCTGCTGTTGCCCTTCACCACGACCGGTCAGGGCGTCGAACACATCCAGTGTGCGATCACCTTGTTTGCCAAGGAAAACCATTCTCCGTTCGACGTGATGCTGGAGGGGCGTTCGCGGGTAACGTGATGCGTTCCGGTACTCGCGTCGGGATTTCTCCAAGCTATTGACATTATTTCACTAATTTATTGAACGCGTCGCCTTAGCGACTTATTTGGCGTTGGCGATCCCCGCCGAATGTTCTATGAGGGCGGCTGAATAGAGCCGTCCGGAGTCTCCAGAAATATGTCAGTCGATGCCGCTACCGTCCGCCGGATCGCGCACCTTGCGCGCATCGCCGTCAAGGAAGAAGAGGTTTCGCATCTGCAGGGCGAATTGAACGCGATGCTGGCCTTCGTCGAGCAGTTGACCGAGGTCGATATCGATGGCGTCGAGCCGATGACTTCCGTGACGCCGATGGAGATGAAGAAGCGCGCGGACGTCGTCAGCGACGGTGAGATCCCCGCCAAGGTTCTCGCCAATGCGCCCGCGACCGAAGATCACTTCTTCCTGGTGCCCAAAGTCGTCGAATAAAACCCCGAGGCAAATGCCATGTGCCTGTTGTGCAGCGACGAAAAAGCCTACGCGGCCTACATGAACTATCTCGATGAGATGGAACGGCAGGGAAAGAATGTTGATCCCGACAAGGCCATCGACGCGGTGATTGACATGCTCGAAGCCGAGGCCGCCAAGCCCAAGAACAAGTCTCCCTTTCACTGCGACCCGATTGAAGAATGAATGACTGACCTGACTTCGCTGACGCTCGCCGATGCCCGCGAAGGGCTGACGCAGAAATCCTTCACTGCGCTTGAGTTAACCGACGCGCATCTGGCCGCGATGGAAAAGGCGCGCGTGCTCAATGCCTATGTGCTGGAGACGCCGGAGCAGGCGCGCACGCGGGCGCGTGCAGCCGACGCGACCATCGCCAAGGGTGATGCGGGTCCGCTCGCCGGTATTCCCCTCGGCGTGAAGGACCTGTTTGCCACCACGGATGTGCGCGCGACGGCGTGCTCGAAGATTCTCGGCAACTTCATCCCGCCTTATGAGTCCACCGTGACCTCGCAGCTCTGGCGTGATGGTGCGGTGATGCTCGGCAAGCTCAACTGTGATGAGTTCGCGATGGGCTCGTCGAACGAGACCTCGGCGTTCGGGCCGGTGGTCAATCCGTGGCGGCGTGAAGGTTCGGATGCCAATCTCGTTCCCGGCGGCTCGTCGGGCGGTTCGGCATCGGCGGTCGCAGCCAACCTGTGTCTCGGCGCGACAGGCACCGACACCGGCGGCTCGATCCGTCAGCCTGCGGCGTTTACCGGCATCGTCGGGATCAAGCCGACCTACGGCCGCTGTTCGCGCTGGGGCATCGTGGCGTTTGCCTCGTCGCTTGATCAGGCCGGGCCGTTCGCGCGCACGGTGCGCGACACCGCGATCCTGATGCGCTCGATGGCCGGTCACGATCCGAAGGACACCACGTCGGTCGATCGTCCCGTGCCGGACTATGAGGCCGCCATCGGCAAGTCGGTGAAGGGCATGAAGATCGGTATTCCGAAGGAATACCGCCTCGACGGCATGTCCGGCGAAATCGACAAGCTGTGGGCACAGGGCGCCGACTGGCTGAAAGCTGCTGGCGCTGAACTGGTCGAGGTCTCGCTGCCGCACACCAAATACGCGCTGCCTGCTTATTACGTCGTCGCACCGGCGGAGGCCTCAAGCAATCTCGCGCGCTATGACGGCGTGCGCTACGGCGCGCGCGTCAACGGCAAGAACATCGCCGAGATGTACGAGAACACCCGCGCTGCGGGTTTCGGGCCGGAAGTCCGCCGCCGTATCATGATCGGCACCTACGTGCTCTCGGCCGGCTACTACGACGCATACTATCTGCGCGCGCAGAAGGTCCGTACGCTGATCAAGAAGGACTTCGAGGATGTGTTTGCCCAGGGCATTCAGGCCATCCTGACGCCCGCGACGCCGTCCGCCGCATTCGGCATCGGCGAAAAGGGCAAGGCCGATCCGATCGAGATGTATCTGAACGACATTTTCACGGTGACCGTGAACATGGCGGGATTGCCCGGCATCGCCGTGCCTGCGGGTAAGGACGGGCAGGGGCTGCCGCTCGGCCTGCAATTGATCGGCAGGCCGTTCGACGAGGAGACGCTGTTCTCGCTCGGCGAGGTGATCGAGCAGTCGGCGGGACACTTTGCCGCCAAGAAGTGGTGGGCCTAATGCAGGCGGGGCAGGAAGGCCTTGCCGATCTGCGCGCCGTCATCGACCGGATTGACCGCGACATCGTTGCGCTGCTTGCCGAACGAGTGAGATGTCTGGACCGCGTGATCGCTGTGAAGGCGCGTGACAATCTTCCCGCCGCTATTCCCGAACGGATCGAAAGTGTCGTCGCCCATGTGCGTGGGGAAGCAGAAGCCGCCGGCATGCCGCCCGATCTTGCCGAGGCACTTTGGCGCAGGCTGATCGACTGGTCGATCGCCTATGAGGACCAGCATCTGGGCGGAGCAGAGAATCCGTCGTCAGTGAAATCCTGATGCCAAGGACTTGGGCCATGTCCGCCCGCCTTGTATCCAACACTTTATCCGCCGAATGCCTGATCGGCGGCGGTATGGCTTCATTAACCGCCCGGGGCGATAACGGCCGGTGGGATCGGTGATTGATGCGTTGGGTGCGGCCTCTCGCCAGTGTGATATTTGTGTCGGGCGTATTGCTCGGCTGCGCGTCGATTCAGAATGCTCCAGTCAATCTGCCGGGATCCGACAACCTCGCTGACAGGGGAAATATCGGCTTCGGCGAGACGACGAGCCATGAGGATACGGTCGTTGGACTGTCCTTTTCAGGCGGCGGAACCCGCGCCGCCGCGTTTTCCTTTGGCGTGCTGCAGGAGATGGAGCGCATTCCGGTCCGTGGCGCGCAGGGATCGATGATCGATCGGGTCGAATTCATCTCCGGTGTATCAGGCGGTTCGGTCACGGCCGCCTATTACGGATTGCGGAAGCGGGCTGGTCTTGCCGATTTTCGTGAAAGGTTTCTCCTGCGCAACGCGGAGGAGGGGCTGCAGACAAATCTCACTCTTGCGACTCTCTCACGCGCGGTTGCCGGCGGCATCAACGACTCCACGGGATTTCCGCGCTGGCTCGACGCCAATCTGTTTCAGGGAGCGACGTTTCGCGATCTGGGCCTGACGAGCCGGCCGCAGGTCTGGATCAATGCTTCCGACATTTATAACAGGACGCCCTTCGTGTTCGGTGCGGTGGCATTCGGCGCCATGTGCAGCAACCTGTCCGAATATCCGCTGGCGAACGCTGTTGCGGCTTCGGCGGCGGTCCCCGTGGCGTTCGCGCCGGTCGTGATCCAGACGTTTCCCGGAAAGTGCAACGATCGGCTGCCACCATGGATCGTGCGTGCACGGGACAATTCCAACGCGCCTCCGATGCTCAACTCGTTCGCCAAGGCGATCAGCCGCTATCACGATGGCTCTATGCCTTACATCAAGCTGCTCGATGGTGGCCTGGTCGACAACTATGGCTTGGCCGGCATGACCATCGCACGGCTGTCGTCAGATACGCCGTATGGACCGCTTAGCCCGCGACAGGCGGTGAAGCTGCGGCGTGCTCTGATTCTGGTGGTCGACGCCAAGACGGGTTTGTCCGGCAACTGGATCAATACCGTCGAGGGGCCGACGGGAGCGGAACTCGTCAAGGCTGCCGCCGATACTGCTCTCGATGCTAGCGTTGCGGGCAGCTTCACGGCGTTCAGCGCCACCATGACCGATTGGCAGGCCGCGTTGGTACGGTGGCGCTGCGGATTGTCGGCCGCGGATCGTGCGAAGTACGGAGTAGGCTCGAACTGGAACTGCCGCGATCTCAAATTTTATGTCGGCCGGATCGGCTTCGACCAACTCGATCAGGCCCGCGCAGCAGAGCTTGAACGGGTCCCCACGCGCTTCAACCTGCCACCGGAGCAGGTCGACAGCGTCATCGAGGCGGGGCGCGATGCGCTGCGCGCGAGTCCGACCTTCCGTAGTTTTGCGGCGGGCTTATAGCCTGGTCTGCGCAGGCAAGGGGTTTTCTAGCGCGCCCCATCAAGGTAAAAGCCGTCCCATGAACGCAGCTGTCAAACCTTCAAAGCTCATCAAAGGCGCCACCGGCGACTGGGAAATGGTCATCGGGCTGGAAATCCACGCCCAGGTGACCTCGAACTCCAAACTGTTTTCGGGCGCCTCGACTGAATTCGGCGGCGCGCCGAACGATCACGTCTCGCTGGTGGATGCGGCGATGCCCGGCATGCTGCCCGTCATCAACGAGGAGTGCGTGGCGCAGGCGATCCGCACCGGCCTCGGCCTGAAAGCACAGATCAACCTGAAGTCGACCTTCGACCGGAAGAACTATTTCTATCCGGATCTGCCGCAAGGCTACCAGATCAGCCAGTACAAGTCGCCAATCGTCGGCGAGGGCGAGGTCGTTATCGAACTGCGCGACGGCCAAAGCATCACGGTGGGCATCGAGCGGCTTCATCTGGAGCAGGACGCGGGCAAATCGCTGCACGACCAGCATCCGACCATGTCGTTCGTGGACCTCAACCGCTCCGGCGTGGCGCTGATGGAGATCGTCTCCAAGCCGGACATGCGGTCGTCGGAAGAGGCGCAGGCCTACGTCGCGAAGGTGCGGAGCATTCTGCGTTACCTCGGCACCTGCGACGGCGACATGGAGAAGGGCAACCTGCGCGCCGACCTCAACGTCTCGGTCCGCAAGCCCGGCGATCCGTTCGGGACCCGCTGCGAGATCAAGAACGTCAATTCGATCCGCTTCATGGGCCAGGCGATCGACTACGAGGCACGCCGCCAGATCGGAATTCTGGAGGACGGTGGCAGCATCGATCAGGAAACCCGGCTGTATGATCCGAACAAGGGCGAAACCCGCTCGATGCGTTCCAAGGAAGAAGCGCACGACTATCGCTATTTCCCGGACCCCGACCTGCTGCCGCTGGAATTCACCGCGGCCTATGTGGACGCGCTGAAAGCGAAACTGCCCGAACTGCCCGACGAGAAGCGCGAACGCTTCATGGCCGACTTCGGCCTGACGCCTTACGACGCCAGCGTGCTGGTCGCCGAGCGCGAAAGCGCCGACTTCTACGAAGCGGTGCTGGGCAAGCTCGCCGACAAGGCGCGCGACGGCAAGCTCGCTGCCAACTGGGTCATCAACGAACTGTTCGGCCGCCTCAACAAGGAGGGGCAGGACATTTCTGCTTCACCGGTGTCGGCAGAGCAGATGGCGGCGATCATCGGCCTGATTGGAGAAGGAACCATCTCCGGAAAGATCGCCAAGGACCTGTTCGAGATCGTCTGGACCAAGGGTGGCGACCCGCGGGCGTTGGTCGATAGCCTTGGCATGAAGCAGGTGACCGATCTCGGCGCCATCGAGAAGGTGGTCGATGACATCATCGCCGCCAATCCGGACAAGGCGGAGCAGGCGCGCGCCAAGCCACAGCTCATGGGCTGGTTCGTCGGGCAGGTGATGAAATCATCCGGCGGCAAGGTGAACCCGCAGGCAGTGAACGACTTGCTGAAGGCCAAGCTCGGCATCTGAACATCGTTAACGAGGGGATGCCGGGCGCGCACGGCGTCGCTTCCGCGTGGCCTCCGGGCGTTTCGTTTTTCGTTTTCGATGCACTGACGCGCGCGCGGCATCGCCGCGCCGATGACGAAAACCTCTCGCGGCGTGGAATCGTTTTGCGAATCAGATTCGCAAAAAGTCGGGAAAAGTTCTCCGGCGCGAGCGATGATCGCGCCAAAACCAAATTTTCCAGAAAATATTTTTGTTGCCAAAAATCGCGACTCAGAGTCCGCGAAGCGCGCTTTTTTCCAATCGCAGAGTTATCCGCGGTTTTATTGGCGTTACAACACGTGTTGTATCGCGATGAAAGAAGTGCCTGCGGCGCAGGCGTTTCTTTGATGCGCGATGTTGCGTGTCTCAAGCGTTTCTTGTGAACGATGCAGTGTCACGCCGAGGCTTCGCGACGCTTCCGTTTCGTGTTTGCAGCGCGCACAGCACCGTGTGCGTAAACACTTCCTTAAGCGGGACACTGTTTTTTTGAGTGCGTTGGTGTAATCCAGATGAAGTGCATTTCGATTCCCGAGTGCACGCAGCGATTAAGCCATCTCACGAACTTAGGAGGGCAACATGGCCAAGAAAGCGAAGAAGGCGAAGAAGGCGAAGTCGGCAGTGAAGAAGACTGCCAAGAAGACCCGCAAGGTCGCCAAGAAGAAGAAGTAAGGCTACGCCTTATGGAATTGCCGGCACATGATGCCGGCATCGTCACAAGAGCCGCCAGGCTGATCTGTTCGCAAGAACGAGTTTGAACCGGCGGCTCCAGTCGACGAAAGAGGGTGTCGGCGAGACATCAGGCGAGACGGCCTGACCATCGTTCCCGAAAGGGGGCCGGTCAGGCAGAAGAGTTCAAGAGCTCTTCGTTCGTTGCGGGGGATGACCTCGCAGTTTCCCGGCAGTCTGCCTCGGCAGGTGGTCCGGTGAGATCTCAGTCCTGACGTGTTCACCGACGCCCTCGTTTTTTTTTGAGTCGCACGACTTGGTCCTCATTCAGAGAGCGACCCGCGGCGACCTCCCCAAGACCAGAAAAACAACCTCTTACGTGACGCGCTCTGATGGGCGCCAGCCCGCGTGGGCGATGTTCGCTTGCCGTGTGTTTCGGCCGCGAAGAGGCCCGCTACGAATGTCCGGCGACCGCTCCGATCCCGGCTTGGCCAGAGCGCCGATACGCGCCGCCTTTAAATCCGTCCGTGCGCAATGGTTATCGCTTCGCCAAATACGAAGGTGAATCGATTGTCACGATTGTCGAGAAATACTTGAAAACAGCTGGTTTCTGCGATTCAACCCGCCGCACCCCGGCGCTGTGTTCACGTTCGATTCATCGCGATGTTTAAACTGCCATTCAAATTTTACGGATCATATCATCCCAACAAGCCGGCAAACGGCGAACGCGTATTCCGCAGAATTGGCAAAATCGATTTTGCGGAATACGCGCCAGGAAAAACAGCGGTTGCGTCAAACAGATTAACGACAGGAGCCGCGCTCGCCGCGGCGGGAAATCGGAGAGCCAGAATGTTTCAGGGAACGATCGATACCGGCACTGCGCTGCCGGTCGAGGCAACGGCGAACGGGGACATCCTGTTCGACCTCGGCATGATCTATTCGAGCGGGCGAAACGGCCTGATCGATCTCGTCGCCGCGCACAAGTGGTTCAATCTGGCCGCGCTCAAGGGCAGGGTGGATGCCATCTCCCTGCGCCGGGAAGTCGCCGGGCTGATGTCCGATGTCGAGATCGCAACGGCTCAGCGCGAAGCGCGGGCGTGGATGGCGACACACTGAGGCGACAGCCGGGAAGAGCGTTTTTTCCAGGAGCTTTGCTCGTTTCGCCGCTGCACGCGTGACACCACGTATGATCCGGTAGCCGCCCAGAGTCTGGATGGAGCATTGACGCCGGCAACGCGCATTCCTGCTGTCACATGTTCGAAGTCAGTTTGTCTTTGCATGGGACGTCAACAGATTCGCCGTCCAACGCGCGGTGTTGCGCGCGTCGCTCTCATTCTTAGTGAGCAACCGAAGCGCCATTTGCATTTGACACGAAGATTCGCCCGGTCTGTTACGACGGCGGTCTGCATCGTTCGCGATGTTTGGGCTGTGGGCTTGGCGGAGACGGAGGGATTCGAACCCTCGATACCCTTTTCAAGGTATGCTCATTTAGCAAACGAGTGCCTTCAGCCGCTCGGCCACGTCTCCACAGGCTCGATATGCCTCACACGATGACGCGCCGCAAGTCGCCGCTCGCTTTTATGATGCCCGTGTGTGCACAGCTCTTTAGACAGCTCTTTCTGCCTTTATAATGTCGGCGGCTGTTGCGGTCAGATCGCGGCTCGGTGCGGGTGAAGGCCTCCGGCGCAGCGAAAACCTGCCATTATGACGTTCCAAAGTCGGAACAAGAGTCCGATGGCGCTTCAGTTTTGCCGGATTAGAGCGCCGGAACACGAGTCCCGAAGGCTCCTTCCAAGGGCCTTTGATTCGCGTAATTCACAGCGGCACTGCACTCGATACCGTTTGCGTCGCCGCAATTGTCATCTTCTGGAACCTTTTGGGTCGGTTCTAAAACATGAATATTATCAATGTCTTGTGTGGGTTCCGAGCAGCAGGCTGCGTGCCATTTGTGCAACACCTCCCTAAAAACGGCCGGAACCGTACCCTTTCAAGGCGGTCTTTTGTTGTGTGTTCACGACTGTTGGGCAATGGTCATCGAAGCGACGGAGGGGGGCATCCCGAGGTCGTCCCGTTTGGGAGTTTCGCTTAAGT